>JBHLPW010000003.1:0-131627 GCA_048939015.1 Promethearchaeota archaeon
AGGGGGCTCTTGGACCGCTTGGGAGGCAGTGGGTGATTCGAGAGCTTGGACACTATTAAGTGGTGATGGTACGAAAACTGTCTATTATGAAATTAAAGATAATGCATACTTAATATCTCAATTCAACGATAGTATCATTTTAGATACAACCGCTCCTACTGGTTCTATTATTATCAATGATGATGATACGTGGACAAACTCCACTTCTGTTTCACTTTCTTTAACATATGGAGATACAACCTCTGGAGTGTTAGAAGTGCGATATAGAAATGAAGGGGGCTCTTGGACCGCTTGGGAGGCAGTGGGTGATTCGAGAGCTTGGACACTATTAAGTGGTGATAGTACGAAAACTGTCTATTATGAAATTAAAGATAATGCATACTTAATTTCTCAATTCAACGATAGTATTATTTTAGATACAACTGCTCCTACTGGTTCTATTATTATCAATGATGATGATACATGGACGAATACTACAAGTGTAATGCTATCATTAACATATGGGGATGCTACTTCTGGAGTGTTAGAAGTAAGGTATAGAAATGAAGGGGATGCTTGGACCGCATGGGAAACAGCTGGGGATTCGAGAGCTTGGACATTATTAAGCGGTGATGGTACGAAAACTGTTTATTATGAAATTAGAGATAATGCATACTTAATATCTCAATTCAATGATTCGATTATTTTGGATACAACCGCTCCTACAGGTTCAATTATTATCAATGATGATGATACATGGACAAACACCACTTCTGTTTCACTTTCTTTAACATATGGGGATGCTACTTCAGGAGTACTTGAAGTGAGGTATAGAAATGAAGGGGATTCTTGGACCCCCTGGGAAGCTGTAGGTGACACAAAAGTCTGGACATTATTGAGTGGTGATGGTATGAAAACCGTTTATTATGAAATTAGAGATAATGCATACTTAATTTCTCAATTCAACGATAGTATTGTTTTAGATACAACTGCCCCTACAGGTTCTATTATTATCAATGATGATGATATATGGACGAATACTACAAGTGTAATGCTGTCATTAACATATGGAGATACAACCTCTGGAGTGTTAGAAGTGCGATATAGAAATGAAGGGGGCTCTTGGACAGCATGGGAAACAGCTGGGGATTCGAGAGCTTGGACATTATTAAGTGGTGATGGTACGAAAACGGTTTATTATGAAATTAGAGATAATGCATACTTAATATCTCAATTCAATGATTCGATTATTTTAGATACAACCGCTCCTACTGGTTCTATAATTATTAACGATGATGATACATGGACGAATACTACAAGTGTAATGCTGTCATTAACATATGGGGATGCTACCTCTGGAGTGTTAGAAGTGCGATATAGAAATGAAGGGGGCTCTTGGACCGCTTGGGAGGCAGTGGGTGATTCGAGATCTTGGACATTATTGAGTGGTGATGGTACGAAAACTGTTTATTATGAAATTAGAGATAATGCATACTTAATATCTCAATTCACTGACACTATAGGGCTAGATACCACAGATCCACTTATTGTATTCAATGACCCTATTAATAAATCATATTACAAATCAGCACCTCCAATTAATATTACCGTTTATGAATTAAATCCTAGTGTTCCTCTTTGTACTTACACAGTTATTGGATATTCACCGATAAATAATGAATTGACTAATAATACAGAAATTACTTTAAACCAAGATATTTGGAATGACTTACCAGAAGGAGAATTTCAAATAGTTTTTACAAGCTTTGACCTTCTTAATCATAGAACTGATCTTATAATAACACTTTATAAGGATACTATGGCACCTACAATAGAGATAAATTCCCCCGCAAATAAAACAAGTTGGAATTCTGCTCCTTATCTAAATATTAGTGCAGTAGATCCAAATCTGGACACTATCTGGTATAGTGTTTATAATATCAATATTACCTTATCAAATAATGTGTTGGAGCAACTAAATAGTTCAATTTGGAGCATTTTACCAGATCAAGGAGAATTCGAAGTTCATATATATGCAAATGATACTTTTAATCATTTAAACACTACTTTTACTCTATTATTATATAAAGATGTTGTTTGTCCAACATTAATTATAAATTCACCCTCAAATAATTCTTATCACGACTTAGCACCATTTATAAACGTGACAGTCTTAGATCCCTATTTTGATTCTCTTTGGTACCGAGTAGAAGCTCAGGAAGTGCCTTTAACAAATAACACTAGCCAGCAATTGCTTTCTAGTATTTGGGACAGTATACCTGATGAAGGAGATTTTACAATTTATTTTTATGCTAATGATTCGGCAGGTAATTTAAATAATTTATTCAAATTAAACTTACATAAAGATATATTAGATCCGGTAATCACGATCATTAACCCTGATTATGATGATTTATTTGGTGTTATTGCCCCTAGTTTTGAACTTTTTATAAACGAACTTAATCTAAATCAAACGTGGTACATGCTATATAATCAGACATGGAATTCAATAAACTATTCTTTTACAGGATTGAACGATCAAATTAATCAGGGTGCTTGGGATGGATTCTGGAATGGTACAGTAACAATTAGATTTTATGCCAATGATACTTTAAATCATATTGGATTTAGTGATGTAATAATCAGGAAAAATATTTTTGCACCAGTAATCACGATTATTAATCCGAATTATAATGAATTATTTGGAATTGGAGCTCCAAATATAACGATTTATAAATCGGGGCTTGAGTTAAATACAACTTGGTATAGCATTGATTTTGGGAATACTAACTATACTTTTATGGGATTAGATGTTGTAATCAATCAAACTGCATGGGATATTTATGAGTTTAGTGATGTGACTATCACATTTTATATTAATGATTCTCTTGGAAAAATAGGATTTGACACTGTTATCGTAAGGAAAGACCCAGATCCTCCAATAGTTACTTTTATTTTTATTGATCCTTCCACTAATAATAGTTATTGGTATGAAGAACCCACTTTCCGAGTTTCAGTGTTTGAACCTAATATAGACACAATTTGGTATCGTGTGGGCATGACTAATGTCTTTATCTCAAATAATACTGATACTGCACTAGAAAGTGCAATATGGAATATTCTTCCTCAAGGGAGTTTCACTATTGAAGTTTTCGCTAACGATACATTGGGATATATTAATGATCCAATAATCGTTATATTTAAGAAGGACACACTCGCACCTAAACTGGTAATTAACCAACCTATTGATTTTACTTATTATGATTCACGTCCCTCATTCAATATCACAGTCTATGATCCCAATTCAGCAATACCAGATTGTACTTATACGGTGAGTGGATACTCTCCAATTTGGTTAGAGAATAATACCAAAGTACTACTCGATCCAATTATTTGGGGTGATCTTGCTGATGGGGAGTTTCTCGTATATATCGTTGCTTATGATACTTTTGGGCATGTCAATAATTCAATTATTCTTACATTATACAAGGACACTTCACCTCCTGTTTTTGAAACGGTTACTCCAAGCAATTCTACAACCTTTAACTCTGCTCCGAATTTAAAAATATCATATTTTGACCCAAATCTTCATAAAATCTATTATAAAGTGGGTTCAGATATAATATTTATATATAATAATACTGAACAGTTATTTGACGACTCAATTTGGAGTATATTAGATGAGGGTCCTTTCACAATTGAATTTTATGCAAATGATACATTTGGTTATAACAGTAGTGTGATCTATCTAACACTGATTAAGGATATCACCACTCCAAACATAATAATAAATTCTCCAGATAATAATACATATTATTCCTTACCCCCTCTTATGAATGTCACTATTTCTGATTTATATCCTGATACTTTATGGTATACTTATTTAGGTACTAAAGTGATACTCTCAGGGGTAGAACCACTTGATCTCTCTATCTGGAATAGTCTAGATCAAGGTGAATTTCAAATTAACTTATTTGCGAATGATACAGCTGGGAATCTTAATAGTAGTGTATCTTTGACCCTCTTTAAAGATACTTTTGCTCCCTACATAACATTAAATTCCCCACTTAATAATACTTATTGGAATACTCCTACAATTTTTAATATTACGGCCTACGATCCAAATCTCCTTTCGATTAAGTATCAAGTAGTTGGATATTCGGCAGTAGGATTAGCAAACAATACTGCTGAACCTCTTAATCCTTTTATTTGGTATGGAGGGGCGCAACCTCTTCCTGAAGGAAGGTTTGTTGTGTATATTATAGCAGAGGACACACTAGGGAATATAAATAATTCAACTAGATTGACATTATATAAAGATACAGTTCAACCAGTAATAAGTATAAATCAACCCCAAACTAATGATGTTTATGGGGAAATTGCCCCTAATTTTGAAATAAATGTAATAGAAGATTACATAAACACTACCTGGTATGTTCTTGTTGGAGAATCTGGTGAAATTCCATTTATAGGATTTAATGGAACAATTGACCAAACAGCTTGGGAATTAATAGGAAATGGCACAGTTACTATTAGATTTTATATAAATGATTCCGCTGGAAATGAAGTATCTAGCGAAGTAACAGTACGGAAAAATTTATTTGCTCCTATCATAACTATCAATTCTCCTGGAACAAACAACTTATTTGGACTCAACTCTCCAAGTTTTGTAATCTACAAATCGGGTTCAGACCTTCAGTCAACCTGGTATACTTTAAATAATGGAATAACAAACATCACTTTTACTGGCTTGGGAGGAATCATAGATCAAACGGTATGGGATGCTTTTGGATTCGGGACTGTTACTCTCAGATTTTATGTTAATGATTCTTTAGGAAATATTGGATTTGATGAAGTTTCGATAAGAAAAGATCCTGATTTTCCTATTATTATCATGAATTCTCCTCTTAATAGCACAGTTTTTGCATCTACACCATTTATTAATTTAACAATCATAGAACCTAATTTAGATAAAATCTGGTATCAAATTAACAGTAACCCTGCAGGTATAACAGTAAATCATTCTTTTTTTATGGATCTCTCATTATGGAATTCTTTAGATCAAGGAGAATTTGAAATTAAGCTTTTTGCTAATGATACTCTTGGAAATGTTAATACTTTTATGAAAGTCATTCTAATTAAAGATACTATTGGTCCAAATATTACAATAATACAACCTCTTGAAAATTCAAGAGTGGGAAGTAGCGCTCCCTTTTTTGAGCTCTCAATTTACGATGAGCATGGTGTAGATTCAAGCTGGTATATATTAAGTTGGGATGAAATGTTAATAATCACTTTTACAGGTACGATTGGCAGAATTGATGAATATTTATGGGAACAGATTTGGAATAATATGACTCAGGGAGCTATAGTGACTGTTAGATTTTATGCAAATGATTCTGTTGGAAATGAAAATTTTATTGATTTAAATATAGTTATAGATAAACCAGTCAGCTTGCCTAAATTTATTTCAAATCCACTAGGTTTAGCACTGCCATTAATAGGTATTGGTGCTATGGTCCCTGTCACATTGAAATTAATGAACAGTAGTTACTATAAAAACTTAGGCGAAAAAGAAAAGAGCAAATTGAAAAAACTTCTCGCATCATCCTTCTTTTTGCTAGGATTATTTTTAATCTTTGGTTTTATTTAGATTATCGGAATTAGTATTAACATGAAGAAAATTGTAAAAACAATATTATTACTATTCTTTCTATCCTTTATTTACCCTTCATTTCTCAGAAGTAATTTTATCAGTGAGTATGATATTAATTATAGGTTTTTGAAGTCTATTTCATCTATTAAAACTTCTCAATGGTCTAGTGAAATAACGCTTACTGTTGGAAATCATCCAGTATGCGTATCCGTTGGTGATATAAATAACGATGGTTTTAATGATATCATTACAACTAATCAAGCAGACAATACGATATCGATTTTTTTATGGAATTCAACCTATTTTGATTGGAATCCAGAGATTACAAAAGATGTAGGATATAGTCCTGAAAGTGTTTCAATAGGGGATGCTAATAATGATGGATTAAATGATATGGCGATCTCTTCGCTTGATAATATTGTTACATTATTTCTCTGGAATACTAGCTCTAAAAATTGGGATAAATTCATGAAAACCGTAGGGGATGATCCTGAATGTGTTATAATTGGAGATGCGAATAATGATGGTCAGAATGATATAATAACTGCTAACATGGGAGATTATGATATTTCGATATTATTATGGAATACAACTATTAAAGATTGGACCCCGCAAATAAGAAAACATACTGGATATGTTCCGTATAATGCATTTTTGGGGGACGTAAATAATGATGGTTTTAATGACATAATAACAGCTAATTATGGGATTGACAACAATATGTCTATTTTTCTTTGGAACTCTACTTCTAAAAGTTGGGATGATAGAATGACAAAATATGCAGGAAACTTCCCTTTTTGTGTTTTTGTTGAGGATACGAATAATAATGGTTTAAATGATATGGTAGTTTCATCTCTTGATGGTACTGCATTCATTTATTGTTGGAATGATACTATTAAAAATTGGAATAAACCTCTAATAAGAACTATTGGGACAAGTCCGCGAAGTATTTTTATACAAGACGTGAATAATGACAACTACAATGATATTGTAAGTGCTAATTATCATGATGATAATGTATCAATACTTCTGTGGAATAACTTAATAGGAGATTGGAATGATATATTCACAATTTCTGTTGGAAGAGAACCTCTTTTTATTTTTGTAGAAGATGTAAATAACGATGGAAGCAATGATATTATAACCGCAAATTCAGATGATAATTCAATTTCAATTCTCTTGAGTAATACATCTCAATTGGATACTCCCTATCTTGAAACTATATCACCAAATCCAGATGTTGATGGGATTATTAATTTAAATTGGAGTGATATAAGTGAAGCGGATAATTATATAATTTATAGGAATGAAAATTATATTTCACAAACCTCTGGGTTAACTCCATTAGTAGTAGTTAATCAAAGTATGTATAATGATACAATTGAACTGAATGGTGTTTATTATTATGTGATTGTTGCTTTAAACTCGACTGCTATCAGTCCCATTTCAAATTGTGAAAGTGTTGTAGTATCCATCCCCTTAGATGCACCTTCTTTAGATCCTATCTTCCCAACTATAAGTATTGATGGTATGATCGATTTAAATTGGAATAATATTTTAGGAGCTCGAGTTTATTATATCTATAGGGATAATACAATCATTACAGACTCAGAGGAAGCATCGTTAATTGCTCAAACAACCGAATCAACTTTTTTAGATACTATTTTAGTAAATGGAATCTACTACTATGTTGTAATTGCTGGCGATTTTTTATCAAATAGTTCGATATCCAATTGTGTGGAGGTTACAGTTGAATTTCAAACAAGTAATTCTATTTCAACTGATCCATCATTCTTTGTTGTATTTACTCTTTTTGTTTTGATTACTGTTGTTGTTGTGAAATCTAAATACAATCGAAAATCTAGCATATAATGTTTATGATTAAAACCTAAAATCATAAAAATATAGAGAAATCTCATAAATTTATTTAATATTTTCTAAAATAAAAAAAAAGTGAGAGTTTTTACGGATCTCTCAATCCGAACAACCTATTTATTAAGAGCAACTGACGAGGAAACTTTATTGTTTCAGCTCGGGAGTTGGGGAAAGTTGGGGAAAATACATCTTTTTTGTGCCAATATATACGCGAACTCTTGTTCGTCCAATGGACAACCACTATACTTGAGCCCGAATTCAATATAAACTTCCTTTCCAGGAATTTCGGTGAGTTGTTCACCATCCTTACATGGATAATGTTCGGAAATAAAATTTTCCAATCCGCCTGATAATACAGGATATTGATTACTGTCTAAACATACGACATTACCACAATAGGCAGGTACTCCTAACCAATGCTTTGGTACGCAGCATGGATCTTCAGGATTTAATGGAGTCCAGTCTAAGTTCCATCCTTGGATCATTTCTGCAACGCCATCTTTATTCTTATCCTGATAGATAGAAATGCCCATCCATGGCCAGCAGCCATATGTATCTTCAGGTGTATAACCACCTGTGATCTCAAGCTCCCACCACCAGGTTTGAGCCATTTCGTTTGTAATGCAAAGTGGAAGAGGTAATAGTTCCCCTGTAACTTCGTCGATATAGGGGAAGTAATAATCAACCAATTTAATCTCTCCAGGCACGGTATCAAATGGACCTAAAGAGTATCTAGGCGCTACTGGCACGAAATGTTCATTTCCCGATTTGGATTCTTGAAGACGTATCTCCGAACCCGATAGTGATTCATCACATAGACCCCCAACAGCCAATGCAATGGCGACAAAGAAAGATGCTACTAACACAACTTTTAACCCATTAATAATATTAGATTGACGTTGTGAAGTCACATCTAATCTCATTGCCCTTTTTCACTTTATTTCTTAGCAAACCACCTTAATTATAATTTAATTTGCTAATGTATATTTTGTTGGATTTACTTATAAATTTTTTGTATTGTATATTTAACATAAAAATAGACTTTTATATAGCCAAATATGACTATTTTGATTTCTTTGAATGATCTAAAATTAACTTCAATTCATAGAAATCTAATTTTTTTCCTAATTTTTGTTTCTCTAGTGCCTGATTTAGCTTCCTTTCTATTATTTTTTTTGAATATTTTCGTTTTCTAATAAATTCTTTCTTATTTTGCACTTCTTTCTCTTTAACTACTCTTGGTTTTTTCCTTTTCTTTAATTGGGATAAATCTTCAAGCATATTATTATAATTCTCATTTAATAAATCCATATATAATTGATTATAATAAACAGAAACCTCTTTATTATCTGATAATATTACTGCAATTTTTGATTTTATAATATCAAATTTTCTTGCTGCTTTATATAATGCAAACATTTTTTTATGTGAGAATAGAAGTCTAGCTGACCATTTTTTTAGATTACTATAGTTCTCTGTTAGCTTTAATTCAAGAGTATCTATTTTTTTCTTTGTATTATAGAATTTGCTACTTTGAAATTTTCTTTCTTGATTTTTCTCCAATTGTAATAATTGGTTAACATTTATCTTTGCTTCATCTTCTAGTATTACTAGTTCTTCTGTGATTTTATTTTCAGCATTAATGTCTAAGTTCTGATTTTCTAACTGGTAATTTAGATTAGAAATTTTAAATTTAATATCCTTAATAGAATTTTTCAAGAATTCTATCTCTGTTAAAGCTTCATTATTTAATTTTGGTGTTTTTATTTTTTTTAATTCATTAGTAAGGCGAATCCATGTTTGTTCATTTCTTGATTTCTCTCTTCTTAAGATTTTAATTTTTTGTTTGTAATAATCTCTTTGATCAAGATAAAAAGCTCTAGCAATAAATAACACCTTCTGAATTCTGAAATCAATCATTTGAAAACTAAAAACAAAATCTCTTAATTTCTGTTTAAATGAATTTTTATTGCGAATAAATTCATTTACCTCATTTTGTAGATTATCAAAATAGTATTCAAAATTATTGTATTTACCACTCATTAAGAAATTTAATAAAAGCTGATTTTTATTATTTTCCGCAAATTTTATTCAAAATAATGATTCAGATATAAGATTATCAATATCAATTGTAAACAAAAAAATAAAATCAATATTTATAAAAAACCATAAATTAAGATCTTTTGGAGTTAATAGACTTCGATACTACGCCGTTTTAATATTTTCATTCAAAATCGGAAGGAGAAATAATAACAATGGAACATAAATTGGAAGATGTGAAAAATGTTGGAAAAAAAACCGCTGATCTGATGAGGTCAAATGGGATTAAATCTGTTGAAGATTTAGCATCTATTGATATTAATGACTTATTGAAAGTAAGAGGGATTGGTGAATCCACTGGTAAAATGATTATTGAAAATGCGAAATTGATGTTAAATACCATAAGTAAAAATGAAAAGAAAGAAAATTCTCGATTGGATAAGTTAAATAGTTTTTCTTCTTCGTTAAAACCTTCAGAAACAATTAAATATCGTTCTGAAAAAAAAAACTATGAGCCCCATAAAAAACTCCAAAAGAAAAATGATTTTGAAAAAAAAATACAAGATTTTAAAAAGAAAATTCCTTCTGCAAGTATTTCAAAACCAGAAATAAAAAAAAATAAAGAAGATTGCTTAGTCGACCTCTTTAGTAATGAAAAAATCCAACGAATACAATTTTTACATAATCATCTTAAACAAATTGAGCATAATGTTTATAAAAACTATAATAATTTCCCATTGGGTGATTTAGATTTATTTTTGGAATATATCAATATTCTAAATATCAATTATAAGAACAAAAATCATAGTTTAATAATCAATGAATTAAGCCTTACTTCTAATTATTATGATCCTGCGAGTAAAAAAAAAATACCTATTAACGATATTATGTATGAATGTGCACGTGTTTCTTGGATTTTAGCAAAAATTTATGCTTTTCTTTCAGAAAAATATCAAAATAATGAAAATTTTGAAAATGCTATTTTACTTATGGTAAGAGCTAGTCAAATGTATAAAACTGCAACTTACTTTAGTTCTTCTGCTGTTTATCAAGAAGAAAAAGGACTTAACCTCGATCCTGAAATATTAGAACTAAATTCAGAAGAATGTAGAATTTTAGCACAAAGTATTGCTGCGTTGAGAGAAGAAAAAAATAATAATTTATTACTGGCATCTAATTTGTATGCAGGTTTAAATGCTTTATCAAAAAGGCTATATTATTTGAGGGAGCATGAGAAAAAAAAAAAATGGCAAATAGAAGCAAAAATGAATTATCATATGGGTAAATCTTATCAAATGAGAATAATAGCTATGCTCAATCTTATAAATCAAGATAAATTTATTAAAGAGTCGCTAGATACTATAAGAAAATTACACATAAAGGCCTATTATTACTTCACTAAAGCAAAAGACATATGGGAAAAAATGTTACAAAATCTAAATAATCTTTTAGAAGAAGAAATAAAAATATTGAAGTCAAATTTAACAGTTGTTAATACAAATATCGTAGAAACAGAAGTTAAAAATATCGATTATAATGAAGTAAAGGATATTCAAGATTGTGAACCAATTATTATTATTCCAGAGATTCATTCGTTGATTTTTCCAAAACCCATAACTTATTTAACTAAATTTCCCCCTAAAGATGTAAATATTAAAAGAATTAAGAAATTTAGAAACTTATTTTTCAATAATTATCATCCCACGAATGAAAAACAAGATCTCTTAAATCTCAAATCAGCAATTGGAAGAACAATTAGGCAAATAAATATACTTTATGACAACAACGATATTGAAATTGACAAATATGTTGAATTAATGGAAAAATATAATATCAGGCTAAAAATGATTGAAGATAAGATTGCAAAATTTAACAATTCGGAAAAAAAAAAGAAGTAAGAACCAAATTAAACTTAAGAAAATTTTATCATCTCTAGCATAGTACTACATCTCCCTCAAATCTTAAATTAATTATAAAACCTATTTCAAAAATATTTTTTCAATACTGTCGAAGCAATTTGATTAAGTTTAAAAAAAAAAATTGAATATATTATATTATCTGTAACAATAGATATTCAATATTAGGTGACGAATATAACATCTATAATGTATGTGGCTAATAGTATTGGAAAATCGACTGTAGAAAGAATGAAACAAATGGGAATAGACTCAATTGAAAAATTAGCATCTTCTAGTGTAGAAAATTTATTAGCTATCGATGGTATTGGAGTTTCAAAAGCAAAAGACTATATCCGTTTTGCACAGCAGCATATTGAAAGAATTAAAGCAAAAGAAAAAATATTTACTATGATTAATAAAGCAGGGACATCTGATGCTCCAAAATCAGTGGATAATCTTAGTGTTTTAAAATCACATGATAAAATTTGTGATTCAAAAGCCCCATTTAGCTCAATAAAAAAAATAGCCTCTTCGAGTATTGATGAATTATCCAAAATAAAGGGTATGAGTCCAGCAGAAGCACAAAGGTATATAGAGATTGCAAATAAGTATATTACAAGCATGAGGAAAGAAGAAGCTGCACCAAAAGTCCAAGCCTTAGGTTTTATAAAGTTCGATGAAAAAAGAGAGAAAACAAATTTAGAACTACCAATGACACCTAAACAAAAGCAAGATTTAAAATTGAAATTAGAAAAACCTCAAATTGACATTAAATCACTTAAAAGACCAGTTATTGATAAGAAAGTAATCAAAAAATCAGAAAAAACAAAAACTGTAAAATTAGAGCCATTAAAAGTAGATATAAAGCCAACACCAGTATTAAAAACATTTTTTAATACTGAAACTATGCAAAATATTCGATTTTTCCACTTCAAAATCAAAAAGCTGGAAGAATTATTAGCTAGAAATGTTTCCTTTGACTTTTCTGAGTTAAATAACATTATAGATTATGTTCAAATTCTTAATACTAATTATAAGACTCAAAGTCAAATTAAGATCTTTAAAGAATTAGAGATAACTCCATCATTCTATGATCCTATCGCGAAAAGGGATATTGAAATATGGGATTTAATTTTTGAGTGCGCAAGAGTTTTAGAAATTTCAGCGCAGGCATATTCTTCTCTTTCAGCAAAGTTTGAATTAGAGGATTTAATGGAAAATGCCATTGTAGCGATGGTTGAGTGTAGTAAAATGTATAAAACTGCTGCTTATTTTAGTGCTGCTTGTACTCGACAAGAAGATAAAGGAATCTTGTTGTCAGTTGAGACTCTTGAAATGAAATCGGAGGAAGCTCGAATTCTTGCCCAAAATTTAGCCACTATAAGTGAAGAAAAGAAAGAAAATTATTCAATGGCTGCGAATTTATCTGCAGGATTAAGTGCTCTTGCCAAAAGATTAGCTTTTTTAAAGAAATATGATGATAAGGAAGAAAAACACTTCAAGGCTCAATATAATTATGATATGGGTAGATCTTGCCATTTATATTCTAAATCTCTATTAAAGTTACAGCCAAAAGGTGAAAATGCAGAAAAAGTTAGAGATTATCAGAAAAAAGCTAATTATTACTATCTAAAAGCTGAAGAAACATGGGAATATATGTTAAAAAAATGTGAGGAATTATCAGAACCGGAAAAGAAAAACATAAAGAATAATTTAATAGTAGTAAATGAAAAGATAATTCAAAATGATGTTGAGATAATAGATGATAATGAGGCTTTAGAGATACAAGATCCAGAACCACTTATCATCATTCCAGAAAATTTGGCACCATTTATGCCAAGGACCACTAATTATCTTACAAAATATAAACAAACAGATCTTAATTTTGATGCCTACTTACGGTATAAAAATATAATGTCTGATGTAATGATGAATAAGAATAAAATCGAAGAACTGCGAAATAATAAAGCAGGTATTGGTCGAACACTTAAACAATTACAAATCCTATACGATAATAATGATATTGACATTAACAGTTTTACTGAACTTTATGAAAAATATTCTATAAAACTTGAAAACATAGAATCTGCAATTCAAAATTTAACAAATCCTGAAAAGAAAATTAATAGAACAAAACCTCATAAGGAGATTCTTAAAACAATTATGTAACTTAAATATAGCTAAGAGTAAATATTGCTTTAGGTGCCATATATTAATTCAAAACTTATAGATATAGCTAAGAAACTTAGTTTTTATATAATATTAGGAATTATAATATTGGTCTTTATATTTAATCAATTAATAGCGATTATACTGGCCTGCATTTTTTTCCTAATTTATTTAATCTCATACTCAATCAATTCATCATCAAAAGGAAGACTTCTGGGATTAATAGACTCATATCTAATAATAAGTGATAATGAAATTGCTAATAAACTTCAACGTTCTTTAGAGGACGTTAGAAAAATTCTCTATAGGTTATCTAAAAGTCAGAAAAATAAAAAATGGCTAGTTGTATTCTTAAACAATCGTTATATCTTTTTAAATGAAAAAGGTGTTGAACATTTCTTGCAATTTTATGAGCAAGGATTAAATGAAAAGAAAATTCTGGAAAGTCTGCAAAATGTGATGAAAATTAATTCTAGAGCTGAAGTCAGAGCTATTCAGAATACCTTATCTGATCTTAATAGACTTACTTATTCAAAATTAGAGCCTAAGAAGTGATAATAATAAATATTTAATTTCTTCTCATATCTATGAATCCTAATAATTTCAATTTTAGTTATACAATTAAAGAAATTGTTTTTTTATAAATAACACTAAAATTTTGACGATTTAGATTAAAAATCTGCACTCCCGGAAGATGTTGGAGATAATTTTTAATTGGATGTTTAAGTTTTAAACCTATTGTAGCTAATATTGGTATTTCTAAAGAGAATAGGTCTTTTATAAAATTATAGAATTTATGAGAAAACAATTCCATCTTACCTATCTCATCAATTACAACCAAATTAACTCTCTTTCCTTCAAGATTCAAACTTTCTTCAATATATTTATCAAATTCTTGAATAAAAACACTATATTTACCAAGCCTATGTTCGGTTTTGAAATTTCCTGCTCTTGCTAAATGAGATCTTTTTTCAGAATATACATCTACAATATCAAAACCTATACGATTGCCATTTTTTCTGACTTCAGGGGTTAAAAAACCATGTATGGCAAAATCTTTTTCTTTATGGAAATATTCAATGATTTTAGAGATAAGTGTTGATTTACCGCACCTAGGAGGACCAGTAATAAGTATTTTATTAGTCAAAACCGGAATAAATGCAAGTTTTATTTATAATCAAAATATAAATGAAATTAGAATATTATAAATTACTTATTTTATAAAAATTATAATTTAGGATGAAAAAATGAAAAGTTCTACATTTACTTTTACAGATCAAGATGGAATTGAAATTTTCGTATATAAATGGGAACCGGAATCTGAACCTAAAGCTATTGTACAAATACTTCATGGCTTAGCAGAGCATGCGAAGAGATATACACGATTAGCAGAAGCATTATGCAATGAAGGATATGTTTGTTATGCAGATGATCATCCCGGTCATGGATTAACTGCTGGTGATTTAACAGAAGCTACGTTAAAAGGACGAGCAGGGGTATTAGGTCCTAGTGGATGGAGAGGGGTTGTTAATGCAATTCACGACTTATCAAAAATTATAAAGAAAGAATACCCTAATCTTCCATTATTCTTAATCGGACATTCATGGGGTGCTTTCTTAGCCCAAGATTATATTCAAGATTGGGGGGATGAAATTAAAGGATGTGTTCTAAGTGGTACTAATGGGAAAGTAAGAGGCATGGTAATCAAGGCTGGAAAATTACTTCTAAAAAGCGAAATTAAAAAGCTTGGACCTACTGAACCAAGTCAAAAAATGTATGATATGAATTTTAAAACCAATAATCATGAATGGGATAAAGAAGAAGGGGCAACTGGATTTGAATGGCTTAGTAGAGATAAAGCAGAAGTACAAAAATATATAGATGACCCTTGGTGTGGATTTATTCCTCCCGCAAATCTATGGCTGGAATTCCTTCATGGATTTGAAAAACTGTATGATGCAAAAAATGAAGAAAAAATGCCGAAAGATTTACCTATATTTGTTATATCTGGATCTTTATGTCCTATAGGAAATAAAACTAAATATGTCAGAGGTATGATTGATCGTTATAAAAAATACGGTATGAAAGATGTGATATATAAGTTTTATGAAGATGCTCGACATGAAATATTTAATGAAACAAATCGCGAAGAAGTCTTTCAAGATGTTATTAATTGGCTCAATTCTCACTTATAATAATTGAGGGAAAAACTGACTTAATAATTCTATTTATTTTTCTAATTCTTTAAATTGTTGTAATAATTTCTTTTGTTTCTCTGAGATTTTTCGAGGTATTTCAATATTCACTACTATATATTGATCTCCTCTCCCTCTTCCTCGCATATATGAGACTCCACGATTCTTTATTCTAAATTCAGTCCCAGGTTGGGTACCAGGAGGAATTGGTAATTCTTTTTCAGTTAATTTCTTTTCTTTGTAGTCCAACGTAGGAACATTGATTTTTCCTCCAATTATTGCAGTTATAATATCCACATTTACAGGTGTATAAAGATCATTTCCACGTCGTATAAAGTCTTCATCACCAGTTATTCGAATTCCTAAATAAAGATCTCCTGGTATTGCATTAACAGATGGCACATGTCCAGCCCCCTGAACCTTTAAATGAACACCATCTTCAACACCTTCAGGAATCGAAACGTGAATTGTTTTCACTTCGGGTACTACTTTCTTTCCTCCACATGTCTTACACTTTTTCTCAATTATTTTCCCTGTACCGTTACAAGTATAACATTCGGATTCACGAATAATTGTACCAAATCCAGATTGTGTCATTTTTCTAATTCTTCCAGTTCCTTGACATTCTGGGCAAACCTTTACACTATTGGGATCTTCTGCTCCAGTTCCTTCACAATCATCACAAGGAGTATATCTTTCAATAGGAATGTCCTTTTTGACACCGAACATTGCTTCCTCGAATGTTATTTCTATATGATCTTCTAAATCTTGTCCTACTTCCCTACGTGGAGAAGTTCTTCTTCTCGCTCTTGAACCAAAACCACCAAATCCGAAATCATCAAATCCTCCAAATGAGCCAAAACCACCAAAAATACTGCGTAATAATTCGTCAATTCCTGGTATACCACCACTGAAAATATCACTCATATCTACGTGAACTCCACTAAAACCAAATCTATCATAATTTTGACGTTTATTCTCATCACTTAAAACCTCATAAGCTTCCTGAAGTTCGATAAATTTCTCCTTCGCTTTTGGATCGGTCTTATTCAAATCGGGATGGAGCTTTCTAGCTAAACGACGGTATGCTAGTTTAATATCATTCAAACTTGCATCTTTAGCCACACCAAGTACTTCATAGTAATCCCTTTTCTTCTCAGAACTCATAATTTCAAAGAATCATTTTGTTAATTAATAAGTTAAATACTTATGAGATTAAAATTGATAATGAAATTTATTTTTTTAGGTAATAGGCTATTGAATAGATTATTTGTTGATTTCTTTATAAATTTCAATTTAATTGATACTTTTTAGAAAACTATTTTTTTATCATAAAATAAATGTAATATAATTTTCACATAATTTTAATTAAGATTATAGGAGATTTTATGAATAAGATAGTTATTATAATCGGGGGAATTATTGGAGTCTTTGCTGCTCTTCTATGGGTCTTTGAACCTTCACTTGGTTGGTGGGAAGTTACTGTTGAAGATTATTTAGTAATATTTGATGGTGCTGGATATATTAGTCCTTTTGGTTATGGAAGTAATACCGCAAATTCAGATATCGTATTTCATGGTCCCCTACTTCTAATCGGAGGAATTATCTTTTTAGCGTTTTCCTTATTAGCTATTATTTTTGCTATTAAAGAAAAGAGGGGCTTGTCAATTATGTCTGCTTTTCTCATGATTGGTGGGTTGGGACTCTTTTGCTATGGGCTTACGGTGATTCAAGATTTTGAAGACATTTTAGAAGGACTGAATTTTTTGACTGGAGCAGAGTATACGGTATTTTTTGGTAGTGAAAATTTAGGAGCTCTAGGATTTTGGGCTTGGAGATTAGGGAATGGTTTTTTTATAGCAATTGGAGCATTTGTTGTAACTTTAATAGGAGCTCTTATAAAAAAATAGTCTTCTTTTTTTTTTATATGGATTTATTTGACAATATCCTCATATTTCAACAACATTCTTAATTGATGGTTAAATTTAAAAAGGCAATCAATTCTGAATACATATAAAAATAAATTCGTTTTAGAGTATTCGAAATGCAATTAAACAAGAAATCCAAAATTGTTATAATTTCCATATCACTAATAACTCTAATCACAATTCCTACCACAATTTTTATCATATTCCAACTTAGTAATGTAAGATCACTTAATGATCCATCAAATATGGGTGTAGATGAATGGATTGAGGATTTTAATTCTTTTTTTAATTTTATTGAAGAGAACTACCCATATATTTGGCTCAAGAATCGAACTCATGGGTTTAATTGGTTAGATTTAAAAAATGAGTATGTAAATCGTATTAAAATTGCTAATTCCAACGAGGAATTCCTAACAATAATGTTTGATGCGGTAAATGCACTCCAAAATAGGCATACCCAAATTGAATATCCTGGTAATATGGCACAATATCATTCTGATTATGAGAATTGGTATCCCCTCAATGAAGTTTTCTCCGATAAAGTAGTAGAATTCTCTGAATATTGGGAACCTATATTTGTCAATTGTTATAGAAATAAGTACCAAAGAAGTTATGAAGTTCTTATTGTTTATGAAAAAGGAGATTATATAATATTTAATAATACATTTCTAGAACAACTTTACGGATCTGGGTTAAAAATAACAAAAGTTAACGGGGAACCCATTGATGAAGCTATAAAAGATTGCTATAACCAAGATTATCTAGATTGGGATTTTCAGAGAAATAAACACTATTTATGGATGATATCCCCACGTGATTTTGGAGAAAATGCAGTATTCACCATAAGGAATTCTACGGGTTATGAAACCAACAAAACTTTTAGTACAGTTTCTGAATATTCTCTTTCTCCTTATAGTTATCCAGAAGATATGATAACCACGCAAACCTATGAAAGCATGAATGCTAGTTATATTCATATAAAAAATTTTGTAAATGAGTATCTCAACCCTTATACGGATGATATAATTAACTTCTATCATCAAATTGAGGATTATGATAATTTGATTATAGATATCAGAGGAAATCCAGGAGGCAATTATGCGGGATGGATAAATACTATTGTTAAACCTCTACTGAAAAATCAACAAATTTTTGAACTCTATCTAGCATACAGAACAGACGAGTATAGTAGCACGTTCCGTGAATCAATGGGAATTACGAGTCAAATATCAAAAGGTAGTTTTACATATCTACCACCAGAGGCTTACACTGATGAATTCGAGATCTATAATTATCAGCATACAATTACACCCACCTATGAAGTTAATTTTAATGGTGGAATAATTGTATTAACAGATAACTATGTATATTCTGCAGCCGAAGGCTTTACTCTCTTTTGTAAACAAACAGGATTTGCTACAATTTATGGGACACCGAGTGGAGGAGATGGTATTATGGAATTTCCTACGTATTATGCACTTCCTAATAGTAAACTTGTTATTTGCATAAGTTCAGCCTTAGGATTAGACCATACTGGGCATGCAAGTGAAGAAGTACGCACACAACCAGATTTCTATTATGAAAGTTCCTTTGGAAACTTTACCGAACTTATTGACTACGTTTTAGGGAATTTACCTTAGTCTCTCAAATTAACAAGATCGTGCAAAAAAGAAGTAAAAATCAATATAATAAAAGTTAGTACATTTAGCATACGATATCTCTTAGTCTCTTCGCATTTTCTATGAGAAAAGGTACATTATTTCGATATCTCTTTTTTTTGTCTTTTTCTTTTTTCTTGCGCTTCTGTTGCTGTAATTCCTTTGGCAATTTCATAGCTAACAATTATTTTTATCCTTTAATTACATCCTACTGATAAGAAACAGAATATATAAAGGTTATTAGAACAAAACTTTTCATATTTATTATATAATTGATATCTTAATTAGAATTCAATCACTATTTATACCTATTATTAGAATTTTATTAAAGGTTTAAATAATAAATCTGGTCTGAAATCATGAGTTTAATAATAAAACTAGCTTATTTGTTTAGTCCTTTTATTAGATTAATCAACTCGATAAAAAGGATTGCATCTCGTTATAGTAGACATTTTGGGGCATCAAAGCCATCTAATACTCTATTTAAACTAGGGTCATGGAATGGTGATGTCCTTGTCCAAACAAAGTATGGTTTAGTATCTGGTTTTTTAGATAAAGGATCTTGGTGCTGGAAGGGAATTCCCTATGCCAATCCTCCAGAGGGGGAGCTTCGCTGGAAAGCTCCACTTGATCCTACTCCCTGGATCGGAACCCGCAAAACAAAAAAGTTTGGAAGTTCTTCTGCACAAACCATGCCTTTTTTAGGTTCAATTGGTTCAGAGGATTGTCTTTATCTTAATATTTGGCGTCCTAAAACACCAGATACAAAATTACCAGTCTATTTATATATCCATGGAGGGGGAAATTCAATTGGATCATCTGCGGATGTTTCCTATTATGGGAATGCGATTGTTGAGAAATGTAACTTATTATATATCTCAGTTAATTACCGTCTTGGAGCAATGGGGTGGTTAAAACATCCTGCAGTGACAAATAATGGTTCTCCTGAAGATAAAAGCGGGAATTTTGGTACTCTTGATCTGATAAAAGCTTTAGAATGGGTACGAGATAATATAGAAGCATTTGGAGGGGATCCTAATAATCTTACGATTGCAGGGGAATCCGGTGGTGCTTTCAATGTTCTCTCACTTCTTATCTCGCCTCATGCAAAAGGACTTTTCCATCATGCTATAGTTGAAAGTGGATTATCTCTTATGGGGAGTACTGATACTGCAGAGACCCAAAGTAATGATCTTCTTATTAATCTCCTCATAAAGGATCGTAAAGCAAAGAATCAAGTAGAGGCTAGGGAAGTTATAGATAAAATGTCGGAAAAAGCGGTTAATCAGTATCTTCGTTCAAAATCTGCATTTAAAATTTTAAAATGTATACCCAAAATGGATTTTGGAATGGCTGAATGGCGAACTATTTTCACTGATGGTATAGTTATACCAAAAGAAGGATTTTCTGTTTTTTCAAGTGGTGATTTTCAGGTGGTACCTATAATTATTGGTTGCACTAAAGATGAATTAAAACTTTTTGGCAATTTTAGAAAAGATCCTCCCAAGAATACAAGAAAATATGATTTAGTTTGGGGCTATCGATCACTACTGTGGCGTGTGAGTGGTCTTGATTCTTTAGTGACTAAGATGAATTCAAATACAAATGTACCCATTTACGCTTACCGATTTGATTGGGGAAGCCCCGATAAAGATGGTGTGAGTGTTCTACCTAAAAAGATGGGACGAAACATAGGTGCTCATCATGCTACAGAAATTCCTTTCTTTTTAGGGATGGGAAAAAGCTCTATTTCTATGCTGATTGGAAAAACACACACTAAGCGTAATAAACCTGGTCGGGAAAGATTAAAAGAATTGTGTATGAATTATCTTGCTAATTTTGCAAGAACAGGAAATCCAAACGGAGAAGGTTTACCCTATTGGCATCCTTGGGATAATACAGAAGGAAAAGACAAAATTCTTGTCCTTGATGCTACTTTTGATGATTTAAAGATTTCCTATTTAAAAGATATACTTACTGTGAAGAGTGTTATTGACCTCATTAATTTTGAGCTTAAAGAACCTGAACTAGGGACGATCCTATCCTATCTTGATGAAAGAGTACCATTTGGAATTAATGAGCCTGGATAATAATGAAATTCTTGTAATTTTATATCTCAATTAGGTTTTCAACCTTTTTTCTTTTTCCATAAAAAAGATTTGAAATGATTAAGATTAATCATATTAATGAAATGAAAAATAGAAATATTAAAATAATAAAGGAATTTTAGGAGATAAAAAATTGGAATTAATCTTCATCCCAATCAACGTCTACAACTTTCTTTTTCTTATCTTCTTCCTTTTCTTTTTTGTATGTTGCTCCACCAGCACCAGTTTCACCTGGGGGGGCTCCGCCCATACCTCCTGGAGGGACTCCACCCATTCCACCAGGTGGAACACCACCCATACCACCAGCTGCGCGCTGAGCCTGTTCAGCAGCTTGTTGGTATACCTGATCTTGAGCTTGAGTTTGATAAATTCTTTGAGAAAAGCTGTACATAGACTTCTGAAGATTTTCAATACCTAATTTGATTCTCTGGACGTCATCAGTTTTGATATCCTCTTCCAAGGATGCTATAGCAGCTTCAATCTCTTTCTTCTCATTTTCTTGGATCTTATCTTTATTATCTTCCATTAATTTCCGAGTTTGATAAATCATTGAATCTGCATTGTTTTTAGCTTCGACTAATTCTCTCACTTTTTGGTCTTCTTCTTCAAATTGTTCTGCGGTTTGGACTTTTTCCCTAATTTCCTCTGGAGTCAACCCTTGAGAACCTGTAACCGTAATCCCCGTTTCTTTTCCTGTTCCTAAATCCTTCGCAGTTACATGCACGATTCCGTCAGCATCAATTGAAAATTTTACTTCAATTTGAGGAATACCTCGAGGCGCTGGTGGAATACCTGTTAAATGAAACATTCCTAAAGATATATTATCTTTAGCCATTGCTCGCTCTCCCTGAAGGACGTTTATAGTGACTGCAGGTTGATTATCAGCTGCTGTACTGAAAACTTGACTTTTTTCAGTAGGAATTGTGCTGTTTCTTTCAATTAATTTAGTGAATACACCACCTAATGTTTCTACACCTAATGAAAGTGGAGTAACATCAAGAAGTAATAAATCTTCAACATCTCCTGCAATTACACCCCCCTGTATTGATGCTCCAATAGCAACACATTCCATTGGATCAACAGAATGCTCAGGTTCTTTTCCACCAAAGAATTTCTTGAACCTTTGTTGAACAGATGGCATTCTTGTAGGACCACCAACTAATATCACTTTATCAACATTATTAGGTGCTAATTTTGCATCTGAAATAGCTCTTTGCATAATTGGATCAAGTCTTCTGAGAGTAGGCTCTATTAAAGACTCTAGTTTTGCTCTAGTAAGTTCCATGGTTAAATGAACGGGTTCTCCTCCTTTTTGACTTATATAGGGGAGATTGATAGTAGTGGAAAGTGTAGTGGATAATTCAATCTTAGCTTTTTCACCAGCATCTTTAATCCTTATCCATGCCTTTGAATCACCCTTTAAATCGATTCCTTCCTTCTTTTTGAATTCTTCGGTTACCCAATCAATTATTTGATTATCCATATCAGTTCCACCAAGCTGGGTGTCACCAGCGGTGGATAGGACCTCAACAACTCCTTCTCCATATTCCATGATAGTGATATCAAAAGTACCCCCTCCAAGGTCTAATACACAAATTTTCATTAATTTATCCTTTGTGTCTTTGTCTAAACCATAAGCTAAGCATGCAGCTGTAGGCTCATTAATCATACGAACTACTTCAAGACCAGCAATTTCTCCCGCATTTTTGGTAGCCGTACGTTGAGCATCGTTAAAATAAGCGGGTACGGTAATTACAGCTTTCTTAACTTCTTCTCCCAAATATGCTGATGCATCTGTTTTGATTTTTTTTAAGATCATGGCACTTATTTCTTCAGGTGAGAATTCTTGCCATTTATCCCCCACCTTCAATTTTGCTTTGTAAGAAGTTCCCATCTTTCTTTTAATCGCTGTTATAGTACCATCAGGGTTCGACACAGCTTGACGCCGTGCGGGTTCTCCTACTATTTTTCGTCCATTTTCATCGAACGCAACATATGATGGAAAGGCTTTTCCTCCAAGAGTTCTACCTTCGGCTGCAGGTACAATCTCTGGTTTACCAGTTCCTGTCAAAACTGCACAAGCACTATTAGATGTTCCCAGGTCTATTCCTATTATTTTCTCTTTTCTTTTTGGTTTTTCAGTTTGGTCTTCACTCATTGCAATCTCATCTTATTTTCTTGGATTTGATTGTATTTATACTATTAATTTTGAATGATTTATTAGAATATAATAATTTAATTATTTTAAATTGTAAATCTACTACTATTGTTAGGTAATTAAAATACAATTAAAAATTTTATTTATAAAGATCTCTAAGTCATAAAATTAAAAAAAGTTTATCGATTTTTAAACATATAATCACATTTCAATACATTTCATTATGAATTAGGTGAGAAATAGTATGGCAGACAGTAATGACAATAATATAAAAGATGGAGTTGAACAAGAAATGTCTTCTGAGATCAAGGCAGAAGAAAAACAAGGAAATACCGAAACTGAAACGTCTACTGAAGAAGTAAAACAATTAGAAGAAAAAGAGCATTATGAATTAGATTATTTTTCTAAAGAGGATTTGGTTAAAGAAAAAGAAAAACTCGAAAAAGAATTAAAGGAATTAAAAGAAAAGACTGAGAAATTACAGAAAGAAAATGGTGAATCGAAGAATAAATTCATGCATCTTCAAGCTGAATTTGAAAACGCACAGAAAAGATGGGACAAAAACCGTCAAAATTTGAGAATTGAATACACAGCTTCCGTATTAAGAAATTTCTTACCTTTATATGACTCCTTTAAGAAAGCTCTTGAAAGTGCGAACGATGCCGAAAAGAAGATTATTGAGGGCTTTTACAACCAATTTATGAATATTTTTAAATCCTATGGTGCTGAGCCTATTAAGGTAGAAATTAACAATGAATTTGATTATAGTATCCATGAAGCATTAACATCAATTGAAAAAGAAGATGTTCCAGAGAATAGCATTTTAGAAATAGTTCAGGATGGATTCAAATATGGAAAAGAAATTATCCGCTATACTAAAGTTATAACCTCAAGAAAACCAAAATCTCCTGAACCAGAACCTGAAGAAAAATTGGTTGAAGGAGAGGTAGCTGAAGAATCAACTACAGAAGAAGATAGACCTGTTGATAAAGAAGTAGAAGAAAAACAAGCAAAAGAAAAAAAGCACAAAAAGCATAAGAAAGAAGAAGATAAAGAAAGTTCATAATCAATAATTTGATATTTATTTATCTTAACCTAAAAGATTAATAATTTTAATTTGCTTTCTAACTTAAAAATAAAAATAAAGATTAAACATGGCTGAAGAACCACAACTCCCTCCTCTCCCAGCAATCACAGATGATTGGGACCGTAAGAAAAGATTTGTTGAAAAAAAACATACTATTGTCAAATGTGGTGAATGTAAAGAGAGTTATTCACGTTTGTTCACACCTGGAGATTTTGTATTTAAGAAATTAACTGGTGAGGAATGTGAAAAATGTCATAGGGCCAAATCCTTAACAGTTGTAGAGATCTATTCTGAATGGATTGATCCTAAGAAAAATAAATAGTATTTAATTATTTCCTTATCCTTTTTCTATTAATCCATATATATAGACATCCTAAAGCTATACCAAATGCTATCAGAATTGAGACAGACATAAAAAACCCTGGAATACCGAGAGTATTGATATCAAAAAAATAATAGATATAATTTCCTGTTATTGTCCCATAAATGACTGCAAATATGATATAGCATAATGGATATATCATCCAATAAAGTAAATAGTTCCACTTATATTGCATTTGAATTTCTGTTAATATCCAATCAATAATGAAGGCAATTGGAGTAATATAATGTAGAACTAGATTACTAAATGCTGCCCATCCTGTTGGTTGGTAAAATGGACTCAGTAAGATTGCAAAGACCACGAAAGTTATTGTTATATACATAGTAAAAGCACCTTTGAGAGGCCCCATAATTTTACTAAGAGATTCTGGTTTATTATGCCATAAAATTGCTAGTGTAAACCATATAGTTATTATAGAGTTAGTTTGTATTGTGAAAGCTATAAAGCTATTAAACCATTCGAGGAACGGACGACCATATATAACAGCATAGACAATTGGACTTGTTATAAAAGTAAACCAACTTAGTGCTGCAAAAATAATACGATAAATTAAGAGATTTTTGCCTGAAAGTGTTAAATTTTTCATTTTTATAAACTCCTAATAAATATTTAGATGTGTATTAAGCAAGAACAATGATATTAAAACTATTCTCTTATGGATATCTCGAGTCCTAGCATCTTTATACTAAGATTTGCCATCGAGTAAGGAACATAAAAAAAAAGAAAAGAAAAAATTTTAATTATTTATTTAATGCTTTTTCTTTTTTACGCTTTTGATATATTCTTATAGAAATTATAGTAGCAGCTCCTAATAAAACAGGAACTACCATGTCAAAGCCTGGCACTGTAGGAGGAGGATTAGAAGGAGGATTAGGTTCTTCCCCAACAGTTGTAAATGTCCAATCCGGAGATTGAGCTGTACTTATTCCATCATCGGCTACTACATACCATGAATAAGTGGTTTCCGCTGAAAGTCCTGACCAAGTTGCCGAAGCTGTACCACTCCCACCGATGATTATATCCGTACCTATTACACTGCTATCTGAAGCATCATAAAAAGTAACTGTTAAGTCATCCCCATTACCATCGTAAACATCAACACTTAATGTAGGATTATAATCAATATTCATTGCCAGATCACTTGGAGATGGATTTGTTGGTTCATTTGGTATTTGATTTATAGTAAATGACCATGTAGTAGATTGATTAGTATTTAACCCATCATCTGCTATTGCATACCATGAATAAGTGATTCCCAGTGAAAGGCCAAACCAGGGTATCGAAGCTGTACCAATCCCACCAGAGACAATATTGGAAGTTATTACACTATCATCAGATGCGTCATAAAATGTGACTGTTAAGTCATCTCCATCACTATCGTAAACATCGACACTTAATGTAGGATTATTATTAATGATGATTGCGCCATCAAATGGAGATGGATTTGTTGGTTCATTTGGTATATGACCTGTAATAAATGACCATGTAGTAGACTTACTTTTATTTAACCCATCATCAGCAATTGCATACCATGAATAAGTGGTTCCCGGTAAAAGACCCGACCAAATAACAGAAGCTGTACCACTCCCGCCATAGACAATATCGGAATTTATTACACTGTCATCCGATGCGTTATAAAATGTAACGGTTAAGTCATCCCCATCATCATCGAACACGTCTACACTTAATGTAGGATTAAAATTAACGTTAAGTGCACCATCACTCGGAGATGGATTTATGGGCTCATTAGGTACAAGATTAGTAGTAAATGACCAAGTAACAGACTTACTTTTATTTAACCCATCATCAGCAATTGCATACCATGAATAAGTGGTTCCCGGTAAAAGACCCGACCAAATAACAGAAGCTGTACCACTCCCGCCATAGACAATATCGGAATTTATTACACTGTCATCCGATGCGTTATAAAATGTAACGGTTAAGTCATCCCCATCATCATCGAACACGTCTACGCTTAACGCAGGATTATAGTTAACATCTATGGCACCATTGCTAGGAGATGGATTGGTTGGTTCATTAGGCGTATGAACTGTGGTAAATAACCATGTAGCAGATTTACTTTTATTTAACCCATCAGCGGCTGTTGCATACCATGAATAAGTGGTCCCCGGTAAAAGACTCGACCAAATAACAGAAGCTGTACCACTCCCGCCATAGACAATATCGGAATCTATTACACTGTCATCCGATGCATCATAAAATGTAACGGTTAAGTCATTCCCATCATCATCGAACACGTCTACGCTTAACGCAGGATTATAGCTAACAACTGTGGCACCATTGCTAGGAGATGGATTGGTCGGCTCATGAGGTATGTGATTTATAATGAATGACCATATAGCAGATTGATTCGTATTTAACCCATCATCCGCTATTGCATACCATGAATAAGTGATCCACGATGAAAGGCCAGACCAGGTTATCGAAGCTGTACCACTCCCACCAGAGACAATATCGGAATCTATTATACTGTTATCCGATGCGTTATAAAATGTAACGGTTAAGTTATCCCCATCATCATCGAACACGTCTACACTTAACGCAGGATCATTGCTAACAACTATGGCACCATTGCTAGGAGATGGATTGATTGGCTTATTAGGTACATGATTAGTTGTGAATGACCATGTAGCAAATCGAACCGCCTTTGTACCATCATCTGCTATTATATACCATGAATAACTCGTACCAATTGTTAGTCCCGACCAGGTTATCGAAGCTGTACCACTCCCACCAGAGACAATATCGAAATCTATTATACTGTCATCTGATGCATCGTAAAATGTAATATTTAAGTCATCCCCTTCTAAGTCATTCGTCTCTACACTTAATGTAGGATTATAATGAAGACCAATAGCGCCGTCAGCGGGAGATGGATCATAGATAGATAAGCTTTTTTGAATATAAGTGAGTTCTATGAATGGTGGAAAATTACTTGCATATTCAGTATAACAAATCGCGTCACCTGTAGGATTTACAGTATGATTATGGGGAGCACTAGATGTCGTAGTTTGGAGAGTTCTAGCTGTTGAAGGTGCGTGATAGATTGGTACCCCTCCTGGATCAGTTACCAAACCGGTTAAACCCGTTACATAGGTAATGTCGTGACTATGAGTCATTGGATCATTTAAAATACCATGCGTATGTAAAGGAACTTCACTATAGATATGGCGGTGAGTTTCATTTCCTCCAGTAATTCCAGGGTCTTCCCCAGTTGCTAATCCTCTTGGAAATCTATTAACCATATTAGGAGTACCATATGATCCATTGCATTGGTACCAACCTGAGGGGATATCTGCCATTAAATTTCCCCACATAACAATAGAACCCATAGGTAATGCATCGGTTATCACTGTATTCATTATAAAAGCTAGCTTATAATATGGGGGCAAATGGTTTGAATTTTGAGTAGTGCATTCTGTTATTCCAGCTTCGTTCATAGTATGGTTATGAGGCACATTAGCGTCATATGTATGATAAGTATCAGTAAAAAAAGACTGCGCACCACCAGGATAAACAAATGTTCCAAAAAATGCACTCATATCATAATCATGAGTGTGACTGAATCCTTCACTAGAAAGGGAATGTGAGTGAATTGGTATATCAGTATATGTATGATTATGGGTTAAGCTTCCACCTGAAGATCCTGGATCCTCTCCTGAAGAGACTCCTTGGATGAACTTATCCCGAAGATCAGGCGTTCCGTCTGATCCATTGCAAATTATCCAGCCTGTAGGAAGATCTTCAATAGAGCCTGCCCACATAACTATTAATCCAATAGGTACACTCGGATCACTTGTTTCTTTCTCGATAAATGCCAACTCATAATACGGTGGGAGAATATTCTCTTCAGATGTATAACAGATAGGGTTGCCTGTTTGCTCTACTTCATGTGAATGAGTGGCAGAATCAGGAGTACTTGTTGAAGTACTATAACCCACAACCTCCGTAGTACCCCCTTCCTGACAAAGTGTAGTGGTTTGGGGTAATAAATAGTTGTGGTTGTGTTGACATTGTGCTGTACTAGTTATGCCATGATCATGATAGGGAACCATTGTATAACTATGATTATGTGAACTACTACCACCTATGGTTCCAGGTTCTTCCATAGTATCAGTACTGTAGACAAACTTATTACTTATATTTAACGTTCCACCGCTTCCATCACATAACTTCCAGCCATTTGGGATTGTATTTAGGGGTCCAGACCATAAAGCAATTATTCCTGAGTGGTCAGATTCGGCATTAATTCTAAGATTATTCTTATTTGTAAGTCTAGTGACAAATCCTGAATTATTATAACTGTTTATAGAGAAAAGAACTAATAAAAATATAGTTACAGTTAAAAATCTCTTAGTTTTATCATTTTTTTTAAACATTGGAATAACACCTTAAAATTTGAAAGGTATCACTGTCTAATTTGGTTTCTTAAGCTTAAAAACCTTATGGTCAATTCTATCAGAAATTAATAAAATTCTACATTATAAGTAAAAAAAAGATAAAGAATTACTATTTATAAGTATATGAATTCAATTAATAATCTTTTCGACAAAATTTAATGTAATTTCTATTGAAATCTCTTGATTTATTGTGGATTACGTTTATTCAATATCAAAATAAGAAGTTTGAGTTCTAATTCTTATTTCTCAAGTCCTAGCATCTTTATAATAAGGTTTGCCATCGAGTAAGGATCTAATGATTTCTGAATGGCTTGATCAATGTACTTTCCAATTTCTTTATCAGAACTGAGTAAATCTTCAACCTTTTTAGTCAGTTTATGTTTTAAAATTTGTAACGTCTCATTTGTAATCCGGTTTTTCATATAATTCGAAATGACTCCTGATTGTTCCAGAAATAGTTGATGTTGTTTAATTAATTTTAATAGCTCATCAAAATTATCACCGGTTTTAGAGTTAACCTTTGTTATTTCAGGTGTCCAGAGCTCTATCTTAGCATACTTTCTGTGGATTTCATTTGAATCATATTTATAATTTTTTCTGAATTCTAACATCTGTTTTATTTCCGCAATTTTCTTATCTGCTCCGGATAAATCCATTTTGTTAACGACAAAAATATCAGTTATTTCCATGATCCCTGATTTTATTGCTTGAATATCATCACCCAATCCCGGAACTAATAACACTACTACAGTTTGTGCAGATTTAAAGATATCAACTTCTGATTGTCCAACACCAACGGTCTCAACGATAATAATATCACATCCATAAGCGTCAAGAATTTTTATTACATCCTCTGTGGCACGAGCAAGACCTCCTAATTGTCCTCTATTGGCCATACTTCTAATAAAAACATTATTAAGGGAGAAATTCTGTTTCATACGGATTCGATCTCCCAAAAGAGCCCCACCAGTTAAAGGGGAAGTTGGATCGACACATATTATCCCGACTTTTTTACCTTGTTCAACATAAAACCTAGTTAAAGTAGAAATGAAGGTAGACTTACCTGTACCTGGTGCTCCAGTTATTCCTAAGATATAAGCGTTACCTGTATATTCATAAATAGAATTAACAATGTCTTCCGCAACATCAATATCATTCTCAACAAAAGTAATTAGACGCGCAGCAGCTCTAGGGTTTCCATTTAATAATTGAGAAATAAAATTAGAATAATCCATTCTATTAATTATCTTTTCAAGTTGTTTTTAACAAATTCAACAATCGTTTTCAGATCGGTACCAGGTCCATAAAAACCTTTTAATCCACTTTTTTCTAAAAAAACCTTATCTTCATCCGGTATGATACCACCTACAGCTACAAGAACATCATCAATTCCTTTTTCTTTCAATTTATCCATGATAACTGGGCATAATGCATTATGAGCACCGGATAACATACTTAGCATCACTGCATCAGGGTCTTCTTGGATAACTGTATTGACAACATCATCTGGAGTTTGGTGAATTCCTGTATAGATGACTTCCATTCCCGCATCTCTAAGAGCCCTTGCGAGAACTTTTGCGCCTCTATCATGACCATCTAATCCCGGTTTACATACAAGTACTTTGATTTTCCTTTCTTCTGGCATTTAAAACCACATCCTAAAATATTGAATCTTCATGATAAGTTCCGAACACTTCTTTTAAAGCATTTATGATTTCTCCGATAGAGGTATATTCTCTTACAGCATCAATGATGAATGGCATTAAATTTTCTGTACCCCTAGCTGCTTCTTTTAGGCTCTCAATTTTTTCCTGAACTTTATCATTATCTCGTTCTTCTTTTAATTTATTTAATTTTCTAATTTGTTCACTTGCTACTTTTTCATCAATTTTTAAAAGCGGAACTGAACATGGTTCCCTTTGTTCGAATTGATTTACAGCTACAATTGTTCTTTCTCTATTCTCGACTTCCTGCTGATATTTATAAGAAGCATTAGCAATTTCTTTTTGAAAGAAGTTTGCTTTTATAGCAGGAACAACCCCTCCTAGTTCTTCTATTCTTCTAAAATAATCTTCTGCTTCTTCTTCCATCTTATTTGTTAACCATTCTACGTAATATGAACCAGCTAAAGGATCAACGGTATCAGTTACTCCTGATTCGTGTGCGATTATTTGTTGAGTTCTTAATGCTATTTTTACAGCATTTTCTGTTGGAAGGCATAAAGCTTCATCAAATGAATTGGTATGTAAGGATTGTGTTCCACCAAGAACAGAAGCTAACGCTTGTATTGTTACTCTGGCAATATTATTTTCTGGTTCTTGAGCTGCTAAAGAAACTCCAGCAGTTTGCGTATGAAATCGTAATCGCATTGATTCTGGTTTTTTTGCACCATATCTATTTTTCATATGTCTAGCCCAAATACGCCTAGCAGCACGATATTTACAAATTTCCTCAAAAAAATTATTATGAGAATTAAAGAAGAAGGATAAACGAGGTGCAAATTCATCAATATCTAATCCTCTTTCGAGGGCGGCTTCAACATAAGCAAATCCATCTGCTAATGTAAATGCTAATTCTTGAACTGCTGTTGATCCCGCTTCTCTTATGTGATATCCACTAATACTAATTGTATACCATTGAGGTACATACTTCGTACAATATTCAATTGTATCTACAATAATTCGCATAGAGGGTTCTGGAGGAAATATCCATGATTTCTGGGCTATATACTCCTTTAAAATGTCATTTTGAATGGTTCCTCTTAATTGTTCTGGAGTATGTCCTTGCCTTTCAGCAGTGACAATGTATAACGCTAATAAAATAGAGGCAGGACCATTTATAGTCATAGAAGTACTTATCTTTGAAAGATCAATCCCATTGAACAAAGTTTCCATATCTTTTAATGAATCTATAGCAACTCCTTCCTTTCCAATTTCTCCTAATGCTCGAGGATCAGTTGCTTCAATGCCATAAATAGTGTGTAAACTAAAGGCTACACTTAATCCAGTATTACCATGATCAATTAAAAATTTATATCTCTCATTAGTTTGTTCTGCATTACCAAATCCTGCGAATTGACGCATTGTCCATAGTTGTCCTCTATACATATTTGGATATGCGCCTCGAGTGAACGGATATTGTCCTGGAAACCCTAGATCAAGGGCATAATTAAAATCTTTAACATCATTAGGAGTGTATAATCTTTTTATTTCAATTTCAGATAAGTTCCTAAAACTTTGTTTTCTTTCCTTCTTAAGTGAAATGGAATTCTCCCATTCTTCCATTTCTCGCTTAATTTTATCATGTTCAGTCATAACAATTCTCTCTCTAAGGCTAACTTGGAGGTTTAATCTAATAATCTATAAATGTTAATTCTTCAATTAGATAAGAGAATAAAATTATTTTAACTTTATTTTATTCTTTCTAATGAAAGTTGAGAATATTAAATTTGGAAATTAATAAAAAAGAAATAATTATTGAGAACGAGAAATAATAAAATCTACTAGTTTGCCATAACTTTTTACATTTTCGAAACTTTTTGGAGCCTTTTCCATAAAAAATTCTTTGAAAACTTCCCAATTCTCCTTCTTACCTTCAGGTGCTTCAGATAATACTCTTTTGACTTCTTGAAAGTCATAGCTAAAGATTAAGCCATCATCAATTCTATTAGCGTTCTCAGATAAGAGAAAGAGATAATAATCATTTAAGTCCCACGGATTTAATACATGTTCTGGTTTGTTTCCATCTCCAGCTTTCTTTCCCCTCAATAAACTTGTATCAACTTGTGTTGGTAAAACCATTGTGAAATTAATATTCTCTCTTTTATATTCTGCTGCCATCGCTTTCTGCATCCCAACGACGGCATATTTAGTTGCAACATATGCTGTAAGTTTTGAGGGGGCATTTGGATATGCTTCACTTCCAGTAATTATAAATCTTGCTTTATCTTTTTTATCATCTGTTTTCATATATGGATAAGCTGCCTTAAATGTATGAAACACTCCAAGCACATTAACATTCAAGATTTCAGCAAATTTTTCGTTTATAAATTCATGAGTTACCCACATTCGAGAATATCCGGCATTAGCAATAACTCCGTTAATTGGACCAAGTTCATCGTGAAATGCCATAAAAGCCTCCATAACTTCCTGAAATTTTGTGATATCAGCAGTTTTGACAATAACTTTTACTTTATTACCTAAACCTTCAATTTCTTTTTTCGTTGAATTTAATTCTTCAATAGTTCTTGAAGTCAATCCAAGATTAGCTCCCTCTTTTGCACAAGCTATTGCAATCGCCTTTCCGATACCTCTACCTGAGCCAGTTATTACAACGTTTTTTCCTTTTAACAACATTCCAATAATTCACTTATATTTGATTGAAATTTAATTATTTAAGTATAATTGAAAAATAATGAATAAAGATTTCGATTTCAAATTAAACGAATTCTCTGTTAAGAACATAAATTATTCTACTGATGAATATTTACCCCCAAAAGGGTTTCCAACGATTCCAGATGTCCCACCGATCGATATGCTTAATATTATAAAGAAATGCTTTTAATCTATATCTACTTTTTAAAGTTTTATAAATTTGTCGGGACATATAGCGAGGGCGTTGCATAAGCCTCCTATGCGCATAATTTATTCCAGCCATAATTTCACTTAAAGGAATAGGAAGAACAGCAGTACCAACCTCCCAACATTCATCAGGATTAATTCTTTTTTCTTTTACCATTTGATCCCAGATCCAATTTCCAGGAATTATTCCTAAAACGTGAAACTGTGGAAAATCAATATCTAATTTAATTGATAATTTGAAAGTTTCAATGATTTCCTCACGAGTCTCAATTGGAGCTCCTACTATAAAATTGCCTAGTACAATATCCATTCCAACTTTTCTGGAATTTTTTAATGCATCATAAACCTGATTTAATGTTATATTTTTCTTATACCAATCTAAAATCCTCTGTGAACCACTCTCAATCCCATAACTTATTATTCTACAACCCATGTGTTTCATTGCACTCAATAGTTCCCTTGAACTCTGAGTTACTCGACCTTCAGCCATCCAATTTAATTCAATTTTTTCTTTTCTTACTAAATAAGAGAGTTCCATTAATCTTTTCTTACTTATGGTGAAGTTGTCATCAATCCAATACAAATTTTGATAACCTTGACTCTCAAGAAGAGCAAGTTCTTCCACTATATTTTTGGGAGATCTTGGACGCCATTTTTGCCAAAACTTAGAGCTTGAGCAAAAAGTGCATTGATAAGCACACCCCCTTGAAGAAGCCGCAGTAGTAAAATTACCTAGAGATATATCAAGCCCTTCCACTTCACTTTTATACTCTATATTTCCTAAAAATTTCCGATTTGGAAAAGGAAGGATATCAATATTTTCTATAAGAGGTCTATCATCATTTTTAACAATTCTGCCATCATCTCTATATGTCAAACCCCTTATATCTTCAAATCCTTTATTCTTTTCAGTTTTTTCAGCAATTTCTAAAAGAGTATTTTCTCCTTCTCCCCTAATGCATGCATCAATGAAAGGGTATTTATTTAGAATTCTGGTATCATTAAATGTGGCGTGATAATTCCCAAATAAGATTTTAACATTTGGATTGATATCCTCTTTTACACATTTAGCAATTTCGGCGGATGTAATCCCTGTTCCCGCAGTCGTTATTGTTGAAAATCCTAAAATATCTGGATCTTCATGTTTTATCCAATTTAGAGTTCTTTCAAGTGAAGCTCCTCTAGCAAATTGGTCAAATATTGATACATCATAATTATTTTCACTTAGATATGTAGCTAGATAAAGAATTCCCATTGGTGGAAATCCATAAAAATTTATTTTTTCCTCATTATAATCCTCAGCCTCTTTTACAGTACCACAAAATGTTCCATGTTCAGGAGGTTTTGGAAAAATTAAAGATATTTTCAAAGGATAATTATAGAATGTAATAAATATTAATAACTTAGAAATTTGTCCTAATAATTAAAACCTCACCATTTCAATTTCAATTGACTATTGTGTGAATAAGGAAATATATCTATAAAAATAAAATAAACATTACATAATCTACGAACAACCGGTAAAAGGATTAATAATATGAAATTAAGTGATAAAAAAATCGAACGAGTAGCACTGATCAATCCAAATTATATTACGAAGAGCATTACTGATAAATTTACACTTCCAGCTTTGGGATTAGAATACATTGCAGCTAACATTTTAGACTTAGTTGAAGTGAAGATTATAAACGGGAAAGTAAGAAACTTAAGTGTCACTCAAATAATGAAAGAAATTATTGATTTTAAACCGGATGTTGTAGGAATTTCATGTTGTTATACAATAGGTATTAATTTTGCTTTAAAAATTGCAAACGAATCAAGAAAAAAAGGATATATAACTGTCTTAGGGGGTTGGCACCCTAATTTTGAATACTCAGAAATTTTGAAATATCCATTTGTAGATCTTATTGTTAGGGGAGAAGGTGAAATTACATTTAGAGAAGTAATTGAAAATAAAGACTTAGAAAACATAGAAGGTATCTCTTATAAAAGCAATGGAATAATATTCAATAATCCAGATCGTCCATTGATTAAAGATTTGGATAAATTACCATTTCCTACAAGAAGTCTAAGACATAAAAAGTCGTATTTTCAAGCATTTCAAATGCCTATAGATGTCATAGAAACTTCAAGAGGCTGTCCACATAGATGCATTTTTTGTAATATACATTTATTTTATCGGGGAACCTATAGAACAAAAAGCCCAGAAAGAGTTATAAAGGAATTAAAAATCATTTCAAATCAAAATAAACGTAAAAATGTTTTTATTGTAGATGATAATTTCACAGCTAATATTAAACGTGTAGAAAAAATCTGTGATTTAATTGTTGAGGAAGGTATTGAATTAGATCTTATATGCCAAAGTCGAATTGATGTGATTAAGAAATATCCTAAGATTATTAAAAAGATGGCTAAAGCAGGATTTTGGCTGTTTTTCCTTGGTATTGAATCTTTTAATCAGAAATCTCTAAATAATATCCAGAAGAAAACTCAATTTAGAGATATTCTTGAAGCAATCCAAATTCTTCATGATAATGATATACTATTAATTGGAAGTATGCTAGTAGGATCTAAACTTGATGAAACTGAGGAAGATATAAACCAAATGATAAAAATTGTAAAAAAATTAAGAATTGATTTTCCTCTTTATTCTATTATGACTCCATTACCAGGAACTCAATTCAGGAAGTATTTAATTGAAAATAACTATGAGATATCTAAAAATTGGAGAGAATATAATTTTACTACGGCGGTAAATTCTTTAAATAACTTATCAAAAGACAAGGTAGAACAATTATTATCAAAAGCTTATTATTACGGATACTTTCATAGAGGATGGAGAGAGACAATGCTAAGGATCTATAAAAGGAAGGGAATAAAGCTGTTTTTGAACCCTAAAAATTTACTTGCTATGAAGGATCTTTTGTATTTCTTTAGAGATATTAGAAGAATGGGAAGTCATGAAACTTCAAGTTCCATCCAGCCTATAAGATTTAATTAATTATTTAATTTCAAATTTTAAAATAAATGAATAATAGAAACTTCAGTCGTACAAAATGGTAAAGATTATCAATAAATCTAAGGATCAGAATTACAAATTCCCAATATTGGGATATCCGGGTTACTTTTTCACAAAATTCTTTGATACAGTTAAACCTCTCTCACACTTACTTGACAAATTAGAGACAAATTGGCTAAGTAATGATTTAAATAAGCTCACCATAAATAAGCCTGTATTTATTACAGGTCTTGCCCGTAGTGGAACCACGATAATATTAGAAATGTTACATCAGCATCCTGAATTAGCATCTCACCGATATAGTCATCTTTTATTACCCTATCTACCTCATTGGTTTAGCCTGATTATAAATAAACTTTCGAGATTCTTCCTCAAAAATTATCTAACAAAACCTTTCGAACGAGTACATAAAGATGGTATAATTGTGACTCGTGATAGTCCTGAAATGGTTGAAGAAGTAATTTGGCAACAGTTTTTTGATCATCTTCATAACGAAGAGGTTTCAAATATAATAAATACGGAAATAGTTAATCACAAATTTGAAAAATTCTATAAAACACATATTTGTAAACTTATTATAAATCAAAATCGTTCTCGATATTTAGCAAAAAACAACTATAATATTACGAGATTAGAATATTTATTAAAAATTTTTCCCAATTCTAAATTTCTACTCACTATACGCAATCCGATAGAACATATCTCATCATTAATCAAGCAAACAGCTTTATTCATAAGGATGGAAAAAGAAGCTCCCCTTTTAATCGATTGGTTAAGAATAGTTGGGCATTATGAGTTTGGTTCTCAACATGTTTGCATTAATTCAGGTAATACAGATATTATCCATAAAATTCGAAAGTTATGGGCCCATAAAGAGACCTACGTAAAAGGCTGGGCATATTATTGGGATTCTATTTATGATTACATTTCTAAATGCATAGAAACTAATTCAAACCTTAAAAAGGCTACTTATATTGTTAGATATGATGATCTATGTGAGTTTCCGGCGAGAGTTATTGATGAAATTCTTTTGCATACTGAACTACCTAACTCTGAATTTGCAGAAGTTAAGAATTACTACATAAAAAATTTACACAAACCTACTTATTATACCTCCAAATTCACAGAACAAGAACTTAATCAAGTTTATGAAATAACAAATGCAACAGCTAAATGGTTCAAATTGAAAGATATAAAGGAGGGGATTTATATACGTTAAAAGTAAATTTCCTTTCCGATTTATATGCGTTAAGGCAAATAATCGGCGTGAATGGAGCACTTAATGCGACCATGAGTCAAGCAAAAGTGATGCAAAACTATGTAAAGATACTTTTTAACAAGTATGGTGATGGATATGATATAATTCATTGTCATGGATGCTTTCCTTATACATCTCACTTATTAAAAAGAGGATTAAAATCAAAAAAACCAGCAATATTATCTCTTCATCAAAATCATTATGATATTGATCAATCATTTCTGTTTTCAAAGCCTCTATCTCAGATTTTCAAATTATATTTAAGAAGATATTGTGCACTTAGTGATCTGATAATCTGCCCAACTGAGTATTCAAAACAGATTGTAAAGAAAGAATTAAGAATAACCAAACCAATAAAACTAATCTCAAATGGCATTGAAACACAAAAGTTCAACAATTCAATAGAAAAAAGAAAAAATTTCCGAAAAAGATATGGATTAAATAAACCAACAATTTTAAGCGTAGGAATGCCAACGGTAAGAAAAGGATTTTTTGATTTTATTCAATTTTCAAGAAGATTAGAAAAATTGTACTTTATGTGGGTTGGGGTAAGAGCCTTCCCAATAATACAACCTAATTATAACATTAATTCTAAGAACTTTTTCATGCCCGGTTTTATCGAAGATATAGTATCAGCTTACTCAGGATGTGATATTTTCTGTTTTCCATCATATTATGAAGGAGAAGGCATTGCTATCTTAGAGGCAATTAGTTGTGGTTTACCAATCATAATACGTGATTTGCCTGTTTATGATGGCAGATTTATTGATGGATATAACTGTCTTAAAGCAAGAACAAATAAAGAATTTATTGAAAATATAAACTTTTTATTAGATAATCCTGATGAGCGTAAAAGAATCGCTAAAAACGGATTAAAAACGGCAAGAAAGTTTGATATTAAAAATACAGGTAAACAAATCTTCGAATCATACATGGAATTAATGGGATCTTGAACTTATGATTCCATATTTGAATTTACCAATTATCAATTATTTTATTTGTTAATTAAATCTTTTAAAATAACGAATTCAACTTTATTTAAAAGAGCGAACTTAATTAAGATATTTATTTTTTTAACAAATGTATCTCCTGAGTTTATCCAGCGATCTGGTCTAAATAAGTAATCCTTAAATAAATTAAGTTTACTTTTATGAGTCACCATTACATTTTTAATATCTATTATTTCAGAAGGATGAAAGTATAAAACAACCAAATCATTTTTTAAGATCTTTCTTTTTAATATGTTGTAACCAAAAGGCATTCTTAGAGATATGTCTAGGGGTTGAAATTCTAGAATAGAATAAGGATTTGATATATTTTGACTATATTTTCGATTAGATTTAAACGAAGAATCATAATGAAAACCTAAATTGTACAAAATTTTGAATAGGAAATCAGGAGGTTTTAAATAAGGAGCTCGAAATCCAATAATTTTTGAACTTAAACAGATCTTTTCAAGAATCTTCTTATTCTTGGCTATTACCTCTTGACACTTATCAAATTTTAGTTTATTTAATCTTTCATGATTTAACCCATGGCATGCGATTTCATGGCCTTTACTTTCAATTGTTCTTATAGATTCAGGGAATTTTTTAGCAATGCTTCCAGTACAAAAGAAGGTGCATTTTAGATTATAATAATCTAAGAGTTCTAGAATTCTTGGGATCCCTTCTTTTACTCCAAAAAATGTATCTAACAAAAAAGGTATGTCTCTCTCAATATCAATTGTTAACGCGATTTTCATTGTATGAAGAGTGCCTTATAATATAAAATGGAATCAATTTTAACTTTAATTAAATTATATTAAAAGATTAATTAATAATATTTGTGCTTAGAGCGAACAAATTAAAATTAACTAAATCATTAATATACTTAGATTAATAATCTTAAAATTGGAAAAGCTACATTGAAAAGTACAAGAAATTTTTATGAAGATTTATCCATCTGTGTAAAAGAAACTGCAAACGAATGCCAATTATATAAAAATCTATGTAATCATTATGATTATGATTTTGATCAAACTATTAATGAATCTAATCTAGGGGAAATTCCCTTTATTCCATGGAATTTATTCAAATTATCAAATAACAAATTTAAGGAATTATTAAGGGGAAATACTTTTGAAAAATTAGAATATTGGATGGAATCTTCTTCAACATGTGGAGATCCTAGCATCGTTGGACGGTTGAACAACGATATCGAAGTTTTGAAAGCAAATTATAATGAGGTTTTTAATAGTTTTTCGAATAAAGAACAAGTTAATAATTTAATATTGTTTGCTCCAGATATGAGAATTATTAATAAGATTAGACATACTTTCTATGGCAAGAATGCTTATCTTCTATATAAGAGTATAGTCGATATTTGGGAAGGAAAGCATGTAAATTTTTTATTACAATTCTTTCTAGGGAAAACTATAAGAGAAATGATTACTTCATTAAAAGCTCGTGCTGTAATTGGGATTAATGGAAAATTATTAAAGTCTGAACTAAGCAGAGTCGAGAAAAATAAAATTCCAACAATTATGGCTAATTCTCCACTATGGATGCATAAAGTATTAAAGGACTATTACCAAAAAGAGAAGAAAACCTTTGATTTGAGTGAAAATTTTTATATTATCACAGGCGGTGGCGGTTGGGATGGTACAAAAGGGCGCGTAAAATTAGGACATCGTGTAAAAAAACCAGAATTCATTGAACAGATGTGTGATATGTTCAATATTACTGTAGATAAATTTTGTGATAATTTTGCTGCCACTGAAAGTCCAATGGCATGTGGAGGACATTGGTCGAAAAAATATAATGATTTTATACTCCATATAAATAATAATCAAGGTCGAATTGTTGTTCGAGATATTGAAACAGCAGAACCTATTAAAGATATAGGTAAACCAGGAATTTTGGAATTAATAACCCCTTATGGTGTGAGCAGTTATGCGGGAGTAGCAGTTTTACTAGATGACGTCGTTCAAGTTGAAAATTGGGAGAGATGCCCTGAATGTGGTCGAGAGGGAGCTACTTTTAGAGTTTTGGGACGATTAACCCCTTCAATAGGGAAAGGTTGCAGTTCTTTATTTACTTTAGATGCACTTAAAATGTAAAATGCAGAAAATGAAACTTTGATGAACTAGAATAAGATGCGAGTTTTAGTAATAGGTGCAGGATTAACTGGCTGTACATTAGCACGTTTAATGAAAGATAAAAATTATCTGGTTTCAATAAAGGAGAAGCAGAATTATATTGGAGGGTTATGTTATACAACAACCTCCACTAATGGTATATTATATGAACCTTTTGGAGGTCATGCATTTCACACTAATGATCCTCGTATTAGAGAATTTGTTCTTCAATTTTCAGAATTTAATGATTATTTTCATAGAAAAGGTATTATTATAAATGGTATATTGCGACCTTTTCCTCTTAGTAAAGATACAATACTTCAGATGGAAAATGGCAAACAAATTCTAAAGGAAATTGATGAACGACCTGATATTCCGGATTTAACAAATTTTGAAACATATGCAATTTCACAATTTGGAAATACTTTATATAAATTGTTTATATATAATTATTCCAAAAAAATGTGGGGATTAGAACCTGCAAAGTTGACAACTGAATATATCAGAAATCGAATCGAAATGAAAGAACACAATACTCAAATGTTTGATGATTATTTCCAAGGATTACCCATTAGAGGATACACTGAATTCCTTAGAAATATGATACAAGATATCCCAATACAATTACGTATTAGTAGGTATGATGAGTCTTCATATGACCTTATTTTATACTCTGGTAGAATAGATGAATTATTTAAATTTAAGTTTGGAAATTTACAATTCAGGTCCCTATTATTTGAATATAAAGAGAATGAAAATTGGGAGAACCTAAATTATGGATCAATTAATCTCCCCCAACATAAAAGATATATTCGAAAGGTAAACTTCAATGTTATGTATAAACAAAAAAATGATAATTCATGGATTCAATATCAAGAACCAGTAGCTCATAATGATAATAATTTACCATTGTATCCAATATATACTAAGAGAAATCTAAAGTCATTTGATAAGTATTTAATTGAGGCATGCAAGTCTGATAAGATTATTCCTGTTGGTCGTTTAGGATTATATAAATATTTAGAAATGGGACAAGCTATTAATTTAGCAATGAATATGATGCCCTTAATCGAAAATTGGAAGAAATTTAGTCCTAAAGAAAGATATTCTGAAATTAAAACATTATTAAATTCTTAAGTAATTTTATTTAGGTTACTTTTGCTCCCTCCAACTGAGATCTTTAGCTAGATTATGGAAAAAATCTTTTTTTATTCGATATTGAGTAATCCGTCCTAAACTACGACTTGCATTTAAAGATCTGCCACTAGTTAATACTGAAACAAAGTTAAGAGTTCTAATTTTACCAGTCTTCAGTTTTCTACTTAAATATATTAAAGAATCTGAAAAAACCTTATCCATTCCTATCAAGTCGGGAGGCAATTGTTTAAATCCACCAGCTTTAAAAAATATATTTCTTCTAATAATTATATTGCATCCTATAAGTTCCGGATATCCCAATAAGGATTTGAAAAAATAATATATATGCATACTTATGTTAAGAAAGAAATATTTTGTGAGAGTAAATCTCCAAGAACCTAAACCAAATGAAATAACTCTCCCATCATGGTACTTGACTCTTGCACTGCAAGCAAATAAATTTTTTTTTTTTTTAAATATATTGTAGACTTTCTGTAAGAAATAGGGATCTATTAACGTATCAGCATCTAAAAAAACTAGGATACTACCATAAGTTTTAGGTACAGCGAAATTTATCTGGTGTGATTTCCCTTTTTTTGGCGAAATATACACTTTTGCATATTTTTTAGCAATAGAAACGGTCTTATCGACACTTTGCCCATCTGCTACAATAATTTCATATGAAAAGTTACAAATTTGCTTTTTAACAGCAATTAATGTTTCTTTTATGTGATTTTCCTCATTGTACGTCGGGATAATAACTGAAATCTTTGGATTACGAATCATGTCTTTTATAGTAGGTTAAATTGTAAACAGAAAATCTATAATTTATTAGTAGATGTTATTTTATTATTCTATACAAGTATTAGATTTATTATATAATTAATTGATAATAAGATAAGACAATGTCTAAGAAGGACTCCACTAAGATGAAATTTTTAGCAAAGGGGTTTGTAATTTCATTTTTTTTCTTATGTTTAAGCGCATTTGTTATTATTGTAATAATTATTAACCGTCTCTTTTTACCAATTCCATTGGTGGATTCTGTATATCAATTTATAAGACCTTGGTTATTGTTTTTCTTTTATGATTATACCATATTTATCTATTCTATAGTCTTTATTTGTTATACACTACTACTTCTTTTCTATGTTTTTGGATATAATTTAGCAAAAGTAAAACATATGACAGGGTCAATAATCTATATTTTTAGTTTATTAGGATTTGTGTTAGTTACTTTTTTTGTCAGTCACTACGCATACGCTAGTATATTATTTAATCAAGATATAACTCTTAACACAAGGTTAATGCTATTAATGCTCTTTTTACCTATTATATTTGCATTAGGTTTATTCCTATTTTTAGTTAATACTGATTTTCTCATATTTTTTAAGGATTTAATAAAGGCTAGAAAAGTATGGAGGCATAATAGACCTGGTTTTGAAATCGAAGTGAAGGGAAAAATAACCAATATAATTATTAACACTGAAGAACATATTTTCACTCCTGTCCCAATGTTAATTATTGCCAAGTATCTCCAGACTAAAGGATTTTCAGTTTCATGGTTTGTTAGAGGGGCTTTTAATCACGTAATATCGTTAATTACTACATATTTAACTGGATGGCCGCGGGCTAGAAACATATTATTTCGATTAACTGGGATGAAAATAGGGGAAAATTGCCATATTTCTCAAAAAGCAATACCAGATCCTCTTCTACCTGAGCTAATCGAATTTGAAGATGGTAGCGGATGTGGAATTGGAGTAAAATTATTAACTCATAATGCAATGAATATCCAACATGGTACATTTAGTTTTGGACCTATAAAAGTTTGTAAAAATGCGAGAATTGGAGCTTATTCGGTTATATTACCCGGAGTAACAATAGGTGAGGGGTCGATTATTGGGGCTAATTCACTAGTTAGTGACGATATACCTCCATATTCTATTGCTTTTGGTTCTCCCGCTAAAGTTGAAAGGGAGTTAACTGATGAAGAAAAGAAATTAGTAAATAAGAATTATCAAAATTCTTAAATCCTATTGTATTAATCTAATGAAAATTTGCATTAATATTAAAAAAAAAAATTAGAAGTGAATTAATATAACAGAAAATAATCTCAAGCTTTGGATGAAATATTTGATCATTCTTGCGATTTTTATTGGTGTAATATTAATAACTGCCGAATTGGACTGGGCTGCTGAACATTTTAATATAGGACTCGGTGTACAACTTACTTGGCTAATTATTCTACTCAGTTTAGGATTTATTCTCCCTATCTGTTTTATGTATCTAGCTGGTAATAAAGACATCGAAAGAAGAGATTCAGATAAGAAATGGCTAATAATTGCAATTATTCTGTTTCTAATTGCTAATGGAATACCAATTATATTTTATGTAATTCTAGGTAATCCACCTGGATTTTTATTATACTTACAATTAGCACTATTTGGTTTAATTCCGGCTTTTTTTCTTCAACCAAAGGAGATAAAAAACCGAATCTTATTATTAGCCATTCTTTTTTTAACAATTATTATCCCAATAGGTATTTTAGTTCAGATCACAATAGGTGAGGTTTGGGCTCAACTAATTGCATATGGTTCAGCAGATAAGACGATGTACTATTTAGCATTCTGGGGTTTACTGATGACATTTTTCTTTCTAATTATTGCAGTTGGTTGGAAATTGGGAGGCGGTTCTAAAAGACAAAGTTGGAATATTTTTATAGCAGGTACATTATTACAATACAGTACACTTGAAGATTTCTTTTATTTCATTTTAAATGGACAATCGCTTCCTGGTACATGGCCTTGGATGAGTAATTTTGTTATAAATTTAGAACTATTATTTGGTCATGTCCCTACCGATTTAGATCTTTTCATTTTCTGCCTTATTATTAGTATAATAGCAATTTTTATTCTTTTTGATGGTCATGGGTATATTTGGACAAAAATTAAGGCAAGATGATGAATTTTTTTTTCTTTTTTCACATTATATACTATAAAACCAAAAAATCTTTAATTAATATTGTTATAATTTGATTTATTAATTCACAAAGCTTCAAATCATTAAAGAATTATTTATCATTAAAAATCTGGTGGTTCTTTTGAAAAATTATGATATAATATTTATACATCCACCAAGATTGTTAGAACCTGATTATCGAAAACATGCTAAATTAGTTCGAGGAACCTTTATTTTTATTCCAATGGGTCTTTTTGCGATTGCTGATATCCTTGAAAGAAAGGGTTTTGGAGTCAGGATAATAAATTATCCTTTAGAACAATATTTAAACCGTAATTGGAGTTTAATTGAGGAGTTAAAACACATAAATTTCAAAATTTGTGGAATAGATCTTCATTGGATTCACAATGCAAATGGTGCTATAGAAGTTGCTAAGATCGTTAAGGATGTAAATCCTAATGCTAAAGTATTATTTGGTGGGTTTAGTGCATCTTATTACCACAATGAAATCTTAAAGAATTACAATATAATTGATGGTGTTATAAGAGGCGAAGGCGAAATTCCCTTTTTAAGATATGCTGAAAATCTAAGTAAAAATACTTCATTTGATATGGTTCCTAATTTATCTTACCGTAATTCTTCCGGTCATATTAAAATAAATCCTATATCTTATGTTGCCAATTCTTTAGATGAACTTAATTTTACCAACGTATCCTTTCTAAAAAATGCAAAACAATATTTTGAATATAGTAGAAAAATTATGGGTATCTCTTTTAATCTTCCAATTGGGAGAGGCTGTCCATTTAATTGTCCATTTTGTGGAGGGGGTCAAAAGGCTCAACAATGTTTCACAGAAAGAAAGAAAGTTATCCTTAGAAGTCCAGAAAAAGTAATAGAAGATATCACTAATATCTCGGACAAATATAAAATTCCAAGTATCTTTTTCGGACATGGTACATATCCATCAAATTTAACATATTGGAAAAGATTATTTAGGTTGATTCAACAGGAAAAATTTGATATTGGAGGAGATTTAGAAATATGGCGATTACCGTTTCCTAAAGAAATGTGGGATTTATTTTATAAAACTTTTAATCTTACGTATTCATCAGTAAGTATTTCTCCTAGAATAATGTCTTTGAACGTTCATCAAAAAATTGCTCAAATTTGCGATCCTACATTCTATTTTCCCGCACATCTAATAAGAGATTTAATAAAGAATGCGATTTTGTACCAAATAACGTTAAGAATTTGGATGACAGTTGGTTTTCCATTCCAAACTCGCCTAGATGTTATAAAAGATTTCATGTTCGCGATCAAGAGTTTAATAAAATATGGTAAATCAAAACTAATGCCAATTACCATAATGAATGAACCATATTTTGTATTCCCCGGTGCGCCTGCTTATGAATCTCCAGAACTATTTGAGATGATTCTAAGATATAAATCTTTTCCAGAGCTAGTCGAAGTTTTCAAACAGACCAAATCATTATTTAATAGGTTATTTAGTTGTAATAATTATGGAACAAAATATTTATCCCAAACTTCGATTCGTTATTTAAATTTTTTATTTTCTTTAATTACTTTACCTATGCTCATAACATCAACCTCAAACACACATAATATTAGAAAGGAAAATATACCATGATTGGTATTAAAAAAAAATAACTTAATCCCCTTAAACCAAGAGTTATTACAACGCAGTTATTCCTGCCATTAAAGTGGCTATTAACAGAAGTATTGTATTAAATGTTATCCCGATAAGTCCTATTATTTTTCCAGCTTTAAGAATAGAACTTAAAGATTCCATTTCTTCTGCTTTTCTATAGAATATTCTAGAAGCAATTCCAAACATTATTCCTATCACATGTGCTATTATAAGCCCAATAAAAACTCTTCTCAATAGGAAAATATAAGAAAAAATAGGATCTAAAACTGCTGTGGATCCAATATCAAATGTGATTGACAAAATGACAATTGAGACTATTCCAAATCCTAAAGATTTCTTTGAATAGGAACCAGCACTTCCTTTCATTTTTGATTTTTGTCCTATAATTTGATACACGGGAGGTGAAATAGGTATTGAATCATTTCGATCTCCAGTAGTCTCCAATTGAGATGGTCCATATGCTCTTTGAACTTTATTCCCGCAATACTGACAAAACCGTTGATTTTCAAATTCTAATTTTTGCCCACAATTCTTACAATACATAGGGTTTTTCTCAATATGATCATATAAATTGAATCTAATACAAAAGGGATTACATATTAAATAAAGAAACAATAATTAATAAAAATTTAGTTATACTTTAGATAAAGCTAATACTTCAGCTTCTTCTCTTTCTAACAACATTGGAGTTTTTTCCCAACTTATTTCTTTAGGAAGTTTAAATTGCCGTAAAAACATAAAAAGATGAATATAGCCACTAATTGGAAAAAGTAATAAAAGACTATAATGTTTATCACAATACTTTCTTATAACATTGAATAAAAACCCAAATTGAAAGAAGAGACACGAAATATTCCAGATTAGCATATAAAATTCTCCAATTAAAGCATAGAGTATCGTAAAACCAAGAATAATAGGAATCCATGTATCCATGTTTGCAATAACCATCATTGTCATGTTTCTTGCAATAATTAAAGATTTTCCATTTTTATATTCGCTTTCCATTGCCATTAATTGGGGCATATCACCAATAAATCCCGCAAGCCATCTTGTACGTTGTTTGACTAAAATTTCCCAATTATTTGGTACATATTCATATATTTTTGCTTTAGGCGAAAATCGAATATCGACTCCATCTAGATTTAGAAGCACAGATAGATAAAGGTCTTCTGTCATTGAATCTTCATTAAAACCACCATACTTTCTAAGATATTTTGTTCTCACCGCAAAATTTCTGCCGAATGAATAGGCTGATGAACCCAGTCTATTTTTAACTTCAAAAAGTAATCCACCACCTGAAACTATACCATAATCTAAGAAGATTCCTCGTGTCAATTCATTTTCTTTCCAATTCTTGACTAAAACAGGGCCAATTACAGCATTATTCTTTTCTTTTTGAAATGGTGAAATCAAATTTCTTAGAGTATGGGGTTCTAATATACAACCTGAATCATAAAGTACTACAATATCGTTTTTTACATGATCCAAACCATAATTAAGTGCTGCAGGTTTTCCTTTTTTAGGTAAATCTTCTGAAAGTAATTTAATATCCAGGTCTTTATAATTATTTATAAAGTTTTTACAATAATCTTTTGTCTTTTCTGTTGAACCGCTTGTTATTATAATTATTTGGATATTTTCTTTTGGGTAATCTGAATTAGCTATCGATTTTATTGTTCGTTCTAATAATATTTCTTCGTTTTTTGAAGCTATTAGTATACTTATTTTTGCATAAAATGGAGTTTTTGTTTTATATCCTCTCCCAAATGAAGCAAAGAAATGTATTCCATAAAAAATGATAAATCCTGCCAGCATTATTAATCCAATAAATGGAAATATGAACCACCAATATTCTAAAGGTGCTGTTAAAAAGGTATCAATTGCTTCTTTAACTTTTGATGGCCAAAAGGGTGGAAAAAAGATGTGGATTAATACAAAAAAAATTATAATAATAGCTCCATAGAGGAAATATCTATAAAGTTTCATTTTTCTTAACATACCTTTTTTGTTTTTTATAAATTATCCATTTTTTTTAGGTTTTTCCAGATGTATTTTCCAAATAGAATCACTGAAAGTACCATAATTACTAATAAACTGATTTGATAAATTATCATGGTCCAATTAACAACCCATGTGTGGGTCGCTGTCCAGATCGAGGTAGCTGCGGGATTGATCAAATTTGTTATTAACACAGTGAGACTTGAAACACCATACATTACGTAGAATGTAGTAATAACTAATACTCGCGTTATTCTTTCACCAATAAATGGTTTAGTTTCTTGTAAACCTAATCCTTCGTGTCTAGCTCTCATATACTCATATATGAATATTAGGAAAATATTAGTCCAAACCATCCATTTAAAATCTAATCCATTTATAGACAAGACTGAAAGACTCGTAGGAATAAGGCATACTAACATTAAAGTATCACTAACGCGGTCAATCACATTATCTAACCAAGCACCACTTTTAGACTTAAGATTTAATAATCTCGCTATCGCTCCGTCAATTCCATCAATTATTCCCGTAAAAAGAACCAAAAGTGCAAGAGCAAAAAACCACGCACCATATAAGGGTTGTTGAGTGAATAATCCTAATGTATGGCCTTTTCCCACCATAATCACTCCATAAAAAATAAGAAATGATAAAATCAAATTCATAAACGATACTTTATTTGGAGTTAAACCCATTCTTATAAAGATTTTAGCACCTTTGTATGTAATAGGCATATAAAGTTTTCCTGAAGGATCCTTTTTCATTTGTGCAAATTGTTTCTCTAATTTGTGTGCTTGTCCATGATCCTTTAGCCAATCTCTTATAAATTCATCGCAACTCATAAATTCTTGGTTGACTTTCTCTTTAGAGATTCCACTAAGAAAAATAATTACAAGACATATGAGTAGTATTATAGGAAATACAATAGTAAACACAATTTCTGTCATATTTATATCTTCAGTTTTTCTAATCTAATTTTTAATTTGGTAATTTTTATTAGAGTATGAGGAAATATTTAAATTTATTGTAAAAAGGTGTCAGAGTTTAATGCGTTTAACAAAAATATCACTTATTGAATTTTTTCCTTTATTATTGTCTCATTCTGATGAATTCTTTTAGTATTTTGAAATTAATCATACACACTTTTATTATTTAAGTCGAAATTTGAATACGTGAAAGGTTGATATAATTAAGAATTGGACTCCCATAATTATATTAAATCCCAAATCGTTATTTACGTAGAAAAAAATACTTATGTTTAAGAGTTTTAAAATATGTCAAATCAAAGTTTAGAATTGAGATGGAACAATTTTGGGAGATATATTCTTGCTGTAGCAATTTTATGGCTTTTTATATTTATTCCGTATGTTGCATTTGGAGTTATTGTACTTCAATTCATCTTTATAAATTTAGCAATAAATGAGATTAAAATTATAAAATCTCAACTTAATAATCCAAATCTCGAAGTTTTTTGTTCAAAAGCTATAGCGGGGAATATAATTAAATTAATTGGTTTAATAGTCATCAATGTTGGGGGTGCAATGATAGCGGGGTCAATAATGCTACGTCGTTTCTTTCATATTTTTCCAAGAATGCTGATTTTTATTCCTCCACTAGTAGTTATTATTGTTGGATTTGTAATAATGATTATAGCTAGTAGCATTGAAATGCAAGCTTGGGAAAACTTAAAGAATTTTCTTCAACAAAATAAGGAATCTTTTCCGACTAAAATAGCTCAAAATGTAGTTGAAGGTGCAGATAACTTAAAGTCTGGAACTTTTTTATGGGCACTTGGATTTCTATTTATCCCTATAATAATTGGATGGTTATTCCATGTAGCTGGTTATTTCAAATTAGCATCTTTCAATAAATTGGTTCCAAAGAAAGAAATTGAAATAATTCCAACTCCTGAATATAAATCAACTAGTTCTCACGTACTTCAAACAGCTACTACACCTGCTTATCAGTCAACTACTGTTCCTGTTTATCAAACGATTGTGGCTCACACTAACAGACCAGATCTAGAAAATATTCAAGGAGAAAGAAATGACTTTAATTTCTGCCCAATATGTGGAGCAAAATTAGATCGAGCAGCTAAATTTTGCGGTGAATGTGGATCACATTTAAGGGATTAAGATAGGTATAAAAATTTTTAATTAATTTTCTTTTAATTATTTTAATTTTTCCAAATTAATTTATTGAATAATTTTTTTGCTAAGAATTTTAAATTTTTTTTTAAAATTAATCTAATTTAATAATTCTATGCTTCAATATAAGCTTCTTTTATTGCTGAACATCCTCCACACCTTACGCAACCCGCTTTATTTTGTAATGGATTAAGTCCATATTCTCTCATCAGTTTTCCACTTTCTTTATATATGTCTAACAAGTCAAGATAGTTTGTAATTGGTAGATCTTTTTTTCCGGGGATAGATCTCACGGGAGTAATGTATGGAATCACTCCAATTGAAATAACTTTTTCTACATCTTTAATAAAATTTGATTCTGATTCTCCAAATCCGGTTAAAATGTAACTACTAACTTGATTTTTTCCAAATATGTCAATTGCGCGTTTCCAATTTTTTTCATATAATTCATAGGAAAGACTGAACTTACCAGGTGTAATAGCTTTTCTTAAAGATTCATCAAGAATTTCTATATGAATACCTATTGTTTCAGCTCCAGCTTCTTTTAATTTATTAATATATTCTAAATCTTCTAAAGCTTCAATTTGAACGTGAATGGGTAGATCAGGATGGTTTGTTTTTACTCCTTTTAATAATTCAATATATCTATTTGCTCCTTTGTCTATAGTATCCTCAGTCCCACTAGTTAAAGTCATATGCTTACATCTTCCTTCTTTTTTAGCTGCAATAATGACTTCTGACATCTGCTCAGCAGTTTTTTCTTCTATTGTTGCATTATTTTGTAAACTTACTTCGATACCACAAAAAGTACATGCTTCTCCACAAGCCCAATATATACATTTTTGATATATTGTACTTGCTAGACAATCTATTCCATGAACTAGAGCTACTTTTTTCATTGGAATTCCGTCTGAAGTTTTATATTCAGGGCTGTAGAATTGTGGATTTTGAATTAATTTTACCTTTCCAAACCTGGTTTTATTCTTATTATTATAAATTTCGAAGTAGCTATTTTCATTCTCTTTTAAATATAGTTCAGTTTTATTGCGATTGTTCCAAAGTGCTATATTTACTAAAGTATGCTCGTCTTCTAATAGAAAGTATCTCCCTCCGGAAGGTCCTGCACCACCTTTTCGTCCGAAATCAATTTCAATACCTTGTTCTTTATATTGAGGGATTAATTCACTATCTAAATATAGTCCTTTACATAACAATTCAGTTTTCTTTTCTAATATGGTTTTAGAGTTAATCATAAGACCTGAAAAAAGAATTCGATAATATTTTATTCTTTTATTAATTTAGAGTGTTTTAGTTATCTTTATGGAATTTAAATCTGGAGCTTATTTAATTTTAGGTATTATTTAAAATAAAAAGAATTCCAAAAAATTTTATTTCAAAATACTTCTACATATTTTTTATGTCAAGTAAAGAATTAAATAAAAAAGAAAATAATCAACCATAATTTTAAATTTTAGTATTTATATCTATATTCAAAATTAATTAAAAGTTGAAAATAATGACTGGAATTAGAGATTACATATGGTTTTTCCCTTTTATAGGAGCAATACTTACAGCAATTAGTCTTTTTACACCATCTTTAGTTTTTCCATCTGGAATTAACTTTGTACTTCAGTTTATGGATGGTTTTTATGTAATTATTGGTGGAGGATATGGACCTTCTGTAGGATTCACTCATATCCCAGGTCTCATGATTGTGGGTATTATTTCAACAGTATTACTAGCAATATGTACAATTATCTTATTTATCTCTGCTTTTTCCCATAGAAGAAAAAAAGCACCAGTATCCTGGATAATTCTTGGAATTATTCTTATTGGAGGGACGATTTATTATATTGGGGGATCACAATTAGCTTATTTTATTTACAGAATAATAAATGATGGATATCCGACTAGTTTTTGGCAGGGTAGAATTCCTAGTTTTGCATCCATCGCTCCATTTATAGGAGGAGGAACATCAATCTTAAGCTTTATTGTTAGTAGAATTACAGGTGAACAAGAGGTAGATATTAAACCAGTTGATAAAAAAGAATCGTATGAAAATATATACAGAGCGCCTATAAATGAAGAATTATCTCACACCTTCCCAACTGCACAAACTCATATTGCTAAATTCTGTCCCGTATGTGGTGTGAAATTGGAAAACCCAGAAGGCCGATTCTGTCCGAGTTGTGGAAGTGATGTTAAAAAATAATAGTTATTTTCTTCTTAATTCTTTTTTAACAAAAATTCTAATGATCCATTTTCGATAAGAATTATTTAATATAATTTCAATGATAAGGATTTAAATTATTGGAATTATTAAAATGAAATTTGAATCAAAAGTTTTATTAATAACCTAAAACAATCTCTTTTTACATTAAATTAAGAAATTCAAATAGTGTATAATTATGCCAAAAGTAGAAAGAACAGTAGATATTTCAGCATCTCAGGATAAAATATGGCAAATTATTGATAATGATGACGATTATGCTAGATGGAATATTGTTGTAAATGAAGTCTCTAAACTTGGTGAGGGTAATTATTTTTTTAAAACAAATGTTGGAGATGTAACTTCTCAAAGGGTAGAAACAGTTCCACCTGAGCATCTTTCAGCAACTCAAGAAGGAAGCCCTATGACAAGTTTAGGATATAGCTTAAAGCCAAAGGGAGATGTTGTCGAAGCTACAATCTGGGCAGAATTTGATGATGCAAGTCAAGAACCCGTGTTAGGAATTGCTGGAGAAATGCTCCTTAAAAGTCTGAAAAAATACGCAGAATATCTTGAATCTGGTGGAGATCCTAACGAATTCTCTAAAAAATAATATTTTTTTTTATTTTCTTTTTTAAAAATCGAGAACCAAATTATCTTTAAACTTTCTTAGATGCTTTAAATTTAAAAAAACTTATTAGAAATAACAAATTTTATTATAGATAGGTAAATTCTATTTCCAATAGAATATAACAGTAGAAGTGAAATATTATGGCACATAAACGTCCTTGGCATTGTTATAGCAAATGGACTCGTAGACCTTATCAATACAAGAGATCTTCAAATCGTAGACGTGAATATGCACGTGGTGGCGCTCAAAGCAAGATTGTTAGGTTCTGGGGGGGTAACAAAGATGTTGCATGGGAAGATTGGCCTCTTGTTGTGGGATTAAAAGTAAACTCCCAAATCCAAATTTCTTCAAACACTTTAGAAGCAATAAGAATTACTATAAACGGAGTTCTCCAGAGGAAACTCGGAAGACAAAATTTCCGCCTTCGAGTAAGACCAAAACCATTTCACAAAATTAGAGAGAATCGTATGTTAGCATTTGCAGGTGCAGATCGAGTTCAATCCGGGATGAGAAACTCCTTTGGAAGATCTACAGGAGTATGTGCTCGAATCAGAGCAGGACAAGTTATTGTAGACGTAGGCACACATTTAAGAAACCTTCCGTTAGTAAGAGACAGATTAAGAGTAGCATCAATGAAAGTAGCTAGTTCTTGTCAGATTGTAATTCTGAGATATAAGACACCTGAATTATTAAAACAATCAGGATTACCATTATATGATGATAAAAAGAGAAGAGAAATACCTCTTTATGAATTAGAATTAGCTGAAACTTAATTTATATCATTTTTAAATCTTAAAATTACTTTATTCACTAAAAGTTCTATATTAAATATCAAGCCTTCTTTTGCATTTCCTTAATATTAATATTCTGTTTAGGTTTTTTGAAAATATTCATCATAAAAACACCTATAATTATAATAATTATCGAAAAAATAATACCAATTGAAATTGTTGCTCCTTGTATAATTAATAATTCAAAAAAGACTGGGCCTGCAATATACAAGGAATTGTACATTGGGACTAATTTCGAAGCATCAGCGCCCTTAGCAAACCCTATTTGAGTTAATATTAACGCAATAAACCCTGCTAGAAAACTAAACAAAAATATAAAGCTATCTATTTCTAATCTAAATACTCCTGCAAGAGTTTCAATAAAATTACTTGAGGTTAGCCCGATTCTTTTTAAGACATTATCGGTACCTCCCATTGTTCCAGCAACAGCACCAAAAATAAAAGCTACGGCAATCTTAGTCTTCCAAGAAAATCCAATAAGTATAGAAAAAAATATAATCATTACAAGAATAATTATAAAAAAGTTTCCATAATTAATCGTTCCTGTGACCTCTGGTTCCAAAATATAAAAAAATCCAACCATAGTTGTTCCAATAGTAATTAATATGGCTCCTATTAACTCATAATTATTAATCTCCTCATGTAAGATAAAACGTGAATAAAACATCAATAATATCAACCCTAGTCCAAAAACACTCGAAAATACTGCTGCTGAAGCAAAGGTGGTTCCCAGTATCTGCCAAATAGGAATTGTGTTATTCAATGCAAAACCTATAATATAGATCAAAGGTTTTTTCCCTTTTTCTTTTAATGACTTCTTTCTTGAAAAGATTTCAATACCATGACGTTCCATGCCCTTAGCAAGATGCAACGTCAAAGTATTGATAATTCCAAATATAAGACCTAAAATAACAGACATTTTAAAGAAGGTTTGGAAATATTATTTATAGATTATGTGAATTACCTAAATAAATCTAGTTAAATTATAAAATATTATAAATTATTAGTATCCCATAATTGTTTAATTTTTAAAATCAATTGAATATATATTTTGAAAGATCTCGAACCGTTCTTTAACCCCAAAAGTATTTTAATAGTTGGTGTGTCAAGGAAAGCCTATACTTTTAGTTACACCATTTTAAAGAACCTTTTAGAAATTTTTTACAGAGGAAATTTATATATTCTAAATCCTAATGCTGATGAAATATTAGGAATTAAATCATATCATTCTCTAAATGAGTTACCCGAAATCCCAGAACTAGCTGTTATCGTTTTAGGTAAACAGCTTGAAGAAATTTTCGAAAAAGTAGCGAAATTCGGAGTAAAAAATATTGCAATTGAATCCGAGTTAAGAATTGAAACTGAAGATCCAATCTTAATAGCCAATTTGAATGCAATCAGTGAAAAATACGGTGTCTCTTATATGGGGCCTTCAATGATAGGTATTATTAATTTTAATAATAATTTCACTACTTCAATAATACCTGTAAGACAATATCTTATGCAAAAACATCGAAAAATAAAAGAAGGCATTAGTTTTATTGCTCAATCAGGAGGGTTAGCTGGAGCTATGGGTTGGTGGGCACCATCTCAAGATTTGCCCATATCTAAAGTGATTCATTTAGGATATGGATTTGATATCAATGATGCTGACGTTTTAGAATATTTCAAGGAAGATGAAAAAACGAAGATAATTTCTCTTTTTCTAAGAGAAATCACAGAAGAAATTATTAAAGCTGTAGAAGTTATTGCACCATTAAAACCAATTCTATTTTTTTACGTAGGAAAAGATGAATCAAAAGAAGTGGAGTTAGTTGAAGCTGGTGGAATTGCTGTTTCAAACTATATTGAACTTTTTGATCTAGCAAAGATATTTCTTTGGTGTCCAGAACCGAAAGGTGTTAACCTAGGGATAATTGGGCCAAGCTCTGGTGCGATTTATTTAATCGTTAAAGAAATGAGAAAACAAGGTTTATCACTTGCTAGAGTGAGTCAAGAACACAAAGAAATCATTCTAAATAAAGTAGGAGGCTCAACATGTAAATTAGGTAATCCTGTTGATTATTGGCCTCCTGAAAAGTTTGTAGGTACAAAAATATGTGAAATATATAATACGTCCTCTAAAGCTTTACTAAAGGATGAAGCTGTTGACGGATTAATTCTGGCATTAGAATTTTTCATTGAAATTGAATTTGACTTCAACATCTTTGCTAAAATTAAAAAATTATTTCCAGATAAACCACTTATTACCGTATTAATTCAGGCTGAACGTGATGGGGCTAAAAGAGTTATTAAAACGGCCTCAGAATTAAAAATTCCCACTTTTGAAAATGAAATTGAACGAGCAGTAAGGGGATATAAAATCCTTTATAATTGGCATTCAAAAATAAAAAGGAAATAAAAAACTATTTTAAAAAAATCTCACTGAGTTCTTCGGGAACTTCATCAGATTCATCCATTAATGAAAGTGCATAGACAGCTTCTCCACAATTACATTCCTTTCCTTCAAATAAGTAAAATTTAAATTGATCTTTCCAATTACAAACCTGAACGGTATTTATTTCCGCAATATCTCCGCATATACAATAAATAGCCATCTTTTCTGAATAATCGGGTATAATTTCTTTGAAATCTTTTGAAGCTTTACTAAAATCAGAATTATTCAACATTTCGTTAATTTTATCAGCTAAATTATCTTTGAGTGTTGGTACAAAGTAATTAATAACTCCATTTCTACCTTTCATTTCTGAAAGGACAATAAAATTTCTCTCCACCTTCTCTTCCTTCTTTTTTTCAGGTACTAAAGGTCCCTGATATTGTTGAAGCGACTCAGGTATTGGAAATGGCTCTACATCCGCAGGATAATCAAATGTATAAAAATATTGCATAGCTCCTCTTATATTTTTTTGATTTATTAAGGTGAGATTCTCATAATCTCTACTATGAAGAACAAATTTTATCAATTGAAGAGGAACTTTTAATTCAATTAACCTCGATCGAATATTAGCTAATAATTCACCTGCGAAATTCTTTAAAATCATTATATCTTCTCGATTTCTTGTATAGATTTCATGTTTATTTTGCTCTTTAAAAGCAAACCATTTCTTAACGACATTACTTCTAATTAATTGAGGTATCAAACAAAATACACATAGAACCGGAAAGAGAACGAAAATAGGTAAATTAGGGATAAAAGCTAAACCAAAAATAACAGCGAATAATGGGAGTGTTATAATTAAAGTTAATTTTCTCAATCGTTTATCCATTGAACTTTTTATACCCTTACTAAGAGCAAGCTCCTCTGCTTTCTGTTTTAGCCTATTTACAATATCAATTATTCCTTTTGATTCGAAACTTTGTTTTAAAATTCTATCCTCCTCTCTTCCTTTACTAAAATCATCGATACTAGCTTTAATTTGTTTTGTGTATTGATTTAAAGTGCTATCCTTAAATATGAAATCAAGAGTTTCTTCAGAAAAATAGTCTATAAAACGTACAATGAATAGTTTTTTCTCAACATCTTGAATGTCTGTTGGACCTAAACCAAGTGCCTCTTGAATAATTTGGCCTTGAGTTTTTCTTTGTGCTCTAGCTGACTTTTTCTTTTTTTTTTCTCGATTCTCCGAGCTCTCAGATTTTAGCTTTTCATCATTTTCAGTGTCTTTCATAATGTATTCATAACTTAATGTTTTAGAATTTAAGCTATGTAATTATTGACCGATAATTAACTTTTGTAAAATATTTTAATCTTAAAAAATAAAGAGAAGACTATATAGATTAGCTGTTTAAATTTATACGAAATTTGGAAACCTCTTTACATAATAGTAATATTTAATAATAAATGAATTCAATTTTAAAGTTATAACCAATTAAGAAATCGAGTGAAAAGTTTAATTTCATTTTTAAAAATTAAACCAGGTAAGAATAATGAGTGAAACAGTTATACCTAAAAAAAAACGAGCTGGAATTAGAGAGAATAAAAAACCTATAATTGTGGGAAGCACAATAGCAGTCATCGCGATCGCAGGAATTCTTAGTGGTATTTATTATCTAAATATAAGACAAGAAAATGGAGTAGAGGAAAAAGACACACTTATCATGGGGCTTCAAATAGGTCCACAATCCTTCGACCCTTTTTATTTTGGCTTTCCAGGTCTTCATCCTAGGGAAACCCTTCTGTTGTTTGATCAAGTTGCTGAAGGATTGTTTCAATATGACAGATGGAATAGTACTAATCCCATTGTTAATAATCTTGCAACAAAGGGAGAATGGAGTAATGACGGTTTAAATTTTACTTGTACCCTAAGAAAGGGAGTTAAATTTCATGATGGAACGGTATTTAATGCAACCGCAGTTAAATGGAATATAGATAGACTTTATTATTTTTTAAATCATAATCCTGATGATTATTCAAATATGAGTTGGTGGATTCCTGTAATGTGGCATCTTCCTGACGGTGTTACGCCGATTGTCAATAAAACTATAGTAATAGACGAATATACGGTACGATTTGTGTTAAATGAACCTTATGTTCCATTGCAATCTTTATTGATGCATCAAAGCTCTTATATGTTATCTCCTACTTCTACTCCTTTTGATAGACTTATTGATATTCGTAATGTTAATGAAACAATGGTAGGAACAGGACCCTTCACTCTGGATTTTTTCAATATAACAGAGGATTTTGGTGTAGGTGTCGTACCTTATACAATTTTGAAAGCCAATGAAGGATATTGGCATGGGAAGCCTGAGATTGAGGAAATTATCCTCAAACCTTTTTTTTATGACTACCAAAGATGGGAAGAAATGCGATCTGGAAATCTCTCTTATTCGGATTCAGTTGATTGGTGGTCTAATCTTAATCTAACAACGCTTGAAATAATGAGAAACACTCCAGAGGTTAATGTATTACCGGTATATTTTCCCTGGCATAATTATATTTGGATGCATTACGAAAGAATAAATGGTACAATGAGAAAAGCAATTTCATACGCTTTTAATTATACTCGTCAATTTGAAGAATTTGATTTGGTATTCCCTGAAATTCGTGGAGAAAGATTGAAATCTTATCTGCCTTCGAATTCTCTTTATGCGAACTGGACAGCCTTTGATATACCAGAATTTAACCTCACTAAGGCACGACAAGTTTTAAAAGATGCAAATTGGCCCGGAACAGAAACATTGACTGTAGATGATGATATTAGTCCCGGAAACGATTGGGAACTGAAAGCAAAAAGTTCAACACCTCTCGCAACATATCATACTGGAGATGGGTGGAATAGTATGCTTCTCCCTAAAGTAGCCGTTTTATTAAATGATACCCTCAAACAAATCGGAGTGAAACTCAATGTTTCTCACATGGATGTGGATCAATACTGGGATAATGCTTCTGTAGGCAACTTAGATTTTATTAAAACCAAATATTTAGGAGATTATGACGATCCTGACAATATTATTACTCCACAATTTGCCAATATAACGAATTTTGAATGTTTTCAGGCTTATAGGTATAATGATCCGTATATGCAGCAGATGATAAAAGATGGAAGAACAGAACATGACCCAATTACAAGAAAGCAAATATATTATGAAGTTCAGAGATATCTTATTGAAGAGTCATATCCTCATATAATGCTATTCAATGAAAAACTATATACATATTGGAATTCAAATGTAGGAAATGTACTTTCTGCTTATAGATCAGACAACTCATTCCTATTAAAAGACCTATATATCATTAAAAACTCTTAATTCAAGCTTAATTTATATTTAACCTACTTTTTTTTTCAGCTTAGAAAGTATATATTTCTAAGTGCTATAGACGGTATAAAATAATATTCCTTCAAGATACAATGAGAAAATATAATTGTTATTTGCAGGAAAATCATCAGATTTAATACTATATCTATTAATTCCTACTGGTTCCGGATAAAATTCAAAATTATACATTGTCCTATTAAGGAGGACAGTAGCATATTTATAATTGTATAGAGTAAATTTTGCTCCAATTTCAGGAGAATTATCGTTATAATTTAAGATGGTTGGAATATCTATTGCTGTAATAATAGAACCAGTAACATTAGCACCCATAAGTTTATGTTGAGTAATATAGATTTTATTTTTAATCGAAGAAAGAATCCACATACTATTCTGTGTATATTCTACATTGTAAGATTTCAAAACTAATTTTCCATTCTTTGTAACTCCAGTGATGTTCCCTTCGACAATACAATTTGTTAGATCAAAGAATATATCACCGTTGGTAATATTAACATTCAAATTACTAATATGGACATTAAACGGGACAATTAAATCAACATTACCATCCATAACGGCAGTAGAAATATCAAAAATCACGCCCTTTCTTAGGGTTACTGTTATTGAGACATCCCTTAATAAAGAATCCACTTCAGATTGAGTTACATTTGAAAATAGTCTCATTGAGAAATCATATGGTGAGCTTGTTTTATCACCTTCGCTGATATTAAAATAATTTGAATAGCTTTTTCCCGCTAATCCTGAACCAGCCATCTCAACATTTACTTCTATCCTCATAAAATAATCAACTGGGGGATCTATATATTTTATTTCGATATCCCCAATTTCAACATTAAGGTTTAATTTTTCAACAGCTGAACGGTTATCTGGAGTATAGGGATAAGAATAAGAGTAATTGATTATGCCATATGATGAGAGATTAACTGAGAGTACTCCAATTGGGACTGTGATAATAAACCCGAAGCTACTAATCAGTATTATAGTAAATATTATTGCTCCTTTTTTCGCCATATTTGTTTGCTGTTAATTTGATTTCAGATGCCTATAATTAATTTGATAAGACTCTTTTGTATTTAAATCAATCACTTGCGAATTTGGTTTAAGATGATATAATTGATCTATCACTATGAAATGTATGATCGTAAGATTTAATAATATATGAAATTAATTTCTTTGTTACAACAACATTGTGAAATCTCATTTAATATTCAAATTTTCAGAAATTTGAAAAATTCAAAAATTCATTTTAATGATTAAAATGGTGGCAGAAAAAAAAAAACCGAAAAAAAAAATTCCTAAATTTAAGGAAATTAAAAAACCTATTATCATTGGGGCTATAATTGCCGGTTTTGCAATAACGGGAATTATAGTTGGTATTATTATATTAGGTGGTTACGATACAGATAAACCACCTAAAATTTTAACTTTTGGTTATCCTGGTTTACCATTTACTCTTGATCCACTTGAAGTTGCGTATCCTATAGATATAAATATGCTATACCAAGTAGCTGAAGGTCTATTTGATATTGATGAGAACGGAAACATTATTTCTGGTCTTGCATATATTAATAATCGTACATGGAGCCAAGATGCGCTAAATTTAACTTGCAATCTTAGAAAAGGTGTTAAATTCCATGATGGAACACTTTTTAATGCTTCTGCTGTTAAATGGAATTTTGATAGAATTTATTATTTTCTTAATAATTCACTACTTGAATATCCAGATTTATGGATTTTTCCAGATGGAACTCCCATTGTTAATGATACTCAAGTGATTGATGATTACACTGTTAAGTTTGTTTTGAACAAAGCTTTTGTACCTTTCGAAAGCTTATTAGCAACTTATAGTTCCTTTATAATCTCCCCAACTTCTACACAAGAAGATCGATTTCTCAATCTTGGAAATGATAATATCACCGGAACTGGTGCTTTTATCTTTGAGCACTTCGAGCCTTCAAAAAATATTTCGATGCTGGCAAACCCAATTTATTGGAATGGTAAACCAAAAATCGATAAACTCATATTAATCGAATTAAATACGACAGACTTTACTACTGGTGCCCCACTATTGTCTGGAGACGTCGATCTTATGTTTCGGCATTTTGGGTGGGAAGAAGAAGTACTTGAAACATTCAGAAATAATTCCTCGTTTATTGTAGAAGCTGGGCCTTTCTCAAATCTTCGATATCTTGTAATGAATAATGAATTGATAAATAAGACAATGAGAAAGGCAATTTCTTACGCTCTGAATTATTCTTTTATCGAAACTCTTGGAGGAATTAGGGCAAAATCTCCTATTCCCGAAAGTATTCTGTATTATAATACTACAGGGATAAATGTACCTTTTTATGATGTTTCAATAGCACGTCAAACTTTGAAGGATGTTAATTGGAATAATACTGCTGGTGCTTTAACTGCTGATAATAATATTAGTGCAGGTAATGAATGGGAAAAATTAGTAGATAATGGAACACCCCTCGCAATATATAATTATACATATGTTAAGAATTCTCCCATTTTTCCCCCCTTAAATTTTATCACATTATTAATTGAAAACCTCAAACAAATTGGAATAAAAGTTGAACCTTATAATATATCCATTACAAAATATAGCGCACAAAGGTTTGAAACAGGAGGATATCATAGAAATATGTTCGAACTCTGTTGGGGTTGGTGGGCTGCTGATTATAATGATCCATCCACTTTTATTAATCCACTCTTTACTAATGAAACGGTTGCATTTAATACAGGTCAGGTTAATGATCATCTCACACAAATGTGGATGACTGAAGCTTTATCAGAAACTGATCCAATAGCTCGAAAGGATTTATATTATGATATTCAAAAACATCTTATTGAAGAAGTATATCCCATTGCGTTTTCTTACTCTACAGTTTTAGCAGCAATTTATGATTCAAATATCAATGGCTGGAGTACCAATTCTTGGAATTGGCCCTTTAAAAATGTCTGTTTTGATTTATAAAAATTTTAATCCATAGAAAATTCACGTTGAGAAAGAATATAGATTAATAAACATTGTTGGTATTTATTTTATATTCAAGTACATAAAAAAAAAGCTCAAAATTATTTTCAGCTGGAAAATCCATTGATATTAATTGAAATCCTTTTGGAAACAATGGATGATTGAGAGGATCGTCGAACCCGTCTATTATTTGTCCCCCTGATTCCCAATGAGTCAATGGAAAATTAAACAATGCACCAACTTTAAAAGATTGATCTCTATAAATTAAATCATATAAAAATTCAGCGAACACAGAACCAGTTATATTAGCACCCATTTCTATATATTGGTATACTTGTAAATCCATCTTACCGTCTTGAGTAGTAAGATTCCAGATCACGTTCTGTGTACATTGAATGTTATTTACTATAAATTTCATATCTCCATTATTAGTGCTCCCTGAGATGTTTCCCTGTAGTATGCAATGATTCAAATCATAAAAAAGGTTGCCATTAGTTGTATTTATTTCTAAATTATTAACAGAGACTCCATAGGGGATATTTAATTCAATATTTCCTTCATTTACAGTAGTTTTAATCTCAAAAATTATATCAGCTCTAAGAGCAACAACTATTGTAATATTCTGAATTAAAGACAGTACTTCTACTTGGTTAATATCTGATCTAAATTTCATAGAAAAATTTACTGGAGAATTTATATTCTGCCAATTAATATCAAAAAAATCTGAATAGTCTTTCCCAGCCAGTCCAGGACCTGTCATCTCAAGATTCACATATATACTCATATAATTATCAATGGGGGGCTCTACATACTTTATCTCGATATCTCCTTTATCAATATCAATATTTAATCTTTCAATTGAAGAAGGTATATCTGGTGTATATTCGAAGGGCAAGTTAGTATAATTAATTTTGCCATAGGATGAGAGATTTACAGAAAGAACACCAATAGGAACTATAATAATTAATCCGAATCCAAAAATCATCAATAGACCAATTAAAAATGTTCTTTTGTTCGCCATTATGGTTTATTCCCACAATGAATTCATAAACCTTTAATTATTTTGATAAGATTCGTTTGTATTTAAATCAATCTTTAACTATTCTATTTGTAGAACAATTAAATATTTTTTATACAGGCTTTCCCTTGTTATCCTTAGTTTGCGTTCATTAAAGGTAAGAAAATTTTTACAAATGCTAGAAGTGGGGTATTTCTATCCAATTATCCTAATAGTAAACTTTAATTATAACTTTGACAAATTTATAATATATTACGAAAAAGTGAAATCTAATTAAGAATATCAAATCATTAAAATCCATCTATATAAGGGGGACTATTAATGAATGAGAAAAAAATACCTAAAAAGAAGAGATTTCTTCCTACCCATAAGCCGATTGTTGTTGGAGGATTAGTTGCCATTGTATCACTCGCAGGGATTATCACAGGTGTTGTTTGGTATATTAATAGGCTAAAACCAGGAGAACAAACACTTATCTGGGGTGTAGGGGAAGCTCCCTTGTGGGAAATTGATCCACTCGAACTTTGGTGGCCAGTACCCCTTGTTGAAAATTCTGCTGAAGGATTATTCGCTGTTAATTTAACTAATCCTGAATCAGATATTCTTCCAAATTTAGCATTAGATGGGATATGGAGTCTAGATGGTTTAAACTTTACTTGTCCACTTAGACAAAAAGTTAAATTTCATGATGATACTCCGTTTAATGCTATTGCAGCCAAATGGAACTTCGACAGAGTCCATAGACTAAGTGATGCTTTAACGTATCCAGAATTGTGGAAACTTCCAGATGGTAGATTCATAATAAATGAAACGATTGTTATAGATGACTATACGATAAGGTTTGTGTTAAACGCACCCTACGCTCCATTCAAGAATTTATTGTCTGCATGGCCTTCGTATATACTATCCCCTACGTCTACTCCCGATGATGAATTTCTTAACCCTAATACCGAATTTTTAGTCGGAACTGGTCCTTTTATTTATGACCATCTAGAAGTCAATGTTTCCTTCTCAATGTCTGCCAATCAAGATTATTGGGGTGGTAGACCACAAATCGATACAATAAATTTCACAGTAATTCCTGAGGAGATGACAGGAATAGAACCATTTTTATTAAAAAAAATTCACCTTGGACGTCTAGTTCTTAATCAAACAGAGCTCAAAAAGCTCCAAGATGATCCTTCTTTTAATGTAACAGAACATCTAGTGCCGCGGGTGCGATGGTTAGTACTGAATAATAAATTAATAAATACTACGATGAGAAAAGCACTCTCATATGCAGTTAATTGTTCTACTATTAATGAATTTTTTGGTGATACAATATTGGCTAAATCACCCATTCCAGAAAATGTATTGTATCATAATATAACAGGGATTAATATACCATATTATAATGTTACGATAGCAAGGCAGATTTTAAAAGACGCTGGATGGCCTGGAACAGAAAATTTGACTGCAAATGGAGATGTAAGTCCTGAGAATGAATGGGAAACGGTAGCAAATAGTTCAACACCTCTGGCAACTTACAACTACACAATTTTCGATTTCTGGGAGGCTGCGGATGTAAATCATACAGGAGCTGTATTGGTCGAAAATTTTAAACAAATTGGGGTTAAGATAGAACTTGTTTCCGTTTCTTATGACATAATGAATTGGATGGAATGTGATCTATATGGTTATCATAGAAATATGTATCATATGACTTTTACAGGATGGATAGCAGATATTAACGATCCTTCTAACTTTATTAATGCACATTTTACAACCGAGAAGCTTGCCTATTTTGAAAATTATAATTATGGTCAAGTGAATGATACTTTAGTACAACAATGGATGGAAGAAGCTTTAACCCCAGGAAATAGAAGACAACTATATTATCAAATTCAAAAACATCTTATTGAGGAAGTATATCCCAATATTTGGCTTCATTCCACATCTTATTACGTTGTTACGGTATCTAATTTAGAAGGTTATTATCCTAATTGGTTTAGACCTTATTATTGTAGATTTGTCTATTTTAAATCACAATAATTAGCCTGTTCAGTCAGTAAATATTAAATATTTGATATTAAGTGGAATTATTAAAGCTCCATAGGTGTTGTATGTCGATCACTGTTAAATTAAATAACAAATTATAGTTGTTTTTAGCTGGAAAATCAAAAGATTGATAATAATGACCAGTTTGATTTATGTTATCGATTTTGAATCCTACACTTGGAGGAGGAAAAAGGGGAGCAGGTTCTAAAGGAAACCTAAATAAGGCTCCAATATTTGTACTAGCATCTTCATAAGTAAAGCTTAAAATACCTCTATTTTTTATCATGGTGCCTGATACATTTGCCCCCATTTCTCTATAGTGATATATTTCAAGATCCATATCACCATTTAGTGTAGATAGACTCCATGTACTGTTCTGAGTATATTCCGCATTACGAGAATTTAGAATTAAATCTCCTGAATTAATAATTCCGGTTATGTTACCGTAAATTATACAGTCATCAAAATCATATTTGATATCCCCGTTTTTTACATTTACTATTAGATTTTTAAAAGAACCACCCCACGGAACATTTATTTCAACATTTCCTTCGTTTAAAGTTGCGATTATATCGAAAACAATACCTTTTCTAATAGTTACATCTACTTTAATCTTTTGCGTGAACCATATTGAAGGGTTAAACCATTCATCTGATATAACCTCAAGAGTAAAATTTTTTTGAAGGGAATTATCCTGCCAAGTAATATTAAAATAATCTTCATATGATTTCCCTGCTAATTTAGAACCACACATTTTAATATATACCTCTATTTTTACAAAGTAACCAACATCAACGGAGGGGTCGATATAATTTATTGTGATGTTTCCTACATCGATTTTAAGATTTAATATTTCTATAGATGGTGTATTTGGATCAGTTTCAAAATTAAGTGGCTCTTGAGTAATATACGTGTCATAAGTTGACAGATGGCTTGAAATATACAAAATCGGTATAGAACTAATAAGAAGAGTAAAGATGATAACCGTTATACTAATACTCCTTATGATATGTTTTTTCATCATCTTTAAAACCTTCGACCTAGATTTAGTAACTCTACAATTATTTAGATAAGAGAGTCTTTTATTTAAATTAACGTATCAGATAAAGGATTTAAAAATCAATTTTCGATAAAATTATTATCTTAATTCAGGATATAAAAAAAACATAATTCTTTTATATTGAAATCGCTTATAAGCTAATTATTATAAGATAATCTAAATTCAAATCATAGTACTAGTGATTCCAAACAATTCTCTTAATAACTTTTGATCTATTAGAGCGTTTTTTTTCCACCATCGCCATTTTTGTATTAATTGTGTGTAGTCTATTTTATATCTCCCGTGGTCGTAAAAGGGATATAATACATGATAAAATGCTAATGTATGGATTTGCCAGTTTTTGGTTTAGTATCGCATTAGCAAGAATTTATTTTTTTTTTGCTGATTACTTTTTAGAAGGAACATATAGCGGCGATTTAAGCCAAATTTATCTCACTTTCAACACCATAAATTACGTATTGATGTACTTTTATCTTTATTTATACATATTTATACTTGTGAGTGTGGTCTCCTTAAGTATAATTTTCATTTGGTTTTCGATAAGATCAAGTAAGGAATTCAAAGCGATTTCCTCAATAATGACAATAGGTTATGCAGTATTTTTAGTAGGATGGGTGTTTGAGACTATGGTAATCAAATATGAAAGTTATGTGGCACCTTCAATTCCACCTATACTTATGATTATTGGGGCACTTGTAGCAATGTCACCATTGATAATTGATCTTCAATTTTTTGCGAAATCTTTTGTTAACTGGATAATAATAGTTTCAATTGCTTTCATATTCCTTGCTTTATGTTTAACCTTATTCACACAATTACCAACACTGATAATAATTCAAATTATTATAATATTTGCTTCTTTTGTTCTGGTGTTTGCGCTTCTTTATATCTCGATTAATGTCTATAAAGTTTATAAATCTCCAAAGTCTTTAATGGAAGATCAAGAAAAAGAACTTAGAGATTTTATACGAGCCTTTTCAAAACCTCAAAGGATTACAGAAGAAGAAGTGCAAATGTATAAACAAAAGATGATTTGTCTTGTATGTAAAAGTCATATTTCACGTGTTAACTACGTTTGCCCTGAGTGTAATGCACTTTATTGTATCAAGTGTTCAAATGCGCTGAGTAATTTAGAAAATGCATGTTGGGTGTGTGATACACCATTTGATGAGTCTCGACCAATACAACCTCATGAGGTGGTTGAAGAAGCTTTAGGTTTTGAAGAACAGATTATCGCAGAAAGTGAAGTAGGAGAACCACATAAAGCTTTAAAAAAGGCAAAAAAAATCAAAAAATAAAAAAGAAATATGTGAGAAGAAACAAGATGATATTAATGATTTTTTCTGTATTAAGCGATTTATATTTTTTGGTTGGGCTATTACTTGTTATTTTTTTGGTAATACCTTATTCTATCTTAATATTTCTAACAATCTGGGTATATAGAGATGCTAAAAGAAAAGAAATTAATGCTGCCGCATGGGTTTTAATAGTATGGATAATTCCTTTTTTCATTGGGTTCATCCTATATTTATCTATTAGAAATAAATCGATTTCAAGTACTGTGAGTAGAGAGATACCTGAATAAATTATGTGAAAAATTAAATTATAAAAAATAAATATTAAAAACAACAAAAACAATATTTACAATATATAATAAATTGAAAGGTGCGAAAAAAAATGCGAATCAGTGTGGAAGATAGTCGTACTGGAAAGCTAATTAAATTAGATGTTAAAAATCACCATCAGATTGAAAGAATAGTTGATATTATCATAAAGCATATGGGTATTATAAGCGCAGAACAACGTTCGTATACACTTGTCCTCAAAGATCAAGAGTTACCAAATACAATAACTATTGAGGATGCCATTCACAAATTCGGATTACAAGAAAATGATAAGTTAATTCTATGGGCTAAAGTTATTGGTGGATTTTAATTTAATAAATACTTAGTAAAATTTGCCTAATCATCTATAATTAAAACATCCTCCTCTTCTTCCTCTTTTTCCTCAATCTGTTCTTCAGCAATATTGAGTCCTTCTTTAATCTCACTCATTGTCTTATTTCTAAATAATTCTGCAGCTTCTAAACATATTGGATAATTAAGAGGATCATCAGGATTTGGATTTTCTACTAAATTTTTAAGTGCTTTAGCTGTAGTTTCTAAATCAGATAACCGCGACCACTTTTTCAAAACATTAAGACAAATGTATCCTGTACCAGGATTTCCTTGGGGAATTTGAACAGGATGAATGTTAGGATGAAATATATGCGTTATCCAGGAGAAATCAATTCCGCCGGGATATGGAAATGATCTATTAATTTTCAAGAAAATGCGATGTGATCTTTGTGGTATAAGTTCTCCTTTATTTTTAATAAGTCCTAAAGCATTTATATTTATTGTGAACTCAACACTAGATTCCCCTTTAAGAACGGTATTTTCTTCCAATACCTTTAATTTTTTTATATTTGTGAGTTCATTTTCAATTCTGTCCTTCCAAATTTCATAAGGTAATTCTGGCAATTCTTTTACCCCTCATTAATTTTTTAAAATTAAATCATAATTATTATTAATTTTTTTCTTTATTATTTTTTGGATATTTTTAATTTTATTATATTCAACTTTTGTGAGCTTTTTCAATCTTTTTTATCATAGGAGCACGTCCAACATTCAGGATTCTTCAATTTTTCAACAACTCTAAATTTATTTAATAATCCATTATAGTTTAACTGTTTACCAATCAAAGGTTTACCTATATAAGTATCCCATTTACCATGTTCTTTAAAATAATCTAAACCTAAGACAAATTTTAATACTTGTTGTGATTGGAGGCCTCCAATAATTGATGTTGTAGTTATAATTGTTGCTACTTTTGCCACAGTTTCACCATTTTCACTCTGAATTTCTTCACCAGTACAAGAAAATTTTTTCCACATTAAATCTAAGTCTGCATTAGAAATACTACATTGCAAACATGCAGCATCTTTCTCTTCAGAATAAACTGCTTGAACACTACCAAAAAACTCTTCAATCCCAGAATCCACGAAAGGCACTCCATAATAATAAGCATAATTATTTGCTTGTAGTCTAGCCTCTACATTATCGAGACACGAACATATAACATCAGATTTTTGATAAAGAGTCTTATCAATATCGTTTAAATCCTTTTTTATTGCTACAATTTCGCTATCAGGATTTAATTCTTCGCATGCATTTTTCACAACATCTACTTTATATTCTTTATTTTGAGCACTTTGGTTATTAAATAACACACATCGATTTAAATTTGAAATATTTATAAAATCATAGTCTACTAATATTAATTTACCGACACCAGTTAACACTAAATTTTTCACAACTTCATTTCCTGTGGCACCAACCCCGATTATGAGAACTGTAGCGTTAGAAATCTTTTTTTGATCCCAACCCTCAATACGTTTTTGACGATCAAATTTATCTGAGTCTATAGATTCAACTCCAAAGACTTCATAATCTGCTTTTTTTTCTTTACTTGGCATATACTCAATATTTATAAGGTTAATTCGAATTAAAGTCCACAACTGCATAACTTACTTCTTTATAACCCTTTTCTGAATTTTTATCAAGAGTATAAAATTGGGAATCATCGTCAACTGGATCGACAACTAATGCTACTTGATATGATTCTGGAAAAAAATATTTCTGAGTTTTTACGTCTGTTTTAGACAAAAAACAACCGAATCCTGGATGTGAGTGCCACCAGCCTACTATTCTTAAACTCTCATCCTTTCTTCTTCTTTTTAATCTTTGAAATTTCTTATCATACTTTCCCGCAGCACCCTCTATTTGAGCTGTAGAATATTTATCACTATAAATGGCACCTAAAAGAAAAAGAAGTTCTTCTATTTTAACATAAAGTTTCTCGTCCCATTTCAATATATTTCCTATTAAATATCCAAAAATTTCATTATGAAAGTTTTTACATAATATCTTTATCCTATTTAAGACATCTTTTTTAATATATACTGGAAATACAAAATTTTCTTCAAATGTCATTATCATTAATTTTTCTTAATTTCTTTTATTGAGCGTATAGAAAAATTCTCACTCTTTTTTAAAATTGAGATTTCTAACATATTTTTTATTATTTGATTAATTTGGTCTCGCGAATTTCCTTGAATCGCAGAAAACCCAAATGTTTTTAACCCAAAAGACTCATTAATTTTGCTAGGTTCAAATGCAGAGTTAATAGAGTCTTGGAAATTTGCGAGTATATAAAAATCGATATTTTTAACTCTCTCTTTTAATCTTGAGTATAAATTACTAGTTCGGCTTAAATTACCAGCACCAGAGTTGGTAACTATACAAATTATATTAATCTTGGCAATTAAGGGTTTATAATTACTGAAGTTTTCTACTAAATCTACTAAATTTATTTCTCTTATAACAAACTCATTAATTCCTTCTAAGTTAGAAATCTTCACTGTTTTTTCTACGATCTCATTCATCTCATCATCAATTTCTAATACAGTTTCTCCAGGAAATAGATTCATAATTGTTGATTTTCCTACACCGTCCTCACCTGCTAATAAAATCTTGGGTGGGATTATAATATTATTTTCTATAAAATTACCAAAATCTTTAATCTGAGGGCTCTGATCATTTCCTGTTCCCAATCCATTCTTAAATCGTTTGAAAAATTCTTCCTTCACCAACTCTAACTTATACATTACTTCATCTTCCGGATCATAATGATCAGTCGTAACTATGAATACATAATCTTGTCGACCATAGGTATATACAAAATTAAAATTCTCAAAATTTAATGATCTTATATATCCTCCTTCAATCTTTTTACAAACACGTGTAATAAGAGTAAGAAAGCTTACGATATCATTATTTATATGATCAGCACCATAAAATGATTTAAAATAGCGGACTACTCCATCCAATGTAATAATATAGATATTCGATATCATACCAGAATTTTAATTTTCTCTTTTTCTTACTTTTGACTTTAACTTTTCTTATTTTTTTAATAAATATATGTAATATAATTACATGAACAATGAAATTGTATTCTTCTTACTTTTTGATAATTAAATCTTTAAATTTGCTTACTTTCTATTTTTTCTATTATTGAAATTTTTATCATTTCACTAATTATTTCAAGTATCTTTTCTTCAGCTTCCTTTTTAATTGCACAAAAACCATACGTTTGCATACCAAATAATTCTTCTACTTTTTCTGGTTCATATGATGTATTTTCTAGATCTTGAAAATTAGCTATCACATAATAATCCGCTTTTTTGACTATTTTTTCTAATTGAGAGTAAAATCTTTGAGTTCTACCTAAATTACTTGCACCAGAATTAGTAACAATGCAAATTATATCGACTGAATCCAATATTGGTCTATAAATTTTAGAATTTTTAATCAATTCCTCCAAATCAAATTCCCGTAATACTATCTCCTTTATTCTTTTAAAATTAGATAAGGGGATAGATTTTTGAATAATTTCATTCAAGTCTCCATCAAGTTCTAACACAGTTTCTCCAGGTAATAAATCCATGATGGTTGTTTTTCCTACCCCCAGTTCGCCTACAAGCAATATTTTGGGCGGGATAAAGATGTGGTTTTCTGCGAATTCATCAAATACTTCGAATCTTCCTGTTTCACATTTCCAATTTATTAAATCATCGTGAAATTGTCTAATAAATTCATTTTTCATTAACTCTAGTTTATCTTGCGCTTCCTCTTCAGGATCATCAATCTCTGTAACAATAATAAACATACATAACTTTTCATCGTCATATGTATATACAAAATTAAAATTTCTGAAATTCAACGATTTTATTTCGCCCCCGCCAATTTCCTTTGCAATACTACTAATTGCTGTAAGGAATCCGCTTACTAAATCATAATCCATGTCATCGCTTCCCACAAATGTCTTTGAATAACAAAGAACACCATTAGCCATTATTATGAGTATTTTAGATATCATTTTGAATTTCTTATTTTATTCTATTAATAATTAATTTAATAATAGAGTTGAGTATTATTTAAAATAACTGTGCGGAATTATCATTGTCATTATGAATATCCCTTTTAAAAATCTGTGAAATGATATGGGTGAAGAAGAAAAGGATTCAAAATCAAATGATCATTATCCAACAATAATATCTTACGAAGATCGAGAAATTAAAGAACAAAAACCTCCAAATGATAAAATTATTAGTTATAAAATCGTAGATGAGAAAATAAATTCAGATTCTGAAGATTAATTATCAAATCTCATAAGATCTATAGAGATCTAGTCTACGTAAATAATAATATCATCATCTTCTTCCTTTTTAGATTCATCAATAGCTTTTTTGTTATTATGTTGTTTTTTTAGGATCGTTCTATTTACCATTTCTTCTATAATCTTATAAATTTCATTCCTTGCTTTTTTTGATATTGCTGAAAGCCCATACGTTTTTACTCTAAAAAATTCTTCCACTTTTTCAGGAACAAGTGCTGTATTAAAATCCTGGAAGTTAGCAATAATATAAAAATCTGCTTTTTTTATCTTTTGTTCTAACAATGAAAACATCCTATGTGTATTACGTAGATTCATTCCTCCTGAATTTGTTACAAAACAAATAATATCAACAGAATCTAAAAGTTGCCTATAATTATTTTGATTATCAACTAGATCTTGTAAGTCCATCTCTCTTATTACAATCTCCTGGATTTCCTCTAGATTTGGTAGTTTAATTGACTTCTCTACGATGTCATTGGTATCTTCATCAATTTTTATTACCGTTTCTCCAGGAAATAAATTGAAGATGGTCGATTTCCCAGTACCCGGAACACCAACTAATAAAATCTTAGGAGGTATAAAAATGTGAGTATTAATATATTCATCAAAACTTTCAAACTTTCCAACATCACAATCCCAATTTTTAATTTCCTGTCGATATCTCTTGAAAAATTCAAATTTAAGCGATTCTAATTTATATCTTACTTCCTCTTCAGGATCATCAATATTGGTTACTATAATAAAAATCCAATTCTTCTCATAATCAAAGGTGAATACAATATTAAAATTTCTAAAATTTAATGATCGTACCTCTCCCCCACCGATCTCGCTCGCTATATTGCTAATTGCTGTGAAAAAGCCACTTATAAAATCTTCATCAATAGACTCTTCGCTAAAAAATGATTTTGAATAGCATAGAACTCCACTCGCTTTTATTATGAATATTTTTTTTATCATAGGATTTTTTATTCTTTTTTGCAATAATAGATTGTATGATTATTTAATATGATTCCTCTATCATCTCAAGGAATATATCAGCTATATTAAGCCATTTATTTTTATGTTCAGGCTCTAATGTTTCTTTTTTTGTCAATTCTTTCCCTTTTTTGAGATATTTAATAGATTGATCCTTGTTTCCTAAATGTTTATAGCAAATTCCTAATTTTATATAAGTTTGATTAATATACCATTCTTCAGGACTTAATTCAACTACTTTTTGAAATTGCACTAGTGCTTCATGGTAGTTTTGGTTATACATTAGAATCTCCCCATATGTATCTAGATAAGTAGGATTATTTGGAGAGTTCAAAATAAGATTCTCAATGATTTCTAACGATTCATCTTTTTGATCCATATACTGCAACCAGTAAGCTTTGTACATAAGTAAATCTTTATCATCTGGGTAATCTTGAAGTAATCCTTCTATAATTTCAAATCCCGCTTTAAGTTTGTTTATTCGTTTTAGAATTGATGCTTTCTTAATTTTGATTTCTCTCCTATTCTCTGGAAATTTGTCAACCATTTCATCTAAATCCCTTGAAGCTTCATTATAACGACCTAAATAAATCAAAATTTTAATTTTAGAATAATAATTCTCCATATTCTGTGAATTTTTACTAATTTTCTCATTTATGTTTAAAAGTTCTTGTTCATATTGATTTTCAGATTCTTGAAATAACTCAGCCATATTTTGCCAAATAATTCCCTCTAATTTATCCCCAATCCCTCTTAATTCAGGCTCTGTTTCAATTTTATATGCTAAATAATTAATATAATCAGGTAAAAAATTATACAGGGATTCTTCTAATCCTTTAATAAATAATTTATCTAAGCATTCTTCTAGAATTTTATCAATAATTAACTGTTTATTTATTGATTTTGAAAAGAGTCTATTAAAGTAAGTCAACATAGTAACATGTTCTTCTGTTATCGCTCTAAGCATCATTTCAATTTTTTCATTTTCTTGAAAATAATAAATCTGGTCTGATGAAACTTTTAATTGAAAAAATTTAATCGGATATAATCCATTTTCTACAATTTGATCAATGTAATAAGTAAGGGTATTCTCTTTAATGCCATATTTCTTTGAAAATGTCTCAGGTGATTCATAGTTAGGAAATTCATTAGGGTGATTTACTGAAAGAAATAGTATAATTTTGTTAAAATCATCCTCATTTTTTAGCAATGATTCCACTCTGGTATAATCTAATTTTACAATATTGTTTAGAAGCCTAAATTGTAAGAATTCATCCTCAATCTTATTTTTTTTAAAAAAATCAATAGTCTTGTTAGTGATTTCCTCAACTCGCTTACTTTCTCTTTCTAAAATTGATTGTCTGTCTAAATTGTAATTTTGTAGCATATAGGCATACTCGACTTTCCCTTTTCTTGTGATTTTATATTCCTTGCTCTCATCATCCTTTTCTACTAAACCTTCTCTTTTTAATTGTTTTAAGTATTTTGATAGTGAGGTTTGATTGATTGCAACAGGCTCTTCGAGAAAATCAGACCACTTACAGTAGCTATTGTTATAGAGCATCCATAATATCCAATGATCATAATTCCTACCTTTCTTTAGGATAATATTTGGCGGAAAGTTTACTTTTCTTATTTCTACTGCATTTTGAGACAATTTATTGAATCGAATTATCCCATCTGGGGTAATTTTATAATGCCCTATATCAGATTTAACTATTAAACCTTGATTTCTTAGAACTCTTAAATATCTTGACAATGTAGAAGTTGGAATTTTAAGGTTAACAAAATCAGACCACTCACTATCATCATTATTACTCAACATCCAGAGAATAATATGCTCATAATTTTTCTTATCCATTGCTGGAGGGTTGAGAATCTCTTGAGGAGGGTAAATTTTCACTGGCATTTTAGAAGAATTGATATAAAAACTACTCTATTTAAAAATAGTGTTAGGTTCTATATATATTTATTTTGTAGAACTACCATAGTAATTCGGGACTACCATGAAGGTACCTTTAAAAAAACTATAAATGGTTGTCATAAATACTCTTTTATGACCATTTCCATATTGTTCACTCTTAAAATTACTAATATTAATTTGGGTGTAGAATTAACAATGAGTAATAATAAGAGGGACGAAACAAGAATTTAGAATAGGAGGAATATATTTAATCCTCCATTCTAATTCTAAATTTTAAGTAAAAAGGATAGATGAAAAAATGAATAATAAAAAAACCTTTTTTATGGCATTAATATTGATCTTGTGTTTTAGCTTCCTGACACAAGGATTAACTGTCTCTAATGAAAAAAATGATATAAACAATAAGAGTACTTTACGTCTTTCGTCTACAAGCAATTCCGTTAAGTTTTCGTGGTATTGTATATGGGATCTTGCTCAGGAGGGAGGTGAGGGAGTGGCAGTAGATTCGTCAGGGAATATATATCTTGTAGGATGGACATATAACGCCACATTAACTGATATGGTTCTGGTGAAATATGACAGTTCTGGGGTACAGCAATGGAATCGCACATGGGGTGGAAGTATTTCTGATGGAGGTGAAGATGTAGCAGTAGATTCTTCTGACAACGTGTATCTTGCCGGAAAAACAAGTAGTTTCGGAGAAGGAGATTATGACATGGTTCTGGTGAAATACGACAGTTCTGGTGTGCAGCAATGGAATCGCACATGGGGTGGAAGTATTAGGGATGATGGCTATGGAGTGGCATTTGATTCGTCTGATAACGTGTATCTTGTGGGAAGTACATTTAGTTACGGGGAGGGATATGATGATATAGTTTTGGTGAAATACAACAGTTCTGGTGTGCAGCAATGGAATCGCACATGGGGCGGAAGTGGTTCTGATGGAGGCAGGGGAGTGGCAGTAGATTCGTCTGACAACGTTTATCTTTCGGGAGAAACAAAAAATTTCGGGGAGGGAAATTATGATATGGTTCTGGTGAAGTACGACAGTTCTGGAGTGCAGCAATGGAATCGCACATGGGGCGGAAGTAGTTCTGATGAAGGCACGGGAGTGGCAGTAGATTCGTCTGACAACTTATATCTTTCTGGATCGACAGAAAGTTTCGGGGAGGGAAATTATGATATAGTTCTGGTGAAATACGATGGTACTGGAGTGCAGCAATGGAATCGCACATGGGGCGGGATTATTAGGGATGAGTCCTATGGAGTGGCAGTAGATTCAGCTAACAGAATATATCTTGCGGGACGTACAAATAGTTTCGGGGAGGGATCTGATGATATAGTCTTGGTGAAATACGACAGTTCTGGTATGCAGCAAGGGGATCAAACATGGGGCGGGGTTAGTGGTGATGGAGGTACGGGAGTGGCAATAGATTCGTCTAACAACGTGTATCTTTCTGGATATACAGAAAGTTACGGAGGACCAGGTTCATCTATGGCTTTAGTGAAATATGTACAAGAACAAGGAATTTCTAGTTATAACTTATTTCTGTTTATTATTATAATTGGTGCGATAACAGTGATAACAGCAATATCCCTTAAAAAAAAATATTATAAGAAATTTCTTCTTGAATAGGGTTGTTACTAAGTCATAAATACCCTATATTTTTTTATAAAAATTGAACAAAACTAAATTTAAGTTAAGAATTTTTAATATCTGGGTCATTAATTCATACCTCTGAATGACCTTTTAATCCTTTATTCTATACATAATTTTTTTTTTTTCTAATTTTATTGAATTTACTTTCTTGATAATTCGGGATTACCATGGGACTTCGCTATTAAAAACTATAAATAGAAACGAGATCTCAGATATTATTGATCATCAATTCGATGATTACCAAATTTAGAAAAAAGATGAAAAAAAATGAGTAAAACTTCTAAAGTACTAACATTAGTGACGCTAGGAATCCTCATTTTAAGCTTTACTTCTGCAGTATTAGCAAGTGAAGGTAATATTACTAAGAGGCCACTAGAGGATTGGTTAGAACCAAATTATACCGCTTTCCCTTGGGGCGAAGAAAATTGGGCTTTTTCGGACTTTGTTAGCCCTTATTCTTGGTTAGTGTGTAAGATGGGATTTCCTTGGCCTGCTGATAATGAAACATGTGAGTGGAGTCCATTTGTAAATGATTTAATATATGAGAATAGTTTAGTAGTAGGCGATACTATAATTAGCGGAGATATCAAAGAAAGAGCATTAGATGATGGAACAGCTTTAATAACTTTACATTTAGATGTAAAGAATGCCCCTATGACGGTCTATGATTACTTTGATTTAATTTTCTATTGTTTTGATTGGGCACCCAAACCTCAAGCAGTATTAGGTGATGGAGAGGATGGTTATATAGATTATAAAGTAGACTTCAAATTTATTATCCCTGAGCCTGGAGCAGATTTACCCGATGCATTTTCTATGTGGGATAATTATATCTCATGTAATATTCATGGCATTGGTTATGGAACCTTGACAGAACGTGCAGTTGAGCTTGGTTTTGCTGAAACCGCTGGCGCAACAGGAATGGTAAACCTTCATGAAATTTGCCTTTTTAAACCCGATTTTGAAGAGGGTCACCCTAAATATGATCCTGGTTACGGTGATTTATGGCCTGTCGAAACAATTGAAATTCATGAAATATAAAATAAATGGAGAGAAATTGAGGGTTGAATATCTAAATTATAATATAGAATAAGGAGGAAAAAGTTTAGATAAATGGCTTCTCGAATAACCACACCTAAACTGCAACTCCTCCAAATCTATATATCTTTTTTTTATTTATAAATTTGATTGGTTTATTTAATGGTATTGGAATATTAACAATCTTTTTATAAGTAAAAATCTAAACTTATTTTAAACATAATCCTATATGATTCATCTTTTTTCATGGGAAATTCTGTAAAAAAATTTAGATTTAAAATTACTGTCATAGGGGATGGTAGAGTAGGAAAGACATCCCTTATTAAGAAATTCACTTTAGGTACTTTTAAAACAGATTATGTTGAAACAATAGGTGCTCAATTCTCTAAATATGAAAAAGAAATTCACGGAGATAATATTCGATTACTATTTTGGGACATTGCAGGACAAAGAGAGTTTGATTTTCTTCGGCCTTCTTTCTACAAGGAAAGTAACGCAGCTGTCATAGTTTATAGTCTTGAACAAAATGAGCTTGGAGATGGAAGCTTTAGACACATAAACGATTGGGATAACGAAATTAAGAAATTTTGCGGAGATATCCCGATTGTGGTATTTGCAAACAAAGCTGATTTAATAAATGAGAACGATCTAAATTTATCTAAAATTGAAAAAATTGTAAGAGAACATAATTTTCTCGGATATTATATTACTTCGGCAAAAACAGGACAAGGTGTTTATAAAGCTTTTGATGATATTATTGAAAATGTATATTATAGTCTTGTAGAAACTAGTTAGCCATAATAAATAAAACATAAATAAAAATTAAAAAGAAATAGGAGTAAATTTAGGCAACATTTACAACTTGTTTTACTTCTGGGACAAATTGTTTAATTGCTCTTTCTACACCGTAAGTTAAGGTTTGTTGAGCGTGCATACAACCAGCACAATGGCCTAGCAATCGTACTTTTACTATTCCATCATCTTCGACACTAATAAGTTCGATATCGCCGCCATCCATCTGTAATTGTGGTCTTATTTTCTCGATAACTTGTACAACTTTATCTTTATCCATCAAATTCACTTAACAAAAATAGTTTATATTCTTTAATTTACAAAAGGCAAATAACCTTTTAAAGGATTCTTTTTATATTTTATTAATATTTTTCTAATGTAGTTATTTAAATCACGCTTTTTGGGGTTAGATCTTTTAAGTAAAAAGATTATTGAGTTACCTCATATTTTTAACTCTAGAATAATCTGAAAAGATTTGAAGATGGAAATTGAAAAAATATGGAATGAGAGTAGCTGGACTAAACAGGCTCGTGATATTATAACAAATATTAGAAAATTTCCTGAAGATTCTAAGGTTATTTTGATCCTTAGACATTCTCAGAGGAATGAACCTAAAAAGTTCAGTGTAAACGCAGACTTGAGTTTGACTCCTCAAGGTCGAAGAATTGCTTATCTTTTTGGTGAAAAACTACCAAAGAATAGATCAATTCGTGTGTTTCACAGTGATGCTGAGAGATGTAAAGACACAGCTAATGAGATATTTGATGGTTTCAAAACATTGGGTGGTGATGCCATTTTGAAGGGTTTTTTCAAACCTTTATCTCACATAGGTATTGCTGTAAAATCCTTTTTCCAAGAAAATGAAAAATATGAGATATTAGACCTTTTTTATCGATGGGTTGCTGGAGTTTATTCTCCTACACTTTGGACTCCATTAATCACATATAGTCAAGAAGCTGGATTAATGATGTTGGAAAAAATCGATAATGCTCCAGAGGAAACATTAGATATTCATGTTACGCATGATTTACATCTTATGGCTTTAAGATTAGGATGGTTTGGATTACATCCAGATGGAAGATGGGTTGATTACCTTGGAGGATTTGCGTTTTCGCTTTTAGAGGATCAAATAAAATTATTTGAGTATGGTGAATTTAAACCAGTAGAATATCCCTATTGGTGGAAAAACTCTAAAACAACCTAATTTTAATAAAATTATCAATAAGTTGAAGTTAAAAATGGATGCAAAAGAATTTATAAACCAATTGAATTATGTTCAAGAATTAATGCAAGAAGAGAATTATAAGGAAGCAATTATCATACTTGAAAAACTTAAAGAATTAGACAAAAATACAGATTTTGATTATAATCTCACTCATAGATTATACCAATTAGATTCAAATACTCGCTCACTCTATAATCAAGAAATTATCTTGAAATTATTAACTCAACTTTCCACTAAAACTAAAAAAGTTAGTTTCGATGACTTAAAGCAAAAACTAATGGAATTAAATAATTTAGATCTAAGTGTTGATATTTTAAGAAGGGAAATTGAAATACTCATATTAAGAAATCTTTTAGCATGTAGAATTGATGGAGAATTTTTAATATTTTGAAAAAAAATTCTGCTTTAATTTAAGGAGATAATAGAATCTTTTGTTCCTCTATCTCAGCAAGAAAAAGGTCTACAATTGCTAACCACTTGTTTTTTGATTCAATATCGCTAGTAATTTTGTTTGTTAATTCTTTTCCTTTCCTGAGATTTTCAAGCGCTAAATCAATATTATCAAGTGCAGAATAGCAAATTCCAATTTTGATATAGGTCTGGTAGATAAACCACTTATTTGGATCAATTTCTATGGTTTTTTTAAACTCTTTTATGGCTTTTTCATATTCTTTAAAGGTTATTAAGATTTCTCCATAGGTATCATGATAAATTCCTTTTTTTGGTTCGCTTTCGGTGAGGCTCCGAAGGATTTTCAATGCTTCTTGTCTCTTACCTAAATATGATAACCAATAAGCTTTATAATTATAAAGAGAATTATCATCAGGAAATTTTTCGAGTAATTCTTCAATAATTTCTAATCCCGCCTCCAAATTTTTATCTTTTTTAAGAGTATATGCCTTTTTTATCTTAATATCAATCTCCTTTTCTGGAAATAATGCTCTCATATTCTCTAACACTGTTAGAACCTCGTTGTATTGATTAAAATAGATTAGAATTCTAATCTTTGAATTATATAATTCATAATTATTAGGGTTTCTACTGATTTCTTTATCAATTTCTTTAATTTTTTCTTCGTACTGAGATTTAAAATTTTCAATATTCTGCAATTCCAAAATGTCTGTCATGTTCTGCCAAATTATGCCTTCTAACTTATCATAAGTATCTTTTAATTCTTTTTTTATCTCCATTTTATATGCTAAATATTTGATATATCTTGGTAAAAATTCACTCAATGATTCCTTGAAATGTTTATTGAATAAGGTTTCACAAATTTCGTCAAGAATATTCTCTATAATAAAGTCAAAACTCCCAGATCTCCCAAATTTCTCTAAATATTTGTTTGTTGCAATATGTTCTTCAGTTATAGCTCGAAGGATCTTCTCTAATTTTTCATCCGAATGAAAATAGTAATGTTTATTTGGAGAAATATCTAATTTAAAAAACTTTAAGTCATATAAGTCGCTTTCTACGATCTCATTTACCCAAAAATCAAGGATTCTCTTTTTGATTTCATAAAATCTCGAAAATTCCTCAAAAGATAAATAGTCAGGATAAAAATCGGGATGATTTATCGATAAAAAAAGTAAGATTTTATGAAAATCCTCTTCATTTTTTAAAATTGCTTTAACTTTTGAATAATCTAATTTTAACACATTATTCAAAAATCTAAATTTGACCTGATCATCTGAAATACTATATTTATTAAAAAACAGTGAAGTCTTTGTAGTAATTTCATCAATCCTTTTCTTTTCTTCCTCCAATATTGTTTGTCTATCCAAATCATATTGCTGTAAAATTCTCGAATATTCAGATTTGCCCGATTGAGTAATTATATATCTTTTATTTTCTTTGATGATAAAACCCTTTTGAGTCAATAAATCTAGACTTTTTGATAAAGAGGATTGATTTATAGATAGTGGTTCTTCAAGAAAGTCAGTTCTTTTGCAATAACCATTATTATAAACCATCCATAGAATCCAATGAGGATAATTTCTACCTCTTTTTAAGATAATATTAGGTGGATAATTCAGTTTACGTTTTATTTTTCTTTCTTTTGATAACTCATGAAATCTTCTTCTTCCTTCTGGAGTTATCCTGTATTTTCCTCTAGAAAACTTTTCTATAAATCCGTTGAGGATTAATTTTCCTAAATGACGTGATATTGTAGATATTGGGATTTCCACTGGCTTTTGCTCAAAATTAGACCATTCACAACTTTCATTATTAGCTAATATCCAAAGGATTATCTGTTCGTAATTCCTTCTTTGCAGTTCTGAAGGGTTAAGAACCTCCTTAGATGGATAATTAAATTTTCCCATTATCTATGAGAGTAAATCGATTTATTCAATAAGTATAAATTGGGAACATTTCTATTTATATCTTATTTTCAAAACTTCCACACTTTCTCGGAATTTTCAAGGAATTGTCGAAAGTGGGACTATATATGGATGGATAGGTGTACAATTAATTGAACATCATTTTGATGATAAAATTTGAATTAAAACAAAAAAAAAAGAATAAAGTTGATAAAAAAATGACTGAACTTAAAAAAATTACAAAAATTGTGTTGATTTGGTATGTGATCTGCGGATCACTCTTTTCAATTATGTACTTGGTTTTGACTGAGATGCAGTTGTCAATGTGGATCTACAACGACCCTGTTACTTTTTGGAGTATGGGAATCACTATGCTAGTACTTACTATAGCTACGGTTATAGCATTTTTCAGAGAATGGGAACAGATCGAATTGTATTGGATTATTATGAACTTTTGGATGGTCGGATATATCATTATGAATATTTTAATCATTACAACTTTACCTTTAACTGCGATTGCACTAATGAATGAGGTTATGAATCTCTTTTTTCTAAGTTTGAATGTAGCTTTAGGAATCATTTGCTATATAATCCAAAGGAGATAAGTTAAATTGTATTAAACAAATGAAATTGTCGTGTTTATGAAAAAAAGAGGCTAAACGACATAATTTAAAAAATTTTTAATTAATTTTTTTTTAAATCCTTATTTAGAGAAAAGGTTATATCTTTTTTCAATGGAAATAAGCACTAGATTTAAAATGATGATTAGCTTATTATATTCATAGGTTTATAATCCAAATCAAGTAAATAAATGTCCTATCTACAGTTAAATCAATTAACAAGGGCAGAAGAACTTTTTGATGCTTGTAAGATTGATGAAGCTCTTGAATTATTAAATGATCAAAGCTTATTTGAGGGGCTTGATCTTGAGCAGAAAAGTTATTTTCAGTTTCTTAAGGGCTTGATTCTTTTATATCAACATAATATCGCAGAAACTATTAAGGTGGGTGAACAAATGCTAAAAAAAGGTCAAACATATAATGATAATGTCTACTCATTTGATGGATTATTTTTTATTATTAATGGATTGATTCAGACTAATAAATTTGATGATGCACAAGAAAAAGTTGAAGAAGCTGAAGATTTCTTAAAACTTATTTCTACTAAGCCTAAGGATATTATAATTCTAAGAGAGGTTCGTTTAGGTTTATTAAAAGCATTGTTGAACTTTGAGTTGGGCAATTCAGATATTGCAGAAAAGTACTTAAAAAAACCCTTAGAATCTCAAAAAGAACTTGGTAATACATTGGAACTTGTTTGGGCGAATGCAATAATGGCAGAAATTATGATGTGGGTAAAAAATAGAATAGATCCTGCTATGGAATACGCCAAGAGAGTACTATCAATCGCTAAGGAAATTAAATTTAACCATTTCTGGATTGTTATCGGTCATGCTTTTATGGGTATAATGTATCATTGGATTGGGGAATTAGAGACTAGTTTAAAACATTATATAAAAACGACAGAAATACTTAAAAAATTTAAAAGCGATTTTTGGATGGCAAGGCAGCTAAATAATACAGGACTCTTGTATGCTGATCTTGGCGATTATGAAATGGCTTTAAAATGTCTGGAGGAAGCTTTAATATTATATGAGCGAGATCCCCTCCTAACTATAGAAAGTCCTATTTCTAGTATAATGACTGTAGCTTTTAAGAAGGGAGATACTGAACTTGCTCAAAAATATTTTCAACGCTTGGAAAATATGTATAAACAAGCACCAACTAGTCATATCGAATTTCTATATAAATATAATAAAGCTATAATGTTGAAGAGCAGTTCTCGAATACGAGATAAAGCAAAAGCTGAAAAATTATTTAAACAAGTCATTGGAACAAAAAAAGAAAGTATACATATTGACGTAATAATTATCTCATGTATTCATCTTTGCGATTTACTTCTTAGCGAATATCGCATAAGTTATAATAGCGAAGTTCTTGATGAGATTAATCAAAATGTTACTCAAATAATAGCTTTTGCTGAAAAAGCACATGCCTATCCAACTTTCTGCGAAACTTTCATATTACAAGCTAAATTAGCTTTATTAAATTTTGATATAAAAGCTGCCCGACGATATTTAACTCAAGCTCAGAAGATTGCAGAATCATATGAATTAAAAAAATTAGCAATGAAAATCTCAAATGAACATGATAACTTACTAAAAGAATTACGTAAATGGGAAATCCTGAGTGAATCAAATGCTAGTCTGGCGGAGCGTATTGAATTAGCCCGATTGGATGATCAGATGACTACGATGCTAAAAAAGCGATCAATAGAAGTACCAAAGATATCAAAAGAAGACCCTGTTATGATATTAATCTTAACGGAGGGAGGTAATTTGTTATTCTCTAAGAAATTTATAGAGGATTTTTCATTTGAAGATGATATCTTAGGAGGATTTCTAACTAGTGTAAATTACATAATTAGTGAGGTATTTTCTGAAGGTCTTGATAGGGCGGTTTTCGGTCAATACACACTGCTAATGATCCCACTTCAACCATTTTTGGTATGTTATATCTTTAAAGGGGCATCATATTTTGCTCAACATAAGATAAATACCTTTGTTACGTCATTAAAGAATGATAATATCACTTGGCAATCTCTACAGAAATTTTTCCAAAAGAGTAAATCAGTTCAATTAAATGATATCCCCTCTCTTGAATCTAAGATAATGGAGATTTTTGTTGAGAAAAAAGATTAGTGAAAGTTAGTAGGTTATTATCTTCTAAAATTGACATTTACGCTCAGATAGTTTATATCTATTTTTCACAACTTCCACTTATTTTCGGAATTTTCAAAGAATTGTCGAAAGTAGAACTATAAATCATAGATATATATCCTTTTCAGTGAACATCATAAAGATGATAAAACAGAAATTTAAAAAAAAAAGAGTTGATCAAAATTAGTAGATCGAAATTAGTACCAAAAGTCTTAGTAGGTTTAACTGTTTTGTTAACAATCTTTGGTTTAATAACAACTGCTAATGCTGGTATCCCTCCATTTATTTGGGAATACTCCCAATACAATTATATCTGGGGTGTAGATCAAACGCTTCCGCAAGATGAACCATGTTTTTGGGCAATTGGTATAGCATGTAGTGAAGAAGAAATTGAAACAGGATATTATCCTAAACCTCCATTTAAACATAAACTGTATATTGATGGAGAGGAAATAAATCTGCGTAGATTTATCTTTACGGACAAGGATGGGAGCATGTTTGGGATTCCAGGGCAAAAATGGTATTTTTTCTACCAAGTTTTTGAAGCAAGTTATTTTACTTTAGGCGAGTATGACGTGACAGAGGAATTTTGGGTTCATCACCCCTATACGGGTAGTGAAACTTATGGATGGAGAATCTTTGTAAATTATGAGGGGCCTGAATATAAGTATGGCCCAGTAGGTCTACCACATACTTTAACGTATACTTTAACTTTTGTTTAACACTAATAATTTATTATTTAGAGGGTGAATAAGGGAAATTTTAATTTTAAAACATGGAATAGAAGTGGAGGAGTTGGGTTAGCTAAACTACTTCCTGACGAAGCTACTACTAAACCAATAATCCTCCATTCTATACTTCTTTTTTTTTCTATTTAAACCTTAATAATTCACCAAAATTTTATATTAAACTAAACCTAATTTTTCATTAAAAAAAATCATATTTTCATTAAGACTTAGAAATCTAATGAATAATTCTGAGGAATTTCGATTTAAAATAGTCGTAGTAGGAGATGGAGCAGTAGGTAAAACATCCTTAATTAAGAAATTCACGAAAGGGACGTTCGAAAAAGATTATGTAAAAACTATCGGTGCTCAGTTTTCCAAATATAACAAGAAATTTAATGGAGATGTGGTTAGATTATTATTCTGGGATATAGCAGGTCAAGATGATTTCAATTTTCTACATCATTTATTTTATAAAGAGGCTAAAGCAGCAATCATCGTATATAGTCTTGAAGAAAATGAACTTGGTCAAAATAGTTTTACACATATAAAGAACTGGAATGAAGTACTAGAAAAAAATTGTGGACCTATTCCTGTTGTTTTATTTGCTAATAAAGTTGATTTAGTAGATGAAAATAGTTTAGATACAACAGAAATTCAACAATTTGTTAATGAACGTAATTTTTTAACTTACTTCTTCACTTCAGCAAAAACAGGACAAGGGGTTGTTGAAGCATTTAACGCAATTATAGAGCGGTTATATTTTAAATTTAAAACCCTTTAATTAAAATTATACTTTCATTTCTTTTTCCCTTAATTGATATAAAAATTATTGGCTTTTATAAGGCTATTTTAAAATTAACGGTTAAAAGGATGTTAAATTTAGATTGATTATTGACCATTCTGCGAAGAGTATTAGTATTAAAATTGTCTATTTTGGTCCCGCTATGAGCGGTAAGACAACATCAATTAAAGCTTTATTTTCTGAATTTGGGAAAGAAGATGAAGTATGTAGTATTGAAAGTACTTTAGAAAGAACTTTATTTTTTGATTACGGTACTGTTACGTTTCAAAATCAAGAATGGAAATTGAAAATTCATATTTATACTACTACTGGACAAGATTTCTATTTTATTACTAGACCCGTCACTTTGCGAGCAGTAGATGGAGTTGTTTTTGTTATCGACTCTCAGGAAGATGTTTATGAAAGAAATCTGATCTCTTGGCAGGAATTAATCGCCTATTTTAATGAATCCTTAAGTAAATTACCCATTATCATTGCATTCAATAAACAAGATTTAGAAGAAAAATTTAACTCCATAGATTTTTTGAAGGAAATTATGTATCATAAATACAAGAATATAGATACCAGATACACAAGCGCATTAAATGGAGAAGGAATCTTAGATTGTTTCGAAGATATTCTTAGATTGATTTTAAGAAAATATTATAATCAAAAATTTGTTTCAGTAATTAATTGAAATAAGTTTCCTGAATTAAACCGATAACAAAAGGATTTATTTTTATTTTAAAAAAAACTAACTTCTGAGACAGGAGATTGAATTCGGATTCTTTGTTGACTATTATCTTCTAAGATTGAAATGAGTGCTGTAACATTTTGCTTTGTTTCATAAATGATCTCTTTCTCTTCACCCTTTTTCCAGGTATTAAAGCCTGTCAAATGTGAAGCAGTTTCAAATAATCCTTCTTGCAATCCTGAAACTAGAACAGTTACTCCTTCTAAATCATTTTTAGATATATTTTTTATATGTAATCGATACATATCAATATCAGAATCAATCGCTTCTACTTTGTAAGTTTTCTGAAATTTTGATATTCCGTCAAATAAGGACGATGCAGCAGTAGGAGTTTCTGAAAATAGATCTACACCAACCTTTTCCTCAGAAATAGGACCTGTAGAAATAGTTATTGGGATTTCAAGTTTAATAGGTTCCAAACCGTATTCAGGTTTTTTCTTTCCTATAATTAAAAGACTCCATTTTGTATAAGCTCCATACCTGAAGCCAAATTGCTCCTTTTCTGAAGGGGACCATAAATAATTATGACTGGGTTCAGCTACTTCTGGAACTTTTAGAAGCATAAAATCTTTTTCAAAGTTTTGTGTCCGAATATCACCTGCAATTGCAGGAGGTAATTCTTCAACTTTACGACAATTTTGGCCATATGCTTCGCAATAACAAACCAAATTAGAGTTTTGTAGCAACCTAATTTCCAAACTTTTAAGCTCCTCCGAGGTGTAGCCAATCTTTATAGCTTCGCCTGGTTTAAAAATATCTTTTGTTAAGAGGATATTTAACCCTGAAATTGAAAATGAAATTGGTTTTGGAGATTTCGCTTGAAGTCCAGAATTTCGTGCTTTAATTTCAATGTCATGTATTTTATTAATCATTAAATCATCTTCTGGATTAATCGGATTTGGTTGTCTTAGATTCAATTTTAGAATATAGTTTAAATTTCTGTTCTTTATGGTTGGTACAATATTACTTTTAATCAAAAGGGATTTTTCTCGTAGATATTCACCTGCTTCAAAATTGCCCTTACTAAATATTTCTTCTTTTGATATTTGAAGTTCTTTAGCACAAGGGGGATTAGTAATCAATTGAATTCCACTCCAATGAATTTCAGCATCTTCCTCAAATTTGAATTTAGATCGTGTGATTAATTTATCTCCTATATAAACTACTCCGTTATTTAAGTCGGTTAACTCTAATTTTATCAAGCGAAACATGTATAATGATTATATTTCTACTATTTGTATAAAAAGATAGAATTTTATAAAAACTTTTTATTATTAGATAAGATATAAGGAGATAACCATTCTCTCTTTTAAGCGATAATATCTTATTCAAGAATGTCAATTTTTTTATTTGAATTAGTAATTTAAATGATAAATAATTTGAATCACCTTTAATTATACCATTTAAGACGTAATATCATAATAATTTGGAACTATGAATAAAGGTCTAGATGAAAAAATTAAAGCTATTCTCTTTGATTTAGATAATACTTTAATAGATGTTGATTTAGATAAATTTATACCCCAATATTTACAGCTATTAGCTCAAAGTGTTGCCCATATCATTACTCCTAAAAAGTTTATTTCAAAAATACTTGAGGCATCTAAAGCTGTAGAAGAAAATAATGGACGCAGCACTAACGAAGATGTATATGCTAATGCATTCTTTCCATTAGAAGGTCATATTCGTGAAGAAATCGAACCATTCTTTGACAATTTCTATAAAAAAGATTTCACCGAACTACGTCAGTACACTCGAAAGAAACCTGAAGCAAGATCTGTTGTTCAAACTGCTTTTGATAGAGGTTATGATGTTGTTATTGCTACAACGCCCATGTTACCTGCTACTGCAATCGAGCAACGTTTAGAATGGGCTGATGTTGCTGACTTTCCTTACCGTTTAATAACGACTATAGAGAATAGTCATGCTACTAAATCTTTAACACATTTACTTTATTATGAACAAATTTTAGACAAGATTGGATACCCTGCTGACGCATGTTTAATGGTTGGAGATGACGAAAAGGATATGATAGCAGCACGTCTTGGAATACTCACTTTTTTTATTGAAGATAAAGAAACAGATTTCTCTAATCATATACCAGAGCCCACATATAGAGGGGCTTTAGCGGACTTGAAAAATATCCTTTAGGTATATTATTTTATATTTTTTTTTTCCAAGTATGACCTAATTTACTCATATTATAGATTTGAGGAGGAGGATCTTCTAATAATAATTTTCCAAGGCATTTAGCACATAAATAGACTTCTTTATTTTTATCCGTAAAAAAACACATATATAAATTCTCTCGCTTTAAACAAGATTGGCATCTCACACATTAAATTCTTTTATAAAAATATAAAAATTTTGTTATCAAATTCTCAATAATCTTCTGAAAATAGACTCTCAAATTTATCCCTTTTTCCATGAAATGTTGGTTTTATAATTATAACATAAGTTTTTTTAAACCTTAAAGTTAAATCTTAATTAAATGTTAAAATTTAAGATTTAGATACCTTATGCAGATTAAGCGTAAATTTCTCACATCGATTTCTAAACTTCTTAAAATGAGATCCTACAGGTACTTTCATTATTGTTCAATTATCACTTTTATTATCACCTCTTTTCTACTTTATTATCAGTTATTTCTAGTTAACCAGATTCAATTTAGAATATTTGCAATTGAACTATGTTATGGCTTAATGTTATTCGTTCCAATTTTTCTGATTAGTTGGTCTTTAAAAAAAACTAGGTTTCAGTTCGATTTAGTTATGGTATTATCTGGAATTTGTGCTTATGGTGCTTATCTTGCTGATTTAATGACAAAATCAACGCCAAATTGGGGCCCTCTACGAAGTAACATTCCATTTCTAATTGGATTCGTTATATTGGGATTATCTAATATTATATCATTGCTGGATATAACTGTCTTTATAACAAAAAAAAAAATCTTGAATCCACTTCATCAAGCAATTAAACAAAATAAGGAGAAAGAGAAGGTTCTTCATCGACAAAAGCAAGAATTAAGCCAATTTGCCCATATGATGTCTCATGATTTGCGGAGTAATTTAACATCCATAAAAGGATATCTTGAAATAATATTGACTGAATCAACTAATGAAAAAATACAAGGAATGTTAAAAAAGATAGAGCAAATTCAGGATTTATTAGAAACCTCAGTAAAATTAGCAGATTCCGGAAAAGTAATAGATACTGCTGAAATTGTTGATTTACATGAACTTACATTAGAAGTTACTGACACAATAATCCCAAAACATATTAATTGTAACATTGATGGATTGCCTATGGTTTTAGCCGATAAACACCGCATTTATCAAGTAATGAAAAATATATTGGAAAACGCAGTTATTCATGGTAAACCGGAATTCATTAATATATTTTCTAAACATGAAAATGGGGACATCATTATTGTTATAGAAAATGATGGTTTTACTATTCCTAACGATTTTATTGAAAGCTTTAATGATCCAAATTTCAGTCTTGACTTTCGAAATAAAGGAATTGGATTAAAAATTGTAAAACGGATTATAGAAGCACATAATTGGAAAATTTCAATTACCAATGATCCCCAAACCACATTTCTAATAAATATCCCTGAAACTAAAAATATTGATTAGATATCATGTTTCTAATTAACTAGAAATTTCTTTAATTTCTTGATATCTAAAACAATCTATAACATGATCATTAACCATCCCTACTGCTTGCATAAAAGCATAACAGATGGTTGGACCCACAAATTTAAATCCTCTTTTTTTCAAATCTTTACTCATCTGTTCTGATTGTATAGTTTTGGATGGCAATTCTGAAAGCTCCTTAAATTTGTTATCCATTGTTTTATTATTAACAAATTTCCAGATATATTTATCAAATGATCCAAATTCCTTCTGTACATGTAAGAACGCTTTCCCATTTGCGATTACTGCATTAATTTTAAGTCTGTTTCTTATTATCCCTTCATTCTGCATTAACAATTCCACTTTTTCTTCGGAATATTTTGCGATCTTGATGTAATCAAAATTATCAAAAGCAGTTCTGAAGTTTTCCCTTTTTTTTAAAATTGTACTCCAACTTAATCCCGCTTGTGCTCCTTCCAATATTAAAAATTCAAAGAGAAGGTGATCATCGTGAATAGGAGTACCCCACTCTTTATCATGATACTCTATCATCTGTGGGTCATCGCCAGCCCATGCGCATCTTTTAACCATTCCTATCACATTTGTATTTATGATCCCAAATAGTTAACAAATTATTAATTTCTTTAAAAAAAATAGAAATAGATTAAAAAATTTAATTATTGAATTCAATCTTTGATGATATTAATGTTCCTCTAAGTATACAAAGCCAATAATGATAAGACTTATCAAAAATCCTCCACCTAATGCAATGAGAAAGTAATGAGAATAAAGTGATGTAAAGGTAGATGGTGCTTCAGATGTGATTGCGACAATGACAATTGTATAAATAAACAACCAAAAAAATGTCGTTGGAGCTAAGGCATACAAATAGACGGTTGTTTCATCAAACTCTATACCTTTTATTAATTTTGCAGCACCAGGTATAATAAAGCATAAACTCCAAAAAATGATGTTTACAACCATAAGTGTAATTCTTGAGTATGTATAGGCCAATAGTGCAGTATTAATAACGAAAGTTGAAAATGCAATGAAAATACCGCCGATAATTAATAACATTATTCGCCGATTTCGAATTGATAATCCTCTATAAAGAACTATAAATCCTACAGGGATGAAAATAACTGGGATAGGTAATAAGACGAGTGTCATTATGGAGATTGGGATTATTGGAAGAAAAATCGTCCCTATAACAAGAAGAATTATACCAACTTTAACCTTGGTTTCATCTTTTATTTTAACCATGGAAAGACCCTCTCGTATTTCAATTGTAATATATAGCAATTGCTACTAATGAAGTCAATATTAAATCCTTATTAAAATCTATCTAAAATTCTATGAAATGAAGTTTAAAAAGGATAGATAATATGAATTTCTAAAATCTTGATTTAACTTTAACAATTTTAGCTTCAATTATAAGTATATTCCTTACAATAGCTTCATTATTTGTCAATTCTTATAGATACGCTTTAGATGCATTTTCTGTAATTGCGTCTACTACTTTCGGTCCCACTTCTAAAGGGATACTATGACCCATCCCTTCAATAATTAGCAATTCTGCTCCAGGAATTGCTTCCGCAGTATCTTTGCCTCCTTCAGGTGGCACAAGAGGATCATCACTACCATGAATTACAAGTGTAGGGGTCGTTATAGAAGTCAGGTTTTGCTTACGATTTCCGGTAGCCAATATTGCTGCTAATTGGCGAGAATAACCCGGACGATAATCTGACCGATCCAACGATTCTATGGCCAGTCGTCGGGCTCTTTCTTCATCAAAAGGAAATCCAGTACCATAAAGAAGTCGCGCAGCATTCACAAAATTATCAATAATTGCTTCGCGCTCAATTGGTCGTGGTTGAATTAATACTTTCATTGCCTCTGGCTTTGGACGGGGTAAATCGGGATTACCTGTACTACTCATTATAGATGTAAGAGATAAAACACGAGATGGATGTCTATATGCAACTGTTTGAGCAATCATCCCCCCCATAGACGCACCACAGATATGAGCTTTATCAATATTTAAAGCATCAAGAAGTCCAACCGCATCGTCAGCCATATCATTTAATGTATATAATGATTCAATTTTTTCTCCCGTTGCTACTTGCATATATAATTTCGGAAGGTCTGGTTCTCCTGCTTCATCAAATTTTGTAGATAGACCTACATCTCGATTGTCGAACCTGATTACAAAAAAACCTCGTTCTACAAATTTCTCACAAAATTCTTCTTCCCAACTAATCATTTGACCACCAAGCCCCATAATAAGCAATAAGGGTTTTGAAGATGGATCCCCAAATGTATCATACTCAATTTCAATATTATTAGCTTTAACTCTTGGCATTAGTTTATTCCTCCTTTCATAGCTTAAATTAAATTTAAGATTTACATACTTTTATAAGTTTTGAATGAACTTAGGTTTTAAAAAAAGATATAAAGAAAATTGAATTTATTGAAATTTTACAGATTAATCTGTGTGTGCAGAGATAATTAAATCGGCAAAAAGCTTCATGTCATTTAGTAACATATTTAATTTATCTTGCGAATCTCTGTCTAATTCTCCAGATTTCATAACAAGTACAGAAATGATGTATTTGAAAATGTGAAGTTCAATTTCTTTCCCATCTCCGTCTCGACCTCCAAATTTTGCAGAATCTGCCATAAATATATTTTCTCTAACTGTATTGCAAGCATTAATAAAATCCCTTAAGTCTCCCCTTAATGTTAATCCACTACTAACACCTTGGACATTATGCACGATAACATTACCTGAAATATCAGCAATAATAACTTTAGCCTTAATCTCATCAAGCTGTTTCTCGGCTTTTTCTACGTGAGATTTTAATTCAGCATACTCAGAAATTAACACATCTCTGAAAACTTTTGCTAATTTGTCCTCCTCATATATACTTGTTAACATATAGTCAAAATCGTAATCTTTAAACATATCCAGGAAAATATCCTTAGCATTTTTAACGTTTGTATCAAGTAATTCTTTCTGATAATCTTCTGTATCATACTTATGAAGGAATAAGAAGATCTTTGGTTTCTCATTGTTCTTACGGTATAAATCCAATAAATTTATGAAATATTCTTTTGCCTCTTCAAATGTATTTGGATCGTGTAAATCAACAATTGGAATTAGAATATCAGTTCCTCTAAAGATTTCTGGTTTTTCCATATACTCTTTACGGAACTCTTCTTGCCCACCAAAGTCAAAAATTCCTACCTGTAAGCCTAAAAATGGATGTCTTCTTGTTTCATAAAGAATTGTTGGGGCTAATCCTTTTGTATCTTCTGGTCGTTTTGCAGCAAAGGCAACTGAATAAACTGATGTTTTTCCGCAACCAGAAAGTCCAATTAAAGCAATTTTTATGATTTTTCACCTTTTTTGCTTTTCAGTTTTTAATATTTTTTATAATAATTTATTTCATTTAACTTTTTTAATAAAATTTGATTTAGATTTTTATTCTTTTGGTGCTATTTTTAGTGTTCTGGAAAAAATCTTACCAAAGTCTTCAGTTGAAGCTTCAACTAATACATTTGCTTTAATAGGTTCGCCATCTGATCTATTCATGGGATATCCAATTTCTATTGTTTCATATGGAAATAATTCTCTTATAGTTGTTATCCATGGATTTTTCTCAAAAAGTTCTTCCACGGTGACAATCCGTATTTTCAAATCTTCTAAAACATATCCTATAGTATTAGTCAGTGATATGTTAAGAATTTGTTCATCTTCATTTAAATCCTTATTCACGCTTAGAAATTTTCTTGCTCCTAGAGTGGGTGCGCCTCCTGCTTGTTCTGTTTCTGGTCTAGTTTCAATTCTTGGTTCTTCTTTTTCTTCAGAATCACGCACAATAAAGACTTTTCTTTTTTGTACGGTGTATTGAGAGACTTTTTTAAGCTTTGCTAAGAACAAAACTGCATTTAAATTAATAGTGTTAAAAGGTTCTATTTTTAAATAACCCTTTTCAGCAGCATCTTCCATAATTTCAGCACCAATACCACTTCTAGCAAAGACAGTATTTTTATTTGCGCCAGAACCTACACTACCTACACTAATATCGGCGTTTTCAGCAGTTAAATCTGTACAAAAATTGCAGCTTGATGATTTAAATTTATCTAATTGCTTAATAGTATAGGATTTTACAGGTTCACCTTGAGGATCATAATAAAGGTGAAATTTCCCTTTATTGATATCCATTTTTTGCACCTTTGATAGATCAATCCCCTCTTTTTCGAAGAAAGGATAAATAGCCTCAGGAGCAAATGAATCCATACAGAATAAACCAATCTTTAGAACATGACAACGCATAAAATACTTTAACATACCCATTGGGCTATCGAACATTTTTGAAACGGCATCGATATTACATGGAGTTCCTACGAAGGCAATTGATCTAAAATCTTGGCGTACAGCATCCATTAAAGCCTCAACAGTTTGAGAATGACTATAAATAGAACCCGAAGATTTAATAGCATCATCTTTACTTGTAATAATTTGAGCTACCGGATGCCAAGGATTGTTTGGATCTTTCATTGTAACAACGGCAGCATCGATTAAATGCTCATCAAATAGATAGCATAGTAAACTTGTTACAGTTCCACCATCTTGACCCCCAATAACTTCAGGAATATTTGTATTTGCTACATAACCTGTTTTAAATTCTCCCATAAGTTGATAAGGGTCTGTTATAGTTCTTGGACACTGATTATAACAGATACCACAACCAGTACATTTACCAATAAGTTTAGGTTGCCCTGCTATATCATCCCATTCTAAGACAGGACAAACTGCGGCACATGTTCCGCATTCAGTGCAGATACCTGTGCGTACAATTTCCTTCATTAACATACCAAAAGAATCTTTCTTTCCCTCCAACTTCTTCTGAATAAATTCAAAAGAGTATTCATATGGAGTTTCAGTTTGTTTTGGTTTATCTTCAGTCATAATATTCTACTGAACAGATTAATTGATTATATAATATTTGAAAGTGTCAATAAATAAAATAAGCTTTTTAAAAAAAACATTATTAAATTGAGTAAGTACTAAAGACCTCACTTTGAAAAAAAAGTCAAAATGGACATCTGTAGAACAATTAATCTATCAACCTAAGTTATCCAGAAATGCAATAGAAAGTAAAATGTCTATTATACCTAAATTTGATGTCTAATGTTTAAAAAGGCAATAAAAAAAAAACCTATTTAAACAACAATATCTAAATAAAAAATATTGATTTATTTAAACATAAACTAAATTAAGAGAAACATTCAAATGTTATATCAAGATACGTTTAGTGTGATGCTTGATGGTGTATTATTCAATATTGTCCTTTTCCTCACAATCTTTTTAGCAGCTTTATTTATCTATAAAGGAATTAAAGGTGGTATTCTAAAAACATGTATTTTGATGGCTATCTATATGCTAACATTAGGTTCACCATGGTGGCCTAATATCATTAATTTCTATAATACATTATTAGGTTATCCCACATTAACACCGTATTGGTATGTATTCTTCATTTACGCATTCATACCAATGGGAATTTGGTTATGGTTTTCGGTTTATTATACACAGTTGCATAAAAATAAATGGTTCTTGATTATCTTTTCCATCCTAGGATTATTATTCTATTTCGTAATTTTTGCATCCTTATGGAACAATGAACTATTATTGGGATACATCCCAATGATTTTTAGTGCAATAGGGTTAACTGGAAATTTATATACAGGTAGTTATTCGTTTTATATTACTCAAAAAAGAGAAGATGAAAATAGAAATAATAAAAAAGTGCTATGGAAAACGCGATTTTTATCTTTAGCATTTTTATTGTATTCTTTAGCAGCGATTTATGGGGCAATTGGCCTTGTAGTAGAAATGCCATTTGGAACCATAGGAGTTTACGTGATGGTGATAATTTTATACATTTCTTTAATCTTCTTTTATTTTGGGTTCTTCATACCTGAACGAGTGGCTAAATTATTAATTAAAGGATATCAGGTAAATGAATAAATATTTTTTTTATTTTTTTTTTTAATATCAAGTTTTAATAAATAATCAAAAAATCATAATTATCGGAGTTCCTATTATCATTGAAACCAGGTTTGCGATAATCGTGGTTATAATTATTTTAATATTTGATACTTGAGAATAATTTATTTTATTGATCATATCTGGTAATAGAATTGATTCCAATAAAATTGCAATTATTTCATTTAATAAAATAAATAGCAGCAAATATGTACTAAAGAGTGTAGCAAAAAGAATCCCAAAAATCTGTACTATGGGAAAAGTTAAAGAATTTATATACAAAATTTTTTTCGATAAATTTTTTCTTGACATATTTTTTCCCTCTAAATCTTCTAGAAAAGCTATATAAAAAACAACAAGCTCTAATCCCAGTGTAATTATGAATGAAAGGAATATATATGGTAATAGCAATAGAAAAGTAAAAATATCACTTAATGGCTCTGCTGGGACGGGGTTGGCTTTTACTTCTGGAAATAATAGACATATTAAGAATATAAATAGGATTAAAGAAATTCGACAGTTGAATTTCATACAAATTATATAATCAATACACCTTATATTTTTTGTTCTCAAAAAAATGAGGAAATCTAATATGTTAGATTTTAATTATTTTCTAATTCAAGTCTTTCCTCAATTTTTTTTATTGCATTTGAAGCATGAATTCGTACTACTCGATGGAAATCATTCACTCTTTTAACCAAAGCATTAAGCACTTGTTCATCACCATAATTTTCTAATAATTTTATAATACTTAATTTAACTTTGTAGTTTTCACTTTCCTGTGTTCTCAAATGATCAGCAATAATTGTAATATATTTAATTAATGTCCTCGTAATTTCTTGCGTTTCATCTTTCACTTTATACCAATTTCTTTGAAATATATTGTTTACGGCATCTATAGCGACTTTTTTTAGAAGCCAATAAGAATTCTCATCCTGTAAAATTTTGAGTATGTCTTCTAGAGGATCGATGCATCCAATTTTACCTAAAGCTATTAATGTATTCTTTCTTACATCTAAGTTCCTGACTTCAAGTAATTTACATAATGGTACGATAAATTGTTCCTTACCAATCTCACCAAGAATAAATGCTACACTTTCCCTGATAGTATTATTATCTTTTCTCAGAGAATCAAAGAGATAATCAAAGGAGGCATCATTATTAAAAAGATATATATTTTTTATAGCATCCAAAACATAGAGCTTCATATCTAAATCAGTATATTCAAAACTAATGTCCTCAATATCTAAAACATTAATTAGCTCTGGGACTGCCGAGATATCTCCAATTTCTCCTAAAGCTTCAATCGCGGCTATGCTTACTTCATTATAGATATTATCTAAGTTAGAAATCAGAAAATCTAAAGATTCCTTCAGTTTCAATTTTCCACATAAAACAATAGCATTCTTTTTTACAATGAAATCATCGATTAATAATAATTTTACAATATCTTTTTCAACATTCTTTCCTAAGATTGATAAAATAGTTATCACAGCATCAACTAAACTAGAATCTTCTTCTTTCAAAATCTGGGTGATATTCTCCAGTAAAATATCTTTATATTTAATTAAATTTGTTAAGATTTCAGGATATTTCTTCTGAATAAACCCTATATCCTCAAAAGAAACATTTATGCTTGATAATTCAAAACCAATTAATCTTAAAAACTCTAATTTATGTTCGTTAGAAAATCGTTTATTTTTTAATGAAATTAATAATAGATTTATTAATTTGTCTGGTTGTAAACTTAATAATTGAATTGAAACATATTCTTTGATTGATTTGATTTTTGTATCTAACTCATTTATAAAAAGATTTATCTCAGATTCCTCAAATCGAGTTTTATGTATCGCTTTTAATACAGCAATTTTAATGTTATAATCAAGTGATTCTTGGGTTAGTGCCCAATTTAAAGGTTTCAAAGCTTTTTCATATTTCAAATTGCCTAAGGCTTTTGCAGCTTCACATTTTATATCAGTTACATCATCTGAAATTAATAAATTTTCAAATATTTCAAAGCATTCATTTTTTAAAGGGATTGAATTATGACTAATCAATCCTAAATATTTAATTGCTTCTTTTCGCTTATTATTATCCTTTTCTGATTCTATGATTTCTGTTAACATACTCGCGGAATTTTTTAATCCAAATTCTTCACTTCTCTGATATATTTCACGAGGCTCAATTTTTGTTTTTAACATTAATAATGCCTTGACACGGATGTCTATTAAACAAATGCTTGAAATTCTAGTTAATTATCAAAGTAGATCACTTATTATAAAAACATTTCTCAAAATCACGCATATTATTAGAAAAGAATGTCCGAAAAGGATTATTTAAACTATAATAGATGATCAAGACTGATAAATAATAGAGTTAAAAAAATATAGTATATGAAAATTATTATGACTATACGTAAATCTATAAATAGCGCAAGAGCGAAATTTTACAATATCGTAACTAATTACCATTTTATCAAGAAAAGCTCTATTATCGTAATTACAGTATATCTAACGCTTCTTTTAATTGCGGTGATGATAGCTACAATATGGGGGCCATATGGATATACAATTTGGACGCATATGATTTCAGATTTAGGAGGAAGTAGTTATACTCCGACACCATTTATCTTTGATATTGCATGCATTTTCGCTGGAATCATGACAATTCCATTAACTTTTTACGTTGAAAATTTATTCGCGCCTTTACCTTCAAGAAAAAATCTAAGAGAAATACATTTTTCACGCTTGAGATTTAGATTGGGGAGCAATGCTTTTTTCTTTAGTTTAATGGGAAACTTAGCATATATTTTTGTAGGGATTTTTAGTGAAGATCGTAACTATCCATTATTAGATTTCGCTAGCTTTCATGATGTTTTCTCATTTTTTTCATTCACAGGATTTGCATTAGGGGCATTCTTTATTGGATGGATCGTTCTACTTTATGATACTAAAATACCAAAACTATTTGGAATATATGGGATAATTGGGCCAGTAAGTATACTATTTGCTTTCTTGTATACAATGGAAGCATTATGGGAATGGATTTTATTATTCTCAATTCTTCTCTGGATAATACCACTCGTATTTTTGATGCTACGAAAATCAGAATTAAAATAAAACTAATTAAGTTAATAAATCTATTTATTTTGGTAAAATTCAAGGAAGTATATCTATTCCAAAAAGTTTTAAAATAATTTTGCCTTAGCAAAACTAGGTCCAACTAAATAATTCTATATTAAAAGAAATAATGATATAAAATGAAAGATTCAGGAAAAAAACTAATACTTTTTATATTTGTTTACCTCATTTATCAGAACATATTTTATATAATTCTTGTACCAGAAATATACTCGAACCCTATTTTTGTGATATATTTACTAATGGCATATATGTTTACTCTAACAGATACTCTAATACGTTCCCTTCCAGAGGAGAAAAAAGCTTCAAAAATTTTTGATTTATTAATATTGAGTATGCTTTTATTAAATCCCTTCTTCCTAATAGGTGCTTTTATGGAGAATAAATTGCTTATATCACAAATATTACCTCTTTGGGATAATATCATTATTAGTTATTTAGGATTCCTACTTTTTCTTACAGGTAGTTTGCTTATACTCGTAGCAAGAGCACAAATAGGGAGATTTGGAACTGCTGAATTAATTACAAAAGAGGATCATCAGTTAATGACTGAAGGTGTATATAATTATATAAGAAATCCTATGTATTCTGGGGGATTAATAGCTACCATTGGATTTTGTCTTGTTTTTAGATGTGTCATTACTCTTATTATTATGTTTACTTATACTTTCTTAATATATAGAATGCGTATAAATGAAGAAGAAAGAATTTTATTAGAGAAGTTCGGTAAGGAATTTGAAGAGTACAAAAAGAGAACCAAAAAGTTAATTCCCTTTCTTTATTGAAGATTTACTAAATAAAATTACCTTTATATTCATTTAAATTAAATATGATCAATAAAATTGGAATATAACTAATATCATGACAGTTCGAGAATCAATAAATAAAATTAGAGCAAAAATGTATAAATTCGCAACTAACTTTAAAGTTGTGAAAATAAGTGCAATAAGTGTGATGTTCGGATATATTTTATTACTTATAATTGGTGTAATCGTCGCAGCTTTACTTGATCCAGATGGATATACTATTTGGGACAATTGGATTTCTGATCTTGGATCATCCAATGATACACCAGCTCCATTTCTATATGACATTGCCTGTATCATTGCAGGAGTTATGACTATTCCACTTACTTATTATATGGAAAATTTACTTGCTCCATTACCTAAAAAAAGTAAATTAGGAGAACAGCATTATTCTCGTTTACGGTTTCGGTTAAGTAGTTTTGCCTTTTTATTTAGTATCATAGGAAACTTTGCTTATATAGGAGTTGGGATCTTTAGCGCTGATCGCAATTATGAATTTTTGTCTGTTTTAGGGCAAGGACCTCATGGAATAATGTCTTATCTTGCTTTTGGAGGTTTTACTTTTGGAGCTTTTTTTATGGGCTGGATCATTGTACTCTACAACACGAAAATTCCAAAGCTATTAGGAGTCTATGGAATCTTTGGTCCCCTCATTGTTGCTATTTTAAATCTTATAGATAGTACACCGTTCTTAGAATGGATGTTACTCTTCTCAATACTAGCCTGGATTATTCCTCTTTCACTCATTGTGCTAATGAAGCAAGAGTTACAACCCAGATAAAATTATAGAATAGAAAATTATATCCTTATTATTTTAAATAAAAACTCTAAAGATTAATATTTAGTACGGAATTTGATATATCTATAATTGACATTTATTTTTTTGAATTAGTAGTGTTTTGTTGATATGAGTAAGAAAAACAGTGAAAAAATCGATGTTATTGCTGATGCCATTGAACAATCTATGAAAAAAGGACATATTAGTACATTAATACTTTTAGCCCTAGAAAAAGGACCCTCTCATGGATATAGCTTAATGCAAACAATAACGGATGATACTTATGGTGTGTGGAATCCTACTGCATCTTCTCTATATCCACATCTTTCATCGCTGACAGAAAAAGGCTTAATTGAGTTTACAACAGAGATGGAAGGTAAGAGAGAACGTAAGGTTTATGAAATTACAAATAAAGGCAGAAGAACATTAAAAAAACTTCTGGAAAGACAACAAAATATGCGAAAATCATTACTTTCGATGATTATGTCTACAATAGGCCTTACAGATTTAAGTCTCCCTAATGATTTTGAAGATATGTTTGGTCCAGATTTAATTGATGATGCAAGTTTAATTGGAAAAACAAATGATGAAAAGCTTGAGATTCTTTCAAAAAGAAAACTTGTTATATCCAAAATTGTAAGCAAATTAGAAAATCTTGTTAATGAGATTGATCAGAGAATTGAAAGCTTAAAAGAAGGATAAGAAGTTAATCTTATTTAGACTTAAGTAATTTCTTGATTTTTTTATAAAATGCAACATCATATATTCGATTCAGAGAAGAGTCAGAATTTGGATATATAATGTTTTACATATACGAAGATTTATATATGGTAGATTCAGATATATATTATAGTAGATTCAGATATATCTTAATATTAGATATCAGTGACTTTTAGAATATCAATAACTAAGGGTAGAGGTATTTAGTTTTGAAAGTTTTATTAACTGGAGCATTTGGTAATGTAGGATTGAGTACCTTAAAGGAAATGCTTAATAGAAATTATGATATAAGAATATTTGATATTAAAAATAAAAGAAACAAAAGACTTGCGATTAAATATAAAAAAGATGTCGAAATCTTTTGGGGTGATTTAAGAAATTATAAGGATGTTGAACACGCAATATCTAATATTGATGTTATTGTTCATGTAGCTGCGATTATTCCACCTCTTGCTGATAAAAAACCTAAGTTTGCAAAAGCAGTTAATGTTGGTGGAACTGAAAATATAGTTAAAGCCATGGAGAATCAACCTAAAAAACCTAAACTTATTTTTACTTCCTCAGTTGCGATATATGGAGATAGACTTGAAAATCCTTTAATTACGCCTGATGATACACCAAATCCAAATGACGACGATGAATATGCTAAACAAAAAATACAATGCGAGGAAATTATCAAGAATTCTTCCTTAGATTGGGCCATTTTTCGTTTAACTTATATTACATCCTTAAATAAACTGAAAATGGATCCATTAATGTTTGAAATGCCACTTAATACTTGTATCGAAATCTGTGATACTAATGATGTTGGACTTGCGCTTGCTAATGCAGTAAAGAGTAAAAAGATTTGGGGAGAAGTGATGCATATTGCAGGTGGAGATAGATGTCGTATTTCATATCGAGAATATGTTAAGGAAATGCTAGACATTTTCGGTATACGGTTTGAAGATATACCTGAAATTGCTTTCAGGCAAGATCGGGGGTTTCATTGTGGATTTATGACTACTGATAAAAGTCAAGCCTTACTGAATTATCAAAGGTATACTCTCGATGATTATTTCAATGCCGTAAGGAAAAAAGTAGCTTTTTCACGATTTTTTATGATGATGTTTAGACCAATTGCACAAAAATATCTACTAAATAAATCTCACTATTATAAAGAGTTTTTAAATAATGAACATCCTGGATCCCTAAAACTTGCTTAACAATATTAGATTTTATTTCTACTCCTTTTATTATTTTTAATTTACTACTTCTCGTTTTACCTTTATAATAATTTTTCAATAACTAGAATGTTAAATTTCGATCATATATCCAATATTTATTAACAATCTCAAAAACTAGAAGTTTTATTCTGGTATAAATAATTTAATATTTTGACCGTTCCATAAAAAATTGATTAATTCGATAAACAGATAATCTTAAAAATATTGAAATTCAATAAACTATTAAAAAAAATATTTAATATTGATCGTGACAAAAAGATCTATATTGGAATTTAAAAATCATCCAATATACATTTAAGAAATTTACTAATATACAATTTTGTAAAAGTACGAGGTGGATGTGTAAAAAGAGAATGAAGAGTAATGAAAATCATCGGATTGGATACTATGCTTGTCAATGAGGCGTAAATATACGGACCAAAGTTGATTGCGATGAGCTTGTAGAATATGTAAGCAATAGTTTTAATGATGTTGTGATTGCTAAAAAAAATGCTTTTCTTTGAACTGATAATGCACAAAATGAAATAATAGAGGATATTAGGGAAAAGAATTTAAACAGAATTGTAGCTTCTGCTTGAACTCCACGAACTCACGAGGTTATTTATCGAGGAACAATTGCTAAAACAGATTTAAATCCTTATTACTTTCAAATGGTAAATGTACGCGAACATTGTTCTTGGTGTACAGATACTAAAGAAGAAGCCACAGAAAAAGCAAAAAAATTAGTTAAAAGTGGGATTGAAAGAGCTAAAAGATTAGAACCTGTTCCAATAAAAACAGTTCCGGTTACAAAAGCTACTTTAGTAGTTGGAGGAGGGATAGGTGGTATGAATGCTGCTCTTGATCTTGCCAATCAGGGAATTAAGGTCTATTTAGTTGATCAAAAAACTACAATTGGAGGAAGAATGTCTCAATTAGACAGAACTTTTCCTACGGATGACTGTGCTATATGAATTTGCGGACCTAAAATGTTAGAAGTCAATCGAAATGAGAATATTGAGTTATTAACGTATAGCGAAGTAAAGAAAGTAGAAGGTTATGTTGGGAATTATACTGTAACAATTGAAAAGAAACCACGATATACAACGGATGAGTGTAATGGATGTGGTGCATGCAGCGAAGTTTGTCCAGTATATGTAAGTAATTATTTTGATGAACATTTAGGTGCTCGAAAAGCAATCGATATTCCATTTGGTCAAGCAGTACCATTTCTATTTGATATTGATAGAGATGCGTGTATTGAGTGTTTTTCATGTGTAGATGCATGCGAATTAGATGCTATTGATTTCAGTCAAATACCTACAGATATTAATGTTGAAGTAGGTACGATTATTATAGCAACTGGTTGGGATATATATGAACCTTTTGGTGAATATGGCTACGGAGAATTCGAAAATGTAATAACTCAAGTTCAATTAGAACGTATTTTAGCCCCAAATGGACCACTTGAGGGACATGTGCATCGACTTTCAGATGATAAGAAACCCAAAGAAATTGTATTTATACAATGCGTAGGAAGTCGGGAAACTGAGCGAACATATTGTAGTGGAGTATGTTGCATGCTTGCCTTAAAGAATGGGAGATTATTACTTGAAGAATTCCCTGATGCGCACATAACAATTTGTTATATTGATATTAGAACCCCTGAAAAAGGATTTGAAGAGTATTATGAACGTGCAAAAGATGCAGGGATTAGAATGATTCGTGGTAAAGTAGGTGAAATCTCGGAAGATCCAGAAACTAAAAACTTAAAAGTCAGGTTATATTCAACTTTAACAGATAAAATTGTAAAAATTGATGCTGATTTAGTTGTATTGTCCACAGCGGCACTCCCTTCAAAAGGAACTGAACAAATTGTAAAGGTTTTAAATCTTGATACTAATACATATGGTTTTCTCACTGAATCCCATTTCGGACTGATGCCGCAAGAAACTAAATCAAAAGGAGTTTTTATAGCAGGATTTGCTCAAGGACCAAAAAATATTTCCTATTCCGTTTCTCAAGCAAGAGCGGCGGCTAGTAAAGTAGCTGAATTAACAGCACCGGGGCAAATTGATGTAGAACTTATCACTGCTGAAGTAGATAGTGAATTCTGTATTTCATGTAGACGATGCGAAAAAGCATGCCCTAAAAGTGCCATTAGAATTGAAAAGGATATCGGTGCATTTATTGATGAAATAAATTGTGATGGATGTGGTATTTGTGCTACTTGTTGCCCTACTCAAGCAATTGATATTAGATATTATCGTGATCATCAATTATATGCTGAAATTGATGGTTTATTAGGAGGTGATTAAACAGATATGGATCATACATATAATCTCATTGTTTTTGCGTGCTTAAAATGAGGATATAGTGCTGCAGATTTAGCTGGAGTTTCACGATTGAAATATACTTCCGCTGTAAAAATTATTAAAGTAAGATGCACTGGAAGAGTTGGTGTTAAACATATCCTCTATAGTATTCGCTCGGGAGCTGATGGTGTTATGATTGTGGGATGACAACCAAATGAATGTCAATTTAAAAATGGAAATTTCACAGCTGAAAGACATGTTGAATTAGCAAATAGAATATTAGCATTGAGAGGCTTTGGAGATCAAAGAATAAATATGTATTGGTTAAGTGGAGGAGATGCTGGGAAATTTGTCGAATCTGTTGAGGATGCCTACGAAAAATTAAAAAAACTAGGACCAAATCCACTTAATTTAGTAAAAGAACAATCAGAACTTGAAAGTAAACAAGTAATAACTACCCCTGCGGAATGATTCTTATAAATAAATTTTAGTTATAGGAAGACTAACCTTGCAAGGGAAGGGGTTTTTAATTAGTATTCAATTAAAAAGTAAGATTTGTTATTAAAAGTTAATCCAAAAGGATGGAAATATGGTTCAAATTACAAATAATTTAAGTTTCAATGGGATATCTCCAAAAGAATTAATGGATGCTACCTATGCGGCGGTAGAAAACTTTCAAATTCGCGCTTTCTTTGAAGCAAAGGATGAAATTTTAGAAGCAGGGAAATATACTGAAGATGAGTTTTATGAGTTTTTAGATGCGATGATTAATGCTGAAACAGAGCGTAAATTAGTACTAAATTCCTTAAAAGGTAAGAAACCGTTGTTTTTAGATGAAATTGCAGAAATAATAAATGGGTTTTCACCAGAAAATGTAATTTGTGATGTTATTTATCTTAAAGAACAGGGTTATATTGAAGAACTTATCGAAATTAAAACTAAAACTGTTATCAAGAAAATAAAGGGAGAAGAAAAAGAAGTTGAAGAAAAAGAATATTTCTACAGGTATCAAGTAAAAGATGTTCCTGAGGATTTCATGGAACATTTTTTTGAACCAGTTTCTATTGTGTTTGATTCTGGAGTATGCTGTCAATGTGGATGGTGTTCATCAATTTGTCCTGTAAATGCTATTTCAGTGACAGCAGATACTTTGGAAATAAATGATGAAATATGTATGAAATGTGGTTTATGTTACTCTGTTTGTCCAAGATCATTTTCGATAGAACAAGCAGGTAAGAGTATAAATAAACTTAATAAAACATTAGAGTTTTCAGAAAAAATTAATGGTTATATTAATACTTATAGTGCTAGTACCACTAAAGATAGTATTAAAAAAGTAAGACAAGATGGAGGGATAGTTACTTCACTCTGTCAATATCTCTTAGATAATAATCTTGTTGATGCGATTGTAGCAGTACAACATTCGGAAGAAAAATGGAAACCTGAACCTGTTATTGTGGATGATTTAAAAGATTTATATAAAACTGGAGGCACAAAATATGCAAACGCATCAACTTTAGCTATTATAGATAATACTAAGAAATACGATAAAATAGCTGTTGTAGGAACTCCATGTATGATGAATGCTCTTGAAAAAGGTAGTCTTTTTCCAAGTGGAGTATCTTTTTTCAAGAATATAGAATATAAGATTGGTCTTTTTTGCATGGAATCTTTTCCATATGGAGGAGTACTTGGGTTAATTAAAGAGCAATTTAATCAAGATTTCAATAAAGTAATAAAGATGGACATTAGTAGCGGCAAATTTATCATTTATTTGGATAATGGAGAAGACTTAAATGTTCCACTAAAAGATGTAAAATCATATGCCCGTCGTAATTGTCATTTTTGTGAGGATTTAACAGCAGATTATGCAGATATATCCGTTGGATCGATTGGATCTGGAAGTGGATGGTCTTCTGTTATAACTCGAAATAAGAAAGGTGAAGAAATTTTTAAGGGAGCTATTAAGGCAGGATTAATAGAATCTAAAAGTTTAAAGGATGTTAAGCCAGGACTATCCCTATTAGAAAGAATTGCTGGTACAAAGAGAAAAAATTGTAAACCAATTGATTTAAAGAAAGAAAAAGAAAGGAGTGACAATCATAACTGAAATTGAAAAATCGAAGAAGTTAAAACCAGTTTCAGGTGACAACAATGAATATTTGAAAAAAATATTCGAGCCAGATTTAAGCAATTTGTTAAAGAAATGTTATCAGTGCGCTCGTTGCTCAGGTGTATGCCAAATCAGCAAAGTTCAAAAATTTACTCCTAGTAGAATTATTCAAACAATATTAGAAGGTTTTGAAGAGGACATAATCAATAGTGGAGTGTTATGGGACTGTTTAATGTGCAATAGTTGCCTACAACATTGCCCTAAAGAAATTAATTTTGCTGATATTGTTAGAATTGCTAGATATAAAATGAAAATAAATGATATTCAAAATCCTGATCGTTCTATTGCTCATAAAGGAATTTATCCTTTAATGTCAGAAATGATGAGTCAAGACAATATAGAAATTGAGAGACCTTTAGATTGGGTACCAAAAGGATGTAAAATTTCAGATAAAGGAAATATTTTATACTACGTGGGATGTTTACCTTTTTTCAATTATGAATTTGAAGATTCATTTTCTATAGCGGAAAGCACCCTTAAAATTATTTGTCAATTAGAGAATGATCCAGTTGTAGTTTTGAAAGATGAAATATGCTGTGGTCACGATTTATATTGGGGCCAAGCAAAATTCGAAAGTTTTATTGAATTAGCAAAAAAAAATCTTAAACTTTTTGAGGAAACAGGAGCAAATACAATAGTTACTGCTTGTGCTGAATGTTATAGAACTTTTAAAATCGATTATTCAAAACTATTTGAAGATTTTAATGAAAAGTTTGAAGTAAAACATATAATTGAATATATCTATGATAAATGGAAGCAGGGAAAAGTTCAATTTAAAAATCCTAATGAATCTAATGATGTTATTCCTTTTACTTATCATGATCCATGTAGATTAAGTAGATTTTTACCAAAGGATAATAAAATTGTGGAGAATGTCCGAGAAATCTTCAAATATTTGAAAACCATTGGTTATAATTTTAAAGAAATGGAGCATAATAAAGAAAATTCTTATTGCTGTGGAGTAAATTCTTGGATGAATTGTAATGAACGGTCTAAAGCTTTAAGATATAAACGTCTTTTAGAAGCTAAAGCAGTTGGGAATAAAATGATTACAGCCTGTCCAAAATGCCGAATGCATTTGAATTGTTTAAAGAAAGATTATGATGCTTTTTCTTCTATAGAAATTATAGATTTTTCAGAATTTTTAGTAGATTTGATCGTGTTAATAGAACCTGATCAAAATATTGAGGGGAAGTAATGGAGAAAGTCGGAGCTGTCTTAGTTATTGGTGGTGGAATTGCTGGTATTCAAACATCTATAGATTTAGCAGACTCAGGTTATAAAGTATATTTAGCAGAATCTACAACTAGTATTGGGGGAGTTATGTCTCAGCTAGATAAAACATTTCCCACTAATGATTGTGCAATTTGTATACTTGCTCCGAAGTTAGTACAAACTGGTCGACATGAAAATATAGATATTTTAATTAATTCTTCGGTTGAAAAAATTGAAGGAGTCCCTGGTAATTTTAATGTTGAGTTGACTCAAACAACACTTCGTTTGGATCAAAGTAAATGCACAGGATGTGGTTTGTGCGCTCAACAATGCCCTATAGAGGCTATTGATTTTTTTAATGAAAAACTCTCTAATAATGCTGCAATTTCTGTAAAATTCCCTCAAGCAGTTCCCTTAGTCTTCTCAATTAATAAAGAAAAATGTATAGGTTGTGGTATTTGTAGGGGAATATGTAAAGCAAAAGCTATAAATTATGATCTTGAGGATAAACTTATTAATCTCAATGTAGGTGCTATTGTACTAGCAATTGGATTTGATGAATACGATCCTACGCCTTTAACAGAATTAGGTTATGGTAAGCATTTAAATGTAATTACTAGTATTGAGTTTGAACGTATACTTAGTGCTAGTGGTCCACATTCAGGGTTAATAATTCGTCCCTCTGATGGAATTATTCCCAAAAAAATAGCCTTTCTACATTGTATAGGATCAAGGGATAGAAAGCATAGAATTGATTACTGTTCTTCTGTATGTTGTATGTATACTACAAAGGAAGCGGTTATTGCAAAAGAGCATATGAATATTGTAAAACCAACAATTTTTACAATGGATATAAGGGCATATGGCAAAGATTTTGATAAATATATTGAACGAGCGAAAAATGAATATGGTGTAAGATATATTAGACGCAGAATATCTTCTATTAAAGAAATTCCAGACTCTAAAGATTTAAAGGTGTATTATGAAAATGGACATGGGAAAATTGTTGAAGAAATATTTAATTTAGTTGTCCTTTCTGTGGGAATGCAACCTAACCGACAAGCAAATAAATTAGCACAGAAACTAAGTATCCAGTTAAATGAATATGGTTTTTGTAAAACAGGAACTTTTAACCCAGTAGAAACATCGAAACCTGGAATTTATGTGTGTGGTTCTTTCGCAACGCCTAAAGATATTCCAGAAACAGTTATTGAAGCTAGTGCTGCTGCGGGGCAAGTAAATGTTCTTTTATCAGAAGCAAGAAATACTTTAGTCTCTAAGAAGGAACTCCCTGAGGAACTAGATGTAAGTGATCAACCCCCGCGAATCGGTGTATTTATTTGTCATTGTGGTATAAATATTGGTGGGGTTGTTGATGTTCCTGCAGTAGTTGAATATGTTAAAACTTTGCCCAATGTTGCTTATGCTGAGCATAATTTATATACTTGTTCAGCTGATACTCAAACTAATATTAAAGAAAAAATCATAAAGAATCAACTTAATAGGGTTATTGTCGCATCATGTACTCCAAGGACACATGAACCTTTATTTCAAGCGACAATCAGGGAGGTTGGGTTAAATAAATATCTTTTTGAAATGGTGAATATTCGAGATCAGTGTTCATGGGTTCATATGCATGAACCTGAAAAAGCAACAGCAAAAGCTAAAGACCTATTGCGCATGTCAGTTGCAAAGGCTAGTCAATTGATCCCGTTGCAAGAACAAGAAATATCTGTAATAGACAAAGGTCTAATCATAGGTGGTGGTGTATCTGGAATGTCAGCAGCGTTAAATTTGGCTTCTCAAGGATATGAAGTGTTCTTAATTGAAAAAGAAGATTCACTAGGTGGTTTCGCTAAAAATATTTTTCAAACCCTTGAAAATGACAATGTTCAAGAATTTCTTGAAAACCTAATTAATAAAGTTGAAAATAATCAACTAATCCAGGTGTTTAAAAACACTGAAATCAAATCTATATCCGGATACATTGGAAATTTTTCTACAAATATAACTTATGGCAATAATGGTAAAAGTATTGATTTAGATCATGGGATAATCATCGTAGCCACTGGTGCAAAAGAATATCAGCCAAAAGAATATAGTTACAGAAAAGATGAAAGAATTATATTACAGACTGAGTTTGAAAAAGTTCTATTTACTACTGACAAGATCAAAGGATTAAAATCAATAGTAATGATCCAATGTGTAGGATCGAGAAATGAAGATCATCCTTATTGTAGCAGAATTTGCTGCTCAGAAGCAATAAAAAATGCCTTAAAAGCAAAAGAAATAAACCCTGAAATAGAAATAGTCATCCTATATCGTGATATTCGAACATATGGTTTTAAAGAAAAATACTACAACTTAGCACGAGATAATAAGATAATATTTCTTAGATTCGATGAATCTAAACCCCCAGAATTAAAAATTAAAAATAAAAGGTTAACAATTATAACAAATAATCCAGATTTAGGGAAACTTGAAATAAATCCTGATTTAGTTGTATTAAGTACAGGACTCATAGCACCTATAAAAGAAAATGAGGAACTTGCTAAAATGTTAAAAGTTCCTCTTAATGAAGACAAATTCTTTTTAGAAGCTCATGTTAAATTGAGACCAATTGATTTTGCTACGGATGGCATATATTTATGTGGAACTGCTCATTCACCAAAAGATCTTCGAGAATCAATAGCACAATCAAATGGAGCTGCTGCTCAAGCTGTTAAAATTTTAAGTGCTGAAAAACTCGTCACATCAGGACTTGTAGCAGTTGTAATTGAAGAAAATTGCATTGGATGTGGAAGCTGTATGGAAGTCTGTCAATTTAATGCTATTGAATTAATAGAGAAAGAAAAAACATTCGAAGATATTACAATGACTATAAGAAAATCTCATGTAAATCCTGCACTCTGTAAAGGTTGTGGTACATGTGGTGCGCAATGTCCTAATTCAACAATTGTTATAAAACATTTTGGATTTGAGCAAATCCATGCAATGATATCGGCACTTCTAGTCCAAACCTAAATTATAAGGTATTAAATTATGTCTAAGTCAAAAAAGAAAGTAAGTAAAAAAGATTTTCACCCAAACATATTGTGTTTTTGTTGTAATTGGTGTAGTTATGCTGGGGCAGATTTAGCTGGTGTATCACGTTTTCAATATCCCTCTACCATTAGAATTGTACGGGTAATGTGTTCTGGTCGAGTAGACCCCGCTTTTATTTTAGAGGCGTTTAAAGATGGTATTGATGGTGTCATTGTGACAGGGTGTCATATTGGTGATTGTCACTATCTGAAAGGCAATGAGTTCGCTAGAGATAGATTTGAACGTTTTAAAGAAATACTAAAAATATTTCATCTTGATAAAAGATTTAGACTTGAATGGGTAAGTGCATCTGAAGGAAAACGATTTGCTGAAGTTATTACTGAATTTACTAATCAAATTAAAAAATTAGGACCATTACAATCAATCTAAATAATTATCTATTTTCGATTATATTCTTTAGGATCAAACTCCTTTATTTTTCAATTCGCTTAATCTTTCTCTTGTATATAATGATTTTAGATAATCTGTGATATGTTGGAGCCTTTGTTCAAAAGGAAGGTTTTCATCTAAAACCATTTTTCGCATTAATGCTTGGTATTTCCCTTCCGCCTTTTCTATAAGGGTATTATGCTCAGTTTGAATTAACCGAATTTTTGGTTGTTTTTGAATAAAATCAATTAATATCAACCATTTTTCAGCAGCCCGAGGGTTTAATCCAATCTCTTTTAATCTACTCTTAGGAAAAACATTTTTTTGGGTATCTATAAACTTGAAGATTGCCTCAACTCGCTCTATAAGGGTTCGACGCTGTTTTGTATTTCTTGACATTTTAAAAATATATTATTGTACCTTTTAATATAAGATAATAATATATTAATGTATCTTATGATATATAAACATAACATTTTAAATTAATAATAACATTATGAATATATAAAAATATCAATAATGAAATCATAAGAAAATGGACATTAATGAACGAATTGCTAATATTGAAATTAATTTTGAATCTCAGAAAAGTTCCTTAGAGTTTTATATTAAGTATGCATTAGAAACTAGTGGACATCAAGATTCAGAGGAATTGGGAAATAAATTTATGGAAGCACATGGAAAGCTCCTCAAGAGCTTTGAAGCTGAAGATAAGACAGATCTTGCTCGTTATTATAGACATGTCATGATGGTTAAACCAGCGCTAAACACGATTTTAAAACCTGGAGCAGAATATGATTCGTTATGTGACATTTTACTCGATTCCTTTAATGTTGTTTTAGATAGAATAAGAAGAACTGTAAATGATAATAAAGCTAAGAAAAAAAGAAGCGGGCCTATTTTACCAGGAAGTAATAAATCATTACAACTTCGATATTTTTGTACTATTTGTAATGAAAGTTTTGAAATTCCACCTGAAATGAGGGAAAAACTTGATAATTCTGATGAGAAGCTAGAATTACCGAAACATCACGATAAAGAAATGGTTATTAAAATAGTAAGGATTGAAGAAGAAAAAGAGAATGAAGATGATTTCGTAGAAATTAAGATTCTTCCAGCAGAAGTTTTGATGAGTCATACAGATTCTGTTGAAAGCAATGTAGACTATTTAAGCATTTTAAGTGTAGGTATTGATGTTGGATCCTCAACATCTCATCTTATTTTCTCACGACTTACGCTCAAAAGAGAATCCAGCTTTTTTAATATGACAAATAGATATTTCCTTGTAAATCGAGAAATCATATATAAGGGAAACATAATATTTACACCCTTGCTTGACCGATTCACTATTGATATTGAAACAGTTATTAAATTCTTTCAAGAAGAATATAAGAAGGCAGGAATTACTCCTGAGATAGTTGATACAGGTGCGGTAATCGTTACGGGTGAGACGGCTAAAAAGCAAAACGCAGCAGAGATTGTGAGACGGTTGTCCTCTGAATCTGGAAAATTTGTTAGTGCTTCTGCGGGACCTAATTTTGAATCTCTTTTAGGGGCTATGGGGAGTGGTATTGTTGATCTGTCACGAAAGAAACAAAATACACTCTTAAATATAGATATAGGTGGGGGCACGAGTAATCTCGCAATATCCTCAAAGGGGGATGTTCTAAGCACTTCATGCATAAATGTGGGTGGAAGATTACTCGGAATAGATGAAAATTTCAAAATTTGGAGAATTGATGGTCCTACCGAAATTCTCATGGAGGAATTAAACATGAGATATAAGATAGGAGATATAATTCCAGAAGCGGACGTGAAGATGATAGCAAGAGAATATGCAAAAGCATTAGTTGAGGTAATAAAAGGTCCAGCAATTAGTAAGATTGCAAAGAATCTAATGATGACCGAAGATTTGGATTTTTCCGTTCCTATTGATGGGATATCCTTCTCTGGTGGAGTTGCAGAAATGATTTACGATAAGAATAAAGGGGAATTTTATAATGACATTGGTCTATATCTTGCAGAAGAAATCAAAAGTTTTTTAGATGATTTTAGCATACCATTAATCGAACCTGAGAACAAAATTCGGGCAACTGTTATTGGTGCTGGGGCTTTTTCTCTTTCAGTCTCGGGATCCACATGTTATTGCGACGAATCAGTAGAGCTCCCTCTGGAAAATGTACCTGTCGTGCCAATAAATATAGACAGTAAAGATATATACAAAGATGAAAAAAGGAAGGATTTTAAAGATATAATCTCACTCGCCCTAAAAAATTTTAGCTTAATTGAAGGAAAAGATGTATTCGCATTATACTTCAAGGATATTCTCCTTGGATCACATATTGTTCCCTTAGCAAAAATCATCGAAACAGCACTTCCTAAATCCATTGTTAATAAAAACTTAATTCTGGTTATCTTGCGAGGGGATGGAGGTAAAATGCTTGGGTTAACCCTAAAAAACAATACTTCCATTAAAAAAAACCTCGTTTGCTTAGACGAATTGGAATTGGAAGCTGGAGACTGGATTGATATTGGTGCACCACTCAAAGATCGTGAAGCTTTTCCAGTTACTATTAAGAGTTTAGTATTCAATACAGACAAAAAAGATTGAATGAATGGAAAATTAAATTCAGAGTCTAATTTCAATAAAAATTTCCCTAGAAGTATTTTTTAAGAAAATAAGGTTTTATCTTATACATTGATCTTAAAACCTAAATTTGTTTCTGAAGTTATTTTTCCATTTTGGTTCGTTGACAAACCAAATCTATCATAGAATTTTTATAGAAATTGGTTTTTATTAGAATATCATATAATTTAATTTTACATGTAATGTGTTCTGGTAGATTACTGAATTTACTGAACAAGTTAAAGAATTAGGTCCATTACAGGTAATATAATAATTAATAAATATCGGAAAAAACCAATTAGATTTATAGCCTTTAAATTAATATTTCCACAAATAAATTGAAATTCTCAACTAATTAATTGAAAAAAAACCAATTTAGCCTGAGCATCTCTAAGTGCTTCTAAACCTTATCAAGGGACTTATATCCATTCAACTAGGGATGAACATCCTAGTCCTTTTTTGTCTTCAATTCTGCCTTGAACCATAAAAGAATCACCTTCATAACCACATTCAGGACACTTATTCTTTGATATTAATTCTACGAGATCATCTACTAGAATCGCATGATTTACAGAAGCAGCTACTCCAAACGGGGTAAAAACCTGCAAAAAACCTTTATCACCCACATTTCTTAGAGGATCCAAAGTAGCTATATCTCGAATTAAAATCCTTGCTTGAGGTGGACAGTGAAATATAAAATCTTGATGCTTGTTTGACCAATGACTACCAAAAACTATTGGTGTTTCAGTAAAACCGTACATATCGGTAATATTTTCAACTTTAGTACCAAAAAATTCGACGCAATCTGCAACAAATTGTGATTTTTCAATGGGAGGATATTTTAGTTGGGATTTATGTCCATTCCATCCACCACCACCTGTAGTTATATAACTATTGGGCAAATCAAATCTTATATTTTCTTCTTTCAAATACTGATTCACAAACGTGTTTAATAATTGGAGACTTCCCCCAATTGAAATATTTTTTTGTTTTTCGACGGGTTTATTTGAATTCTTGTTGATTGTCTTTATTACATGTTTAGCATTAATTCCAAAAGCGCCTACTAAACCATGTCTCTTGATAATCTCTTTAAATGCTTTGAAGATGAAGAATTTAATCAAATATTTTGGTTTTGTTATTTTAGTTGTAATTTCGTTTAATGTGCTAGTATATAAATTAATTGGTCTCAAATCAGTATACCTCATCGCAATTCGATTTAAAAATTTAATATTAGGAGCAAAATTCATTGAAATAGTTCCGTATTGATTATGTTCCTCCATTGGGATAGGAATAAAATCATAAATACATTTAATGGTCATGCTGGCTAAAAACTCTAGATCGTCTAAAGATCTCCCTACTAAAGATGGATCCCCAGTCGTACAAGAAGAGACATTCCATGTCTTGAATTCAGGGGATTCTAAGGGAATTTTTAATAACTTTTTAAACATACCCGCTGATTCTTTGAAAGTAGGTGCAGTTATAAAAGGTATAAGCGCTAAATCATCCATTTTATTAACATCTTCGATATTAAATTTTTGTTTGATGACTGATTTTTTATAAAAAGGATTAGATTTAATAGATTTAGTCGTGATATCTTTCATTAGACTTATGAATTCTTTATCTTTATAAGCTGAATTAACAATAAACCGTGTTTTCTCATTCCGTATAACTTCTTTTGATATTGTTATTAGAATAGCCTCTTTTGGAATAATGATTATTAAAAATTGATATATAGAAATAAAATTTGGAACCATTTATAAATATAAGGAAGGCTAACATTTCTTGAAAGGTAAATTCAAAGTCTGTTTTCAATTATTCTCCATGTTTTCTATAATTAATAGAAAATTCAATGGAGGAAACAATAATTAAAGATATAGATAAGTTCAACAGGAATAATATATACATATGATCCAAGATTCCCGTTAAAAGAAGTGGTAAAAACCAAACTGCCCATGTTAAAATGAGAAAAACACTTACTTTTATCAGATATACCATTGATCTTTCTTTGCGATCATTTTGATTTTTAATAACCTTCTTTTGGACTAATGGAACGAGAATCAATAGCATAACTACTATTAAAGGATACATTATTATGAACATCAGCCAATCTATTTTGGAAATGAAGTTGAATAATTCTAGAATGAGAAATATGCCACCTATTATTATTGGAATACTAAAGTTAACTATAAGTCTCCATTTATTGTCTCTTCCAAGAGTTATACCCCTTTTTACTAATAAAACTAACTCTCCTTTATTGCTAAATGAAAATAAAAGAAATGCAGTTAGAAAAATGCCAAGTATACCAATTAATAGGAAGAAATTATGAAAAGCATAAAAGGGTAGGAGAGGTAATTGCAAAATAGGAATATCATCAAAAAACGGCCACCATTCTCCAGAATGATTCCAATAGATCATCGAGAAGCTTAAAAAAGACCAAACAGTACCCAAGGAAAGAATTATTTGCTTACGTAGTCCATTAGACGAAATTGTATCCGTTTTAAGCTTGCCTTCTTGCTTAGATTTACTGATTTTATGGAATAATCTCTTAATAATTAGAATTATAATATATATACTAATGATTATGTCAATTATAATTGTAACAAACAAAAGTGCAATATCAGTTGGAAAAAACCGAATTAAAATCGAATAATCTTGATATTCATTTAATGCGTGATTTATAAGATCTTGTGAAAACAAATCAGAAATCCGATACGAATGCCAACCTTTTGCTAATTCTTCTTCAAGATTTAATACTACAACTTCTCCATATTGATGAAAATAATAGAGGTAAATAATACCGTTTTCAACATCAAAAATATTCGAATATAAGGTATTTACAAGTGGTCCTTCAAAATGAGCTGCATCTAAAACATTTGTGATATCTTCTAGTGAGATAGGATTACTTGTGTTAATATCATTAAGTTTTTGTTCCGCAGCATTATATCGTCTAATTGCATCTGAACTGGGATTACCTCGTGAAGTATCATTAAAGTAATAATTAGAAGCTATTTGAAACGTCTCATTATTACGAAAAAAATCAAATTCACCATCTATGCCTATGTTAAAAACAACAGATTCCCCTGATTTATCGAGATACATTGATTGAATGCTCCCTTCTTGTTGATAAACTCCATGTGCTGCTTTATAATCAATAACATCTGCAATTGTTTCACAACTGAATAAATCTGGGACTAAATTCTGGGGTCTCTCGCTATGAAGATTTGGTGAAGTATAAGGAACGGAGGTTGAATCAGACGCTAAACCCTTTTCATTCATTCCTCCTTGAAACCAACTCAACCCACTTACATTACTATAGCCAACTATAGCAGCTCCATACATTATTGTTGAGCCATCATACCATAATGAACCGTTCGGTACAAATGTTATAACTGTATTAGAAATCTGGGGAATAGCATGATCTTCATTATTACCAAAATAAACCCCATAATCATTTCTTATTTTGAAATTTAGACATGAAGTATCAGTAGTTGTAATTGATCGACGGTTTAATGAATTTAATAAAAAAATAATAATGAAAACAAAAAAAAATATCATATATCTCTTTTTCATATGAATTTTCACCATGTAGATGTAAAAAAATAGTCTATTTCGAACTTACAATATCGAACTGTGTTATATTTCCATCTACAGATTTTTCATTAATTAAAAAAATAGTTAAAATATATTTAACAGATTTGTAGACCAGTTTTTTAGCGATATTTTCACATTATCATTAAATATATTTCAATGAAAATACCTTTGAAAAAAATAATCAAAATTTATGAATTGAATAAAAATACTCAAGAATTCGAGGATTTTTTTACTTTTTTACTAAGAATGATTACTAAAGTGAATAGAATGCCTAGGAGAAGAAATAAATTGTAACTAGGAATGGAGGTTATGCGATCATGACATTCATTATTTTCAAATATATTATTTTCAGAATATACTTCATAAAAGCATTTTTCATTTCCAATAAGCGAATTTCCAGTAATATTATTACTTCTGCAATTCATAAAGTAGATTCCATATTTTTTATTGTGATTTATTTCATTTCCAGAGATGATGCTATTTTCCAAACTATAGCAAAAAAATCCATTATTATTATAACTTACATTGTTCTCTAAGAAGATGTTATAACTGTTTAATTCTAAAAAAAAGCCGTTATAGTTGTTATAAGATACAGAATTTTCCGATATGTTGTTATTATCTCCACCAAATATATAGATACCATCTCGCTGGTTGTTATTCATAGTGTTTCCAATGATAAAGTTATCATGGCAATTAATTAATGAAATTCCAGTATCAGTATAAGAAAGATTTAAATTTGAAATCAATGAATTGCTACAAGAAGCCAGTATTACTTGCCCTGCATTTGTAAAATTGGTTGGACCTAAATTAATTTCATTGGTGTAGTAATATAATGGTTTTCCATTGACTAAATTGGTGGTGTCAATATATTGTGAATAAAAATTTACAGTATCTGAATATATTCGTAAACCACATTTATTCATTAAATTTTCCGAAATATTATTGTAAAGCCCATCTAAATTTATCCCGCTATTGACAATATTTTTTAAAATTAAATTATCATCACTGTCAGATAATAATATTCCATAATCACAGTTATTCTTTTCAGTGTTTTCCAATATATTATTCCTGTCACTGTAGAATAAATGTATACCCCAATATTCATTGTTATTTACGATGTTACCAGAAACAGTATTATTAGTACTATGACTTAAGGATATCCCATAAAATTTGTTTGAGGAACAATTATTATTTAATATCCGGGCATTTTTGGTGTACACTAATCTGATTCCGCAATACGAATTAAAAACACTACAATTCTCAATCTCAAAAAATACTTCAGAATTTTCAATAAGAATGCAACTCACAGAACCGTCTCCATTTATTATCAAATCTCTAATGATATATGGATCAGAATATGTGCCACTGCCCACACAGATTCCTGCAACCTTCGCAGCAGACCAATTATTGTCAATATGGATTTTTTCCGAGATTACTGAGATTTTAAAATAATCTTGATTGAATTGATCGTTATAATTAGAAGTTATATCACGATCTTGTGCAGTAACCCATTGATTATTGAAGAAAATTGGTAAAAAGGCAGCTGAGATCCCTAAAACTATTAGAATATGTGTAATTGTTTCTTTTTTTAATTTCATTTTGATTTCATCCAAATCTTATATATGATTAAGAAAATCGAATATTTAAAGGTCGTTTTTTAGTATTCCGAATTTATTTTTTTTGATTTAGTTATTCTTAACTTTCTTTTAATTTCCTTTTGAATTGAAATGGAAAAGTAAATTCTAAATTTGATTTTAAAGTATATATATAGAAACATCTAATAATTTCATAATTATTTTACAAAATAGAGAGGATTAGATATGGAAAATAATCTTGAATTAGATTTTGGAAATCTAAAGATTCAACACATAAATTACATATATGAAGAACCGGAGAAACATGCAAAGATGATGGAATCGATTTTTAACATGCCAAAGTTTCACTTTTCTGAAGATTTAGATCATCCTGCTATATATCGGGGCAGGGAAACGAAATTCTCGATAAAAATGGGTGTCAGTAGATGCTTCTCTACGACAATTGAAATTTTTCAATGGCTCAAAGGTGACTCTGTATATAAAGAATTTGTGGATTCTCAAAAAGAAGGACTCCACCATTTTGGAGTGTTTGTTGAAGATTTAGAAAAATATGTTGATAATTTTCAAAAACAAGGAATAGATGTGGTACAATCTGGCATGTTTCCACCAAGAATGAAATATGTTTATATGGATACTGTAGAAATATTTGGAGCTGTAATAGAATTAATAGAAATAATGAAAAGAAAGAGAAAGTCATAAAAGATACGAAATGTATTATAAAATCTTAAGTGTTTAAAATATGTGTGAGATCAAAAACATAAAAACGATAGTTATTATTGGGGCAGGAGTACAAGGACATGCTATTTGTCAAATCGCTTTAATGGCTGGTTTTAAAAATGTAGTTCTGAATGACATTAATATGGATATCCTAAATAAAGCAGTAGATTTAATGAAGAATGGAATGAGATTAATGGATTCTAAATCTGGAACCAAAAATAATGGTTTAAAGGCGCTTGAAGAAAGAGGCCAACTATCAGAGGGTCAAACTTGCGAGTCATTATTAAAAAAATTAACTCTCGAAACTGACCTGGAAAAAGCGGTGAGGAATTCCGATTACATAATAGAAGCGGTTCCAGAAATCATGGAAATAAAACAAGAAGTTTATAAAAAATTGGGAACACTAACACCGAATCATTCAGTTTTAGCATCAAATACATCCACAATGAGTATTTCAAAAATTGGGGAGGCTTCTGGAAAACCAAAAAATGTAATAGGAATGCATTTCTTCTCTCCAATTAGAAGTAGATTGATTGAGATTACAAAAGGAGAAAAAACATCGAATGAAGCGATGGACATTGGTGAAACTGTAGCATATAAACTTCCTTGCATCGGAGGTAAGCGGATGGTGGCACGGCTTGAAAAAGAAACACCAGGGTTTATTGCAAATCGAATTAATATAGTTGGCACACTCTATTTAAAATGGCTTCTTGAGCAAGCAGTAGAAAAGAATATTCCCTACGAAGAAATAGACGCCGATGTAATTCACGTAATGAATCCAGGTCCTTTTGTATTAATGGATTCAATGGGAATAGACACAGTATATGGTGCGATAAAGTATTTTGAAGAAACGGTCTCTAAAGATTTTTCTCCTGGTAAAATATTCACTGATTTAATTGAATCGGGTAATTTAGGCGTAAAAACGGGAAAAGGATTTTACGATTGGAGTTCTGGTGAGGGTCCAAAAATAGATCCGTCTAAAAAGGCGGGATTAGCTAGCGCTGAAATATTGTTAGCTTTACAATTAAATGAAGGCTGCAGGTTAATTGAACAAGGAATAGTAAACGGATATAAAATTATTGATGATGTAAATCTGGCAGGTTATGGAAATCCTGGTCCATTTATTGCAGGAGGAAAAAAAAATTATGAAAGATGGTCTAAATTACTAGAAGATTTTGCAGAAAAGTCGGGATATGCTTATGCTAAACCATGTGAATTAATGAAAACAGGAGCATTTATGAAAATGCGAAAATAATCCAAGCAACATTTCTAAATACCTTATAATTTTTATCACAATTGTCCGTGAAATTTTGATAGAACGGTAAATTCAGATTCTAATTTCAACGAAAATTCCAAAAAAAAAAATAAATGATAGTTATAAATATTAAAGAACTATTACTCCCGTACTTGAAATTTAATAATCTCCAACGTATTCAATCCCTAACTGGTTAAAATCATTATTTGGTGCAACATCGCTGGTCATAAGTAAAGAATTAACATAGAAATCATAATAATTTGAACCATCACTGTAAATATAGAATTGTCCTTCCATAGTAAGAAAGTCACTATCATTACTCGTAGCATTATATGAATTGGCAAATGCCACTGCAGTCGAACCTTCTTTCAAAGCTCTAAAATAAACATCTGTTGTTCCAGAAATATCAATCAACGTGAGTAACAGATTAACTCGATACCATCCCGTCTTAATTAAATGAAATCGAGTATCACTTCGATTTAAGAAAAAATAGTCACTATTATTAACTTCTATGCCATCCACTGAAATAAGATATTGTTGATCTGTATTATAAGGGGCATAATCCTTATTTTGATATAACCGATCCCATATTCCAACGACAATGCAAGTTGTTTCTGGAGATCCTAGATTCACTGGCATACGCATAAAACAAAAAATACCCAAGCCTAATCCTGATACTCCAATAATAAAGCTTAATACTGCAAATGTTGCTAAACCTTTATTCCCCAAAATTTCACACTCCTAAGTTTTTATATCTAATTAATACTAATTTTTTATAAGATAATTACGCTATAAGAACCTACATTAAATTTGTTAAATTTAAATATTTCTATCGAAATTAATTACAATAAGTTCAAGAAAATCATTGAATGCTGAAATTAAAGATCGAAGAAATTTCATAGTATTTTCATTCATGGGCTAGTCTTCTTAAAATATATTGAGGAAATGTTCATAATTGCAGTAAATATGAATTCTCTTAAGTTAAATGAATTTGGTATTAGAAAAAAAGGATAATTTAAACCTTTTTAATCTACTTAAAGATAACATGGCTTCAGTTAAAGAATTCTTTATTAAGACATTTGGGTGGGATTATATAGCAACAAATATGGATGGAGGTCATCATTTTGCTACAAATGTCCTCATTGATGAATATGTGGTCTGTCAACTTTCAGATAATCCTTATTAAAAATATTAAAATTGTTTAATCATTAGATACACTGAGCAGCCAAAATCTAAAAAAAAAATCAATTTTATATTCTGAAATGAATAAATAGGAATTATCGAAGGTGAGTTATTCTCATGAGTATAGAATATAATAAACCACGGCTCCTCTTTCTTGATAATATCAAGGTCCTATTTTCAATTCTTGTAATCTTTCAGCATGCGAGAGTAACATATGGAGGAACAGGTTGGTGGTACTATATTGAACCTGCTCCAACTGATACTTTCAGCGTTCTATTTTTTATAATTTTAAGTTCAATTGGAGGTTTTTTTCAAGCTTCCCTCATGGGATTATTCTTCTTAATGGGAGGGTATTTTACGCCTAAAAGTTATGATCGAAAAGGAGTCGGTGCCTTCTGGAAAGAACGGATTCTCCGTCTGGGTATTCCTGTTGTTTTATATGTAGTAATAATTAACCCTATTATGGTTTATTCATTAAATATTTCAGGTTTTTATCCATGGCCATTACCAGGATCTATACTTGGCTTTATAACATTTTGGGGTCCTATGTGGTTTCTCATTGTTTTAATACTTTTTACTGCTGGTTATACTCTTTGGCGTCAGCTAACCAAAATTGAATCAATACAAAAACTCATCCCAAAAGAATTTACCATTCCAAAATATATATATTTATTTCTTATAGCTCTTGGTTTGGGATTTAGTACTTTTTTGGTACGTATATTTTTTTCTATTGACGAAACTCTTTTGGGATTACCCCTCGCTTTTATAATTCAATATATTATGATGTTCAGTCTCGGTGTCATCATTGTTCGATATGATTGGATCAAGCAGATGACAAGAAGCCATGTTAAAGTTTGGGTGATAATAATAACAGCTTCGTTTATCTTATTTTTTGCATATGCCATTCCTGTTCTAGGACTTGAAGGAGATTATGGCATTTTAATGGGAGGATTCAATATACACGCTCTTCTATTTGCCTTAGTAGAGAATATCATTTGTGTGGGAATGATTTTCGTTTTACTCAAGGTCTTTTATGCAAAATTCAACAAACAAGGAAAAATAATGAAAAATCTATCTTCTGGCGCATTCTATATATACCTTATTCATCCACCTATCCTTGTCCTTGTATCTCTCGCATTTGCTGCTGTATCTATTATTCCCGTTGCAAAACTTGGGATTGTGTTCCCTTTAACCTTCATTGCGTGCTATTTATTGAGCCATTTTGTCCTTGAAAAAATACATTTAAGCAAGAACGCAAGACTTCATAAAAATTAGTAACAAAAAGGAAAAATGTTTAATTCTGATTTTTCAAGTTAATAATAAGGTACATAATAAATCAATGAATATGGACCGAAAACTAACAAGAAAAGACCTATAGCATTTGTAATAATTCCCAAAATTCCAATAATGCTTCCAGCTTTCTCAAAATCATTATAAGGCTCAGAATTTCCTGCCTTTGAACTATTATATTTCGAGAAAATGCCCAATATTAATCCTCCTGCTCGTAAAAAAATATTTATAGTTACTATTATAAGTCTTCTATTAAAATAAACATAATCATAAGGGTAATAGAAGAACATATTACTATAATAACCAATCATTAAAGAGACAATTCCTATAATAATAGAGGATATTGCCAACCCAAGACATAACTTAGAATTTTTCCCGGGAAGTCCCTTTTGTATTGGTTTAGAATATTTAACAGGAACATAATATACTTGTGGTGATGGTTCATATTGAGGTCTTTCAGTTTTATAACTAGGTGTTTCATAACTGGGCGTTTCATAACTAGGTGTTTTATAACTAGTTGTTTTATAATGATTTGGAACTTCAGCTCCACAATTATGACAAAAATTTTGATTAGCATTACTTAATTTTTCTCCACATTTCGAACAATACATTCTTCTTCCCTTTTTAAATTTCTAATTTATAGTACACTTTGGATTATTTAATAATATTAAAAAACATACTTTTAAAATTATGGTCAAAATTGTTAATGTGTGTGGAAATTCAATTTACATCATCTAAGGTTATCTAAGAGAAATTTGATATGTCTTTTTTTTTGCATAACATTGAATTTATTAATCAGGTCTAAAACTTTATGTATGGAATAGATAAAATTTCAGAGAAAATTTGTATGGATTCAATAATCTATACATTTGATATGTTTGACATGGATCATATAATAGGGGGAAGTGTTCCTTTAGTTACAAAATGCAGAAAAAACACGATCCATTAATAGTATTATTATCCAAAATCCAAAAGCTACAAATATAATTTATCCTAACTGATCATCTCTCCATGAGAAAATTATTTATTATTGACATTGTTTACATTTAGGCTAAAATTCTGGATGAAATATTAATGATTACGAAAATCTGAAGAAAAAAAGTTTTTGGGACTGATCATTTCAAAGCGAATCATGTCGAATATTGATCATTTTTCATAAAAATGTTTATATAATTGGCTTGCTATATTTTTTTATTAACTGAAAAAAAGATAGCTAAACACCGATTTTTCAATAAAATTAGTATGTGATAAATTATGGAGGGATCTGTATTAGTTATAGGTGGAGGTATTGCCGGAATACAAACCTCCTTAGATTTAACTGAATTAGGATTTAAAGTCTACTTAGTAGAAAGAACACCTTCAATTGGAGGAAGAATGGCTCAGCTTGATAAAACATTTCCTACAAATGATTGTAGCCTGTGTATACTTGCTCCTAAGATGGTAGAAGTCTTCAGAAATCCTAACATCGAACTCATGACATATCATGAGGTTGAAAAAGTTACAGGGAAACCAGGAAATTTTATGGTCTCAATTCTTAAGAAACCTCGATATATTGATGAAACTAAATGCAAGGGATGTGGGGATTGTGCCTCGAAATGTCCAAAGATTGAAACACCAAATATTTTCGATATGAATTTAGGCAAAAGAAAATCCGTTTATATTCCTTTTCCTCAAGCAGTACCTCCTATTTATTTAATTGATTCTGAAATGTGTTTAAAATTAACTAAGGGTGTTTGTGGCGTATGCGAAAAAGTTTGTAAAGCAGAAGCAATTGATTTTGGGCAAAAGCCTCGAGAAATCAAATTAAATGTTGGTGCTATTGTTGTTGCTACTGGATTTGATGTTTTGGGAGAAGAATTAACCTCAAGATGGGGCTATAAATATAAAAATGTAGTAAGTGCTTTAGAATATGAACGTATATTATCAGCTTCTGGACCATTTGAAGGTCATATTAAGCGACCTAGTGATGAAAAAGAGCCAGAAAAAATAGCATTCATACAGTGTGCGGGATCAAGGGATTTACGTGAAGGAATTCCTTATTGTTCAAGTGTATGTTGTATGTATATCGCTAAAGAAGCTGTAATTACAAAAGAACATTCTGAAACCTCAAAATGTTATGTATTTAGGCATGATGTGAGAGCTTACGGTAAAAATTTTTATGAATTTACCCAGAGAGCTCAGGAAGAATATGGAGTAGAATATTTTCAGACTAAAATTAGCAGAATAATAGAAGACCCAGAATCAAATGATTTAGTGATTCATTATGAAGATTTAAAAACAGGAGAATTTAAAGATTTTAGGGCAAATCTAGTGGTATTAGCTACACCTCTTGTGCCATCAGCTGGAACTAAAGAACTAGCTAAAATTTTAGATATTGAGTTGGATGATTATAATTTCTTCAAAGAAAAATCCTATTTTGATAAATCTTTATCCTCTAAAGAAGGTATTTTCTTAGCTGGATTTTGTCAAGGTCCAATGGACATACCAGAAACAGTAGCTGACTCCAGTGGTGTAGCATCACAAGTAGCAACTATGCTTAATTCTTTTAAATTTACTGAAACAAAGGAAAAAATTAGTGGAAAACCAGAAAAACCTGTTTCAGAAATAGATGCACCTAGAATTGGGGTACTCATATGTCATTGTGGAATTAATATTGGAAAATATATTGATATTCCTCAAGTCATAGAACAGATAAAAGCCTTACCAAATGTGGTATTTTGTGAAGATAATTTATATTCATGCAGCTCTGATTCTCAAGAACGAATTAAAGAAGTAATAGAGGAATATAATTTGAATAGATTTATTGTAGCATCTTGCACTCCTAGAACACATGAGAGTTTATTTCAAGAAACATGTGAAGAAGCGGGACTAAATAAATATCTATTTGAAATGGTTAATATCCGTGATCAATGTTCATGGGTACATATGACAGAAAAGGAGCTTGCTACGGATAAGGCAGTCGATTTAATAAGAATGGGTGTTGCTAAATCAAGATTATTAAAACCACAAACAGAATCAAAACTAAAAATCAATCAATCTGCATTAGTAATTGGAGGGGGTATTTCTGGAATGACTGCTGCATTAAATATAGCTAACCAAGGTTTTACTGTTTATCTCGTAGAAAAAGATAAATATTTGGGTGGAAATTTAAAGTATTTAAATATGTTATACCCTACTCAAGAAGATGCTTCAATTTTATTGAATGAAACCATAGAAAAGGTTTCAAAGAAAAAAAACATTCAAGTTTTCTTGAATTCTAATTTGAAAGATATTAATGGATATATTGGAAATTATAATGTTTTACTTAGCGATGCGGATAATAATGCGCATGATTTAAGAATTGGTACAATTATAGTTGCCACAGGAGGTCAAGAATTAAAACCCAATGAATTTTTTGATTATACTTATACGAATCATAATGTAATTACACAATTACAGTTAGAACAAAAATTAAAGGATGAAGATCAATCATGGTTAGGCAAACTTAATCACATAACTACTCTATTATGTGTGAACGCAAGACAAGAAAAAGGGATAACCTATTGCTCGAACATTTGTTGTGAAAGTGCAATAAAAAACATCAACATTCTAAAAGAATTAAAGCAAGACCTCAAATTAATCGTTCTCTATAGAGATCTTCAAATGGCAAAGAAGGAATTTGAAAGATATTATCGTGAGCGTAGAAAAGATGCTATTTTTTTGAGATATGATTTAGATAATCCACCTGAGATAAAAGAGATAAATGGAGGTACTAGTAAGTTCGAAATTAATATCTTCGATACTAATCTACAAGATAATATCAAATTTAATACAGATTTAATCGTTCTTTCAACGCCAATGGTTCCCCCTGATAATTTAGATAACTTAGCAAAAATGCTTAAAGTTCCCTTAGACAAGAATGGATTTTTTCTGGAAGCTCATGTTAAATTACGACCACTAGATTTTGCTACCGATGGGATCTTCTTGTGTGGCTGTGCGCATTGGCCAAAAAATATTCAAGATTCAATATCACAAGCTAATGGAGCTGCCGGAAGAGCGTGTAGGTTTTTAAGTGCAGAGGAAATTACCACATCTGGATTAATAGCAGAAGTGGATCAAGACACATGTATTGGATGTGGAACATGTGAAGAAGCGTGTTCATATAATGCAATAGAAATTACAGAAGTCTTGAAGGAATTTGAAGAAGTGAGTCTTCCGATAAAAAAATCTACTGTTAATTCAGGATTATGTAAAGGTTGTGGAACGTGTGCTGTTAATTGTCCAGTTGGGGCTATTTCAATAAAACACTACGATTTTGAACAAATTAATGCGATGATTAAAACCCTTGTAATGTAAATTCACATATTCAAAAAAAAAGAATTTATTATTAAACTTGAATGGGATAAGACCTCCTTATTCAGGTGGTTTCATTCCGATCATCCCCATTGCTTCTACTACAGTGAAACAAACCTCAATGGTATATTCATATCCTTCGATGTCATGGTACATAATCATAGCGTTCTGTTGTCGCATGAGAGCTTCATTAAGTTTACCTTCCTTTACTTGAGCAATATATATAGATCTTATCTTATTTTTATCAACCTTTATTGCATTTGCGACTAATTCTTTTACTAGGGATTTATCTGGAGGAAACGCTTTTCTCTCTTCAATA
>JBHLPW010000050.1:0-16792 GCA_048939015.1 Promethearchaeota archaeon
TTTTAATAGAACATAGTTATAGTCATTTTGAGTCTTGTTTTTATGAATCATTTAGAACCAATCAATTGAAATTTTGGAATTTTTTTTAATATTATGTGTTTTTAAAGTTAATTAATTTGAAAAAAATATAAAAGCATGCAATCTAATTAATTTTAATTTAAGATTTTTAAGATATTTCCATTTAAGAATAAATCATAGTATGAAAATTGTAATAGTTAATCCTCCAAGATTTCAAGATTCATCAGTTACTAGAGAGGGACGTTGTGAGTTTATTTGCAATTACCGTGTTGATACACCAGCAACGCTGTTAATCATAGCATCCTTATTATCAAATCAAAAATATCAGATCGATTTCATTGATGCAAATGCTAAAGATCTCGATTATAGAATTATAGGGAATTTATTGAAAAATAAGTATCCTGATTGTGTTATTTTTACTTTCAACTCTTGGATTATCGATCATGATTTAATTATTTGTAAAATAGCAAAAGAAATTAATCCAGTCTGTAAAACAATAGGTTATTCATGGTTTGCTAAAAATTTTTCTATAGAAATACTTTCGAAGTTTAAAAATTTAGATATTCAAATAATTGAAGATCCTTTTTCTGTGATTGAGAGCTTGATGGATTGTTTGAATAATAGAGGAAACCTCGAAAAAATTGAGGGAATTGCATATAAAAATAGTGATAATGAAATAAAAATAAATAATAAATTGAAAATTAAAAAGAGTTTTGAAGAATTACCTTTCCCTGCATATAATTTAATAGAATCATTTAAACCCTATTATTTATATACGCCCTTCTTAAAGCCATATGCTTTAGTCTATGCTGGAAAAGGGTGTCCTTATAGTTGTGCATACTGTCCTGATGCTAATACAAAATATAGTGGTCGTTCAGCAGAAGATATTGTAGAGGAATTAAAAGTTCTGAAGAATTTAGGAAAAATAAAATACGTTTGGTTTTATGACCAAGTATTTACTATTAACAGAAAACGTGTCATTAATTTCTGTAAAAAGATGATTGAGGAAAATCTAAATATTAGTTGGTTCTGTGATACTAGAGCAGACTTGGTTGATGAGAGACTATTAAAACTAATGAAGACAGCAGGGTGTATAGGTGTTGCTTATGGTATCGAATCAGGCTCTCAAAAAATTTTAGATAATATGAAGAAATCTATATCTATAATTCAAGCGATACGAGCTTTAAAGTGGACTAGAAAAGCTAAGATTCCTATTCAACTAAATTTAATATTAGGATATGTGGGAGAGGATATAAACACACTTAAAGAAACAGGTAATTTTATTAGATTAATTTTACCAGAATTTTTACAAATTTCTTTCATAATTGCGATGAGTGGCACAGAATTTACACATTTAGCAATAAAGAATGATTGGATAAGTAATGAGTTGGGATCAAAAGATAAGTTTACAGATTTACCCTTAGACAAGAATCGATATAAGCCATTTCAACTCAATTTGCAAAAAGAAATAAGAAAACTGTTTAAAGCCATATTTCTGAATCTTAGATGGTGGACAATATGTATTAAATCATTAATTAATAATCGCCAATTGATTATACCAATTTTAGGAATGCTCCTATATAGATCAAAGTCAATAAAAATTTTAAAATGAAGATAAACTATTCTATAAGTTCATTAAGAGCGATTGCTATTATTCAAGTATTATTAATTCATGTTTTTTCTTATTATTTTCACAGTGCAACTTCTACTATCTTTTTAATTCCATTTTTTGATCAAATTATTCAATCAGCTGTACCCATTTTTATTTTTATATCAGGATATACTTTATCTTTAAGATATTGGGAGAATTTTTCTATTAAAACCTTCTATAAAAAAAGATTTAAGAATATTATTTTCCCCTATGCTTTTTTTAGTACACTTTATATTGTTATTCCATCTTTAATAGATGGAACACCCATAATATTTGATTTCGAGGATTTTTTGAATATTCTTTTTGATCCCTGGAATTTTTATTATGTTTTCTGGTATATCGCTCTCATATCTTCATTTTACATTTTTTATCCTTTGTTGTTAAAAATATTTTTATGTTATAAAAATCAATTATTCCTCGTTCTAATGGCTTCAATATTAATTCAGATTGTATATAGATACTTTCACTTTTTTATAATTATTAGTCTTGAGAGCCTAAGCAATTTTATTGTTCTATATAAATTTTTATATTGGATACTGAATTATTCATTCCTTCGTTTCATATCTTATTTTGTTTTAGGTGTGTATATTTGTAAAAATTATTCCAAACTAGATTCAAATAGAAAATTTATTTACTTATTAACGATTCCCGTTTTTATCTTTGCTACTTTAGGAGCTATTATAAATTCATATATATTTGAACCTTTTTTTTCAATTTTTATTATTCTCATATATCTGGTTTTTCTATTAAATAAACAGAATTTTTTTTTAGAGACTACTGCTAAATATTCTTTTGGTATGTATCTGATTCATGCTTTAATTATGGATTATGTTGTTAGATTACTTGATCTAAGTTTTAATTATTGGTATTTCTACTTATTTTCTTTTGTTTTAACATTTACGTTTAGTATCTCAATTATTTTTGGGCTAAGTAAAGTACCAAAATCACATTATTTAATAGGAAAAACAGAAATTAATTATTAAGAAATTCCTCTTGCTTTTTCATCTTCATAAGTGATTCTTCAATAGTTAATGATCTAACATTCAATAATCTCTCAGCTTTACTCACATCCAAACAACAACGCATAGGTCTTTTAGCATCTTGTTTGAACATATCACTTGTAGTGGGCTTAATCAAACTTTTGTCGATCTCAAAAACTTCAGCAATTTTTAGTGTAAACTCATAACGATTGATACATTCTTTGCCAACAGTGTGAAAAAGACCATTGATATTTGAATCTGCCATAGAAAATAAAAACTCAGCTAAATTATCTGCCAAAGTAGGTGTACTAAATTGATCAGTTACAATTTGTATTATTTCCTCATTTCTTAGTTTATTTAGAGCCCAAATAACATAATTCATTGTCTTCCCAGAACTAGATTTCTGTCCCTTAAGTTCTCCGGGATTCCACCCATAAACAAGACTTGTTCTTGCTATAGCAAAGCTAGCTCCAGAATTGGCTATTCCCTCTTCAGCTTTAAGTTTTGACTTACCATAGAAATTTAGTGGATTAGGCTCGCTGTTTTCATCATACTTTTTATCCATACCATCAAATACATAATCTGTAGATATATAAATTAGTCTAGCATTGATCTTTTTACATAAATCTGCGATAAATAGAGGAGCTTTTACATTAATATTCCAAGTTTCTTCTTGATGTGTCTCACAATAATCAACATTATGAAGAGCAGAGCAATCTACAATAATATCTGGTTTAATATCATTTACTATAGAACTCAATCCTTCTTTATCTGTTTTATCCAGTTGAAAAATCTCACAATTATCAATTGTTACTGCACGATTATTATATGTACCATAAACATGATACTTTTGGGTTGCTGAATTTGCTAATTTATAGCCAGTTAACCCACTTGCTCCGATAATTAGTAACGTTTTCATAATAATATAGATTTTTTAAAAATTATAAATATTAAAATTTACTATACAAAATTTACAAAATTAAAATTGACTGATTTAATCTTAAATAAAGAGGCTAATAGAGATGATTGAAGGTATTGAAATTAAAGACATTAAGAAATTTGTAGATGAGCGTGGATTCTTTTCTGAACTTTTAAGGGAAGATTGGAAAGATTTATTATCAGATGATAAAATAGTTCAATTTAACCTCTCATTTAGTTATCCTGGCATCGTTAGGGCATGGCATAGACATTTAAAAGGACAAATCGACTATTTCATTTGTATCACTGGAGCGATAAAAGTGTGTGCTTATGATGACAGAAATAACTCTGGAACTTCTGGGGAAATTGACGAAATTATACTTAGTGAAGAAAATTTAAGGGTTGCAAGAATACCTGGAATCCTTTGGCATGGATATAAAGCAATTGGTACTAAACCAATTAAAATGTTATATGGTGTGAATATGTTATATGATTATTCAGAACCTGATGAAGAAAGAAGGAGTTGGAACGATGCTTCTATAATTCCAAAATCAATAAATGGAAAAATCAACGATCCGAGAGTCGGAAAACCTTGGGATTGGTATTATTCACCTAATAAATAAATCTCTATTTTATAATACAAAAAACCTAAAAAAGGAGAATTTAATATGAAAATTTTAGTAACTGGTGGATGTGGATTTGTAGGATGCTCAATAGTACCTCTACTTTTAGAAAATGGATACCAAATTAAAATTTTAGACTTGTTGTTATTCGGAGAAGAACCTATAGAATCCTTTAAGGATGATGTGGAAATTATAAAAGAGGATATAAGAAATTTCAATCCGTCAATTTTTGATGATATTGACACTGTTATCCATTTAGCTGCACTTTCACAACCAGATGAACTCAAACAAATACCACAAAATCTCTTTTATGAAATAAATCTTAATGGTTCTACCAGAGTAGCAGAATATTGCAAGAAGGCTGGTGTTGAAAGGCTCATATTTGCATCTACATGTAGCGTATATGGTTACCAGAAAGAGGTAATATATGAAACTACTGAACCGAAGCCATTAGAGGCTTACGGTGATTCTAAATTAAAAGCTGAGAAAGAACTTTTAAAACTAAGTGATAAAGATTTTTGTGTTACTATAATGAGGCCAGCAACTATGTATGGGCTTTCTCCAAAAATGCGTTTTGATTTAGTCGTAAACGGTATGACATATGCATTATATAGCACAAAAGAAGTCAATGTTATGAAACCTGGAACACAATGGAGACCAAATATTCATGTTAGAGATGTGGGTCAAGCAATTAGAAAGATAATGGAAGCTGATAAGGAACTTGTTGATAAAGAGATTTTTAATATAGGTTCTAATGACCAGAATTATCAAATTCAAACTCTTGCGGAGGAGTTGGCGACCACGGTGTTAGGTGAATACAATCCAAAATGGTATGGACAGCCAGATACAAGATCTTATAAAGTTAATTTTGATAAATTGAGAGATACACTAGGTTTCAAACCAAATTATACAGTATCCGATGCAGCAAAAGAAATAACTAAGGCGCTTGAGAGTGGGCAAATCGAAAAAACTGATAAAACAATCAATCTAAATTGGTATAAACTCTTGGTAGAAACAAAACAAATCTAATTTTACTTTTTTGATCCTACTTTTAAAAACTTTTATTCTTGTTCGATATTCTTTTCCATAAAAGTACTACATCGAAGTAAAGTTCTAAAAGTGCCTGCATCAGACCAAAAACCTTGCACAATTTGAGCTTTAGTTACTCCCTTTTTAATATAATGATTATTTACATCAGTAATTTCCAACTCTCCTCTGTCTGAATATCCAATGTTGTTTATAACATCTTCAATGATATCAAATATTCTCTCATCATAGAAATAAAGTCCAGTTACACAAAAATCAGTTTTAGGGACTTCTGGTTTTTCTTCAATATCAATAATTTCTCCTTTCCCATTTAGCTCTGCTACACCAAATCTCTCTGGATCAGGAACCTTTTTTAGAAATAGTAAACATCCATATTCTTTTGTTGTTTCAAATTCTGTTACAGCATTAGAAAATGAATTTTCAAATATATTATCACCTAAAATAACAGCAATTTTATAACCTTTCACTATTTTTTTAGTTAAATATAATGCTTCAGCAATGCCGCCAGCACCTTGTTGATAAACGTAATTAAAATTGGCATTAAATTCTGAACCGTCACCAAGCAATTTAATAAAATCACCAACGCTTTCGCCTCCAAGCACTATTGTTATATCATAAATACCTGAATTTGTTAGAGTTTTAATAGGTTTATATATCATTGGTTCGTCATAAACTGGTAGGAGATGTTTATTAGTCACTTTTGTGAGAGGAGATAATCTTGTACCAATTCCGCCAGCCAATATTATGCCTTTAATATGGAGTCACTTATGCATTTTAAATATATTTTGAAAAATATTTTTTCAAAAAGTTATATATTTTAATTTTATTCAGAGAATATCAATTTTTTCATTTAATGCTGATTTCACTCAATTATTTTTAAAAATAATTCTTCTAAGGAAATTTTTGGTTCATTGATTCGACGAATTTTGTAGTTACTTAACATAGAAAATAAATCCTTGTAATAACTCCTACGTTTCAAAATTATACCTATACCTTCATTTACTTCAAAAATATCCTCAATAAAATCTGATTTTTTCAAATTATTTTTCAATTCATTCTTTTCTTCACTTAATTCAACGATTATTCTAATTTGTGTTTGCATCAAATCTTTAACTTCATTCTGAGTGCCAATTTTTAAAATTCTACCTTTATTTATAAAAGCCACCCGATCACAAAGTTTATCGACTACACTCATATCATGACTCGTGAGGAAAATTGTTTTCTTAAGAGTTTTTAATTTTTCAATTATAAAATTAGTTGTTGGTAAATCTAATCCTAATGTGGGTTCATCTAACACTAAGATCTGACGTTCTAGAAGTAGAGTTCTGCATAAGGCTAGTTTCATCTTCATCCCATTAGAATATGAACTAACATATTGCCCCAACCAATTATTTAGCCCAAATTCATTAGAGATTTTCTCAATTTTTTTTTTATAATTTGGAATTTTATAAATTCTACAAAAAAATTTTAAGTTATCATAGCCAGTTATCCTATAATATAGCATCTGACTGTCTAACATAAGCCCAATTAAGGATTTTACCTTTTTGGGTTGTGTCACAACATTAAATCCATTTACAAACGCAGACCCACTTGTAGGTTGAGTTATTGTTGTTAAAATTTGGATTAGAGTAGTCTTTCCAGCACCATTCGGCCCTAAAAGTCCAAATATCTCACCATTTTTAATAGATAGATTTACTTTATCTAATGCTTGAATTTCACTATGCCTTCCTTTTAAATTATAGACTTTTGAGAGGCTAGATGTTTCAATTATTTCTGTCATAATGCTTATTAGTATCCAGTTATTCCGTATTTTTTATAAACATAATTAAAGAGGGCAACACCAATAATAGGTAGGATAATAGTTGTACCTATTAAAACTATAAAGTGAAGTGAGAAAGTACTAATTACAATTAATATATCATTTTGAATCCACGTTAACCGTAATATATCAAAAATATAGTAAAGTGGGTTTAGAAATATTAAGTTTTGTAAAAATTCTGGGAAAATTTCAAATGGATATGTAACACAACTAAACCAAATAATAAAAAGCATTATAAATTTTAACAAATTCCAGATATTCTCGTTTGATATTGCAAAAACACCCATAATTAAACCAATACCACTAAAGACTAATGCAATAATAAAAAATATCAAAAGGACTACTAAGAATGTAAATATTGAAATTGGATAAATTATATAACTAAGAATTAAAAAAATAGTGAAAGGAATTGATATCATGATTAGATGTGAAAAAAATATTCCAAGTAAAAGATTAAATCTATTAAATGGGCCAATTATAAGAGCTGGTAAAGTTTTCCAGTATTTCTCATTACGAAATTGACCAGGAAAAATCTCGGTTATTCCTGATAGGAGCATAATATTATAGGCAATAAATTGATATAGAAGAAAATTATTAGACGTCCAAGGGCCGATATCTGATCTAAACTGAAATAAATTTCCCATAACAATTAATGGTGTAAAAATCGATACTAAATAGGTTATATATGAAATAATAAGTCCAAGTTTGTATCTTAACCTTAATTTAATGTTCTTTTCAGTTAATGCTAATATTTGAGATAAGTTCTCCTTAATTGTATTATTATTGACCATATTTTTGTAAAAATCTGTAATATTCTTCTAAATAATTAAAGTTAAAAGGTTCTCTTGTTTAAACATTATTATTTTAACTTAAATCAATTTTAGATTATTTCTAAATAGATTTATTTTTTATCTTATTTGAATGACGATTTTATTGTTTTTTTAATGATTTCCCAACACATAATACACTCGCACATGCAATCCAAGGACTTATTCCATCTAAAATTCGAGATATTACTCTTCCAATGAAGTTAAGTTTAAAATTAATACTATAGGGCACTTTTAAGAAGGGGAAGTCAACTCCTAATCCAATTGCATGGTTTTTAGAATCATGAAAATCATGGGGTACTGTTTGAATAACTTTAAAATTAGATTGTTTTAGGAATGAATGTAATTCTTTAATTGAATATCTATACTCTACGAAATGCCGATAAATTCTTTTCTTTTTGGAACCACTTCCTTTAAAATCATCTTTTTTAAATTTAGTCTTATTGCCGATAATTCTAATTTTACCTATTAAAAAATAGAGTCTATTCAATAACTGAAGAATAGGTTTAATGAATATCTTTCTGATAACATTAACTGTAGGTGTTGACAAAAAAATTATACCATTTGGCTTCAAAACTCTATTTGCTTCTTTTAAAGCGAGCAAAGGTCCCTCTTCAAAATGTTCTACCACACCCATCGAAATATAAGCATCATAATAATTGTCTGGGTATTCTAAATTTAAAATATCACCAAATTCTACCTTTAAAGACTTATTAAAATTTTTCAATTTACTTATTGCTATTTCATTATTATCTACACCAATAACATCATAGCCTTTCCTTGAAAGGTATATCACCCATTTACCAAAACCACACCCTCCATCGATAATTCTCCCTTTTTTGGGAATATATGATAAAAACATCTCTCTTGGAGCAGTTTCTATATCACATGCTTCTAATTCATCTTTGATAGTTCGAGTGGACCACATACCATCCCATAACGTACATTTGGGATTATTATCATAATAATAAATCTTTTGCAGTTTTGACACCTGTTTTTTTGTGTTTGTAAATAAAAAGCTTGTAAAATAACAATAAAATGAGCTATTCGTTAGAATTGCAACTAAAATTGAGGTTTATCAAAAATTAATTTTAAGTTTATTAATTGTTTTATCTAGTATATTTTTTTCTCTTTCTGAGATTAAATATTGTAAACTATCAACATTTTTTATTTTTTTTCTAAAATTAAATAAATATGATTTCATCTCGTTATAGTTTTCATCATTTTGGTCAACAATATTAATTTGTTCGAAAGGATCGTTAACCAAATCATAAAATTCTTCAATTTGGTTTTGAAAATTTATATACTTATATCTACTACTTCTAAGGAAATATAAATCATAAATTATTTTCGGAATTTGGTCTTTTTTTATATGTTTTCTGTGATTATTAACAATCATATGCATCTCTCTTCTTACTTTTAAATGTTCTCCATAAATATAATGTGGCGTAGTATTATTATCAATCTGGTATAAAATTGATTTTTCAGGATTTAAATATTTATTTCTATCATTTGAAATTCCAGTTAAATGAAGGATTGTATGAAATAAGTCTATTAATTCAACTTGATTTGATATTATTCTTTTTTTGAAATTAGTGTTATAAATGATTAATGGGACTCTTATCAATGGCTCATATGCACTTTGGTCAACTCCATGACCATAAAAACAATATTCTTTTTGATCAGATAAATGTTCTCCATGATCCGATGTAATAATAACGTACGTATTTTGTAATAACTTTAATCTACTCAGAATAGAAAATATTTTTCCGATAATCATATCACTATAATAAACACTTGAATCATACAATTTCTTAAGGATCTTAGTTTGCTTTTCAGATAAATATTTTGATTTTATATTAATATTAAAAAACGTCCTTCTTGCATTAATTAAAAAATTTTTAATATATTTAAAATCATGAATATCAAATTCACAGTAATCTAAAGCTTTTTGAATTGGAATATATGGGTAATGTGAAGCCATTATATTGAAAAACAAATATATAGGCTTTTTTTCAATGTTATTCTTCAAAAAGATATAATATTTTTCCAAAATATCAAGTGTATTCTTTGATTCAAAGAGCCAATTCTTCCAGGAAATGGATTTGATAATCATTTCAATAAAATACTTAAGTCGGATCTTAATCTTTCTCCATAATCGTGATATTGATTTAATATATAATCCCTTATCTAGTATAAAGTCTATTCTATTTAAAATGGAATCAGAAAAAGAAGCTGCTTTATTATTTTCAAGGATTTCGAATGTTTTTCTAGCATTTCTGAAGATATGGTCAAAACCTCTTGTTAATCTAAAAAATCTGTTTATCCAAGGATTTTCTGTATAACAAACAGTAGAGTAACCTAAATCTTTGAGTGTTTCTGTTAATATAGGTAATTTATAACTTAAATTATGTAAATATTTACTAAAAAGTTTTATTTGGGTGGAGTACAATCCTGTGAACATAGATAAATGAGAAGGTAAAGTCCAAGTGTTATTACTTATGCAATTTTCAAAATAGATGGAATTATCTAATATTTTTGATATATTCGGAGTTAAATTCTTATCTTTAAAAGTTGCTGAAATTTTATCAGCTCTTAGTGCATCTAATACAATAAAAATAATATTTGGTGAATTCAGAGTAAGATATCATCTAAATGTCTTTTAAATTATACTTGATTTAAACAAGAATAGTTTAAAAAATTTTGTAAGGTTTTAAAGTTGGAAAAGCAATTTGTATCTATTTTAAGCAAATATTTTTATTATTTTAAAATCTTGAATTTTCTACTTTTAAAGAAGCTACTCCATCGAGATGATTATGGATAATTGGGGTAAAATATAATATAAAAGATATGAAATATTTTAGAAAAATAATTCAGTTCCTTGAATTAATATAGGTTTATATCTTTTGGAAAAGTTAGTCTCGATAATAATCTTAAATTATAATGATTATTCATATACAATTGCTTGTATAAAATCATTATTAAATCAAACCTACCATCATTTTGAGATAATTCTTATTGATAATGGTTCTAAATTCAACTTGTATTTAGAATTAAAAAATAAGATAAAGCAATTTGAATATAAACTAGTTATTAAATTAGTAAGAAATGAAAGAAATTTGTATTTTGGGGGAGGGAGTAATAAAGGGATAAAAATAGCAAAAGGAGATTATATCTGCTTATTAAATAATGATACTATAGTTATGCCAGATTTTATTGAAAAAATGGTTAATTTCTTAGAAAAACATCCCGAGGCTGGTATGATTACTCCAAAAATAAAATTTAATAAACACAAAGAATATATTTGGAATGCAGGAGCTTTTATAAATTATAGAACTACAATTGTAGTAATTAATAGGGGTTATTTGGATTATGATCCTATGAATGAGAAATACAATAATATTACAAAAATAGATTTTGCTCCCGGTACTGCTGTTTTTCTTAAAAAACAAATTGTTGATGAAATTGGATTAATGGATGAGATATTCTTAATGTATCATGAAGATCCCGACTGGAATATTAGAGCTCAACAGAAAGGTTATATAAGTTATTATGTTCCTACTACAATAGTTTATCATGATGTACCTATTAAAAATAATGAAAATAGGCAATTATTTAACTCATATTTCTTTAAAAGAAATTCCCAAATCATGGTCTGGAAGTATGCTACCTTTCATAACGTAATAATTTTTAATGTTCTTTTTTTTTATAGTATTCTATGGCAAATTATTACAGCGATTTTCCTCGGAAAAATGAAAGAACTCTTTTTTTCACTCAAAGCAATATGGCAAGGTTTCATTATAGGTATTAAAAGAAGGACAAATCGATCATGTAAAAAAAATCTAATAAAAAATTACTATTTTGTAAAAAATCTCCAGACGTTTTGAGTCCAATAATAAGAGATTTAGAAGTCCTTACAAAATTTCAAGTTAGCTATTGAAAATTATTCCAATCCCATATCCCTCTTGATGGTACTTCTCTATTATTTCATTTGTCTTACAATTTTCACGGATCTCATTCCAGAAATTAGGAACACCTCCTACTTTATCATTAGAACCTTGAATGATATCGTGAAAGCATATTAAACCTTCCGGCTTAACTAATGGTTTATACATTTCGAAATCTTTCTTTACACCTTCATAAGTATGATCTCCATCAATAAAAAGAATATCAATTTTCATATTTTTTAAAATCTTCTTTATTCTTTGGAATGTTGAGAGTTTATGAGAATCACTTCTGATCAAAATTATTTTTTGTTTTTTCTGGGCAAATGATTTAATAAAAGCTGTATTTTTACCACCAATTTTCCCTTTTAATAAGTCTATTGATATTAGAATTGCATCAGAAGAAACAAATCTAGAAAATAGGAATAAGGTTCCTCCCATAGCGGTTCCAATTTCGAGAATTATTTTTGGATTGAATGAATCCATTAATTTTAGAAATCTAATAATTTCAGATTTAATTTGATAAGGAGTTAGGTTTATTTCATAGCATGAATGTAATGGGATATCAGGAAGAGAAAATCGGAAATTATAGCAAAGATCAACAATTTCTTCAACATTTTTAGATTTGGTGCTTAATTTTTGCAATTTTTTTGATGCTAAAATATTGGTAACGTTTATTATTAAATTCCTTGAGTTATTTCCTGTGAGTAAATCGATGAATTCGATACCAAACCTACTTTTTAATACAATATGATAAAAAAGGATACTTCCACTTTTTGTATCAGTAAATGCTTTAAAGAAATTATGTATTATTTTCTTTATTAAGATTTTAATTCTTAAATCACACATCCTTTAGTTTTAATCATAATGAGATAGTACGATTGAAAATTATTTTAATTCATAATGAATTTTTTTAGAAAATAATTCTCTTATTGATTGTCTCTAAAGATTCTAAAATAATTTTAATTTATGAATCACAATACTTATTAAGAAATAATTAAGTAATTTAAACCTGTAAGCTTTAAGAAAATTAGATCTTATCACATTTAAAATTAACAAGGCTTCTATTTATAAAGGGTCATTATTTTTGGAAATTTTAGTTTCTGTTATTATATTAAATTACAATAATTATCGACTTACTCTTGATTGCTTAGAATCATTAACAAAACAAACTTACAAAGAATTTGAAGTAATCCTACTTGATAACGGTTCAAAAAAAGAATTATTTTTAGAATTGGAAAAAGGAGTTAATCGATTTAAAACAATTTTAAATATCAAATTAATTCAAAATACAAGAAATACGTATTTTGTAGCAGGCAGTAATAAAGCTATTAAAATAGCAAAAGGAGAATATATTTGTCTACTTAATTATGATGTAATTGTTAATGCAGATTTTATAGAAAAAATGGTTTTTTTCTTGAAATCTCATCCAGAAGCTGGTATGATTACTCCTAAAATTAGAGTTTATAAAGACAAACGTATATTGTGGAATACTGGGGCATATCTTAACTTTAGATCTGCGATCGTCATTGGAAATCGTGGATATTTAGATTATGATCCACAAAATAAAAAATATAATGAAATAGAGGCAATCGGATTTGCTCCTGGTACTTCTGTTTTTATAAAGAAAATTGTAATTGAAAATATTGGATTAATGGATGAAATTTTTTTGATGTATCATGAAGATCCTGATTGGAATTTACGAGCGCAAAAGAAAGGATATATATCATATTACGTTCCTACAACAACAGTTTATCATAATATCCCTCGTATTATATCAGAGGAGAGAGTAATTTTCAATCACTATTTCTTTACAAGAAATTCTCAGATTCTTATATGGAAACATGCTAAATTCTTAGATATTCTAATCTTTTATTATATTTTCGTTATTTTTAATATTGGGATTATTTTTTTAAATATTATAACGAAAAAATTCAATTCAATTATTATAAGGCTTAATTCAATTAAACAAGGATTTAGAATCGGTTTAAAAAGAAGGACAAACCGTTCATGTAAAGAGTATATTGTTTCTGATTATAAATATATCAATAAAATTCAAAATTTTTAATAAATCAATTAGATGTATTTAAAAATTTTATTTAGAGTATTTAAGAATTTTCTAAAGAATTTAATTCTCTGTAAATTACCAAGTAAAATGGGATCTAAAGTTTTTGATAACTTCTGATAAGGTAATAGATCTACTACTTTCATAGATTTTTCTCTTACACTTTTTAAATGCTTGATATTAAAGATAAGCTCTAGATAAATTTTAAGCCTTAACCCAAATTTTCTAATCAAAAATGAATGAAAGATTAAGATTAATTCCACAATTATAATTATTGGAAATAATTTGTGGATATTACTAACGTTTCTAATAATTAAGATAAACCGATTACGTTCAAGGAAGTAGTATTGAAATTTATTTAGGGTTTGGAATTTTTTTTGATGGATGAGGAAAGGATCATTAGTTGTATATATTTTATATCCATTTCTTAACAATCTTAATGATAAATCAGTATCTTCATAATACATGAAGAATTTTTTATAAAAACCTCCCATTTTTAAGAATAAATCTTTTTTAATGAATAATGTTCCACCAGACAATCTCTGAGTGAGTTTTATAATCTTATTTTTGGGTAGTTCTTCATCAACTTCAGGGGTATAAGAGAATCCCAGGAAATGATTTTTTGCCCCAAAATAATGAATTCTTCCTGTTTCAAAAACCAATGCAGGAGATATTACAATTTCGTGATTTAATTTAAAATCTTTATAAATTTGATTCAATTTCTCAAAAAAATCAGGAGGGAACAAGACATCTTGATTTGTAATAAATAGAAAATCTCCATTAGATTTCACTGCCCCTGAATTACAAGCTCCGGCAAACCCTTCATTTTTTGGATTTTTAATTAGTTTAATTTTAATATCTTTTTCAAAAGATTTTATTGTTTTAATCGTTGAATCAGTTGACATATTATCAATAATAACAACCTCAATTCTCTTCAAACTATTTAATCTTTTTATAGAATCCAAATTTTTTTTTAAACAAAATGCTCCGTTATAAGTTGGAATTATAATTGAAATGGAAGGTGTTGTTATTTGCATAATTTCGAGATTGTTTTAGTTTTCGAAGAATAAGGAATAAATATAATCATTTAATTATCTTATTAATTGTTTTGCCTAATAATTTTTAATATAGTAATATAATGTAATATTTTTTACAGTTGAGAAAAATATATTTACATAATTTAATTAACAATTAAAAAAAATTGATATTATTAAAGTAATTTTAATGAAAATAATAAATTTTATAAAGTTAAGAATTCATTTACTATTCTTACTCATTTCAGTATCTTCTCTCATTTTTATATATTTAAATTATATCAATATTAAAAGCTATGCATGGATTTCGAAAAACACATTTATTTTAATTCTACTTCAACTAACAATAAATTCAAGTGCGGTTTTTGCTGTATTATTCTTACCTACTTATCCAATATTTTTTCTTTTAATGAAAAACAAGAATTATCATTTTCGAGAAATTTTAGGCATTTCAATCGTATCTAATTCATCTTTCTTCATAATAGCTGGATTTATTGGTTCATGGATTAAGATATCAATAACTTTTGAATATTTCTTTTTTTTAACGATCGTAACCTATTTTTCACTAATTTTGATAACGATTTTTCGTGATCTACGGCGAAGTACAAGCAGTATCTTTAAAAAAGTACAAATTGTTGAAATAAAAGATGGTTTCAAATCAATATTTAAGTTATTCCATAAATTTGGTTTCACGAGTGGATTACTCTTAATAATCTTCATAACACTATTTTGTATTTTAAATCTCGTAAACACAAGTTTTTTTGCAGGAACAGATGTATGGCTTCACCTTTCATTAGTAAGATACATAAAAGAATTAAACGTTATTCCAATAGATCAGTACTATGGAGCATTTGGATTGCACATATTTGGTGTAGTGATTTATTATTTTTCGGGAATTAATTTGATAATACTACCTAAATGCTTTATTTTTTATACAGTTCCTTTATGTTCCTTAATTTTCTACAATATTTTCATGAGAATATTTAAAAATAAGAATCTGGCTATACTTGGTGTCTTTTTATTAGTTTCATCATTTGGATTTTCTTGGTATATGATGGTCCAATTTTGGCCATCAGCCATTACATTAATACAAGGATTAGTTCTATTCTCTCTTTTTTATATAAGATTACAAGGATTTCTTGAGGAAAATGTTCCAGAAAGGGAAGATATATCATCAAATATTCTATCTTTTTACATCTTATCTATATTTATATTCATAAGTTCTTTACTAACACATTCATTATTAATAATGATAATAATAACTTCTTATCTATGGTTATATTTAATTTATTTTACTAAAAACTATAGGAGGGGATTTGATTTAATATTAATTTTAACATTTTTTAGTATTTTTTTTATCTTTTATTTTTTCAATATTAGTACAGGTTATTTTCAAGTTTTTGACCCATTTAAGCTTATCCCATGGTATTACTTTCTTTTTGGATCATTAGGATTTGCATTTATAGTAGTGTTAATTCTTTTACGTTATCGGAAATTAATGGATTTTTCCAAAGGAAAATATAAATCGATCATAACAGGCAAAAATAAAAAATTTTACAAAATAATTGAAAATAAAATTATATTTCCTTTAATTTTTTTTTTGACTTTCTTTCTCTCTATTGTTTTTACTCTTTTCAACATAGCAGTTATGAATATCTTTACAACATATATCATTTATTTCATTGAGATGCTTTTAATTAGTTCTTTTGCAGTATGGGGAATCTTCCTTTTTCGATATAAACCAAGAGGTAAACCATTGTTTATTTGGGGTTTAGCATTAGATACTTTATTCTTTTTAATATTTTTATATGATGCGATAATTGGATTTACTACTTTTTTTTTAAGAGTATATTTTATAACAACTAT
>JBHLPW010000050.1:16802-35616 GCA_048939015.1 Promethearchaeota archaeon
CTCTTACTTATATAAACTAATAAAACTAAACTCATTTCAAAAAAAAAAATTTAAAATATTTTTAATTTTAATTGTAGTTTCTTCAGTCTTTTCACAAAATTTATTTGATTCAACTAATATTAATGTTTTTTGTTTACACAAAAGGGAGGTAACTTCTATTAAATTGTATTCTAATTATTGTTCTAATAAAAATGTAGTTATTACTAAATTTGGTTGGTATGCGATTTTTTTATATTATGAGTTTCCTTTCGAAGATAAAGATGAAGAATTTGAATTTGATTTATTTCATTACTTCTTATTATTAAATAAATCTCTAGTGTCCCCTAATATGCATTACTCGAATGGCACAAATGTGCTAAAATCTTTAAAATTAAAATATAATACAGAAGTAATTCTATTATTACCTGAGAATTACTACTCACCATTTAGTTGGACATTTTTTGATCAACTTAGTGAACAGGACATCGAAACTTATTATAATTTAAATTATTTGAATAGAATTTTTTCCTCGAAAGGAGAAAACGGTGAAGAATTACCCTATTATTGGGTTATTTAAAATAGAATTTATTCATCTAATAAATTTAATTAAACCTATTATACAATTAAAATAACTTGTAGGAAATATTGTAAATATTTTTAAGAAGGAAGTCTATTTGTTATAATAGTAAGAAATACAATTTTTTATCTGTGGTAATTGTGGAGAAAAAGCGTATTTTAGCAGAAGCTCAACAAATTGCTAAAGAGTATTCTTTTTGGATGGTTTCAGGAAATATAGCTCATTTATATGGATATATTTATAAAACCTCCGAAAAAAAATATGAATTAGAAATTAAATTTGAAGATGGTTTTCCAAATACTCCCCCTCGTATGATTTATCACAGTGAAATTAAAGAATTGTTAGGAGATTTTGAATTAGAGAGCATTATACATTGGTCACCAGATTCTAAAGTTGTTAATATCTTACATGAACTTAAAGAAAAAATAGTAGATAGTCTAGCCTCTAGAGAGGAAATACCAGAAAAAGATTTGAGTGTTATAGAGGAGAAGCAAATTTCTGAAACTGAAGCTGAAGAAGAATATATTACTCCGGATCTAAACGCTTACCCTCCAGATTTTCCATATGATGAATATGTGACCCCTTCTGATTCTGCTAATGATTTATTTTATACTGAAGAATCATATGAGAGTACTCCCGACGATTCTAAACCTAATTTTGGTGAAGAAAGTAATTATGAACCTACAGTGCCCATTCAAGAAGATATTCTAGAAGAGAGTAGACAAATAAGTGTTGCTGTTAATACTGAACTTAGTTTGATTCAGCAACAATATGCTTATGATCAATCCGGACCTATGGAAGCTCAAATCAATGTTTATATTACAATTACTCTAACTAAAACATTTATTATTTCTATAGATTTTATGAACTTTCCTGCAAAGCCAATTCTATCCATACCTGAGGAAGTAAAAAGTATTCTGGGTGATCCTTATAATTCATTAGATACTTTAAAGAATTGGAATCCAGATAATCCTTCTCATATTGTTGATATTTTACATGAACTGGAGAATAAATTATATTTTATCAAAGAAATTGAAGCTCAATCAAAACAAATTTCAGGAGAGTATCAATGTGAAAAAGTACATGATAGTGTAACCTCACTTAAAGTCAATTTGTTAACATATGGATTTAAAGAATATTTAATGAGTATCGACTTAGATTCTTATCCCCACCCACCTAAAGTTAATTTATCTTCAGAATTGCAGGAAATTATTCAGTTACCTATATCAGAATTAAAAGCTTATAAAAATTGGGAAGAGAATGTATCTGAACCAGTTGAAATTGTAAGAGAAATCTCTTGGTTAGTGGACAAGAATTCAAGAATCAATTTCGAAATAGATTTATTGAAAGATCATTATAAAAAGATCGATTATGATCCCTTAACTGCTACTCTGCTTGTAGAAATCAAAGGAAAAATGAAAACTGAAGATTTAACTTTTGAATTTCAGATCAAACTGCCAATAGATTATCCTATGAAAATGCCTGAAGTGAAAGTAATAAATGAATTTGAACTCGAGGCTCATGAGAAAATAAAAAATGATTTACATTCATCATTTGATGATTTTTTTAAAGAGTGGACACCTTTTAGTTATCTTGTCGATTTATTTAACCTTATTTCAAAAAAAATATTCGAAGTATCGGTCGTCTCGTGTGTCATATGTCATAGAATTGAATGTCCAAGCTGTTCTAAAAAAATTGCTGGTGATGATAGTTGTCATGCTGAATGCCCCCATTGTAATAGAGCATACCACAATCATTGCTGGGAGCAAACAATTAAATCATTTGGTAAATGTGGGTTTTGTTTAAGGTAAATCTGATTGAGTTGTTAGGTATATTCATTAAATTTTTTAATTTAAACTTATTATAATAAACATTCACATTTTTCTAGATGGTATTTGTGGAAATATTGGATAAGAAGCTGAATTTAAAAGAATTGGAAGAAAATATCTTAGAATTCTGGAAAGATCAAGATATATATTCATTGATAAGGAAAAAAGAAGAGGGAAAAGAAGTCTGGCGGTTTATCGATGGACCTCCCTATACTACAGGATCAATTCATCTCGGAACAGCATGGAATAAAGTGTTAAAGGATTATTTAATAAAATACAAACGAATGAGAAGTTATAAAGTCACTGATACTCCCGGTTATGATACTCATGGATTACCGATTGAAGTTCAAATGGAAAAGGAATTAGGAATAACAAACAAGCAGGAGATCCAAGAATATGGCATTGATAAATTCATAAAAAACTGTAAGGAATATGCTAAAAAGAATCTCAAAATAATGAATGAACAGTTTAAGAGATTAGGTTGTTACTTTTGGGATTGGGACAATCCATACATAACCTTTAAGAATAGTTATCTCGAAGGAATTTGGTGGACACTTAAAAAAGCTTGGGAAAATGATTTACTATTTCAATTTTATCGACCATTAAATTGCTGCCCACGATGTGCTACAGCACTCGCTAAGCATGAACATGAGTATAAGAATATAATAGATACTAGTCTATTTCTCAAAATAAAATCTGTGGATATGGAAAAAACTTATTTCATTATCTGGACAACAACACCATGGACATTAGTGGCTAATGAGGCTATAATGGCGAATCCATTTGCTGATTATGGTAAGGCATATATAGAAGACCTTGATGAATATTGGATATTATCGAAAGCTTCAATAACTCATCTTCTTTCAGGAGAACTTGGATATAAATATAAGATTGTGGAAAGTTATAAAGGAGAAGACCTAGAAGGAATGAAATATATTCATCCACTTTTGGAAGAAGTACCTTTTCAAAAAGAATTAGAAAAACAAAGTGATACTGTCCATTCTATTATATTATCTGAAGAGTATGTATCTGCTTCTGAGGGAGTAGGGTTAGTTCATTCAGCTCCTGGGCACGGTCCTGAAGATTTCGAAGTTGGTGTGGCTAATAATATTCCTGTTTTTACACCTGTGAATATAAGAGGAGAATATACAAAAGAGGCTGGCAAATTCAAAGGAAGATTCGTGTTTGATACGAATAAGGAGATATTAGATTTATTAAAACAAAAAGGAACGTTAATCTTAACCAATGAAATTGAACACGAATATGCTCATTGTTGGCGTTGTGATTCAAAACTAGTATATCGAGCAACAAATCAATGGTTCTTTAAAACAGAAAAACTAGTTCCTGACTTACTAGAGAAGAATGAAGAAATATACTGGGTTCCAGATTGGGCTGGTAACAGGTGGTTTAAAAGCTGGCTTACTTCTTTAAAAGATTGGTGTATTTCAAGACAACGATTTTGGGGCATACCATTAAGCGTTTGGATATGTGACAATGAAGATTGTGAAGACGTGACTGTTATTGGTTCTGCTAAAGAATTAAAAGAAATCGCAGGTGAATGTCCAGAAGATCTACATCGACCTTGGATTGATGAAGTAACATGGACATGCAAAAAATGTAAAAAAGGTACAAAAAGAAGAATTCCAGACATTTTAGATGTATGGTTAGATTCAGGGTCAGTAATGTGGGCTGCTCAAGAAGTCTATGATGGTAAAAGTCATTTTGATACTTGGATACCTGCCGATTTTATTCTTGAAGGAAAAGATCAAATTAGAGGGTGGTTTAATACCTTACTATGTAGTGCTATGGTATCATCAGGAAGGAAAAATTATGATGCTTGTTATATGCATGGTTGGACTTTAAGAGAAAAATTAAAAATGAGTAAATCAAAGGGAACACAAATTTTACCTGAAGATCTTATAGAAGGCACATTAGATGAGCTAAAAAAAAATAAATCTTATTCAAAAATTAAAGGAGTTGAAACATTTCGCTTTTATTCAATTGGCGTAACACAACCAGGGCGAGATTTCAATTTTGTTGTTAAAGAATACGCTGATACTTATAAAATAATAAATACTATTTGGAATGTATTTGTTTATGCTAATGAGAAATTCAGATTAGCAGGTTTTAATCCATCAAAAGCAAAATTGGAAATGAAAAACCTGAGTAAACTAGATAAATGGATACTTTCAAGATCAAATTCTACTATAAAAAGAATAACTGAATTAGCTGACAATTATGAATTACCTTGGATAACATCTGAACTAAGGGAATTGATTGTGAATGATATAAGCAGATGGTATATAATGTTAAATCGAGACAAGCTTGATATCTATTCAGAAGATCCTAATAAGCTTACAATAATGTTAGTGTTATTTAGAACTTTATTCAATGTTCTTTTGATGCTCTCGCCAATAAATCCAATGATAAGTGAAGAAATATTTTTAAAAATGTTCAAACCATATTTAAAATCTTTAGATCGAGATGAAACAGAAAGTATACATTTACAAAATTGGCCCAAGTTTGATAACGCGTTTATAGATCCTGAATTGGAAGAACAAATGCATTTTGTCCGAGATTTAATAGAAGTTATTCGTGCTTTAAAGGAAGAAAATAAAATAAGAATGCGATGGCCAAACAAAAAAATAATAATTGAACCAAAAGAGGATATGCCTGGAATAATTTTTCCTGAGATTATTAAAAAAATAGCTAATGTTAATGAATTAGAGATTAAAGATAGCGTACAAGCAAATGAAAACATAGCTAGAGCTGAATCAAAATACTGCAATATATATTTGGATAAAAGTGTTGATGACAACTTATTAGCTGAACGTGTAGTTAACGATTTGATTAGAAATATTCAATTTATTCGCAAAAAAAATGGATATAAAGTTGAAGAAAAAATATCTTTGAAGATTGGAGCGAATAAAACTTATTTGAAAGATTTTCTTGAGAAACACCAAGAAACTTTTAAAGATAAAATTAATTTAGAGAACCTCGAAATAATTTCTGAAGACTTAATGGAAGAGGAAGGTAAAATTTTCGCTAAATTAAACATTTGTCCCAATAAAGAATGCTCAGCGTCCTTAAAAGATAATGTGATTAAAAAATTAAAGAAGAAAGTAAAAGTAGAATGTCCTTACTGTAAATTTAATTTAAGTGAAAGTGCCATTAATTCAGTTACTTTTAGTTTTAAGAAAAAATAAATCACTTAAACTCCATATTTTTTATAATATTCTATCCAATATTCAAACATATCTTTCAGAGTTTCTTCAATAGGTACCGAAATATCCCATCCTAACTCCGCTTTTATTTTAGAGTTATCTCCAAGGATTATATCTTCATCTGTTTTTCTTAATTTATAAGACACATTTTCTGTTACTTCAATTTCTTTTGATGAAAAACTTAAGGCAATTTCTAGAATTTGACGAATTTGAATCTTTCTACTCGAACAGATATTATATGTTTCTCCTGGTGTCCCTTTTGTAGCAGCTAACCAAATTGCATTGAGTGAATCCTTTATACCTGTAAAATCACGATAAGGTTTTAGATTTCCTACTTCAATTATGGGATCCGATAATTCTAATTCAATTTTAGCAATCTTACTAATGAAATCAGCACATGCATCTCCCTTTTTTCTTGGACCCGTTTGATTAAAGAATCTAAGGTTTATAGCTTCAATTCCAAAATTAAGATAATATTGTCGGGCGAGAAGTTCTGTAGCAACTTTGCTAATACCATAAGGATGAATTGCTAATAATGGATCTGTTTCTTTTAAAGGTCTATTTACTAAGGTAGAAGTCCCATATTCAGCGCTGGTGCAAGCTGTTATCACTCTAGTATTAATTTTGTATTTTTTAATTATCTCAAAGATGTTTATAGTGCCAATAACATTAGTTTTTATTGTACCTACAGGGTCTTCCCATGAGGGTAAAACAAAAGGTTGAGCACCAAAATGGAAAATATAAATTGGCTTAATTTTTAAGATTATTTTTTCCAATAATTTAGTATCATTCAGATCACATTCTAAAAGAATGAAAGATTTATTGGAGGTCGGAATTTGAATAGAAGTATTATATACTATTAATTTCTCATCTGAATTAAACTGAATTTGTCCTTCAGTATAATGTGCTAAATTATACAATGAGCGATTAGGAAGATCAATACCATATACTTTTTTACTCTGATTAATGCAAAAATCTGTTAAGTGAGATCCTAAAAAACCATTCACTCCAGTAATAAGTATTTTTTCCATACGACTTTTAATTACATTTAAAAAATTAAAATATGATTTATTTTAATAATCCTTTTTCTTTTAATTCTTCCATCGCTTTAAGTGAATTTTCTTTTATATTATTTTTTTGAACCTTGATCCAACTTATTAAGTCGTCTATCCCTTCTTTAAGACTCAATGTTGGTGAATACCCAAGTGTTGTTTTTATTTTAGAGATATCTGCAATACAATGTCTTATGTCACCAATTCGATAATTTTGATTAAAAATTGGCTTTAAATTTGAATTAATTTTTTCTGTTATTATTTCTGCTACTTCTCCTATTGTCACCGCTATACCTGTACCAACATTAAAAATCTCTCCGTTTGCAGCTTTTTTTTCCATCGCAAGAATTAAAGCTTGACAAATATCACTAACATGTACAAAATCACGCGATTGGTTTCCATCTTCAAAAACAATTGGAGATTTTCCGTTGAGAGTTCTTGAACTAAAAATTGCGCAAACTCCAGTATAAGGGTTAGAAAGAGATTGTCTTGTACCATATGTCAAAAAAAATCTTAATACAGTTGTATTTATCCCATAAGTTTCACCTATCATTAAACCCATTTTTTCCTGAGCTAGTTTCGAGAATGCATAGATCGAACTAGGTGTTAGTATTGAATCTTCACTTGTTAATAGAGGTTTAGCAATTTTTCCACAATTAGGGCATTTTATATCCCATTCTTTATGTTTCAATTGTTCATTTTGCCTCAATTCTGGATATATTACACCACATGAGCTACAATTATATTTACCTTCTCCATAAACAGTATTAGATGATGCTAAAACAAGTTTTTGCACATTATGTTCACTATTCACTAAAATATCCAGTAAATTGCCTAAACCACCTATATTACTATCTACATAATCTTTTATTTTATACATCGATTGTCCTACGCCCACTTTTGCGGCTAAATGGAAGATTATATCGGCCTCCTCGACTAAGCCCCTAAAATCTTTATATTCTATTATTGAAGCATGATTAAATTTAGAATTCTTGTTCAGATAATCTGGTGGGCGATTATTTTTTCCATGAACTTGCTCTTCTAATGAATCAATAATGGTCACATCATAACCTTTTTCATGAATTAACTGATCGACTAAATGGGAACCAATAAAACCCGCACCACCAGTTACTAATACTTTTTTTGACATATAATACTCTTAAATTAATTTTAGATATTTTAATAGTTCATAAGTTACTATTAAAATTAAAGAATATGATGGCATCATCAAATTTTTTAATGATTTAATATGAACAAATTTGATCCTACAATATATTTTCAATAAGAGTGATTAATATGATTACCCGTTCAAAGGCACCATTCCGAGTGAGTTTTGGTGGAGGGGGCACAGATATGGCACCATATTGTATTGAACATGGGGGTTGTGTAATAAGTACTACAATTGATCGTCATGTGTACATTACTTTAAAGCCTAGAGATGATAACAGAGTTCATATCTTCTCAAATAATCTCAATAAAGAATTTGAATTTAATATTGGAGACAGTGATTACTCAAGCGAATTTGAATTGTTCAAAGGCATTATTAATGTTTTGGAAGTTAAGGAAGGTTTAGACTTAATTATAAATTCAGAACTTCCCGCTGGTTCTGGGATGGGAGGATCTTCATCTTTATCAGTGGCATTGATAGGGGCGTTAAATAAACATTATAATTTAGGATTATCTAGGCATGAGATCGCACAACATGCTTATGATATTGAACGAATTGAATTAAAACAAAAAGGAGGATATCAAGATCAATTTGCTGCTGCTTATGGTGGTTTTAATTTTATAAAATTCACTGAAGAGGTAAGTGTAATTCCAATAAATGCAAGTGAAGAGATGATTAATGAACTTCAATACAGAATGATTTTATGTTATGTAGGTGGCTCTCATTTTTCTTCTGATATACAAGATGAAGTATTAAAGGGATATAAAGTTGAAACGAAATCTTATATCGAAGCAATGCAAGATCTCAAGGATGTTGCTCATTCTATGAAAGAAATTGTAGAATCTAATAATCTAAATAAATTAAATGAATTTGGTGAACTTTTACATAAAGGTTGGTTAGCAAAAAAGAGTTTAAGTAGTAAAATATCAAATAAAAATATAGAAAACTTTTACTTAACTTCAAGAAAATTTGGCGTACTAGGAGGAAAATTGTTGGGTGCAGGAGGAGGTGGACATTTATTATTATTTTCAGAACCAAATCAAAAATTTAAAGTAATTCAGGAATTGGAAAAAATTGGTGGTAAAATTGTTAATTTTCACTTTAATCCAAAAGGTCTTGAAGTTTGGAAAATTAATTAAATTTAATGAATTAAAAGAAGCGATTAAAAAATGAAAGAAGAAATTATTTCAATATTAGATAAAAATATTAATGTCATAACAGAAATTAAAAATTTAACTTCAGTTATTGAAGAAATATCTAAGAAAATTATAAAAGCTTACAAAAACAAGAAAAAAGTTGTTCTTTTCGGAAATGGGGGCAGTGCAGCAGACGCACAGCATATAGCTGCTGAGTTTGTAGGGAAATTTTATAAAGATCGTGAATCGCTACCTTCTCTTGCTTTTCACACTAACACATCTGTTCTTACAGCTACAGCTAATGATTATGGATATGATTTAGTATTTGAAAGACAAGTATCCTCTTTTGTAGAAGAAGGAGATATTGCTATTGGAATTAGTACATCTGGAAATTCTCCTAATGTAATAAAGGGTTTGATAAAAGCTAAAGAAAAAGGGGCAATAATAATAGGTTTTACTGGTCAAAAGAAAAATAAAGTTGAAGAAATTGTAGATATTTGTTTAAAGATACCATCAACTGATACGCCACGAATTCAAGAGGGTCATATAACCGTTGGACATATTATATGTTATTTAGTTGAAAAAGAACTTTTTGGGTAAATTTGAATTCATGAAAAAAGTCGCAGTCTCTATTCATGCAATAGACAACTTTTCGGTAGATATTTTAAAGGGTCTAGAAGGTTTTGATTACATCCATGTTGATGTTATGGATGGCAAATTTGTTAATAACAAAAATATTAATCTAAATGTTTTTAAGATCTTAAAAGAATCTTATGAAATTCCAATAATCGCTCATTTAATGGTCGTAAATCCTTTTGATTTTATTGAAAATATTGTTAATTTAATTGATATTTTTTTGTTTCACTTTGAAACTGATAGCGATAAATTGAATATTATAAGAGAAGTGAGGAAAAATAACAAAAAAGTTGGTATTGCTTTAAATCCAGATACTAATATTTCTGAGATTGTACCATATCTAGAAAAAATTGATATAGTTTTAATAATGAGTGTAATTCCTGGTTGGTCAGGTCAAAAATTCATTCCAAGTATTATTGATAAGGTAAATCAGTTAGCGGAGTATAAAAGTAAATTTAATTTTCTTATTGATATTGATGGTGGAATTAATCTTGAAAACGCAAAATTATTGGAAAAAACAGATATTTTAAGTAGCTCAAGTACTATTCTAAAAGCTAAAGAACCTAACAAAATTATTAAATTACTTAAAGAGTCTGATGAAAATAACTAAAAAAAACAAAGCTATTTTCTTAGATAGAGATGGTGTTATAAATAAAGAAGTGAGTTATCTTTCGAATCCAGAACACTTTGAATTTATCGAAGGTTCAATCGAAGCATTAAAAATACTGAAAAAAAAAGGATTTTTACTTATTATTATTACAAATCAGGCAGGTATCGCAAGAGGCTTTTTCACAATTGAGATTCTTAATGAAATTCATAATAAAATGATAAATATATTAAAAAAAAATAATGTCATATTAGACGATATTTATTATTGCCCTCATCATCCAGAGTTTACTGGACCTTGCGAATGTAGAAAACCAAATCCCGGCATGATTCTGAAGGCACAATCAAAATTTAATATAAATTTAAGCAATTCTTATATGGTTGGGGATACATTAAACGATATCGAAACAGGAAAAGCAGCAAAATGTAAAACAATTTTAGTATTAACTGGATATGGAAAAGAAGAACAAAAAAAAATACATTCTATGATACCCGACATGATATTTAAAAATTTGAAAGAATTTGCTATAAATATATAAAACCAATTATTATTATATTCACTAAAATAATATCGTGAAATGAAATGAAATTTTTTATAGATACTGCTAATATAGACCAAATAAAAGAAATGCAAGAATTAGGGATTATTGATGGAGTTACGACAAATCCAACACTTTTAGCAAAGGAAGGTGCTGACCCTACAGAGCAGTTAAGAAAAATATGCGAAATTGTTGACGGTCCTGTGAGTGGAGAAGTTATAGGTTTAAAAACTGAAGAAATGGTTAATGAAGCTCGGGAATTAGCAAAAATTGCTCCCAATATAGTGATTAAAATTCCATTCACTAAGGATGGGATTAAAGCGGTAAATATTCTTGAACCTGAAGGAATTAAAACTAACGTAACTCTGGTTTTTTCACAAAATCAAGTTTTAATAGCTGCAAAAGCCGGTGCTTCGTATATAAGTCCTTTTATAGGAAGATTAATGGATAATGGTCAGAATGAAATTAATTTTCTCTGGGAATGCATGGATATCCTAAATTCATATGATTTTAAATCTGAACTAATCGTTGCTTCTGTAAGAAATACTCGTCATGTTATTGAATCTGCTAAAATAGGAGCTCATATAGCTACAATTCCTTTTGCTGTTCTCGATAAAATGTTCAAACATCCAAACACTGATAAAGGATTAGAAGATTTTCTTAGAGATTGGGAAAAATTACAAAGTGAACTAAAAAAATAAATCTGTCTAATGGCTCTTGTAGATGAAATTTCTAAATGGAAGGGTAAAAAAGTATTAGTTATTGGAGATGCTTTGATAGATAAGTATATTTTTGGATATACTGATAGAATTTCTCCAGATGCTCCAGTCCCAAATGTAAAAATAGAAAATACTGGTGTCTATATTGGAGCAACAGGTTTAGTAATACAATTTATTAAATCTTTAGGGGGAATTCCCATAACTTGTACTATTGTTGGTAATGATTTTGAGGGAGAATTCTTTCTAAAAAAGATTAAAGAGTTAAAGATAGAATCCTCCGGTATCCTTGTTAATGAAAATTTAAGAACTCCCCAAATAACTAGGATAAAAGCAATGGATCAACATCTTTTGCGCTTAGAAACTGACTATAGTAATGGTATATCTGAATCAATAATGGAACAATTCCTAGATCTCATAGCTAATCAAGCTAAAAATATCGATGCAATTATAATATTAGACTATGGTTTGGATGGTATTTTTAGAGATATATATATTCAAAAATTAATAAATCTCTTAAAAAAACACTATGAAAAGATCCCAATAATTGCCCGACCTGCGAAATCAAATTATTATCTATACGAAGATATAGATTTAATCAAATTTAATCTTCAAAAGGCGTTAGATACGTTTTCAATTGACTGTTGTAATGAAACCAGTGTATCTATTACTGGAAAAAGAATATTGAATTCCTCAAAAAGTAAAAATGTCTTATTGAACTATTTAGAACTAGATTCTTATCTTTTTTCCAAAGAAAATGAAATTGTAGATAAAATTAGTCCAATTTTAAACGAAAGAGTTAGAAGTTATGTAGCTGTTGGTAGTGTAATAATGGCAGTATTAGGGTTATCATATGCGTCAGGCATATCAGTTTTGAATAGTGCAAAATTAGCACTTTTTGCTGCTGCTCTGACAGCAATTCTCCCTCCTGTTGAATTCTATAATACTGAGAAGCTTTCAAATTATATATTATCTAAATCAAATAAAACTTAATTTACAACATTTAAGTATTAGAATGGAACTATCTAAAGTGGACGAACAAAAAATCCTAATTGATATTGTAGATATAAAAGAAAATATTCTAAGGATGATATATGAAGCTCAATCAGGTCACCCTGGAGGGTCATTATCATGCGCTAACATTATTTATCTACTCTATAACAATATCATGAAAATAGATCCTCATAATCCTTTATGGGAAGAAAGAGACATATTTATTTTGAGTAAAGGACATGCCGCGCCTGCATTATATGCTGTTTTATATAAATTTGGTTTAATAAAAAATGAGGATTTATTCACTTTAAGACAAAAAGGGTCTAAACTACAAGGACATCCTGTTAAAAATCCAGAACTTGGTATAGAAATATCAACTGGTTCTTTAGGAATGGGATTATCCGTCGGTGTTGGGTGTGCATTAGCAGCTAAATTAGACAATATAGATAAATTCGTTTATGTATTATTAGGAGATGGAGAATTAAATGAAGGGGCTATCTGGGAGGCAGCAATGTCTGCCAATCATTATAAACTAGATAATTTAATAGCTATTGTGGACCGTAATGGTATACAAATAGATGGATCAACAGAAGAAATAATGGCTTTAGAACCTTTAGCAGAAAAATGGAAATCATTTGGTTGGGATGTAATTGAGGTAGATGGCTCAAATTTAATTGAAACGTTAAGGGGATTTGAAAGATCCAAAAGTGCAATTGGTAGACCTAAAGTAATTATCTCTTATCTGATTAAAGGCTCAGATGTTTCTTTTATGCAGCATACTAAAAAATTCCACGGTCGAGCACCAAATAATGAAGAATATAAAATAGCCCTTGAAGAATTGGAAAATATAAAGACAACTATATTAAAAGGTGAGTAATTAAATTACAGTTGTAGCACTTAGAGATACATTTGGAGACTTTCTAGTTAAAATTGGTAATAAAAATACTAAAATCGTTGTATTAGATGCTGATTTATCAACATCTACAAGAACATATAAATTTTCAAAAGTTTTCCCTAGCAGATTTTTCAATATTGGAATTGCTGAACAAAATATGTTAGGAGTTGCTTTAGGGTTTGCAATATCTGGAAAAATACCTGTTGTAAGTGGATTTTCAATATTTACCACAGGAAGAGCATGGGAATTTATTAGATTGGCTGCTCATGATAATTTAAATTTTAAGATTATTACTACACATGGAGGAATCGTAGGAGAGGATGGTAGTACTCATAATGCTTTAGAAGATCTTAGTTTGATGGCAAGTCTCCCAAATATGAATGTTTTAGTTCCGTCAGATAATATTGAATTAATTGGAATATTAGAACATACTTTCAAATCCAAGGGCCCTTACTATGTGAGATTACCTCGAGGGTCTTTCCCTAAAATACATAATGATAATTACAAATTTTACTTAGGCAAACCTGACGTTTTAAAAGAAGGAAAAGATATCTGTTTAATTGGAACAGGATATGGAAGCACATTAGCATTAAATTCCATGAAAATTTTAGAAGAAGAATTGAATATCTCAATTAAGGTAATTAACCTTCCAACTATTAAACCAATAGATGAAAAATTATTATTAAATGAGATTAAATCAATTAAAGGAATTGTTGTGGTAGAAGAACATAATATTTATTGTGGTTTTGGAAGTATAATTGCCAGAATAGTTTCTGAAAATAATCCAAAACTAATCAAGATAGTCGGTATTAAAAACTCTTTCGGTGAATCTGGAAAAAGGCAAGATATATTAAATTCATATAATTTAAATGAAAAAGCAATTATAGAACAAGTAAAAAAAATAATTTAAAATTTAGGTCAAAATTTCATTTTGTTCCCTAATGTGGTAAAAAGCCCATATCATTTAACGTACTCAATACAATATTTTTACTTTCTTCAACAGTTTGTTTATCTGTTTCGACTATTATATCGGCATTATCAGGTTCCTCAAAAGGATGATCTATTCCAGTAAAATCTTTTATTTCTCCTGTTCTGGCTTTTGCGTACATTCCTTTTACATCTCGATTTTCACATTCTTCAAGAGAACATTTAACGTAAACCAATATGTAATCTCCAATTTCTTTTCGAGAATAAGCTCTAATTTTATTATATGGGGATACAAAAGAAGCCAATACTGCAACTCCATTACGAGTTAGAAGTTTTGCGACAAAAGTTACCCTTTCAATGTTCATATTTCTATCTTCTTCCGAAAAGCCTAAATCTCTCGTTAGACTTTTGCGTACTATATCTCCATCCAGTCTTTCTACTTTCATTCCTTTTGCTTTCAAATCTTCTGCTACAGCATTTGCGAGTACACTTTTTCCTGAACAAGGAAGTCCAGTAAACCACAATGTAAAGCCTTTATGTTCCATTTTCTTTCCTTATTTTTTTAATATTCTATAACATTTCCTTCCATATCTTTTGGAATTTCAATTCCCAATATTTTTAATGATGTTGGTGCAATATCAATTATGCTTTTAGTTCCTAAATTCTTACCTAATTTTTTCTTTGGGTCAAGTAAAAGGTAAATACCGAACCAATCATGAACGGCATCATCAGGTCCAGTGTCATTTTCATCTAAATACATTGAATCATATCCTACTGTTCCTGCAGATCTCCAATTTAGGTCATCAAAATAAACCATTAAATCTGGTGGATCTCCATTAATCACATCATATATTTCTTCAGGTTTATAGATGATTGTATTCATTGGATTACCATTTTTGTCTTTTATAGTTTTCAATTTTTTTATAACTTCATCTCGCACTTTAGCATAATCATTCTTTTTTATAATTCCATTAGGTTCACGCCCTTCAACATTTAAAAAAATCCTTGCATAATAACCTCCCCAGCCCCATGCATAAGTCTTATCCCAATCAATCTCAGCATTCGCTAATCTTGTACCTGGTCTTGGTTTAGTTTTAAATTTTAATAATCCTAATTCTTCAAGAGCCATATTAACACAAACTAAACCTTTCATTGCCTTAGCACCATGATCAGATACAATCATAGTAAAAGTATTTTCATCAATTAAATCTAAAATTTCTCCTACTTCTTGATCTAAATAGTGATAAAATTTCTTCATTTCATCTTCAAACTTATTTCTAGGTTCATACTTCTGGTGGTTTTTATCATAATATTTCCAAAATGCATGATGAAATCTGTCTAAACCGATAATTACGAATTTAAAATAATCCCATTCTTTATTTTGCATTAAATATTTAACTGTTTTAAATTGAACCTTAGTCATCTCATATATTTCTTTTAACAAATCAGATTTTTCTTCTACTCTGAAGTTAGCATCTAAAATGTAATTTCCAACATTTTCTTTTATTTCTTCCTTTAACTCTGGAGGGTACGTATAATTTGAGGTTATATCCGGCGTAATGAAACCTGATACAAGCCATCCGTTCATAGGTTGTACTGGATATGTTGGAGGTATACCTAAAATGCAAGATTTTAAGCCTTTTTCTGCTATTATATCCCATACTTTAGGTTCTTTGATATTATAAGAAGTAGCGATCCAATAATCATCATATAAATTACCTTTTCTATGCCTAAAACCATATAAACCTAATTTTCCAGCTTTTTTACCAGTGGACATAACCATCCACGCGGGAATGGTAATAGGTGGATTACATGTTCTTAATTTCCCATAAACACCCCTTTCTACCATTTTTTTTATATTAGGACAATCATCTAAAAAATCTTCAAATAAAGTTTTAGGTGTAGCACAATCTAAGCCAATAATAACTAGCTTCTTTTTACTTGGTTTCATTTCTCACATTTAATTACATTTAGTTTAATGACTTAAGTAACAAAAGGATTTTCATATTGTAATATAACTTTTGCAACTTCAGGACGCATAACTTCTGGATCTGGAGGCTTACCTGATTGTAATGCTTTCCTTATTTCTGTTCCGGCAAAGAAATTATGCATATTTGGAGGATGTGGACAAATTTTATCATTTACAACAGCATTACACTTGCTACATTTTGAGAATGAACGAAATTTTATTGGTTCAATACCCAAATCCGGAAACTTATCAAAAATATCATGTGCTTCATAAGGGCCATAATAATTACCCACACCAGCGTGATCTCTACCAATTATGATATGATCACATCCAAAATTCTTTCTAGTTATCGCATGAAATATAGCTTCTTTTGGTCCCGCATATCTCATTTCTGTCTCAAATGTACTTAATACAACTCTGTTTTTAGGATAGTATTCTTTTATTAGAGCCTTATAGGCCTCAATGATTACAATATCTAAAAAATCCCCTACTTTTTTCTTACCAATTACTGGATTTATGAAAAGACCATCGACATATGTTAATCCTGCTTTTTGAACATATTCATGACCTAAGTGAGGAGGATTTCTCGTTTGAAAAGCCACAACTCTATCCCAACCTTTTTCCTTAAATAAAACTCTTGTTTCAACAGCTTTTAAATCTAAATCTGGAAATATAGCTTTAGGTTCGTTAATTAAAAAGATTTCTCCTCCTATGAGTTTTTCTTTATAGTTAAAAATTCGCTTTACTCCAGGATGGTTTTTATCTAATGTGCCATATGTTTTTTCAGCATATTGATTTTTATTATAATTATATATTGTTTCTATGTTCATTAGGGCAATGGGAGTTCCAATGTTATCAGTTAAAATTACTTTATCCCCTGATTTTATATCCTTACTTTCACTTTCTGAAACATCCAATGTAATTGGAAATGGCCACGCAATATTATTCTCTAAGTACATGGTATCTAATACATGATAATAATCATTTTCATTCATGAATCCCTCTAAGGGGCTAAAAACCCCAAATGCTATATTCTTAATGACTTTAAGTGTTTCTGGTCTAACGCTTATTAGCTTATATTCATTGATTTCTGCTTCTAACCTTTCTTTTTCAAATCTTGGTAATTCCTTATTTATTAGAATACCGCCATGCGGCTTAATCATCTAATCCTAAAACCTCCTTTGATGTTTACACTTAATACAATCCAATATTCAATCGATATAACCTAAATCTCTTAACCGTTGTTTAACCTTCTCTTCCTCTTCTTTCGTAAATGCCTGTTTTGAGCGTTCTTCTTCTTCAATAGAAGATAAGACTTGTCTCAATACATAAGTTACATAACTTGAAACAGAAGAGAATCCAGTTCCTTTCATTCGTTCTTTAATTTTGTCTACAAGGACTTTAGGGATTGATACTGTTGTATATTCAACTTTATGTTCTTCTTCCGACATATTCTTTCAATAATTACTGGTAATTATCTATGATTACAAGTAATTAAAATAAATATATAAACTTTTTTCTGAAATGCGATGAATAGCCTCTTAGCAAAACTCTTGAATTTAACCTACCTTTTTCTATTTTTTAACATTCTTCTAAAATTTCTAATATGAGAAGGTAAGAAAAAAAAGTAGTTATCATTTTCTGCAGGTAAATCCTTACAATCATTAATCTCTATGAGATCTGATATAAAATACTTACCTTTAATCAATTTATACATTTTATAATTGTTAGAAGATAAAATAAAATCAATAATATCAGAAGGTTTTCCATCTCTTAAAATGATAGTGGAAGATAATTCTAAACAAAGTATAGGTGCATTCTTACTTTTCAATAAATTTTTGGCTCCTAGTAAAACCTCTAATTCCCAACCTTCCACATCAATTTTAATCATTTTGATTTCTTTTATATTTTTTGTTGTAATTACATCATCTAATGGCTCAATTAGAGTTTCTTTCTCTGTTGATTTATAAATGTCATACTTAAGGAAAGTAGCATTTCCAAAATCTCTATGATAATAAATTTTTAGATTTTCTCTTTTTGATCCTAATGCATAATTAAAAGTTTGGATATTCCTAATACTATTTAATTTAATATTTCTTAGGAAATGATTATAAATTGTAGGTTCTGGTTCAAAAGAATACACAAGCCCTTTATTTCCTACATATTTTGAAGCTGCTAATGAAATCATACCAATATTGCTTCCAATGTCTATAAAAATATCACCGGGTACTAAAAAGTTTTTTAGAACATTAATGACTCCTGCTTCATAAGTTCCAAATCGATATACTTGATGTTCAATTATATTATTATTTCTTAAATAAGCAATTAAAGAAAAATCGTAAATTGTGGGACAAATTATAGTTTTTTTTGGTGAAGCAGGTATTATTATTCGAGAAATAAGTTTTCTGAAATACTCAGAACCCTTAAATGAATTTAATAACAAAAAATAATTAATTTGATGTGCTAAAGAATTTTTATCTTTGAATCTAATCGAATAATCCTTTTTGAGAATAATTTTATTCATCAGGATATCTGTAAGGAGTTTTTTTCCTTTAAAAAAGGTATTTT
>JBHLPW010000051.1:0-34976 GCA_048939015.1 Promethearchaeota archaeon
ATAAATCAGCTTAAATTGAGAAGATTTTTATTTTTATTACTTTGAATTAATAGTTTAATAACCTATATGTGAAATATTTAATACATAACTTATTAATTTTTAAATAGTAGAATGAGTGAAAATAAAGTACTTCACGTTATTATTGATAACAGAGAGCAGAAATTAAAATCCCTGTTAGATAAGAAAAAAGACACTATAACATATGAATCAAAACAATTAGATATTGCAGATATAGTTATTTCGAGTGAAGTTGCTATAGAGAGGAAAGAAGGATTTGATTTTGTATCATCAATAATGGATAATAGATTATTCGAACAATTACTTCGTCTAAAAGACACTTACCAATATCCGATTTTAATCTTAGAAGGTTTGAATGATGAGGTATTTGAAAATATAGGGATGAAAATTTCATCGATTTACGGTGCTCTTTCATTTATATCTTATAAATTAGGAATCTCAGTAATTCCCACCCGAAATTTGGAGGATACCGCAATAGTTATTGAGAGAATCGCTTATAGAGAACAAGTGAAGGATAGCATGCCTATTTTTTCAAGGAAGGCTCCCAAAGCGATGTCTAAAAAAGAGAGAAGATCTTTTATTATAGAAGGTTTAGCAGATATTGGTGCTAAGAAAGCAAGTACATTAATAGATAGGTTTAAAACCCCATATGAAGTATTTAGAGCTATTAAATATACTGAGATATTGTTTACTAAAACAGGAAACCCAAAAGGAATTCGAGGTCCACTTGAAGATCTTACTGGATTTGGCTGGAAATTTGTGGAGAAGAATCAGAAGCTTCTATTTGGTAAAAAGAAAAAGAGTCCTCAAAGAAAAATAAATGATAATTATTAATAGCTATTTTTAAACTCCATAAATTTTTTTTTCATTCTTTAATTTTATCCTTATATTTCTATCATAGTAGAGGAAATTAGGGGCATTGATTATTTATCTCTCACTAGTTGCAATTTTTTTCTCAAGTATGGTTTATGGTATAATTGGATTCGGTGACGCTCTTGTCTTGATCCCTATTATAACTCCAATAATTGGGATTAAAAATGCAGTAATACTAGTAAATATTTGGGGAACTTTCCCAGCTCTTTTAAATTTTATTAAATATCGAAAGTTCTTAGATAAAGGATACTTTTTCCGATTCCTTTCATTGGGTATCCCCTCTACAATTTTGGCAACCTATCTAATCATTAATATTGAAACGGAATGGATTGAATTACTTCTGGGTATTTTTATTCTCATTTTTTCTTCTTTAAAGCTATTAAAATACTTTAAAAATCTCGATATTATGAAAATTGAAAAACAACTTAATACAACCTCACCCCTCATTTATTTTGGTGGATTATCTTATGGTTTACTAACGGGATTAATTAGTGCCGCTGGTCCAATTAATGTTGCATTATTAGAAAAAACTGGTCATTATCGAGAAAGTTTTATAGAGAATTTTGGGGCAATCGGAACGATATTATCTTTTTCAAGAATTCCTTTTTATTTCATTGGTAATGTCTTTCCATACGAGCTAATTTTGGTGTTTTTATTAGCATTTCCAATAATTTTCATTGGGACTAAACTTGGTCAGCACATTACTCCTAAAATCTCGGTAAGAAAATTCCAAATCATTGTATTTCTTTTTCTATTAGTAATAAGCATAAAATCTATCATCTTATCTACTATAACCTTAATTAGTCTATTATAATTCTGGTGATAATTTTATAGAGAGATGGGTATTTGATTAAAATCATTGATGTCATCATCACTGAGTTTATTCACTTGATCTTAAATTTCCAAAATAGATGATAAAGATAATTAATGATGAAATTTTTATTTTTTTGATGGAAGAGCGTAAATTAAATGAAGTTGAATATTTAAATTGGCTAGTAGGTCAGCCATACAATGTATCTATGGCGATTACTATTAGGGGAAAATTACAAAAAGAAATAATCCGCAATGCTTTAAATAAAATACAAGAAAAACATCCATTATTACAAGCTCAGCTGCATGTCGATGAAAATGAGGTTCCATACTTTATTTGGAGTGATATTGGTGTGATTCCAGTAGATTTTATTGCTAGAACCAGTGATGAACTTTATAAGAAAATTGTTGAAGAGGAATTTACTACTCCATTTGATACAGGAAAAAGTTGCCCACTCCCTTTAATGAGAGTTAAAATATTGTTTTCAGAGGATTTATTCGATTTAATTTTAACTTTGCAACATGTTATTGCTGATGGAATGTCAATGGTTTTTCTTTTCATGGATATTCTTAGTTTTATTATAGACCCCAATCAAAGAGTTAAACCATTAGATGTAGTTAAAAATTTAGAGAATGTTTTACCTAATAATTATCAAAAAAAAATCCCAAAAACTCAACGTAAGTTCAAAAGGACTTTTTGGTTTTTAAGAAGAATGATAAAAATTTATAGATTTAAGAATAAATTCAGGAAGAAAGGGTTAAAACAAAAGGTCTTAATATTTGATAATTTTGAAAGTAAACAATTGATAACTTATTCTTGGATTTTAACAAAAGATCAATCCGAAAAAATAATTAAAAAGGGTAAGGAGTTCAAAATAACAGTACATAGCATAATTTGTTCATTATTCCTCTCAGATTTTCCAATTATTAATAATCCAGTTAATTTAAGAAATAGATTAGCATATGATGTTGGAAGATCAATTGGATGTTATGCTGGGGGTTTAGTAATTAATAAAAAATATAACGATAAGAAGACTTTTTGGCAAAATGCACAAGACTATCATAAAAAATTAAAAAAGGGTCTTCAAGACAAAAGTGTGTTCAGCATTTTTAAGCTTTTTTCAAGATCTGTTAAACGTAAAGCTTATGAAAAGTTTACACCAATCTTTTTAGAGTTAGCAAGTAGAAATCAACCTTTTGGAGTTACCAACCTAGGATCTTTAGATAGATTCAATATTTTACTAGCGTCGAAAAATTTTGTTATAGAAAATTTTTATGGTGGAGTTTCAGGAACGTTTGATGCACTAGTTATTACAATATTTACAATTGAAAAGAAAATTCATTTTCATTTTCATTACTATAAACCTCCTCATACTACGGATGAAATTGAAAATTATGTCTCTAAGGCAATGAATAGATTAGAAGAAGCATTAAACGCATAAAAAAACCATACTTTATAAGAAATAAAGATCCAAAAATAATAATTATTATTGCCCTTGTTTCTGTTGTTGGAGGTGTCGCTATAATAGCGGGGGTCGATATTTTTATGAAAAGAAGAGTAGCACCAGAATAATTTAAATAATAAATCCTTTCTTTTTTTAGAGAGATTTACTGGAATACATATCTTTCAAAAACTTTTAAATATTTTTGAAAATAATTTTTCAATATTAGAAATTCAAGTGAATCATATGGAAAATCTAAAAATTGGACATTTTTTAATGAATTTTATGGGATTTTATATTTTAGCTATAAGTATATTGTGGATATTTGTAACCGAGATCATGTTTGTGAGTGATTTTCTTTGGTATACCGGCGAATCTTATGCTAGTTATTTAGCCACTAATCCTACATACGCGGAGATTTATATAATAACGAAAAAGTTAATCGGATTTGTATTATTAGCTAATGGGATACTGGTTCTTTTTATAAACAATAAGAGTTATAAAATTGGAGAAAAGTGGGCATGGTATGCTCTTTTGATTTCAGGTTCTATCACTTGGGGATTGTTCATAATTTACAAGATTTATATTGGTTATTATGGCGGAAGTATGATTACTTTTATAGTTGGATTAGGATTGTTAGTCACAGGATTAGCTTTTCCAGTAAAAGAAATTTTGGGTAAAAAATAATATAAATTTCTTCTTTTTATTTTTAGAAATTTTTAATAATAAATTCTATATAAGAATTCTCTATAATAATCAAAATAATAATTGAAATAGATTCCTATTGGTAATTAAAAATGATTGATATTAACAATATCAGAAATATTTGTGTAGTTGGAGCAGGGATCATGGGACATGGAATTGCTCAAGTGTCTCTTATGGCTGGCTTTAATGTCGTCTTAATTGATTTAAAGGAAGAACTCGTAGATAATGGGTTCAAGAAAATTGAGGAAGGCTTTGAAAAAATTAAAACTAAAGGAAATTTGGGAGAAAATGTCTCTATTGAGGATCTTTTAAGAAATTGTACAAAATCAACTAATTTGGCTTCTTCTGTTAAGGATGCTGATTTTGTATTTGAAGCTGTAGTGGAGAAAATGGAAATAAAAAAAGAAGTGTGTAATATGGTAATGCTAAATTCACCTTCTCATTGTGTTTTTGCATCAAATACATCAACATTTAGAATAACTGAAATTGCGGAAGATTCAAAAAGACCAGAACAGGTTATTGGAATGCATTTTTTCCCACCAGTTGCTAACCAATGCTGTGTTGAAGTAATGAAAGGGGAGAAGACTTCTGATGAAGTATTAGATATGTGCGTAGTACTTGGTGAAAAATTACCTTGTGTTAAAGGAAAAAGACTTTCAGTACGAATTGAAAAGGAAAGTCCCGGATTTATAGCAAATAGATTATTAATTCCTTCATTTCTTTATTCAAACTGGGTTTTTGACCAAGCATATGAAAAGAACATTCCATGGGAACAAATTGATGCTGATGCTGGAGCAGGACAGTTAGTCTCAATGGGTCCATGTCAACTAAATGATTATCTAGGATTAGATGTTGGTTATAATAGTCTTAAGAGTTATGAAAAATATATTTCCCCGGATTTTGCTCCAGGCAAAGTGTTTACTAAACTAGTACAGGAAGGAAATTTTGGAAAAAAGACGGGAAAAGGTTTTTATGATTGGAGCAAAGGAACTCCAAAAATTAATTTAAGTAAAAAAGCAGGTTTATTTAACCCGGAAATTCTTTTAGCAATCCAATTAAATGAAGGTTGTAAGCTTTTAGAAGAAGAAATCGTTTCTGGTTATAAAATTATTGATGATGTTATGTTAAAGGGAACTAATATGCCGGGTCCATTTAGTGCAGGAAGACTAAATTTCGAAAAGTGGTCTAAATTATTAGAAAATATTGCTGAAAAGACAGGAAAGAATTATCTTAAACCCTGTAACCTTATGAAATCTGGTGATTTCGTTAAAATGAGACGGTAATTCTATTGTAAGTTACAAATATGATAAATACTTAATTTTCAAAAATAAAAATAAAAAAAAGGATTATAATAATCCAGTATATCTCTGAATTTGAGATTGGACTAAAAGAAGTTGGATATTTCTTGACCCGCCAATTACTTCTTCAATTTTACTTATATCACATAGCTCATCGACAGGAGTGTTATCAGTAATTGATATACCTCCCATATGTTGTTGAATCTCATAGCAAACTTCGTGTGTGAGTTTAGCTAAGTAATATTTGCCTTGAGAAGAAATAGACGCAACCCATTTTTCTGCTTCTTTAGATGATTTTTCTGTAAATAGAATTTTATCATCATATACTGTTGCAGCTTGTAGAGCTAAGGCTGTAGCTGCATTAGTTTTTGTCAATAAATCTGCTAATCCATATCCAACACCCTGATATCTAATTACTGGTTTACCAAATTGTTTTCTTAAGTTGGTATAAATAATTCCATAAATTAGACCAGACCAACAAATACCTACGCCACTACCCATTATAGAGAGTCTTTCAGGAACTAAACCTTCAAAAAGTCTTTTATATCCAAGCCCATCATCTGCTAATACATAATCTTTAGGTACTAAGACATTATCTAATATTGTATGTGATATTTGAACACGAGGCACAGAATTAATTTTTAATCGTTCAGTCTTTACACCAAATTCACGAGCAATAATAGCTTGAACCATTGTATCTCTCGGATTCCCTTCATCATATACACCATAACATGCAAAATAATCAGCTACCGCACCATTAGTAGTAAAAACTTTTTCTCCGTTAAAGATAACCCCATCATCGGTTTTCGTACATTTTGTTGTCAAGTTAACAGCATCAGAACCTCTTTCAGGCTCAGTAATGCCAATACAACCAATCTTTTCTCCAGATAATAGCTCATCTTGTAATTTTTGTGGTATTTCAGACTCACCTCCATGAACATAATAATGAAATGTAGGGTTACCACATAAAATTCCTGTTGCAACACGAGCTAATTCTAATTGTGCATCTAAAAGTGAAATGTGTGTACCTAATAATATCTCCTTTTTCATTCCAAATGGTTTAAACTCTCTCCAAGGGTTAATTCGTTGTATATAACCACGCTTTCCGAGTTCTGGAAGTAATCCATAAACATCTTTAGATCTGTCGATTTTTGGATGTAAATCTAAGCAGAATTCTTGAAGTTCTTTGCAATATTCTTGTTCTTCATTATTTAGCATTGGAAAAACATTGTCATTAAATATTTTGAAGACATTTTCCAATGACATCTTTTCGAGAATTTGATCATTAATAATTTTCTCTTGAAACATTTTCTTTTGCACTAAAATATTTGATTTAAATTCTTTTATAAAGAATATTAATATTTAGACTAAATTTTTTATTACAATTAAACTTTCAATTAAATTATCTTAATGTGAAATAAAGATTAGAGTAGATACTTATGGTATTTGATGTGTATAAAGATTTATTTCTGAATCAAAAAGTAGAGCCAATTAAAGACATTATGGGAAAGATTACTCGAGGAAAAAAGCCTAAAGATTTTGACACCTTGACTCATGATCCTACAAGAAAAATAGTAATGATAATGGGCCCTGATGGTCTTGAACATATTTTAGGTAAATCAGGATTGGAAACATTAGTTGAGATTGGATATACTCAAGATCATATTCACCATCTAATAGATCAAGGATTTCAGTTTAAATTAGTAATTTTTTTACCTTCAAAATCTTGTTTATTAGCAACATGGGAGAATGCGGCTAAACTTGCTTCTGAAGTTTATCCTAAAGTAAAAAAAAAGATTTATAGCAAATTAGATGAATTAAAAAGAATTCCATTTGAACAAATAGAGAAAGATTCAGCCCTGATCTGGGGTGAAATTGATAAAAGTGGAGAATCGGATCCGAATTTCATGACTTATAAAAGGTTCAAACAATCAAGGGGAACATTAATAGAAGTAAGAGCTTTCTTTTATTACACACTTCATTTTAGAGAATTATTTTCAGGTGATGGATATATATATAACCAAAAAGGAGAAAAACGATCTAAAGAATATATTTGTTTGAATCAAAAACTCAAGAAATTTAAAGATTATAGATTGGTTGATATAGAAGTATCATTATGATGAATGTATTCTAAGAATTACTTATAATTTTGACCTACATATTCCATTACTTTATTAATTTCATCTAAATGAGTTTGTACGTTGCCAAAAATATAGAACCTTACATCAGGTCCAGTTCCACTTGGTCTAAAATAAAGAGTTGAGTCATCACTTTTTAATTGATAAATGTCGATCATATTATTATTATCTGATAAAGCTTGTACCTTGTATTCTTTTTTGTCAATTGAGAGGGTTTTATTATGATGTTTTTCAAAGTTTTTCATAATTTTTATCTTATCTTCATCAATTGCATGTATTGTTCGGTTTATACCTTTAATTGACCAGTCGATTGATTCAGAAATCACATAACCTCTAGAAATAAGTTCAGTTATGAGTACTAATGCAGGAACTGGATACTTATCGGCAATTACCGTGAATTCAGTACTAAAATCATAATCACCAGTTCCATTATTTTTAGAAACATCCAATACACTGAGTGTATGTCCTCCACTCTCCTCCCAATAAACCATTAAGAAAGATTCGCTTTGAAGATTTTGATTTTCCATTAATTTTATTATTTGCTGCTTGAGAGGTTCAGGTTTATTAATTTTGATGAGATTTTTTTGTTCATCTTCATAATATAAGATTGCTGTGTCTACTTTTGATTGATCTACATCAATTCCAAGCAAAAAATACATAATTACTCCAAGGTGTTTATATCCAACCCCTGTTAATATGTTTAAAAATGCAGTGTGATCTCCTCTTAGATCACTTGGAATTGTTCTTACATTTATGATTCTTTTATTAAACTCCTTGGCTAATATGTTATGCATTGCTGAATAGATTTCATTTGGTATATATGTATAATACTCCCCACTCTGTTTAATATATAATACGATTCGATCTCTATCAGCATCTAATAATAATGCAATATTAGAATCAGCTTGCTTCATTATAGTTTGCAATTTTTCTTCATGGATATTTTTCAATGGATTAGGAGGATTAAGTTCTTCGTCAACAAGTATAACATTAGCGCCATAATACTTAAATAGATTTACAATTCCTCGAGCTTTGCCTAAATATGGCCAAATTACAATATTCTCGCCCATAATATTCTTTATTTCAAATACTTTTGATAAAAGATTAATAACATATTCATTATTTTTTTGTTCTGCTTCTATTGTTATAGGGGAAAAATCTAATTTAAAATATATTTCATTTACCTCAAGTGCTTTTTTCGAAATATCCTTTAAAAGATCTCCTGACAACGGAATAGCATAATCTATATATAGTTTTATACCATTCCAAGATAAATCGTTATGGCTTGCAGTTAAAACAATGACTAATTTTATATCAACATATAATGCAACGGATGCTGCCCCATATGGAGAAGAAATCTTTGATTCTCCCGGACTATCGACTTGATAATATACATCAAATCCTTCATACGCGAAAATTTCAGAACAATATTGTAATAATATATCTTTGCTTGGACGATTATCTGTAAAAATTAGAATTTTTAAATTTTTATTATTTTTAATTTCTTTATACTTTTGACTGATTGCTTTGAACATTCTTAGAAATAGAAAGAGTTTACTTTTGGTTAAAATATATTTCTCTTGTTCACTTGGTATTTTTATATCTAAAATCTGAATACGTAATCCTGAAGTAGGAGCAACAATAGGATCAATAATACTTTTCTCTTCCTCTGTTAATTTTGGCAGTCTTAATATTTTAATTCCATCACGTTGTTCAAATTCAATACTTTCAACTTCAAAATCAATCAAGTAACCCACCTACGATAATTGTTTTTAGTAATACTAATTTAAGAAAAATTTTTTATTGCCTCTTTCAAGATTGCTAATATCTTTTCACGATACATTGGTTCAACTGCAATCATTCCATGAGTTTTTATAACACGACTTTCACTAGAAAGGATTTTTTCACAAAACTCTGGAGTAAGTCGACTTGGTAAATCTTGTTTATTTGCAATCCCTATAACTAATTTATCTTGATAAAATTTGTCCAAAATATCATGTATTATTTCCTTAGAATTATTAATATTCTCAAAAGTTGAATCTGTAACCAATAGAGTAATATCTGTCCCTTGTAGAAGGCTTTTCCATAATGATCTGAATTGTGATTGCCCTGCAAAGTCCCAAAGGGTTATAGATCTCTCAAATTCATCACCATCATAAGCAGCGATATCCGCTGTAATGGTAGGAACATACTCCAGATTAACATCTTTTCCACATATTAAACGAGTTAATGTGGTTTTCCCCACACCTCCAAATCCTATAATTGAAACTTTAATAGCTCCCAAAATTATGTTATCCAATTCATGTTCAAATTCGGTAAAAATGCTACGATTTCCTGCCCAACTCTCATCCTCAAGAATTTTTCCGTATTTATCAAGAAATTTAGTTCTTATACTTAAGATCTTAGAGTTTACAGTAGCATCATCATCATCTAAATCACTAGCTACTACAATGATAATAGGATCAATAATTGTATAAAAATATTTGAAATCTTCAGTTTGTGTGCTCTTAATGTCACTTTGGCTGATTTCTTTCATAAATCCCGAAAAAGCACTTAAAAATCCCGCTAATAAATCTCTATCGACATCAGAGCTACCATAATTTCTAAATAATAATGATTTCCCATCTCTCGTTAGTACATTTATGTACTGAATCATTGATATAAATTTTTTTTTCTACTTTCTTCTTATAGTATTTTGTATTGAATGAATTGTTAAGAAGTTTTTTATAAGAGCATAATAATTAATTAAATAAGTATTTTTTATGAGGATTAATAAGAAGAAGATCTAATTATAATCATATTAAAAGGGGAAAAATTATGGGAGAATTAGATAAAGTAAAAACAAATGATATTGTAAAATCAATTAAAGAAGTCGATGACAAAATGGACAAATTTGCTTCAATTTTAGAAAAGTTTGGACTTGATATTATTACAAAAATGGGTCAAACCAATTTAAAAATGAATGCTTTAACTGACAAAGTCAATGAGTTGAATAAGGCGACACTCGATATTAAAGCTCTTACTCCTCAATTAAAAAATGTAATAGAAAACCAAAAAATCCTTGAAACGGAATTAGATTTAATTAGATCTTTAATTCAAAGAGCAGATATATCTTTTCATTCTAACATTGTTGAACATGAAAAAGTTGAGCGAGATGTGTCCGCAACAGATAAAAAAGAATCAATTGTAGAACAATTCAATAGTCTAAAAAATGAACTTGATGATATTGACGAACCTGAATTAATCATTGAACGCCTTGAGAATATCAAAGAAGACATTTTTGTCTTTAAAGGCGGCCATAGAATTCTCTATGAGATTTCACAATTTGGAAAGACGTTAATGGAAGAAGAGACAACTTCAGATGAAACTAAAGTATCTTTGAAGGAAAAAATTGTTTTTTGGATAAATAAATTATAGTATTTTATTCTTAAAGAGAGTAAAAGAGAAGTGGTATAAGAAAAAAAGTAGATGAAATCAATGGAATATTATCTTCTCCTTATTCTCTCTTCTGAAAAGAGGTAAATAGTGATCAAATTTGTTATTGATAGTTAGAATGATACCTATTTAAAACCCATGATTTTTGAGATTGAACTTCGAACTTGTATTATTGACAATTTATAGAAATAAAAAAATTGTGAATTATGGTTTTACAAATATCAGTTTGGCATCATATTCTTCTGGATCTCCACCATCTTCGAGATATTCAACAAAATTTTTTATATTCTTTAAATTAATTTCAAGTGATCTTGCTTGGATTTTTTCACGAGTGATCTTGGGGACCTCAACCCAGTAGGTTAAATCTGTTATGTCTGCTTTTTCATTTAAAATAAATCCATATTCTGTAAATTCTGGATGATCAACTTTAGAAGTAGTTTTTTTATTTTCTATTCGTTCTGTATTAATAGAAGTATAATCTCCCATATATGATTTTACGTAATATTTATTGGGTTCAAGTTCCTTGATTTCTTTTATAGCGACATTCCATATAGGCATGTGTTCTATATCTGATAAAACTTGCCATACTTTCTTAGATGAGGCATTAATTTCAATCTTTCGTTCAAGTTTTGGCATATAATCACCTCTTATGCATTTAAAGTGCAATAAGATATTTTTGGTTTTATACATTTGTGTCTAAGAATTGAATTCATAATACAAAATCAAATTAAAGAAACAAAAGGAGAATACTAAAAAGAATATCTTTATTCTTCTAATTTCGATTGTAAAGTAAGTTCTGCAATTTTTTGAAATATAGATTTTACATTTTCCCCCGTTAATGCTGAAGTCTCAAAAAATGGGGCACCTATCTTTTCACTTAGGTGTTCTGCCATTGGTAAGATAATTTTTCTCTCATCTTTTAAATCTATTTTATTACCAATTAAAATTCGAGGAATTCCTGAAAGACCATATTTAACTGACGTTGAATACCAGTTATTTATATTTGAGAACGAACTAGATCTTGTAATATCATATACTAACATCATTCCATCCGCGCCATTAAAGTATGGTCGGTGTAACATATAGAATTGGGGTTGACCTGCAATATCCCAGACCATAAGATTCACTGTAATATCCTTTCCCATTTCATTTTTTATTGTGACAGGTTCCTTCGTAATATTTACTCCTACGGTTGGTATATATTCATAATTAAATTTATCTCCACAAAAATTTGTTAAAAGACTTGTTTTACCAACAGCGGGATCCCCGATTACGATTATCTTAAATATCATCTCTGTGCGTCCTTGAAACACTATTTTTCCTTCTTTATTATCGTCTGACATGATTTTTCTCAAGTATAGTTTTGATAATTTTCAGTTTTTAATTAATTAATTAATGAGTTTCGAATATAAAAATTTTAATCATTCTTTTTTAAGTTGAATTCGTTTTTTTATTTCAAATTGTGAAGTTTTACTTTTTTCTCGCGAGATAAAAAAAATCTGATATAAAAAAAATTTTAATTTTATCCACTTATCTTGTAATTTCTTGATAAGCATTAGGAGATTATCTTTACCATTAATTTGTCCAACGCTTAAATGGGGATTAAATCCTTTCTTATATTTATTTACATCATTACAATCGGGAACTAATTCAAGAATTTTAGTTTGTAGATCTATGATTAATTCAACAGGTTCTGGTTTAAGCCATAAAGTATACTGTTGATGACCATGATTAAAGTAAGAAAATTCTGATAAAGTTATCTCAAAAGCTCCAATAGACTTACACATATCTGAAAAAATTTTACTGAGGTTATCATAATCAGTTTCAGGCTTGAATGGATAGAGTAATGTTATATGAGGCATCCATCTTTGGATATTTTGGTCATAAATTTTACGTATTTCTTGAATTGGAGTCCAACATTCTTCTGAAGGGATGATTACGACAGCAGAAGTGTAAACTTTACTCATATTCTCATATAATAATTATAATTTATCGATTACTATAAAAAACTAAATTTTAATTTTCTTAAAGTTTATTAGTTTACTAATGAAGATAAAACAAAGGCATTTCATTCGAAAATCTGATTTAAGACCTTTAAAAGAAGAAATTTTAAAGCAATATGATCATAAATTTATAAGTCAAATATTTCCTCAAAAAAGCAATGTGGAAGTTATTGAAACAGAAGCAGGAGATACATTATATGCTATTAACAATGTATTAAAACTTTGGAAATCTAAGGATGGCTATATTCCAGTCTTGACCCTACTATTAAACAAGCAGGTGGATTTAAAGATAGTTGTTGTCGATTTTGGAGCAGTTCGTTATGTAGCCAATGGTGCAGATATAATGCGACCAGGAATAACCAAAATAGATCCTTTAATCAGGAAAGGAGAAATTATACAAATTATAGAAGAAACTAAAAATAGGCCTTTAGCTGTTGGAAAAGCCCTTTTTGATGCTTCAGAAATGGAAACAAAAAGTTCTGGAAAAGTTATAGAGAATCTTCATACAATTCAAGATTCTGTATGGGAATTTGAAAAGCAGTTTAAGTAAATTCTGCTTTCAAAATTGATCCAAGTAGAATTTTTTCTGATTCTGGTAATTCATTAATAGTTTGGCTTTCTAATTCATAAAAATCCAATAATTCTCCACATTCTTTAAATTTGTATAAATTAATTATGATCTTCAATCCTTCTTCTACGATTTTTTGATCTTCGAATTCATGTGAAGCTTGCATTAACTTAATTATTGAATGGGACTTCCATAATTCATTTCCATAAAGATAATTGTCCATACCTAAAAATTCTTCAAAAATTTCCGTAAAAAATTCTACTTCAGCAATCAATTTTAGATTATATCACCTCAACCCTTACTTACTGAAAATAAATAATTCTCCCTTGCATGTATATATTATTCCATTAATATATTTTAATCATAATGCTTTCAGATGTATTCCGTTATGATAATACTAACATTTCAGAAATACTGGTAAATGTTGATAGTTAGTATTAACAATTATCTGAAGTTATAAAAAAGATTTGAGAACCATCTAATTAAAACTCTAATAATATCTAGGTATCTATCTGAAAGCTATTTTTAAAACAAATATAAATTATAACCAGTGGAATTATCATTCGATAGCAAAAGTAATCTCTGTTCGTGATTCCACTTCATGAAAGCCAAATTTTTTATAGAGGGATAATGCTTTTTCATTTTTAGCTTCTACCCCTAAATCGATTGTTTTACAACCATTCTCATTTAGAGATTGAATCCCCATATCCAAAAGTGCACTGCCAATTCCAAGATGATGATACTTTTGAAGCACTCCTAAAATAGCTACTCTCCCTAAATGCTTTGTTTTCGGATTGATCGCTACGGTACAAACCCCGATTAGCTCATTCCCATCATAAGCTAAACAATTAAGATAGTTAAATTGTTTTTCAGCAGCTCTTCTTACCGATTTGTATTTTTCTTCTGTAAATGGTCTAAATTCGAAATGATCCTTAAAGGCATCATTTAGTACTGAAATATAACTGGCGTAATCAATTAATTCTTTTTCATTTTGAAAGGTAATGTTATTCGGAATTATTGATTTTGGAACTTCTTTAATATCATCTAATTGCATCCGGAAATGAAAATGAACTGGTTCTAATCCCATTTCCATAATCATAGCTTGTAGAGGAGAATCTATATAATTATGCTTGGTTATTTCAAATATAATTTTTGGGTGAGTTTGTGCTTTAATAATTTTTAGAAGTGATTTAAATAATTCTACTAGTAATTTCGACTTGTGGTATTTTGGTAGTGTATGATATATCAAGTTCCAGGAATCACGTTCAGAAGATTTAAAGAGACCTGCAAAACCGATTAATTTTCCTTTCTTATCTTCCACAACTAAACAATCTTTTGAAAGATCTGTTTGATCTTCTACTGTAAGTACTACATTATTGAATATTTCTTCATTCATTCTTGCGCCAGGTCTAATAACTTTAACTGATTTATCATATACTTCTATAAGTCCGGTTTTATCAGAGGTCTTATTAAAAGGTCTAATTATCATAAAATTTCACTCATTTAGATATTAATAAAGTTTTTTTCAAATAAAGTAGTTGGATTTAGTTATGTTATTTAATTATCTCGCTCTATATATGTCTTATTACCTCTCTATGATTGTTTGTTTATTTATTTTATCTGCATTAAATTCAATATATTTTAAATTGAATTATGAGTTAAAGATCGTATGAGCAGTAATGAACTTATTTTATATGAAGTGAAAGGTCGTATAGCAGTAATAACAATAAATAGACCAGATAAGGCTAATGCATGTAATATACCGATGTTAAAATCAATTCACGAAAGCTTAATTAATGCAGACACTGATGAGAAAGTTAAATGCATTTTAATAAAGAGTACAGGGCAAAGGTTCTTCTCGGCTGGTTATGATTTGAAAGAAATCCAAGGATCTCTCGAAAAAGTAGCACAAATAACTGAATGGGGTAGGAAAGTCAATGAGACTATTGTTCTTATGAAAAAACCAGTAATTACCCAGATTCAAGGTATTGCTATTGGTTTTGGTGTAATGGTGATTATGGCTTCTGATTTAAGAGTTTTTGCGGATAGACCTATTGATGAATTATATTTGAGATTACCAGAACTTGCGATTTCTGCTTTTCCTCAAACGGGGGCTACTCTTTTACCCTTATTGGGATTAGGATTAACTTATGCAAAGAACCTCCTTTTTACAACAGATAAATTTGGTGTAGAAGAATTAAAGAATATTAATTTTCCTGCAAGAATTTTCCCACTTGATCTACTTGAAACAGAGACTCTTAGTTTTGCAAAACAGATTGTTAAATATCAAACAGAATTTATTTTTTTCACAAAAGCTATGCTAACTATTATGAATAAAGCCTATCTAAAGTCATGTTTCGATTTGGAAGATGAATGTGGAAAAGCTGCTTATGATACTAAGAAAATGAATATGAAAGAACTAGATGATTTCATAAAGGGGCTACATAAGAAGTATCCCTAATTTTTTTATTATAAAATATTCCAGTAGAAATTGTTTTTATTCAACCCCAAGTAATAATTTTTTAGTAAATAGTTCTGGGCTTTTTACTTAGTCATTTAAAAGGACTTTTGGTAACTATAATTCTTGTGTAGTATAGAATTAAAGTCGTATATTATACAGGTAATATGTTCCTTGCATATTACATTGTAATAATAATCGACTGTAATACTATATTATCAAGGACTATATGTTGATGGTCATATCGAATATACTAATAAGCATATCTCGATGACTTATCAAGATAAAAAAAAAAGAGGTTGTGTGTGGTAAAATGAGTATGTATCGATCATATTTATTAAAAAATAATTTCTGGGCAAAAAAGGGGAATGAAAAACTACCTGGGACCGAAAAAGTTTTCATTAAACACGATTCTGGAGTTGGAGGAATTTATGCTGTTATTGAAAATGATAGGAAAGGTGTTAAAATTATAGCTGAGGGAAGAGAATACTTCTTCAATAATTTTGATAAGCTGGATTCCTTTTTAACTCGCCTTCAGCAAAGAAAGGATGATTTCATGAAGATTCTTAGAAGAAAGAATATATCTCAGAGATTAAGAATGTTAGAAATTTAAATTTTTTTTTAAAAAATTTTATTAAAATTTTTAATAGAAATAGTTAAATCAAATTTGATTAGATATTATTCTATTTTTAAGATTTATAAATAGGCTGAAGTCCTGTTTGAAAATGCCTTAATCGTAATTCTGCGCCTCGAGATATTTTGACTTTCGGTATTTTACTTTTATTTTTAAAAAGTTCTGTAATAGCAGCCACGGCATAATCGATATGAGCTGCACTATACACATTTCGCGGCATTGCGAAGCGAACTAAATTTAAAACTCCTTTTTGTTGTTCGGGTGTCTTTTTATCCCATTCAAAAGCAAAAGGTCCTAATTCAACAGCTCGTATACCATAATGTTTAAGAAGTTCGATTGTGAAACCAACACCTCCAAAATCATCGATCTTCATATCTGTTCCTTCGAAAAATTTTTCCATATTAATATATACTGCATGTCCTCCAGCGGGAAGAATGACAGGAACACCATTTATAGCGAGTTTCCTTGCAAATTCTCTTACTTGAGTTTTCCGGTCATTTAAATAAGGTTCTTTGACAACTTCATAAAGTCCTGCTGCCAATGCCATGATATCCCTACCACTCATCCCTCCGTAAGAATCATTTCCAAAAGTTAATATCTGTCTTTCTTTTAATTTAATCCCAATATCTTCCTCTATGGAAAATTTCTTATGAAAAACGCCCTTATCTCTAAAGAAAAAGCCTCCCCCTATATTCGCTAGACCATCTTTTTTGAAACTAATGGTAAAACCATCTACGTATTTGAACATTTCTTGAACAATACTTGGAATTGAGTGGTTTTTATATCCTTCTTCAAATTCTTTTATGAAATTTGCATTCTCGCTAAAACGACATGCATCAAAAAAAAATGGAATATTATATTTCGTTGCAATTTTATGAACTGCTTTTATGTTTTGCATTGAGACAGGTTGACCAGCAGCTGTATTATTTGTAATTGTAACATAAATTAATGGAATTGATTCGACACCTTTATCTTGGATGAGATTTTCTAACCTCTCAAGATCCATATTTCCTTTAAAAGGATTTCTTTTATCCATTTCATCATAAGGAAAATCTTCCATTAGAGTTGAAGAAAACAGATTAACTGCTTGTATACCATTTGCTGCAATATTTGCTTCAGTAGTATCAAAATGACCATTATTTGGTATGTAATAGGTAATATTTTTATTTTCTTTTAAAATTGGGGCTATAGTCGAGAATAATAAATGTTCTGCGCATCGTCCTTGTGGAACAATAAAAGCATTAGGACGAGTTAATTGATGAATACCTCCATTTATAAAGCCACCCTCATATAAAGTAATATATAATTCATCCATGAGTTTCTTTACATTCGTTTCACCGGAAAGAATCAAATCAATTGATCTTTTTGGATTATCACCTCGTTCAAATGTGTCCCGAATTGCTTCTAGAAGAACATAATATCCCTTATTCCGAGCGTAAGATTCATCTCCATGGAATAAAGCAGCCCATTGATAATCCGTCATTGTACCTGAGCCTGAATCTGATAAAAAATCTACAAAAATTAAATCTGCTGGAAAGGAAAACATGCTATATTCTGTTTTCTCAAGTGCATATTCGCGTTGTTCCTTAGTAACTTGTTTAATTGTTCTAACAACTAAGGGTTTATTTGCTGGGATCGGAACTCCCAATTCATCTTGTGATTTCAAAATTTTAAACCTGCAAATTAAAGTTAAGAATTATTTTGAGTTTTTCAAAGATACTTGAATCTATAATAATAAATCATTAAAAAATGATTTGTAAAGTTGAATCTTAATGATAAATGAAAATTTTAATATATATTTCAAATTCAATAATAATTAGAATTATTTTTTTAAGGAGATAATAAAAATGGAACTCCCAGATTATATTAAAAACCGAATTTGGAAAGAATATTTACCTGAAGGAATAACATTAGATATCGAAATTCCTGAAAATAAGTCTTTAATTGATGTATTTGAAACAGGTGTGAAAGAGTATGCCGATAAAGTAGCCATGGATTACTTCGGAAGGGAATTCACATTTAGAGAAATGGATTTTTTAACTCGAAGATTTGCTAATGCCCTCTTAAAATTGGGAATAAAAAAAGGAAATGTGGTTGCCCTTTGGTTGCCAAATAGCCCACATTTTAGCTTTTGTTATTTCGCTACTATGAGTCTTGGAGCTACATTGACTGCAATCAGTCCACTATTTGTAGCAAGGGAAATGGCATATCAAATAAAAGATTCGGGTGCTAAATATCTTATAATGCTTGATGGATTCTTTCAAGAGTTTAAAAAAGTTGAAGATCAACTAATCTTAGAAAAAGTAATATTAGTGAATGTTGAGGGAAAAGTTCCAGATGTACCTGAGACAAACAAATTAATTCATTACAACACGTTGATGGATTCAAATCCTGAACCTCTTACAGATTTCAAGGTTGAGATTAATCCAAAAGAAGATATTGCGATTATCCAGTATACAGGAGGTACAACGGGTGACCCAAAAGGTGCTGAGCTTACTCATTACAATGCTCTATCAAATCTTATGCAAATTGGACAAGTCTCAGATTATATGAAAGAATATTATATTAAGAAAGATCTCGTGGGGCTTTCTATACTCCCTTGGTATCATGTATATGGTCAAATATGTGAACTTTTACAAGGTCCACGTACTGGAGGTAAAGCGATTATTTTTCCAACATTTGATATCCCTCGAATAATTGAAACTATCAAGAAAAAAGATGCTAATTTCATACTTGGAGTGCCAACTATGTTTATTAATATCCTAGGATCGTCTTTAAGTAAAGATGTTGATTTTTCAAATCTTAAGTATTGTAATGTAGGTGCATCACCAATGCCAGTTGAAATTGGAAATGAATGGGAAGCGAAGACTGGGTTTCCTTTAGGAGAGGGGTATGGTTTAAGTGAATCAACTGTATGTATTTCAAGTCTACCACCATGGAGCAAGAAAAAACTAGGAAGTTGTGGACTACCTGTTGCGAGTACTCTTATTGGGATTATTGATGAAAACCTGAATTTTTTGCCAATAGGGGAATCTGGAGAATTGGTTGCCTCGGGACCTCAGATTATGTTAGGATATCACAACCGACCAGAAGAGAATAAAAAGGTATTCTTTGAAGCAGGGGGATATAGATGGCTAAGAACAGGTGATTATGCAAAATTGGATGAAGAAGGTTATATCTTTTTAATCGATAGAGTCAAAGATATGATTAAATATAAAGGTCATAGTGTTTATCCAAGAGAAATTGAGGAAGTTTTATATGAACATCCTGCGATTCAGGAATGTACTGTTGTTGGTATAAAAGATCCAGATCGAGGTGAAAATATTATGGCACATATCATTCTCAAGAAAGAATATCAAGGAAAAATCAGTGAGAAAGAAATAATCGATTGGTCAAAGGAACAAATGGCTGCCTATAAATATCCAAGAATAATAAAATTTGTAGATTCTCTTCCAAAGAGTGCGGTAGGAAAAGTTTTAAGGCGAGTTATTAGAGATAAGGAAATTAATAAAGCTGAAAAGAAATAATTAGGATTATTTTTTTATTAGACCATTTCTTTTTTTTCAATAAATATCTGGATTTATTATCTCGGTCAATAGTTAAATAATGAATAAACGAATTAAGAAACTAAGAAAACAAAGTCGTGAAGCTATTCCGTATCTTTCCTTGGAACGTGCGTTATTAATAACAGAATTCTATGAGACTGGAACAGCCCATATTTATACTCCTCCAGTTGCTAGAGCAAAAGCATTTAAGTATATCTTAGAAAATAAGAGAATTTGCATTAATGATGATGAGTTAATAGTTGGCGAACGAGGTCCAGAACCAAAAGCAACGCCTACATATCCAGAGGTATGTTGCCATAGTCTACATGATTTAGATGTTCTACACACACGCGATAAAATTTCTTTTAAGGTAACTGAAGATACAAGACAAAAGACAGCAAATAAAATTATTCCCTTTTGGAAAGGCAGATCTATTCGTGATAAAATCTTCTCAAAAGTAGATGAAACATGGATTAATGCATATGAAGCTGGTATTTTCACAGAGTTTATGGAACAGAGAGCGCCTGGGCATACTGTTGCTGGAAAGAACATATGGAATAAAGGTTTTTTAGGATTTAAAAAAAATATTACTGAAAGCATAGAACAGTTAGATTTTTACAATGATCCTGAAGCTTATAATAAAAGAGAACAATTAATTGCCATGAATATTGCTGCTGATGCAATTATTGCTTTTGCTGAACGCCACGCTCAAGAGGCTAAATATTTAGCCAATATGGAGTTAGATCCTAAAAGAAAAGGTGAATTAGATAAAATATCTGAGATATGTTCCCGTGTTCCTGCTCACGCCCCTAAGACTTTTTGGGAAGCACTCCAACACTATTGGTTCATTCATTTAGGCGTCATAACTGAATATAATACATGGGACTCATTCAATCCAGGACGTTTAGACCAACACCTTTTTCCCTTCTTTAAAAATGATATAGAAAAAGGAATATTATCTAAGGATGAAGCATATGAATTACTTCAAGCTTTTTGGGTGAAATTTAATAATCAACCCGCACCACCAAAGGTAGGTGTTACTGCTGAAGAAAGTAATACTTATACCGATTTTTGTAATATTAACTTAGGTGGTCTTGAAGATGATGGTTCCAATGCAGTTAATGAAATGTCCTATATACTCTTAGATGTTATTCAAGAAATGAGGATTTTACAACCGAGTAGTAACGTTCAAATTAGCGTGAAAACACCTGATAGATTTTTAAAAAGAGCTCTTGAAATAGTTAAAACTGGCTTTGGACAACCATCAGTTTTCAATTGTGATGCTATAATTCAGGAATTGACCAGACAGGGTAAATCGATAATAGATGCCAGAAACGGTGGAGCAAGTGGTTGTGTTGAATCTGGTGCTTTTGGAAAAGAAGCATATATACTAACGGGATATTTTAATCTTGTGAAAATTTTGGAAGTAACTCTTCATAATGGTTTTGATCCTCTAACTAAGAAACAGATTGGGTTAAAGACGGGTGATCCTATCACATTTAAATTATTCGATGATTTTTTAGAAGCTTATAGGAAACAAGTGAATCATTTTGTAGATATAAAAATTAAAGGAAATCAAATAATTGAACAAATCTGGTCGCAAAATCCAGCACCTTTTTTATCAATATTAATTGATGATTGTATTAAAAAGGGAAAGGATTATAATAGCGGAGGAGCAAAATACAACACATCTTATATACAAATTGTGGGAATGGGTAGCATAACCGATTGTTTAACTTCTATAAAATATAATATATATGACAAAAAAATTATCTCTATGGAAGATCTTCTGAAAGCGTTAGATAATAATTTTAAAGGTTATGATGTTTTACATCAGAAATTAGTTTATAAAACTCCTAAATATGGGAATGATGACAATTATGCTGATTCCATTACGACCCAAGTTTTTAATATAGCTTATAATGCTATTGATAATCGTCCTAATACAAAAGGTGGTGTGCATCGTATTAATCTACTTCCTACTACTGTGCACATATACTTTGGTCAAGTAACTGGAGCTACACCAGATGGACGCATAGCTTTTAGTCCCTTATCTGAAGGCATCTCCCCAGTTCAGGGAATGGATATTAATGGCCCAACTGCAGTTATTAAATCTGCTGGGAAAATTGATCATTTAAGAACTGGTGGAACTCTATTAAATCAAAAATTCACCCCTCAATATTTTTCCGATGAAGAGAGGATTGATAACCTAGCTCACTTAATTAGAACATATTTCGAAATGAATGGTCATCATATACAATTTAATGTAGTTTCAGCAGATACCTTACGAGCTGCACAATCAAATCCAGAAAAATATAGAGATCTAATTGTACGAGTTGCCGGATATAGCGATTATTTTGTGAATTTAGGAAAGGAATTACAAGAAGAAATTATTAGAAGAACTGAGCATATTGCAATATAGCAATTCTTTTTCATATATTTTAAGCAATTAGTTCTATTTTCAATTGTGCAAATTATTAAAATGCCAATTTTAAGGATTAGAAACTTTTTTCTTTTATCCTACATATATGTGTACATATTCAGTACATAGATTTATAAATGATAATTTCTTTTTTATTCTTATATGTACATGATCAGTACATATATAAAAAAAAGAGGTGATAAGATAATGAGTAAAGAGAATTATGAGGAAATGATTAAGATTATAGTTATTGGGGCTGCAGGAGTGGGTAAAACCGCATTAATTGAAAGTTTTTCCGATAAATCTCTATACAAAGATACAGCTCCAAAAACTGGTGTGAATTTATTTATTAAGAAAGTAAATATTGAGGGTAATGACTATAAACTTCAGTTTTGGGATATTGTTGATGATGACAAATTTGGATCACTTCAAACAATATACTACACAGGGGCCTCTGTTGTTCTTTATATATTTGATTTATCTAGACCCGAAACTTTTGATTATTTTCAAACACGTTTTAAGGATATTTGGACACAGGTTAAACAAGACAAGTGCCCTGTACTTGTAATTGGAAATAGACTTGATTTAGTCGAAAACCCAGAAATTATTGATAGAGAAAAATATCGTAATTTTGTGAAAGATGAAGGTTTAATAGGTTATATTGAATTGAACTCAACAAACAATATTGATAGTCTAATAAACCAACTCCCTATTATTATTCAAAAAGCTTTAAAAAAGAGTATTCAAGTCAAATTTCTAGTCACTAGTAAAGAACTTGAAGAAATTAAAAGATTTGCTAAACGTTCTCATCAAACACAATCGGAATTTATTCGTACCGCAATATGGGAAAAAATTAAATCGATAAATTCACCCTCAAAAACTGAGAACTCATTAAAAGAAGAACTTCTAAAAGAAATATTAAGGTTAGAAGAATTGAAAAAAATTCGAGAATTATTAGAAAGACAAGAAAAATTAAAGTAGCCGAAAAGAATTTTATTTTTCAAGAATTTTTCTTTTTTTTTTCTATCTTTTTCTATTTAATAATATATATATTCATAGAGTTTATTATGGAAATGTACAATCGGAATAACATAATTCAACAACACTATTAAGAATATAAGAAGATAAATGAGTTTCGATTCAGATTTAAATAAAGACAATCTTATTGATAACATTCCTGTCGACGAACGGTCGTACAACGCATTAATTCAATTATTGAAAAAAAAAACTGGATTAAATTTTAAATATTATAATAGGAAATTTATAGAAAAACGTATAAAATCCCGAATGATAAGGGTTCCTTGTAAGACTCTTAATGACTATTATGATTATATCTCATCCAATAATGCTGAAGTCAAAAAATTTATAGATGGATTTACTGTAAATTATACTTTCTTTTTTCGCGATTATGATGTTTTCGAGACAATCCAAGATCTGTTTATGCAAGGTCTACAAGTAAGTAGAAAAGATATCAAAAGTAGTATTAGACCCGATCCTACTAAACGAGCAAAATTTATGACAAAATCAAACGCAGTTAAAAATCTACACAAAAACCGTTATTTATCAGAAAAACCAGCAAAATTTTATATTGATATCTTTATTTTTCTTAATCAGCTCTCATATTATCAGAAAATGAAACATCCGAAAAGCGATGGTAATTGTATTAATATATGGTCTTGTCCTTGTGCTACTGGAGAAGAACCATATTCCTTAGCAATGATCCTTGATAATCTTGAGACGCAAGTTCCACAATTTCCAAATTATAAAATTGTAGCATCTGATATTGCTCATGAAGCTATTGAAAAAGCTAAAGTGGGTGTGTATACTGATGATTCAATGAAAGAAATTTCTGATTACTACGAAAACAAGTATTTCAAAAAAGAAAAAACACATTTTGGTTATAGAAATATAATAAGTGATAAAATTAAAAAAAAAATTGAATTTGTAGAAGAAGATATTACACAAGGGCATTGCAAACCCAACTACTATGATATTATCTTCTGTAGATACCTTTTAATATATTTCAATAGAGAAAACCGACATAAATTTTTAAAAATAATAGAAAATCGATTAGTTGAAAATGGAATTCTAATTTTAGGGAAAACCGAAACATTATTTGATTCTTGGGGTAATTTAAAATTAATAGATACTAACAATCGTATCTATATTAAATCTCGTTCCAAATTATATAGTAAATAACTTAGATTAGATAATAAAGGGAATAAGCGCTTTTCGATTACTAGGGTAATCCGAAAAGGTTTTGATGTACCACTTATGAGTGGAACGTGCTCGTGGAGCAAGATTGGCAAAAGTCCATACAGCGAAAATTAACCCAGGAATACTCCATGTCATGATTGCCCATCCAATCCATTCAGTAATTTCACCGAAATAACTAGGAGAACTAACATATTTAAACATACCACCATAAGGTATCCTAAATTCTGTTTCTCCTGGTTGTCTTAGGTTCCGAATTATATGATCTGAATGGAGATTGATTACAAATCCTATAAAAAAGATAATCATCCCTATAATGAATAGAGGATTTATAATCCATTCATTAGTATATGGATTAGAAAAATGATAGAGCCATCTTGCTTGTAGGTATGTATTTATACCATTAAAGGTTATTCCAAGAATGATAATAGTTATTGGCATTGGTCGCTTTCCACGAATTAGCAAAGGGAAAATAAAAGTACGCTGACAATAATGTAACATCCAAATTAACAGAAATATTTGACTCATTAACCCTATGTTATGATCTCCAATGATATAATAGATAAAATAAATAATAACTGTTGGAATTTCCATTACAACCCAACCAAGTTTATCATTAATAGCTGGTCCCCATTTTTTACTCACATGCATTCCATATCCTGCTGTTATTTTTAGTAATACTAAAAAAAATATTATTGAAGAAAAACCAAAAGTAATCATTAAAAGTTGAAATATTTGAAACTCATCCATATTACTCAATTGTTCTTTTATTATCCCCTAATAACAAAATTAAATTCTTTCTAAGTTTTTAACGTTTAGATTTTTTTATTTAATTATTAATATTATATAAAAAGTGAAAATATGTCTAGAGAAGATCAGCTAATAGCACAATTACAAAATGGTTCTCTTCGAGCAATAATATTCGATTTTGATGGTACTTTATTAGATGTTCGTCACATTCTTGAAAAAGCAATCAAGGAAGTATTGGAAGACGAGGTAAAACAGACAGATTTTGATATGGAACAAACTATTCAGGAGATTGGAGCTTTATTAGAGACTATTCAAGGATATCCATTACCCAAAATCTTACTTGAGTCATATGAAATCTTTAAATATATAACTGTACTCAAAACTTTATCTTATTTTAGACAATTACGTATTGCTGTTAAGATTTTTTCAAAATATTTAGAATATTCTAAAGAAGCGAAATTCTTTCCATCAGTCAAACCACTATTGAAAAAAATGGAGAAATCTTATGATCTTTTTATTGTATCTCATAATAAAACAGAAACAATTGTTGAACATCTTGAGAAAGAAGGTTTGAGTGGTTATTTTAAAGGGATTTATGGGAGTGACAAAATTCCAACTCAAAAACCAGATCCTATGGCACTTCAACCCCCACTTGAAAATTATGAAAAAAGAAACAGAGAAGAATTTTTAATGATTGGAGATATGCCATCAGATATTATTGCTGGACGTGAAGCGGGCATGTGGACTTTAGGAGTAGCGAGTGGGGTATCAAAAAGAGAAATTTTAATGGAAAACAAACCAGATTTTCTAATTAATTCACTAGATGAAGTTTTACACTTGGTAAAAAAATAATGTAGTCCTTAATTTTACTTTATTTAATCTATTCTTTTTTTCTTTTTATAACTAAGTGTTAGAACGCTATAGCACAGTGTTTTACAATTTTGTATTGAATAACTATAAAAATAAAGCAAACTTCCCTTTCCTTAATCCAATTTTAATCAAAACTATGGATCAATATTAAGTTATGTTAAAAAAATAATATTGATAGGTATAAGAGAATGAGAAAAACTAAAACAAAAGTATTTATTCTACTATTACTTTTTCCGATGATTTTAAGCCTAGGATCGCTTACTACAATTGTAAAGGGTGAATCAAATATCCCAGAGCCAAGTCCTAACAACAGTTGGCATTGGGGTGTTAATATCGGTGATGTGTTTATGTTTGAATCGGAGCTAATTACTACCGATCCTACTACTCACGATGTAATAAACATGTATAGGAATATTGATATATACAATATAACTTCTATTGTCAATCAAACAAGTGATCTTTATGGTTTTTATCCGTTTCAGCAAGTTTCAAAAGTTATAATCGATGTATTATGGGAAAGTTCTGTAGGATCATTATCCTTATCTCCTTTAACTGGTGCTCCTTTATGTATATTCGGGTATAATGAAACACTTAAGAAAGAGATTTACCAAATTGGAGCGGGAGGTATTACACCTTTTATATATCCCATCAATGACACTGTGTTAGACGTTGCGTCAATGGCGTCAGTATATAACGAAACTTTCTTAACTCCTATTATCAATTCAATGGGTGTTTTCAATAAATTTGACTCTTTCAGCTATGATGTTGGTAAAACAGAAATTAAGTTCGAAAATACAACACATGGTTATTACTTTAGAGCCAGTTATTATCCGAATAATGGTACTTTAAAAGATATGGACGCTTATTACTTAATGAAATCGTATGATTGGATTGTTTTAAATGTGTCAGGAAAAAGAGTATTTAATCATGATGTTACTGATGAAATCGAATGGGGTGTAAATATTGGAGATGAATTATTTTACTATGTAAATCAAACTGGGTATGACACATATCTTTCAAGATTAAAAGTACTAGGATTTAATAAGGCTGTCTATTGGAGTAGTAATTGGACCATGTATCCTATGGATTGGCCAATGGTATTTGAGGAAGTATTAGTTGAAATTTCAGTTTGGAATGGTACAGGGTGGGATGTAGGACCGACTATCCCCTTAACAGCTGCGAATAATTTTTATCCAATGTGCTTACCACTAATGGAAATGGGTGGTCAATCTGGGATAATTTTACCTACAAGTAGCACAGTCGAGGATTTTTTATTTATATTTAATAACTATACTGCTGATCTTACCCATTGGTTTCCTTTTGATACTGTCCATTACGATGTTTCTGGTAATATTCTGAATTTCACAATGTCACAATCGGGTAATGGTCAAGTAGCAGTGGGTGTATATAATCTCGGTACTGGATTAGTTGAATTACAATATGCAACTTATTTAGGAGAAATCCAAATGTGGTTCGAGTTAGCTGATCCATTAGTGGAATGGAACGTGGATATAGGAGATACTCTTTTCTTTAAGGAAAATTTTAATGAAGATATGCAAGAAGTTCGATATACTATAACATCTATTGAATACAATTTTGTAGATGTCACAACTATAGGCTTTCCTATTCCAACTGGTCAACCAAAATATCAATTTTTCACAGAACTATACGGTAATTTTTCTGTCTGGATGAAGGATACTGAAACATGGTATGATGCGGGTACAGCTTTAATTGCTGCTGCGAATGAATATTGGCCTATTTCCCCATACTCTATGATTGGGAGTATGCCGCTCTTAATGCCAGAAGGAACGGTTGTGAATGATTTACAATATTTGTTCAATGTCTTGTCAGTATGGTATGATGATATAAGCTATAGTCCCGGTCATGTTATCATGAGTAATACCACAGCATCTTCAGAATTCCATTTCTATTTTGATGAAACAACAGGCAGGATGACATTTCTAGGGGGAGATAATTATGCTGCGCATGAATGGTGGTATATATCAGCCTACCCTGAATTCATTCAAAACCTTAATACAGGCACCAATCATTTCGTGCTTTCAGATAATTTTAATTTGGAACCCACAGTAACAGTTGAGATTGAAGCTGGAGCAACGGCTGCTGCCCCAGATTTCATATACGCTTTATTACCGTATAATCCACTTGGTATATCATTGCCTAATGGAACTGTTCTATTTTATATGGAACACAAGCTAACTGGACACTCTGTAATAGTAGGAAACATCACGATGACGATACAATTTCCATCTTCAATTCAACTTAGTGAAAACTATATTTATCTTTACTCATTTAATATGAGTGGGACAGGGGAATGGGATCTAGCACCTCCAGAATTCTATCAATACTCCGTAACGTATGATCTTGTCAATAATCGAATGACGTTTGAAATTGAAGTTACTGGTCCTTATATGTTTTTATCTGCGGTATCCTATGAAGCAATACCCGAAGATGGCGGAGGTGAAACACCTCCAATACCAGGCTATGATTTATTCTTCTTAGCAATAGCAATGATAACTGTATCGGCAATAGTAGTTAAAAAAATACGGAAAAAATAATAAAACATTAAATTTATTATTCTTTTTTTTTAAATCATTTTATTTATTAATCATTTTTGGTGAAAAGTAATAATATTTATTGGTCTGTACCATTATTTATATTTGAAATTGGGGTGTCTGTTTTATACAATTTTGCACTAATTTCAATCATTACTGAGATGCCAACAATTCCATTTGGATTAATATTTTATATGGTATTTCTTGATTCAGAAGATTTAACTCTTGATATTCCTATGCATTTTTACAGTTTTGTATAAAATAACTATAAAAATAAAGCAAACTTCCCTTTCTATAATCCAATTTTAATTAAAATTATAAATCAATATTGAGTACATTTTAATTTTATAATATTGATAGGTCTAAGAATATGAGAAAAACTAAATCAAAAATGTTAATTTTACTACTACTATTTCCGATGATTTTAAGCTTAGGATTGTTTGCTACTGATATAAAAGGAGGATCAACGATCCCGGAGCCAAGTCCTGACAATAGTTGGCATTGGGGTGTGGATGCAGGTGATATGATAATAATGGAGACGGAGCTTATCGGGACCAATTTTGGCACTGGTGGAGTAACAATGGTGAGAAATTTCGATATATATAACATAACTTCCATCATAAATGAGACTGGTGATGCAATGAGTTTACATCCAAATCAAGAATTTTCAAAAGTTATGGTAGATCAATTATGGGAAGATTCAGTAGGAGTTTTATCGCCTTCAATAAACGTTAATATGCCTATTGCAAGTTTTGGATATAATGATACTCTTTCAAAAGAGTTTTACCAACCTATGCCTTACAGTCTTGCCCCTATGATACTGCCTATAAACGATACTGTTGTAGATGTTTCCTTAATGGCTTCAATACTTAATGAAACGTATGTAAGTCCTATGGAAGGTTTCTTCAATAAATTCGACGATTTCATTGTTGATATAGGTAAAACAGAATTTACATTCATAAATAGTACTGATGGATACTATTTTAGAGCCAGTTATTACCCAAATAATGGAACGATAAAAGATATGGATGCATATTATTTAATTAATATGGGAGCCTGGGTCTCGTTTAATATAACATCAAAAAGAGTATTTGATTTTGATGGTACTGATGAAGTCGTATGGGGTGTTAGTCCTGGAGAAACGTATTATTATTACGTGAATCAAACCGGATATGGGACATATCTAACAAGATTAGAAATAGAAGGATTTAATAAAGCAGTTTATTGGAGTAAGAATTGGACAGCATTTAATATTCTCTGGCCAATGGTATTTGAAGAAGTGTTAATTTCAATGTCAATGTGGAATGGAACAGGATGGCAGTCGGTAATGACAAGCTACCCTTTATCAGCTGCGAATAATTTTTACCCAATGTGTTACCCGATTTTGGAAATGTTAACAGCATCAGGACAACTTGGATTTCTTATTCCGACAAGTGCGACATTCGATGATTTTATGTTTATGGTTAATAACCACACAGCCGACCTTACTACATGGTTTCCTTTTGATACAGTTTATTATGAAATTACCGGCAATATTTTGAATATGACATTGATGCAATCTGGAAATGGTCAGGAGGCTCATGCTATATTCAATTTTAATACTGGATTTGCAGAATTACAATCCGTATATTATTTGGGAGAATTATTTATATGGTTTGAGAAAGCTGATCAATTAGTGGAATGGGGTGTTGGTATCGGAGATTATCTTTACTTGACGCAAAATTTTGGTGATAGCTTAACTAACAAACGAGCCATTATAACATCTATTAATTATGCTTTTTACGATGTAACTACATTGGGCGTTTCAATACCATCAGGGCAGCCTAAATTTCAGTTTTTCACAGAAATTCATGCTGAATTTGCTCAATGGTTGCCAGCCACTGAAGAGTGGTATACTTATGGTACGAGTATACTTTCTGCTGCGAATGAATATTGGCCATTTGCTCCTTATTTAATGGGGACCTCTCCGCCACTTTTAATGCCAAAAGGAACAACTACAACAGATTTACAATATTGGTCCGATTCGATGGCATCTATGTATGATAGTATAACTTATAATCCTGGTCATATTATCTTTAGAAATACCACAGCAAATAAAGAACTGAACATGATTTTTAACGAAACAACGGGAATATTTAAATATTTTGGTGGATATTACTATATGGGCGATTGGGTGTATATGTCAATGTACCAAGAATTCATTCAAAACTTGAACACTGGAACAAACAATTTCGTACTTTTAGATAATTATGATATGGATTCAACAGTAACGGTTAATATTGATGTCCAAGTTGGGAGCACCACACCAGATTTCATCTATGCCTTATTACCCTATAATCCGATTGGAATATCATTGCCTAATGGAACTGCATTACTCTACTTGGATCATAAAATAACTAATTATACTGTAATAGATGGAAACGTTACTATGACTGTTCAGTTCCCATCTTCAATTCACTTTAGTATAGATACTATCTATTTTTGGGTTTGGAACGTGAGTAGTACATCCCAATGGATTTTACCAACTCAAACTATAATCTATAATTACGGATCAAATTCAATAACTATAGAGTTTCCCATAACAGAACCCTATTATGAGTTATATGCTGTCTCAGTTGAATATGGCCCACCTAGTAGTTCCACATTGAGTTCAGATGCGGGAGTTCCTACTGACGATGATGGAGATTTCACTCTTACATGGGACGCTGCTACTGGAGCTGTGAGTTACTCAGTATATGAATACTCAAAGTTCATCACAGAAATAAACGGTTCTTTAACATCATTAGCTACTGACATTACGAGTCTCTCACACTCATTGACAGGATATACTAACGGAACATATTACTTTATTGTAGTCGCCCATAATAGTGCTGGTGATACGCTCACTAATTGTATTTCAGTTGAAGTTGCAATTCCTCCAGAACCACCTACTGATGGCGGTGGAACACCCCCAATACCAGGTTATGATTTATTCTTCTTAGCATTAGCAATGATTACTGTATCTACGATTGCAGTTAAAAAGGTACGAAAAAAAAAATAAAAATCTAAAATTTACTATTCTTTTTTTTTAATTGTCTTATTTGTCTTCTAATTATATAGTAAAGTATGCAAGAATATCCACGTATAAATCAAAAATTAAATCATACTTTTTTGAGTATTACTTTAACCAATAATTTTTTATATCAACAAGTATTTAAGTAAAGATATAATTCAGCTGAAAATATCGGGTTTTATTAAAATTTAAAACTAATTTTAATAATTCGAACTATTTTTAATAATTCGTGAGTGATTAATATGGAACTCGAAAGACCAGAGAAAAAAGGATATGAAATAGCGGCAGAAATAGAACAAAAGAAATCCACAGAAGAAAGAATGCAAGAAGAGTTGAGATATGAAAAACGTCATCAAGATTGGACTTATAAGTTAATGAAGTACAATCCTATTGATCCCCTAAATGATTTATATCGATATATTATCAAAAGAATGGATTTAAAACCCATTGAAGGGCGATTACAATGGTGGGCAGCTTATATATACATTAAATGGGCTGTTAGAACATTCTGGAACTTCAAAGCAGAATATCCAAAAGGCAATATGTTTCCAGAATATGGTCCAGGTATTTTGGTGGGAAATCACGAATCACACATTGATCCATTCTTTTATGGAGCAGCTTGTCATCGTAGGATTCGATATATGAGCAAATTGGATAACTTTAAGACACCTATTGTTAGAACTCTCTTCAATAACCTTGGAGCTTTTAAAGTTGATCGTGAAAACCCTGAACGAGGATGGGAAAAAGCAAAAGAAGTAATCCAAGGAGGAGAGTGGGTTGGAATCTTCCCAGAAGGAACACGTTCTAAGGACGGAACATTAGGAGAATTTAAAACAGGAGCAGTTAGACTGGCAATTGAAATGGATGTTCCAATTGTACCTATGGCAGTGGTGGGTTCTAGGAATGCTTTGCCAAAAGGTAATTTAGTAATGAAACCGACTCAAGTAATAGTACGGGTTGGTGATCCAATTTACTATAAAGATTATGATATCAATAGCGTATCTTATGAAGATATTAGAAGATTAACAGATGAATTGCGAACTTTTGTTTGGGAATTGCGTGAAGGAATCTATGGAAAAGAAGATATAGAAGAACTTTCCATTGGTTCACCAGAAGAAACTGAGAAAAAACCTAAATTTAATTTTATGAGCTATTTAAAAGATCAAGGGAAAGGAATTCTTAGACTTATTGATGATTCATGGTATACTCTTTTGAAGAGTTTGGAAGAATTTGGAGTACGTCGACAATTTCAAAAAACAATAATGACATTTTCAGGGGAATTAGTTGGTTCTTGGTCTGATATGATGATGCCTTATAAAGTAATTGATTTTGAAAAATACATTCCTAAAGAAGGAGGAGTTCTTCTTTGTCCAAGTCATAATTCTGAATGGGATGTTCTTATACTAGCCACAACCTTAATTCGTCATCCTCCCAGACGCGTAATGTGGCAGATGGCAAAACAGTCACTATTTAAGATACCAATAGTTAATGCCTGGGTACGAAATCATCATGCTTTTCCTTTGAAACGAGGAGAACATGATGTAGACGCTTATAATTATGCAAGAGAACTTCTTGAACAAGGAGAATGTGTTTGTACATATCCTGAAGGAACTACAAATACTGGAAATGGTCAACTTTTAGAAGGTCATACTGGTCCTATGCGATTAGCAATAGAAACACAAGTACCAATAATTCCTATTGGAATAACGGGCACTGAAGCTACATACCCTAAGCATGCTAAAATGTTAAATTTCTATAAAGGGCAAATACTAAAAGCAGGACCACCTTTTATGGAACATCAGAAATATTGGGGTAAACCAATGCCCGACTACAATGAGCTTAAAAGATTAACAACAAAAATGATGGATCAAATCAGAGACTTGCTTTTCTACGGCGAACCAGATGCTTGAGTTATTGAGGAACTAAATAGATGGAAGTAAGTCAACAAAAAACTCAGAAAAAAATTAAAGTAGGCATTCCACGAGCTCTTCATTTTTATAGATATTTTCCTTTCTGGAAAAAATTACTTGAAGAATTAGATGTGGAAATCGTTTTAAGTCCACCCACCAATAAGAAAATAGTTGAAGAGGGTGTTACTCATGGATTTGGAGAGCTCTGTATTCCTGTGAAGATTTATTATGGTCAGACATTAAAATTATTACGAGATCATCCTGATTTGGATTACATTTTTGTACCTAGATATGTAGCAGAAGTTAAGGAAGCTTATTTCTGTCCTAAGTTTTTATCTCTACCTGACGTGATTAAAATTTTACCAGAAGTACCGAAACTATTAAACTTCGAAGTAAATGTCAAGGAGTTTCCAATAGCAACATCTGCAATTGAACTTGGAAAACAATTAGGAAAAAACCAAAATCAAGCTTTAAATGCATATAGGGAAGCTCAAAAATATTTTGATGAATATCATAGATTTTTACGCGATGGAGCTGCAGTTAATCATGCATTACGTCTAGTAGAAAGGGATCGTCCATTTATTCTACCCAAGCGAAAGCATAAAGGAGACCTAAAATTCTTACTTTTAGGGCATGCTTATAACATTTTTGATACCTTTATTAATTTGGATTTCCAGAAAAAACTACGAGATCAAGGAGTTAAAGTTATAACAATTGAGAACTTACCAGAATCAATATTTAAAGAACCAGTAATTATTAATCCAAAAGGTGGAAGGCTTCGAAACTACTGGAAGCATGAAGAAGAAATTTTAGCTGCTATGCGATATTTCCTTACTAAAGGTCGTGAAGAGATAGATGGCGTTATTTTTCTTATTAGTTTTGCTTGCGGTCCAGATAGTCTTATCTCAGAATTAATTAAACACGATATGAAAGTTGTTGGATTACCCTTCTTAGAAATTATTATGGATGAACATTCAGGAGAGGCAGGTTTATTAACACGTGTAGAAAGTTTTGTTGAGATGGTAAGACGCAAAAAGAAAAAGCTCGAGATAGATTCAAGAAAAACTCAATATGTGAAAACTGTTTAAGTACATTTTCTTATCACCAAGTTGATCTAGATTGAATATAATATTCGTCTGATTAAAACCGCTAAAAATTTAATTATTTGTTATGTTACTTGTATTTATATTTAAAATGATTTAATTTGGACTGAATTGGGATTATTTTATCACAGATTTTCTTTTAAAGTTAAAATTTA
>JBHLPW010000052.1:0-34320 GCA_048939015.1 Promethearchaeota archaeon
CCTCATACTGTCCCTGCCCCGATACCAGGTATAACGCCGAACTCAGCCTCAGCCAAGGCAACAAGAACTTTCAATTTAGTGCGGCAGCCCCGCCCTGGCTATCTGCTGAAGTGACATGTTCGCCTGCCTCCGCTATAATAACCAATGAGACGTTTTTCCTGTAATTTTCAATTCGTCTATCGAGGCCATAGATTCCTATGACCTGCCAGGCGTGACGCTTTGATTCCAACAGTTATTTATCGGGGAAATCAATCAATCAACATTTAAATATCTAAATAGGTTTAGCTTAACATAAGTAACTTATTTAATGTGTATAACAATAATGATCGATTATTTAAATCGAGATATATTTAACCAAATATTTTGCGTTAGCAAAAATTAATTAAATTTTCAAATTCTAATTCTATATGAGGTATTAATTATCATAATCCAATCATTTTAAAATGACAAACGAATTTAAAGGAGAAGAAAAGGAAAGTAAGCCGGAAAAGGAAACGGACAGAGTTGATAAGGAATTTTTATCGAAAGCTAAAAATTCAAGAGATATGATAGATAAAAAATTAAGAACTTTTGAAAATACTATTGAAGACATATCAGAAACTATAATAAATGGAGAATCCGTAGAAGAAAAGGAGATTGAAAAGAAAGCTATCGAAGGAGTTAGTGAGGAAGTAAGAGAAGCTCAGGAAAAGCTTAAGTCCATAAATAAAAAAATAGATGATAAAGAGGAATATTTAACAGCATTAGAAGAAACAATAAAAGAACTTGAGGAAAAATATAATCGTAAAACCGATGAGATGAGCAATTTAGAGGAAAGACTAAGTATTACTACGGAAAGCAAAGAGAATTTAGAACAAGAATATATGGAACTATTAAAGAATAATGAACAACTCGTCAAACAATATGAAACCAGACAAGTAGACTTAATAGTACTTACTGATTCAATAAAAGAAAAGGTTACTACTCAAGATGAACTTCGTACTAAAATTTCTAAAATGAACCAAGAAATCCAAAAAAGTGAAGATTTACTTGAGAAACAAAGAGAAGAAGCAGAAGCAATAGAGATGAAATTAAAAAGTCAAAGAGCTGAAAATGAAACTCTTCGAGTTTCCATTAGTAAGAATAAAATTGAATTAGAACATTCAAATTCAGAAATAGAAGCTAAAGAGGAAGAAAAGAAATTACTAACTGAACAAATTGAGAAAAAAGAAAGAAGAATTAATGAAATTGAGTCATTACTTGAGGAATATAAAGAAGGATTCCCTGAAATGGAAAAACAAAAAGAAACATATGAGGAACTTCTTGCCAAATACAAGATACAGTTAGCTGATAAGCAGCAACAAATGATAGAGATTGAATCACGGATACAAGAGCTTAATGACAATGCAAATTCATTAATTGAACAAATCATTACCAAGGAAAATTTAATAGAAGCAAATGAAAAACGAGTAAATGATTTGAAAATAGATATTGAAACATCAAATACAGAATATATTGAACGAGAAAAACGACTAGAAGCCTTAACTGAAAAATTAAAACGTCTAGAAACGGATCACGAGAAATTAAGTAAAGCAAAAGAATCTATTGAAAAAAGTACTAATGATTCTAGAGCAATATTGCAGAAATTGAAAGCTGAATTAGAAAATCAAGAGAAAGAAATTAGAGATAAGGAGAGTAGAATTCATAGATTAGAAGTTTTATCTGCTATTTACCGTGCTTCTAAATTTTTTGGTGGGATCCTAATTGGTATTGGGATTTTTTTCGTCATATGGGCTATGGGTGTATTTTATAATATCATTGATTTTGGTAATTTGAATAAATCGGTGATGGGTTTATTTCTATTAGTTGGTGCGGTATTATCGATTATTTCAGGCATATTTCATTTAGAAAAATCGTAATACTTTATATTCATCTCAAAATATAATTAATTCTAATTTAGATATTGTAAAGATGCGATGAATTTGACTGAAAATAAGGAAAAACCAATTATTCCAACACGAACTGTTGGGTTATGGACAGCTGTTTTGTATGGGATTGGTTGTGGGATTGGAGGTTCAATATTTATCCTTTTAGGTTCAGCAATTTATGTTGTCAGATCGGGTGTTTTAATTAGTTTATTACTTGGAGGTATTTTAATATTTATTACTGCTTTAAACTATAGTGAATTATCAACCAGTTTACCAATTTCTGGTGGTGCTTATAATTTCAGTAAAGAAGCATTAGGAGGATTTCTTGCTTTTATAATTGGTTTTTTTTTATGGATAGCGAATATTGCGTCCTTTTCATTTTCAGCTCAAGCTTTAGCAATTGTTCTTCAAGAATTTTTTAATTTACCATTTTCCACACCATTCATTCTTTTAGTAGCAATTATATCAATACTTTTTATTGCGATTGTAGTCTTTAGAACCCAAAGATTAGCATTGAGAGCTTTAATTTCATTAACAGTTATTCAATTGATTATTTTTTGCATTTTCATTGTTGCAGGTATATTTATTGCACCAAATTATGATCTCTCAAGTTATAATCCCAGTTTTTTAAATGAAAGCTCAAATTTCTTTAATATTATTATTATTTTCGCTTCATCTTTTATTTTTTTTACAACGATTACCTCAAATTTAGCATATCTAAATGCAGATCTTAAAAATCCATCTAAAAATGTCCCTAAAGTAAATATTTTTGCTATTTTAATAACTTTAAGTATATATTTGTTAACTACTTTTACTGTTCTGATTAATCTTGGAAATCATCAATCCGAATTAAACCAAACCTCTATTTTATTAGCATTAATTCTAGATGATATAATGGGTTTGCCAGGGTACATACTTATGGGGCTTGCTGCCACCATATCGACTTTGATTGCTATGAATGCAGCATTAGGTTCCGCAATAGCAGTATTTAGAGCTCTTGCGAGGGATCATTATGTATCGCAGAAATTTTTGAAAGTAAATAAAAAAACAGATCTACCAGTCTATATTTTAATTCTTACAATTTTAATATCTATTACAATAACTATGTTAGCTTTGATGTTTGCGAATATTGGATTCACAGCAAATATTACAACTTTTATATACTTCATAGGATTAGCCTTTATAAATTATGCTGCTGTTAATCTACGACGTAAGCGGAAAGAACTTGATAGACCATTTAAGGCTCCGTTTTACCCTTATTTACCCTTGGTAGTTATGTCAATTTGTTTTATTCTTGCCTTGTTCCTAGAGCCGATAGCAATCTTCTGGGGTTTAATTATTTTAAGTATTGGTATAACATATTACATACTTACCCTTGCAGATCGTCATTCAATTATTCTTACATTAGCAGGATTGAAATCATTTGCCATTATATTAACAGGGGTCTTCATTTGGATACTTAATAATTTGAGTGTTCTGAATTCACCAATACCTGGAATCCCTTCTGTTTTTTCATTAATATTATTACGAATTTTAATTATTTTTTGTGTTTTAATAATCATTACGATATTTTTTGATATTATCCCATTAAAGGAATTAGTATATTTTTTCATAAAAAGGATTAATAAGGATGAGGTTGCTATCGATATTGGAATTGGAAGGATTATTGAACTCAAGAAAGTTAAGGCAAAATCTATTTATTATGCAAATGTAATTATAAGTTTAATTCAAATTGGTGCTGCATTTTATATTTTTGTCCTAAGTTCGTTATTTATTTTTGATATAATTTCAATAAGTAGTATAACTTTTGGGATAACAGTTATTTCTCAAACAACTGGAGAATTCTTATTTATAGCCTTTTTGATATTTCTTGGTGTAATACTATTGTTTAGTGGACCATTTAGTTTATATATTAACAAAGAAACCCGATCATTAGGAATATAATCTATTCCTTATCATTTAAAAATGCCATTTCCAAAAATAAATCTTCATATTCATTCATACTATTCTGATGGAAAACAATCAATTAAAAAGATAGTCCAAAGATCGATTAAATTAGAATTGAATTATATTGCGATAACAGATCATTTTACTAATTCTTGGAAAGCATGGGTGTCTACTCTGAAAAATTCTGATTCTATTTCCAATTATCTAGATGAAATTTCAAGTTGTCAAAATTATTTATCCAAATCTAATTCTCAATTAATTCTTTTAAAAGGTTTAGAAGTAGATCTTGATAGCTCTGAGCAATTTATAAAAAAATATATTCAAATAGATAAATTTGATATAATTTTGTTTGAGTATCTCCAAAATCCTGAGTCAATTGCGTTTGTCGGAAATTTAATTCATTATTGGAGAATACTAGAGTTAGATAATGCTCCTCTTTTAGGATTAGCTCATTTTGATCCTTCTTATTTTATGATGGGCGATCTTGATCATTTAATGAATTTCCTTAAAAAATATAATATTTATTTTGAATTTAACTCAAGTTATCCTTCCTATTATTCTCCTCGATATAAACCATTTTTTGAAAAACTTAAAGAATATAAAATTCCTGTTGCAATTGGATGTGATTCCCATAATCTAGAAAATCTTAATGATATTGATGAACCATTTGAAATGATAAATTACTATAACCTAATAGGAAACTTTAAACTACTCTTGAATGAATTAGAAAGGATCAGAACTTTAAAACATTAATATTTTTATAAATAATGTTTAACAAAAGCTCATATGTAAATAGCTTAAATAATACTTGAATGCTTTTTCAAATGCAATATCGATGATAAGCTCGCTTTTAATTTGTGGGTCTTTTAACATTCTTTTAATTAAATTTCTACTTATTGAAAAAATTTCTTTTAGTGCATTGAATCTCTTCCCAAGCGGCATTTCCGATATTTTGGCAATAGAATTATTTTTCTTTAACTGCCACTCTCGTAATGCTTTCCAGACAATACCTTTAATTGCAGATTCGGGAATTTTAATAATAGAATATAAAAATTTGGATATTTCTTCAATAAACTTATATTGATTTTTTGTAAATTCAATACTGTTATAATCTTCCTCTGAATGCTTCAATGCATCCATATCAAAATTAATAGTATATGATAAAATAAAACTCAACCTCTGTTATTCTGATTAGAATATCCATTATTTATAATTTAAACTTAAATTAATCCAAAACCAAAATAATAAGTACTATCAAATTAACCTTTCAAAAAATCTATTTAAAATGCCCCTTTTTTTAGGAAAAAAATAAAAAGATTTTAATGTTTCACAGTAGAAATATATAAACATGAATATTAATAAAAAAGGACAAAGTAAGTCTTTAATTTACTTTATATACATGATAATTATTCTAATTTTTGTAGAAATACTTGATACTTATACAACAAATAATCTCAATGTTGTCGTTTCTGATATTTCTGCTGAATTTTTTCCTTATTTATCAGGAGACGCAGCAATTTCATTATTTCAAGTTTTTGTAGCTGTTGGAACATTGGGAATGTATTTTGTATTTCTAAATCAGTATTTTGCTGATAGAGTTGGAAGGAAATTTCTTCTAGTTTTTACTGTATTTGGTATGGGAATTTCCTCCTTATTAATTAATTTTTCAACTAATATAATCACGTATACAATATTTCTATTTTTATTGTATTTTTTCTTTAACTCGGATATCTGGGTAATATATATTAATGAGGAAAGCCCATCTGGTAAAAGGGCTTTCTATACCAATCTTGTTCTAATTGGAGGGGTAGTAGGAGCGTTATTGATACCTGTATTTCATGACATTGCCTCTTTAATTAATAATTGGAGAATAATGACATATTTTTCTATCATATTAGGAATTCCATTGAGCTTTATAATCTTTTTTACTTTTAAAGAGACTTCAAAATATTTAGAAATTAAAGAGGATGAGTCTTTACTGTTGGATAGAAAGAAGGCTTTTAAAGAAAATTTACAAATAATCTTTAAATCAAGTAGAAGAAAAGAATTTCTAATAATATTAATCATAAGTTTGATTGTTGGACTAAATAATATATTTATTTTAGTTGGAGAAGACTTTTTATCTGATAGTTTTACATCAGCTGATGTCGATACTATTGTATGGATAATGGGTATTTCTTCAATAATAGGATATTTTATTACTGGAGTTATAGCAGATAAAATAGGAAGAAAACCTTTATGTTATATCTTCTCTATTATTTTTCCTATTTCCATAATAATTATTGTTTTTGGAGTTAATCTAGCTGGTGGAGCTTTAACAATGGTAATGATAGGAGCAGGGTTAGCTAATCTATCATATTGGGGGCTACGGATATTAATTAGCATTATGGCTTTAGAAATTATTCCCACTCAAACCAGAGGAACAGGCGCAGGATTAAAAACATTAACAAGCTCCGTTGGTATAACAGTTGGGCTTATTTTAAGCAGCATTATTACATACAATCAAGGATTAGAAGTATCATTTGTAGTCTTTGCCTTAATGTTCATTGCTATATTTATTCTAGTTCTATTGTTTTTAAGGGAAACTAAGGGTGTTAATTTAAGTGATATTGAATAAGCATTAGAAAAATCTTTTTAAAGTCTTTATTTTTTATGTTTTTTATGGATTTTGAAGAAAAAATTAATCTAGCTGCAAAATGGATAGCTGAATCAGAACGATTAGTAGTTTTTACTGGTGCGGGAATCTCTACAGGGAGTGGATTACCTGATTACAGAGGTCCAGATGGTGTTTGGACTAGAAGAGATAAGGGTCTTCCTCCTCCAAAAAGTCCCCCTTGGGATCAAGTGAAACCTAATTATAATCATTTTGCAATAGTGGAGTTATTGGAAATGGGAAAACTAAATTATCTAATTTCCCAAAATGTTGATGGATTACATGCTAAATCTGGAATACCTTTTGAAATTTTAGCTGAACTTCATGGAAACATGTATTTCATGAAATGCTTAACATGTAATAAAAAGATGTTATTCGAAGAAGCTGGTTGGGACAAGAGTATATGGGGTCCAGGATATAGAACTCATCCGATTCGGGAAAGTCAACCCTCCTGTCCTTTTTGTGGAGGAAGAATAATATCAAGTATTGTAAATTTCGGTGATCCGTTACCATATGATGAACTTGAAGAATCAGTAAAAAGATCTCAAAATTCAGATGTTTTTTTTGTAATTGGATCTTCATTAGTAGTTACACCTGCAGCTAATATGCCTGGTTATGCAAAGCAATATGGTGCCAAATTAATCCTCTTAAATAAAGGTGAAACACCGTATGATGATGTAGCAGATATAAGATTTGACAATTTAATTGAAGATGTATTACCTCCAATAATGGAAAAAGTAAGAAAAATGGTAAAAAACTCTTAAATATCTCTGTAAATAGTCTTAATTTGTGATATTGTTCAAAAGAATTTATATGGTTGTTAATTATGAGAACTTTTAGTAAAAGTCAGGTAAAAAAAATTAAAGATTTTATTTTTAAAAATGGTAGACTCCTTGAAAGAAAATTATTTTCATACTTCTTTGAAAAGGGGAAGAAAGAGGATGTTATTAAAGCATTAGTTGCATATCAAAATTCCGATGGTGGATTTGGTAATGGAATTGAACCAGATCTACTATGTCCAGATAGTACTGCCATAGGTGCTGAAACGGCTCTTTATATTTTGGATATATTAGAAATTTCTAATATTGATATTATTACTTCCATAGCTAAATGGGTTGTAAATTCACAAAACAGTGAAGGATATATAAATCATCCCCCAGAAAACCTTGAAAAATATCCCTATCAACCTTGGTGGAAAAATCCTGATAAAATAAGGATCTTTGCTGTTGCTGCGTTTTTAAAGAGATTTGGGTTTGAAGATAAAAACTTTTTTTCTAAAGTGAAAACCTTTTATGCAAAAACTCAAGTTCCTGAGGAAATCCAAATTTATGATTATCCCTATTTTCTATATCTGAAATACTTGGGAGAAAGCAAAGAGGAGAAAAAGATGCTACAAAATATTATCAGCCAATTCCCCAGAATTTGTGAAAAAAATAAAGAACATTATCCATTGTTTGGTCGGCATTGGTATCATGCACTCGAAATTGTGGATAAAAAAGTAGTAGAAAATGAAGCAGACAATTTTTTTAATGGTTTTAAAGACGATGGTGGTCTAGAAATAATCTATGAGAATCTACCGTGGTGGAGACCAATATGGACTTTAGATGGTTTAATTATCGCAAAGATAAATGGAATAATAAATTTTGAATAAATCTTGATTATTTTAATTTAGCATAAAGATTTCTATCACTATTTAATTCTTTTAATATTTTTTTTGCGTCTTTATTTGTTAAAGAAAGAGAAATTTCACTACTACGACTCAAAGAACCCGTAAAGATTTGTTGATTATCGCTATAAATTACAATATTTTGACTCGCATATTCAGGATGAGCTCTAATAATTATTTTTTGCTTTTTTACATCGATATCTAAATCAATTCTTTTATCTTTTGACGCTCTACTTGAAAGCCTGCTTTTTATAGGGTATTTTACGCTGACTGGATTAACTACAACATCATTTCCGAAATTATAAATTTCGAACTCTAAACGGTCATTTTTGAAATCCCTTACTTCTACCACTGGTCTTGCCAAATCTTTATCTCTGAAACCATGAGGTACTTTAACTGTCATTTTTAATATCATAACTGTTGAAATATCTCCTCCCTCAATAAATATAATTGTATCTATAATAGATGGAAGCATTCCAAGCTCAATTCGGCCTATAAATCTTTGAATTGCATCTATTGCAGAGGATGAATGAACAACTCCAACCATTCCCACTCCTGATAAACGGAAATCTGAGTAAATTTGAAAATCATTTGTAGTTCTAACTTCATCAAATATAGTGAAATCGGGTCTTACTAACAATAGAATATCTGCTGAATTTTCAAGATTCCCTTCTAATTTTGTATACTGAGTAATTTCTGGTTCCACTTGTAAATCTCTAACACTCTCAAGTGTTTTAACTACTTTCTCTTGATTTAAATAATAATTTGCTAATGCCGCTGAAAAAGTTGATTTTCCTGCACCTGGAGGCCCTGATACAAGTATTCCTTCAGCTTTTTCCAATCTTTTATGTAATCTACTATCAATCGAATAATCAGATAGGTTTAAACTTACAAGAGGGCGTACTGCTGTAATTTCTACATCATTTGAAAAAGGAGGACGAGTAATAACTATTCTAAATTCCCTCATTTGTGCTACAACCGCACCCTCCTTTTCAATCTCGATAAAAGAATGCTGATCTTCTCTTGTTACTTCAGCAATCTCCATAGCAATATCTTCAATCAATTTATTTGATATTGGTTCATTATTGATTCTTTGTAATCGCCAATTTCCTGGAGAACCTTTTTTAGCATAAGGAGGTATATTATTTTTAAGATGGACACTCATAGTCTCATCATCGAAATATTCTAATATTTTCAGAGAAATAGGTAATAGTTCTTCCTTCGATTTTTTTTCCCAAGCAAATAGAACTTCTAAACCCTCAAATTCTCCAACATCACCTTGTATTCTATCTGCGGTTATCAGAATAGCATTATTTTGTTTTGCGTATTCTCTAATCAATGCATCTAATTCTCCTCCTGGAGCCATTTTTATCTCTTCTCTTGAAGGTCGTTTACCAACTATATGTAAATTGATCTCGCTTTTATCGTGTAGATTTCTTAATTCTTTTAGGACTCTTAAGCCAAAATAACCAATTTCTTTATGAACGTTTGTTCTGTATTCTACTTCAGCAACAACAATATTCGGTATATAAATTTCAGGCTTTTCTCCTAACTCTCCATCCTCAATTAGAGTCAGAATTTGGCCATTAAATATCACAGACGTATCGCATACAAATTTATCCATCCCTTCTTTCTTCCCCCCTATTTTCATCGATATTTAATATCTCAAACTTTTTAACACTATAATATATTGGTTTTGATAATCGATCAACTGTTGCAACTATTAAATCTTTTCGAGAACTCATAGCAACTCTGGACATCTTATCTAAATCTCTCAGCTCAATTGGATTTCCTTCAAATACTGGAAATATTAGGAACCTTGCTGAATCATTTTCAAAGTCAGCGCCACGCTTATAAACTATAAAATCTATTCCATTCCCATAACCTGTTCTTACAATATACCCCCTTTTTCTTAGATCACTATAGATTATATATTTATGCCATAATCTATCATCAAATTGAGTAAAATATGTTAAAATATTTTCAAAATCATATATCTTGTTATTTTTATCATTATTTTCCCATAATAGTATTCTGCTCCTTTCACATAAAAGTAAAGTCTCAATTGGACCAAGTGATAAATATTCTTGACCATTACTACTTTTTTCAATAGTCCCAATATAAGATGTATTATAAAATTCTTCAATACCCTTTTCATCAGTAATAATTACTTTATCTTCTTCAATTACTCCTTCTAATTGAATTTTCTCAGTTTTGCTGGGTAAATCTTCTGTCATATTTCATATATTATGAATTATTTATAATTAATGAATTTATCCATCTGCTTCTTCCTAAATGAATCTTTGAATATTTGATATCATAGAAAATTTAAAAATTAGTCAATTAAAAGTGGGAGTGAAAAATAAAATCTACTCCCCTTGTTTTTACCTTTGGATTCCATCCAGATTTCCCCCCCATGGGATTCTATAATTTTTTTCGAAATATACAAACCCAAACCTGTTCCATCAATCCCCAAATCAAACCCTTGTCCAAATCGTTCGATTTTTCCAAATTGTTTAAAAATTTTTTCTTTTTCTTCTTCAGTAAAACCGATTCCGTTGTCTTTAATGGAAACAATTACAAAATCTTTAGTAATATCTGTTTTTATATCGATCCATCCACCTGGAGGAGTATATTTGATTGCATTTGTTAGTAAATTTGAAATTACATCATGAATTTCTTCTTTTTCAAATTTAGTTATTATAGAATCATGAATTTCTGTATTAATAGAATGTTCTCTTTTGACGGCTAATGGATGTAATTCCTCTACACAATAATTGATAAGAAAAGATAAATCTTCTTTCTCAAGTTTAGGTTTTAGTTCCGGAGACTCTAGTTTAGAGGTTTGTAAAAGATTATTTATTATTGCTTGTAATCTTTCACAACCCTTTCCAATTTCTATTAAATTAGATACAATTTTGGGGCTTAAATCTTCTGAGTACTTAGTTAGTATTAGATCTGCAAAACCTTTGATTGAAACTAATGGAGTTTTTAATTCATGAGAAGCTCTTCTTAAAAACTCAGACTTCAATTGGTTTATTTCTTTTAACTTTTGTTGCATTCGCTTTGTTTCTGTAATATCCCGTACAATAGCCCATATCCTATATGGATCTCCCTGATCATCATGCAAAATCCAAAATCTAACATTAACGGGAATAATTGAACCATCTTTTCTTACGAGTTCTTTTTCATAGATTTTGCTTTCTTCTTCTGATAATTGAGTAAAAGTGATTTCATCTTCTTTCTCATACCACTCTGGTGGTGTTATTTGACGATTATTCTTTTCCAAAAGTTCATTCCTTGAATACACTAGCATTTTTAGAAAAGCTTCATTAACTTCGATAAATTTACCTTCCATATCTGTTGAATAAATCCCATCAGTGCTAGATTCAAATAGAGTACGATATTTATTTTCAGATTCTTTTAATTGTTGTTCAGCAGTCTTTCTAGCAGTAATATCAGTAATATAAGCAAAAGACCCTTTATATTGCAGATTCTCATTCATAATAGGTGCAGCTTTTATTTCACAATATATCTTTGTCCCATCTTTTTTCAATAACTCAAGTTCATAAGTGTCTTTAATCCCCTTTTCTCGTCGAATTCTATTTCCTTCTATCTGTTCTTCCATTGAATCAGGAATAAAATTATGAAGATTTTTATCGATCATTTCATTTTTCGTATAACCAAGCATTTCACATATTCGTGAATTGACAAAAATTGTGTTTTCATTTTCATCTAATGCCCAGACACCCTCTTGTGCATTTTCTACTAAATTTCGGTATTTTTCTTCTGATTCTTTTAATTTCTGCTTAATTATAGTCTGAGTTGAGATATCTCTAATAGTAACAGTAAATCTTTCAATTCCATTTGTATTAATATATTTACCTATCGCTGATGCAAAAATAACACTTCCATCTTTATGCATTAGCTTATATTTAGGAATTGAAATGATCTTATTAGTCAAACGAGCTTCTTTCATTACTTCTGCTATTTTTAACACATCTTCAGGATGAATATAATCAAGACTATTTTTTCCTATGATTTCATCTGGGAGATAACCCATGATTTCATAACACTGAGGACTAACGTAAGTTACAATACCTTTCAAATCAACTTCGAGAATGATCTCATAAAGATTATTAATTAAATTTCGATACTTATTTTCAGATTCCTTTAAACGTTGTTCAGCCTCCTTTTTCTCGGTAATATCTCTTGAAATGAATATTGCTCCTTCTGTTTTACCATTCTCTTTAAAGAATGTACCTTTTGATTCTACCCAAATATAATGTCCATCCTTATGTCTGATTCTATATTCGTCTATCATTTCTCCTTTAAACATTCCTCTTTTTGTAGCTTTAGAAATTTGTGGAATATCTTCGGGATGGGCAAAATCCCTTGGTCTTCGATTTATAATCTCTTCTTCATTATAACCTAGTACATTTAGATAGGCATTTCTATTAATGAATTCATGCACAAATTTGTTGTTCAAAATTGCAATTAAATCATTAGTGTTATCAGTTATTAATTTGAATTTTCTTCCAACCTCCTTCAAATTTTGATCTAACAAATATTTTTCAGTTATATCTATAGCGGTTCCTTCTACAAGCAACGAATTATCATCTCTTTTCCTAATTAAATGAGAGTTAATCTGCACATATATAGGTGAACCGTTAGGTTTATTAATTTTCACAGTGAAATCTTTAATAAAACCATTTTTCTCTAATTCATCATAATATTTTTGTTGTAATTCAGATTCAGAGAAAAACTGAGATGATGGAGATCCTGTTAAATCTATTGAAGGATCTAAGCCGAGAATTCTATTAAGAGCTGTATTATGGAAGAGTAGTTTTCCTTTTAATTCTCCTCTAAAATATACAACATCTAGATTATTTAATATGTTTTGAAATTCTTTATTAGAAAAAATACCGTCCTTTTTGGATTTATTCAAATTTCATCACTTAAAGCTTTGATTTAATTTTATGAAGTCTTAGCACTTATCAAAATAACATAGTAATATGTTGATTTGTTTTAATATAATTTTAATCTGATATTCTTTAAATATTAAAATATTAATCATAAAGTTAATTAATTTTTCATATAAATCATTAGTTGTTTCAATATCATACACATAAATAAATAGATTTGACATCTACGGAAGAATTTGAACCGATTCTCTTAGAAAAACTCAATAATGCCAATAAAGTAGTTTTTGTGGGAATTGGTGAAGAAAAACTTAGTGATGATGGTGTTGGGCCCTATATTATTAGTGAGTTATTAGATTATTCAAATGAAAAAGCCTTATTCATTAATGCAGGAATTGACCCTATGAGTAGAATAGAGGATATTATAGAATATCAACCCTCTCATCTTGTTCTATTAGATACATGTACCCTAAGTAAACCTCCCGGGACAGTTGCATTAATCGAAAGGGAGAATATGAAAGAATCTATCCCTATTTCGACTCATACTATACCAATTCATATAGTTGTTGATTTAATAATTGAAAAATTACCAAATTTAAACGTTTTTATGATTGGAATTGTTCCCGAAAGTCTTGAAGGATTTTCAGAGTTGAATCTGTATAAAGAAGGTGAATTCTCTCTAGAGGAACGAAGTGAGCATGAAGATCTGCCCTTTTTTGAATTCAATCTCACAAACACAATCAAAAAAGTAGCGCATCAGATTATAGAACTTATCAAGGAAATTATAAAGAAGCTTTAAATTCTCAACTCTTTTTTTCTGAGAGTTTTAATGTATAATCCATTATTATTTCGATAGATCTAGAGATATTTTCTTGCTCTTCGGTGTTTAATTTCTTCTTAAAATCTTCTAAAAATGCAATAATTTTCTCGGTTTCTACAAGTCTCCTTATATGATCCGAACCTTTTTTGTTCAAAGAACCGCCCCATGCCAAGAATATCACTTTTCACTTTTGAATTTTTCTATATTGTATTAAAGATATATTTTGTTTAAAACTAATGTTTTTTTTATTTTCCGACAAAAACTTTACCTATTTTATGGTTAAACTAATAATATGCATTTATATACTAGATATGGCTAATTAAATCAAGAGAATATTGTTATTTCGAAATTTATAAATCCTAGTATAAAAGCTTAAAAAAAAGAGATTCTATTATTTTAGATGAAAAATCCTTATAAAAAAACCGAATATGATTCAAGAATTAATGATTATTAATGAAGCAGGCATTGCTTTATTTTATCACAATTTTATAAATGGTGATGGTCTTGAGGATGAACAAACCTTAGCAAGTTATTTTGATATTATTTGCAGGTTTATAAAACGAGAATTTAAAGAAAGTTTGAAATTCTTAACTTTGGATAGTCTAATTTTTTACTTCTATACTCATAAATCTCAATATCATCTAGTTTTAAAATGTGATAATGAAGACATAGATACATTAAAATTAGAAGAGGTTTCTGAAACTATTATCAAAACCTTTTTAAAACAGTATGAAGACGATCTAAAGGATTTTAATGGAGAAATATCACATTTTAAATCATTTTCTAAAGATATCATGAATATTTTGGAAAATAAATATGAAAGTTTATACGCATAAAAATAAATTAAAGAACGAATTACTTAATTGAAAAGAAATAATTATAATATGTGAAATTTAATGGGTATAAAAGAATTTGGTGAAAAAATTCAAAAAATCTTAGATAAGCAATTTCATAAGATCTTTAATAATTCTCATTTCTTATATACTATAATTTTCTTAATATGTTCTCTATTAATTAGTCTATTAAGTCTTATTCCAAATGCAGTTGTTGGAAATTTAATATTGTTTTTAGCAACTGTTTTGGCAATTACATTTATATTATTAATGTTTGAAGGATTAATTCCTCAGTTAAACAAATATCTTTTTAATGCTGAAAAAAAATTTGATAAATGGAAATTTGTGGTTTTTATTATCAATTTTTTCATTAGCTTCTTTATAATTCTGCCTTATTTTATGCTTGCCACCTCTACGAAAATACCCATTCAATTTCTTGGATGGGATGTGATTCTTCCAGCACTTTTTATAATTATTTATTTTGGATGGAATCTTGTTCAGATTTTTTTCATAAGAAAAGGTTTTGATAGTGTATCAGATAAACTCAACGAAAAGGTAATTAGTAAATATGGATCCTCGAGCAAGAAAAACTTTATTTGTCTAATCTTTATGATTTTAGCATTAGTTGTACCATTTTTAATTCTTTTAGGCACTTTCTTTGGATTTTTTTCTGAGTTTTCTGCCGGATTTAACAGAACATTATTTATCGCATGTAATGTGATCGTTCTTATACTTTTTATTATTGCGTCATGGCGTTTTATTACTTTATATCAAAGAAGTAAAAAAATTAATGCGACGAACTCATTTTCTTCAATGTTTTATCTTCTGATTTGGATTTTACTGTGGTTTAGAGTTCTTAGCTTTTTTAATGCTTTAAAAAATGCTACTCAAGCTACTCAACAGCTAGATATTATTTCAGGGTTGCTTGGTATTTTACTCCTCGTATTTACTTCAATAATGGTTCTCAGGGGTTTAGGTGAAAAAGTATACGATTCCTTTTTGTTCAATTCTAACAATATGCCCTTTTTCTTATTTGCATTTACAATCTTATACATTGAGGGGCAAATTATTATGATTACAGGTGCAGGAACTCTTGCAGGGATTTTCGCTGATAAAAATCAAATTAATCTCATTAATAATTTCTTGATCATATTAATAACTATCATCTTCTATTGGTGGTATTCTGAACATTCCTTAGAACGGAAAGGGTACCTTATGAGAAAAAGCTTCTATCCCGTAGAAGTAGCCTCTCTTTTAACTGATTTTCGGGAATTTTTAGTCAATGATAATATTATAGTTGCTGAGAAAATTGAAGATGAGAAAATTGATGAATTCCTTCGTTCAAAACATATAGAGATTCAGAAACCAGAAGAAATCGAAGATGAATCTGAAATTCAAGAGGAAACTGGTTCTGGAAATAATACTTAAACATTTCTAAAAAAAAAAAAGAAAAAAAGAGAAAAAAACCCGCTTTTTTCTCTTTATAACCCCGTGATAAATACACCAACCATATAAGACTTTTTTTTAGCCGCCAGCTTGAGTAGCCATAACCGTTATTACATCTTTTTTAGGATGAATGCCAATCTTTTGGAATTTTAATTGATCTGGTAGCACTTTCCCTTTAAAAATAAATTGTATGGCTAAAATTGGATTTAATTTATATTCCCGCTGTACAGTTTTTTTAATTTCTGCTATTGAATTATTAGGATCTAGTTCTATTAACTTAATAGCTTGATCTGGTGGAACTCCCGTAAGTCTAAAACGATATTGAGTAATTGTTAATCACACCCTTTTACAATTTTTTGATTTGATTTAATTACTTATTAATTATCTGACTGATAAATTAAGGATTATTGTTTAATATCCCGAACTTCAGTTTATATATTTGTGAAAAATGATACTAATTTAGTTTTAAACTAATTTTAAAAGAACTATTAAAACCGAAAAGGTTCTGGAGGAGGTCCAGGTCGATCAGGAGGTCCAGGAGGATGAAAAGGACCTGGTTTTGGCATTGGTGGAGAAGGAAATCGTCCTATTCTATGTTCTAAATTCGAAATTCGCGATTCAATTTTATCTAACCTTTCTTCAATAATTTTAATCTTCTTTAAAATATTTGGCTCTTCTATTGTCATTTGCTTCAGATATTTGAAATAATTTTTATTAATTACCAATTTCTAACATTATTTTCTACTTTTTATAATTTTACAAATAGTAACGTTATATATAAACCAAATTTAGTAATATTTGTTTTTTCAACTTTTTTCAGTCCAAGTCCAGAAAAAAGGTATAATTTTTATAGTTATTATAATATATTTATATTATGGAAACTTGGAATATATCTAAAAAATTAAAAGTAGAGCTCTTAAAAAAATCCAGTAATATCGAAGATAATAGCAGAAGAATATTATTTATTCTTAGAAATTTAGGTCCACAAAGATTCACAAATTTAGTGAAATATTCAAATTTAAGTAGGTCTACAGTATCTAAATATTTAAATCTTCATAGAAAGAATAAAAATATTGAACAACGCTTAATTACTGATAAAATTACAAATAAACAATATAGAAGTTATATAATTACAGAAAAGGGGATTGAAAAACTAGGAGAATCACCCTTAAAATTAAAGGATGAAGTATTTATTGTTAATGAATTAAAAGAAAACGTCAGAAAACTTGAAAAATTAATCCAATTCTTTAAAGAAATAAGTTTAGAGGATCCTTTTATAATTCATATTGTAAGAATTATATCTAAAATAGGAGATAATTTTTTTGAATTACAGCAAGATCGCGATCTTTATTTATCTCTATTCTATATCTTCTATAACTCCATTCTTGGCCAAGGAGCTTTAGCTAGAAAATATTGGCATTTAGATGAGAAAAATAATCAAAAATTTGCAGGATACAAAATTGATTTGGAACAATTCTGTATACACCATAAAGTATCAGAAGAAGCAATCAATTATTTAGCACGGGTCAAACTAATAAAAAACGATTTTGGTTTTTATTTGATTAAACGAGAGAAAAGTGATTTTTATTTCCATGAAGAAGATTTATTAGGCACCACAACCCTCAGACTTATCAAAGATAAATTAATAGATGAAATAATTAACCTCCAAGAAGGTATTTACGATATGATTTACGATTTAGACATTATGGCTGAAGAAATAACCCTTCAATTAAAAGAGATGGGGTTAATTTGGGATGCCATTCAAGAACAATTTCAGTTATTAGTATTAAATCTCATAATTAAGAACGCAATAGAAATGGGATTTTTAGATATTGAACGAGAAAAGTTAATGGAAGGTGTTTCAAAATCACTAAAATTGCAATTATCAAAAGAAGGAAAAACACTTCAAGAAGCCATTTTAAACAGTTCAAAATTAGATTTAAATTTTAATGTTCTTACTTTTTCGACAAATTAAAATAACATATTAAAAAGCATTATACGTTCCTTAAGTATCAATTATTCCAAATTTATTCTTTCTTTCTGACTGAAAAAGTTGGGGTTTTAATATAGTGAAAAAAGAATTATTATTGTATTAATTCTTTAGGAAAAAATCCCGTTTTATTTGTAATATGCTTGATTTTAATTTAGTTTTATCTTTATTAGTCTTATCTATAATATTTTATCTTACTTTTAGATCTCTTTCTCCTGCTAAAGTATTTGAGATAAATAAATATCTTAAATTAAAATTGGAGGGTGGAAGAACAAATATTTATGTAAAAGGTCGTAGATTTCAGCAATGTATGTATTTATTGCTAAATATACCTATAGATCGTATTGAAGATTACGATGAGCTTGAATCCATTGATGAAGCTGCAGAAAAATTGGATAGAAGTCTAGAAGGTAATCACAATAGACCAATTCTAAGGATATCTCCTGAAGAAGAATTCCAAGGACATTGTTCAAACATTCAAGCATGGGCAGAAAATGGTTATGATACAAGAATTCTTCATCGAAATCTTGCATTTCCGCTATTAAAAAGGTTAAGTGAAGTAGGTGATCCCTTAGCCAAAAAAGTATTTTCAGAAGAAATTGCCATTAGACTGGCAAGTAAACATCCAACGGTTATTCAATATTTAACCCATAATGGATATTTAAGATATCTAAATCCTGATGAGCTTGAAAGCATTTTTGAGGATATAGATCCCACTTTCTTACAGGATTTAACTAGAGACTTAAAATTTTTAATTGCAAATCATCCAGATGCTGATCTAACATCATCAATCAATTTCTTAATTCATAGAATAAATAGGGATTTTGGCATTGATCATATATCTTTAATCACTTCAAAAATTTTACCTGAGATTCCTGAAAATTATAGAAATGTTTTAGTAAAAGAAATATATAAAACAATGAAAAATAATAAAAGATTTCCCTTGATTCAATACATTAATAAACATATTGAATATTTGAAAGACTTCGATTTTGAATATAATTTTATTAAATATGAAGGTAGAATTGTCGCATCATTTAGGAATGATAAAATCTATTTGAATGATCAAAACATTCGTCAAATATCTAGTTTAGAAATTATTAATGACAAAATAGATCAAGTAAAGGACTTAGATTTAAGTAATAATAAAATATCTGAACTAAATGGGATTGAGAAATTTTCAAACTTACGCGTCTTGAAATTGAATAACAATAAAATTACAAGAGTAGAAGGATTAGATTGTCTTGAAAATTTAGAAAAATTATTTTTAAGACGAAATAAAATTACTGAAATTAAGGATCTCAAAAACTCAAAAACTCTAAAATATATTGATTTATCTAATAATCCAAGCTTAACCGAAATACCTGAAACCCTGAATGATTTACCTAATCTTGAAATGGTTAAACTTTGGGATTGTAATATAAATAAAATCACAGAATCAACAGAAAAGTATTTTTGGATGAATCAAAACTATAGGTTTTTCAAAGGTTATAATGAAAATGATAAAGCATATTATGAAACTGCATATAGAAGAGAAGCTTCATCTGATAATAAACTATATAAACATTATGTGGAATGGGTATTAAAAATGAGGAATTTGATGAAGATACATCATTTTACTTATCAGGATATATATAGATTTAATGAAGAAACCTCGAAAAATGCAATATGGTCGGGAAGAGTAACCAATGATTTTAAAAAATGGATATATGATAAAAAATACCAAAAGAAAATCACATTCTTTCTGTAGCAAAATAATTATTATATACCACTGTTAACTTTTTTGTCAATATACAATGTATATTAAATCATTAAATTTTTAAAAAATCTTATTATTAGGTATCTTATGACGGAAGTAAATAATTACGAAATTGTAAGACAAAAACTGCAAATTGGAAGAATTTTTGCTCCCAAACACAAGAAAATATTTAAATTGATGAAGATCTTCTGGAATGAAGAAGAGATTAAAATACTTACCCATTTTAAAAATGTTGGTGGAAAAATCTCATTAAAAGAATTAGAAAGCAAGACTGGTATTCCTAAACAAGAAATAGAAAAGATTTTGGATAGATCGGTAAGAAATGGAACTATTCTTAAATCTAATTCTGATTATAGATTACTTCCTCTAGCACCAGGTGTATTTGAACTATATTTCATCAAACGGAAAGATTCCGAAGAAAATCAAAAGAAAGCTGCTGAGATTTACAGGTATATTTTTAAGAACCGAGCACCAGATTTAGAGAATGTTAATAATATACGAAAGGGATTCCGTCCTTTACTTCCATATGACTCTGAAGAGAAGCTAATTAAAGTAGATAAATCTTTTGATGTTGAGAATCAAGTTCTGCCTTTTGAGGTAGTTAAAGATATGATCGATAAAAATGACACTTTTGGAGTTATACCTTGCCAGTGTCGGTTGATTGGTGAATATACAGGCGACCCTTGTGAGTTGGCGCCTGCTGAAATGGGTTGTTTTGTTGTCGGAGAATCAGCAAAAAGGTGGATCTCTGAAGGTGCGGCAAGAAGCCTAACTCGAGAAGAAGCTATTGACTTTATTAGAGAAACTGAGAAAAGAGGACTTATCCATAATACAATTTCTGATACTAGTAAAGATACATCAAGATTTATTTGTAATTGTTGTAGTTGTCATTGTGGAGTACTTCATCCAGCAAAATTATACAGCTATAAGGGTGTTGTTGAAACTAATTTTGTTCCTGAATTTGATATGGAACTCTGTACAAAATGTGAAACTTGTATGAAAAAATGTCAAAGTAATGCAATTTATCATCTCTGGCCAAAAAAATCTGATTCATCAGATGAAAGTATGAAAGTTCGAGAAGATTTATGCGTAGGTTGTGGAATTTGTGCTGTGAATTGTCCTAATAATGCAATTAAAATGGTCAAAGTAAAAAATGAACATCCTGCACGGTTACCTTTAAGCTTCTTATTTTGAATTAAAACAAACTTAATAATTGAGATTCAAATTTTTTTAAATTTATTTATACAGTTGACATTAAGAATAATTTAACATCTTCTCAATAGGTTGTATTGCACGTTTTGCAATCTCAGGAGGGACTTTAATTTCAAAAGCACGGTCATCTAAATTCTCTAAGAGATATTTAATCAATTCTAGATTATGTTTCTTCATATTATAGCAGATTAATTTGTCCATCACGGAGTAAAAGTTTTTATCTGGAAAATCTTGGGTTATTCTCTCTAAGAACCCAAGTTCAGTACCAACAATAAAGTCTTCTTCCCCAGGACTGCTATTCTTAACTCTATTATACATTTGTGCTGTTGATCCTACAAAATCAGATAATTCTCTAACTTCCCTTTTACATTCAGGATGAACTATGAGAGTTGCACCTGGGTGAGCTTGGCGTGCATCTTTAACATGGCCCACTTTAATTTGGGAATGTACATAACAGTGACCATTATCAGGCATCTGAATACAGCTTATACCAGAATACTTTTCAGCATAATCTGCTAAATTTGCATCTGGCCCGAAGAGAACCTTTTTTACATCAAATTCTGTACTAATCCTTTTTACTATACTAACTGCATTTGAAGAAGTACAGCATATATCAGATTCAGCTTTAACAGCTGCAGTTGAATTAACATAAACGACAACGGGAATAGATGGATATTCTTTTTTAAATTCCTTAACCATTTCAGGAGTTAGAAAAGCTGCCATTGGACAGCATGATTCATAATTCGGAATTAATACATGTTTATCTTGATTAATTATTGAAGCAGTTTCAGCCATGAAATCCACACCTGCAAATATTATGTATTCTGAATTAGTTTTACTAGCCTTACGAGATAATCCAAGTGAATCCCCTACATAATCAGCGATTTCTTGTATTTCTATTGGTTGATAATAATGAGCTAAAATAGTTACACCATCAATTTTTTTTAATGATAAAATTTCTTCCTGCAATTGCTTTTTTGTCATATTAAAATTAAATAATTTTGACGTGTTTTAATATTTATAAATAAAGTAACCTAAAATAAGTTCTTTTATAATGAATAATAAAAAAAAAAAGAGTAATCAAGAAGAATAAAAATTTAATTTATTATATACTAAAGATTTCTCTAAATTTATTTTGATCTACGACGTTTGCTGCTAAAATGCTAGCCATCGAACTAATGCCTGTATTGTGTCCTTGTTTATTGAATCCTGCACAAAATTCGCCACAAACATAAACATTCCTAAATTTATGAATAATCATTAGTTCAAATGCTAAAAGAAAAACTTTAACATTAGTGATTACACCAAATACTCCGATTTTTACATCTTTATGGGAGCTTCCTGCATTCTTAATAACTGTCTCTAGTACAGATTCGAGATCTGTCTCATCAAATGAACTAAGACTATTAGAATTTATTATTACGTTGAAATCATGATGTTCTTGTATTAGCTCATCCAATGGTGATACAAATTTAGCTCCATAAGTGCCCTTTATACAATGGGGTCCAAAAAGATCCATTTCTCCTTTTTGAGATTCATCTGTAATATCATGCCAATCTCTTAGATGAATGCATTGATATTCTAATCCGCTGTTATCATCTGAATTTGATTCAGAAGCTTTATTCATTAAATCTCGTATAAATTGTCTCAATTTATCTCCTTCCCATAATCTTCTTGATTCATCATAATCAACATGAACTCTTTGTCTGTAATATTCTAAAATATGATGGTAAGATATGGGGGTTTCTATGACCTCATTGCTAACATTTTGCTTTAGCCATTGTATAAACTTGTCGATATTTGCTTCACTAGTGTCTCTATTCTGATTTAAGAAATATTCCATCCATTTCTGTGAGACTTGTTCGTAACCTACTTTCAAATCATCAATTGCAATTATATTATTATCTAATGGTTCAATAAAATCGTTCTGAACAGAACACGTAATGATAACATTTAATTTTTTATTTTCCAAATTTCTTTCTCCTCCTTTTTCTCATTTTTTCATCCAATTCATCTATATCAATATCTCTTTTCTTTCCACTGCGTGATTGCACTATCATCATTATAAAAATGATAACAATAATACCAATAGACGCAACATTAACAATTGTCGAAATCATGTTAAGCATTGTCTCATCAATTTCCAAAGAGGTTAATCCCTCTTCAATGAAACCCCAAAAACTCAATATAAATTCAATAATGATAATTTTCGCAAAATATTCATCAATCATTTTCCCTAGTTTTGATTTCAAACCTTTACCAATTTGAACTTTAGTTTTCGGAGTTAAAGGATAGATAAAATTATTTTTAAAAGCTTCAATGATTTTGAAATCATCTTGGTTACTTGTAGTTGATTCTGAAGGCTCCAATGTTTCTGTATATTCTACAGTTATTTTTCTTATAAAAATATTAGCAAAATCCTCTACAGAATACCCTTCATCAATTTGAAAAGTGCAATCTGCGTAATAAATACTTTCAGGTTTTTTAATCTCCTTAACTTTATCTAAGGATCGTGTTGGATTTGTTAAAATTCGTAGGAAATTTTTGGAATAAGTGAAATCAGAGAACATTAAAGTATCCTTATCTCCTCGATCATCTTCAATATCTATAGTAATATTGTTTAATAAGGGAATGAAGCTTGTTTGAACTCTATTTAATACCATTAAAAACCTAATTTGAGTCTGAGTTCGATCTTTTAAAATTATATAAGGCAGTTCTCGAGATTGGGTCGTTATTTCTACGAAATTGGAATCTTCAATTTTTTCACCCATTTCTGAAGTTGTCAAATATAAATTAAAGCTCCATGGAATATCCGGTAATTTAAAAATTGAATTTCTTATACTATTCCAATATGCAGTATAGTTTTGTTTTACGCCAAGCATGAATTCTTTTTGAGATTTTAACTTCGATTCAAAATTCATAAATGATGGTATAAAGAAAGAACCAAGTTCTCGCATATCGTATTCTATTTTTTGTTCTGTTTTACTTGCTAATTCGATTTTCCTTACTTTAATTAATCGTTTTTTAATAATGTTATATAATTCATTCAGAGTGTCTACATTTTCAGGACTGTATTTAGCGAATTGTTTCAGATTATCTCCATAGATCTTTCTATACAACTCTGGATCATTTTTCTTTATGAATTTAAGTTGTTGGATAAAGTGCCAGACACCACCAAAATTACGTAGTACTAAAATCTTATTATACTTAGAGACAATGATGTAACGATTATCGGGAGTTACCTTAATATTTTTTACAAAGTTTAATCCTTTCACTTGGATTTCTTTTATTATATTTTTTTCTTCATAAAGGTCGATGTAGTGTCCTAGATCTATGCTTCTTATCCAATTGAATTCACTCAAGTCCCAGATTTTTATCGTATTATCTTTTGAAGCTGATATCAAATAATTTTCATCAGTCTGTAAATCAATAGCTAAAACAGCTTCAGTATGTCCAATGAGTTCTTTCTTTTTATTAAACAAATTTTCAATATTTCTTTCCCAGATATTAATTACGGCATCAGTAGAAGAAGTTGCTATCCATTTACCATTCCTGCTTATACTTATATCTGTGATTGCACCATCATGTTCACCGATTAATACAGAATCTGTTCCTGCTGTAATATTCCATAATTTTACTTTGCCATCTTTAGAACCAGAAATTATAATATCTTCTTTAACCCACCTATTGATCATTATTTTGGTAATCCAAACATCATTCGTTCCAATTGCATGAATTTCACCATTTTTAGAAACCAAACCAGAATCACCTATAGTAACTTCAATTTCATTTAAAGTATTATCATGAGTTTTTTCTTTCCATATTGTTGTATGTATGTTATTTAGCGTATAATAAATATGAAGTAAATCATTCTGATTTGGATCTTCTTGAATTTTAATATCAAATATAGATTTTGGATACTGTTTTGGATCTTCACTTCCTCCAGAAAGAATATTTGACTTATAGTTTTCAAAATCCCATTTCCTTGAACCCTGTGGCAATTTAAAACTCCAGATATATATATCGCCAATTATACTTCCAGCACATATTATCCACCATTTAACATTTCCTTTCTCAACAACAGTTGAATCAATGCAGAGTAACCAATTTGTAACCCTTACGAGTTCATGCTTTTTCTTCTCTGCTTGAAGGATTATTTCTGGTTTAGTTTCACCTTCTAAAAGTTCATCAATGTTCCATACAATTAAATGCGGATCTTCATTTTCTTCACATTCTGAGCAAGATATTAGGAATTTTCCATCCGGACTAATTTCAATGTCTCTTACTTCAAGTTTATGTTGTGATAATACAGTTTGAATTGCTTTTTTAGAGACTTTTGCTTCACTAGAGATTTTTTCGTTTTTATCTTTCTTAGAAATTCTACTTTCGAAGGACCTAGTTTCCATTTTCATTACTTTTGATAAGATATATTTTGAATTTTTTTAATTAGATTTATAATTATATGAAAGCAAACATATAAAAATTCTTAAGCGTCAATAATTGTACTAATCAATATGTACAACAAAATTTCAATCATAATTTCTATTAGGTGATAATTATTGAACAATTAAAAGAATATAATGGGGTTTTTTTAATAGCATCAGAAGTAGAATTCCTTGAGGAAATTGAGAAATTAATAGGTGAAATGATTCCTTGTCGTGAAAATAGGGATGAATCTAAAGAGCAACATGCACAACAGACGATGGCATACCAACCTCCTCCAACTCAAATGTCTGCCGAGACGATTTTATATCAGCAAGCTCAAGCACTAAAAGCTCAAGCAGCACAACAAGAACAATTGGCACAGTTACCGTTAGAACAGTTAGAAAATACTTATATAAATCAGTATATGGCGCAAGTAAACCCAGCAATGCAGGCAAATATTCAAGCACAGCTTAATTCTCTCATACCAATGTTAGGAGAAGACCATCCTTCTGTACTGCAAATGAAAGAAATATTAGAAATGGATGAAGACAAAGCACAACAAAAAGGAAGGGCAATGGCATTGTTTATGCAGGAAAACTTTAAACTTCAAAAGATAAACAAACAGGAAACTCAAAGAATTCAGGATGTAATGTTTTCTCAAATATCCTTTGAAGAATTGGAAAAGGAGAGTATCATATATTATAATTCAATTATAAATCCAGAATATCAAGAACAATTGAAAATAACTGTTGATGTTGGGATTCAACAATTGGGTACTGACGACCCCACTTTAGCTGGTTTGAAACCTTTATTGGGCTTGAATAAAGAATCAGCTATCCAAGCTGCTAAACAACATGCTCAAACAGTATATCAAAATATTCAAAATATCCTAGCTCAGTACGGGGTTCAAACACAAGCTCCACAAGAGTCGCAAGAAGACAAAATCGAACAATATAAGCGAGAAATCTCTGAGAAACCTGTCGATGTAAGCCATTTTGGTTATGCCTGCGATAATAAGCGCATAATTGGTCTCAATTTAGTAATGAAAGATTTGGATATCTTACCAGATAGAATTGGAAATTTATCCAAATTACGATTCTTAGATCTCCAATGGAATAAAATTGATTCATTACCCGAAAGTTTTGGTAATCTAGTAGAGTTAGAAGAGTTAAATTTGAATGGATCTTGGTCATCAAATGATGATAAAGCAATATATAATGCAGTCACAGAACTTCCTCAATCATTTTGTAATTTGAAAAATCTCAAAAAGTTCACATGTGAATCTAATGGATTAAGGAATCTTCCCGTTAATTTTGGAGAGTTATCTTCCCTTAAGAAAATTAATTTAGGTACAAATAGGATAACTGAAATCCCAGAATCAATAGGCAATTTAATTAATTTAACTAGTTTAGATCTTGGAAGTAACAGAATTTCAAATATTCCTTCCTCACTTTATAAATTAGAAAGACTAGATGATCTGGTTCTTTCTTACAATAATATAGAATTAATTCCTGAATGCATTGATCAATTAAAATCATTATCCAGGCTTTTTTTACGTGGTAATAAAATAACATCGTTGCCGGATTCTATCTCAAATTTAGAGAAATTGGATACTTTATGGCTTGCTGAAAATGGGTTAACCGAAATTCCTGAGAATATTACTAAGCTGAATTTAAGAGACTTAAGTATAGGCGAGAATCAACTTAAAAATCTTCCATATTTTATATATACAATGGAATCTTTGAAAGATCTAGACATTGCTGGTAATCCTTTCTCGGAGGAAGAACAAAGTATTGCCCAAAGAGATACTAATGCTATTCTAGAATATTGTCGTCAGCGAGCAAGCATAGCAGTTATGTTAATTCACACTGAAGTTGATTCCGAGGCTCATCGTATAGCAGAATTATCTGAATTTTTAGAAACCAAAAGTGAAATATATGCTATCCTTCCTCCTATAGAATCTAACCTTAATGCTACTGATTTAGTTTTATTTCTTGCCACAGCTGGCTCTATCAATTCTCCAGAAATGGTTCAAATCTTAAAAAATGCTAAGAGTCAGGGTATTGAGGTAGTGCCTTTAAAAGGCTTAGATGTTAGTTGGGGCGACCTTGCCAGTGTAGATCTTAGCCGTGAGTTAGGACATGAATTTACTCCTAATGATTTCAATGGTTTTTGTGAGAATGTATATAGTTATATCCAGCAATTAAAACGGTCACATAATATCTTTAAGGATAAATCTACAATCCTACTAAAAGAAGCAGCAGCAGAAGTTGGGGATCCTACAGGTTTTGGAACATTTAAAGCCGAACTTGATCGCATATTTCATTTACCTGAAATGAAGGAATTTTTTGAAAAGAACCAGACATCATTAACTGGAATATGTAATAACCTTCAATCTGCAAAAGTCGGGGGAGAAGGATTATTTCTAACTCAACTTTCTGCCTTTTTCATGGGATTTATACAACAAAAGAAGGCTATGCAACAATATTTTGGAGGTGGGCAACAATGAGCGATCTATATATGGGTTTTACACTTCCTACTGAAGAGATAGATGTTCTTAAAGATTTAGAACAAAAAATGGGATCAGGTTGGAGTACTGATAATTTTCGAGTCGAAAATAATCACGTTACTAGGATTCAAGTAACTAGAGGAACATTGACAGGGCTACCTGAAAATATTGGTAATTGTAAATATCTCAATGCGCTTCTTTTCTACGGTAATAAAATTGAGTCTCTCCCAAATTCTGTTGGAAAATTAACAAATTTAGAGTGGCTTTCGGCGCAACAAAATAGACTTTACGAACTCCCTTCTACTTTAGCTAACTGTACCGCTTTGAAAGAACTTAATTTGGGAGTTAATGAATTAAGAGAATTACCAAGCTGGATTTCCAATCTTAAAAATCTAGAGAAACTGGATCTTCGCTCTAATAAATTAAGAGAAATACCCGTAGAAATCGAAGCTTGTATAGCATTAACTGACCTTGATTTAAGTGATAATAGACTTACTCAAATTCCAGAAGGTATCTATAATCTTATTGCTCTCCAAAAATTATCACTCAGACATAATAACGTTGAAAAGATACCACCTGCTATTGGTCAACTTAAATCTCTTACTTCGCTTGATCTAGGAGTAACTCGAATCTCTCAATTACCAGACTCAATAGGAGAATTAATTTCACTTGAGAGCTTAGAGATTAGTTCAATGGGATTGCAAATTTTACCTGACTCAATAGGTAATTTATCAAATCTGCAGACTCTTCTTGTAAAGGAAAATAAACTTGGAACCTTACCAGAAAGCATTGGCAATTTAACATCATTGAAAGTCTTTCGTTTTGAGAGAAATCAAATCAAACAAATTCCAGAATCGATTGGTAATTTAAGAAATTTGAGTACGATAGATATGGGAAATAATCAAATAGAAACTTTGCCTGAATCAATTAGTAATTTAGACAATGTATTTGGATTAGATTTAAGTGGAAATAATATAACAACTTTACCCCAGTCATTTGCACACATGAAAGGATTAGAGCGTCTCAGTATTCAAGATTGTAAGATCACTAATTTGCCAGAAAACTTTGGTGATCTTGAGAAATTATCTTATCTAGATATTAGAAACACACCCTTATCAGTCCTTCCTGAATCAATTGGATCATTGAGAAATATGTGGTATTTAGTTGTTTCAAATGGAAAACTAAAAACATTACCTGCAAGTATTGGCGAGTTAGAGAAATTAAAGGAATTACATTTAGAAGGTAATGAAATTGAAAGGTTACCAACCGAGATAGGTGATTTGAAAAGTTTGGAGAAGTTGATTTTAAGTAAGAATCAATTAATTAATCTTCCTCCTACTATTTGTAATTTAGACTCTTTAAAGGAACTAAGAGTTGATGAAAATGTATTAGTTTCATTACCTGATTGCCTTGATAATATGAGATCTCTTGAGAATTTTTATGCGTATAGAAATAGATTAACCTCCCTACCAGAATCTATCGGGCGATGCGAAAGATTAGAATCGTTAAATTTAAATGAAAATGATCTGGGTAGTTTACCGAAAAGTTTGGGAAATTCCAAGATTAAATATCTATATTTAAATAAGAATAAATTTGAGAAATTGCCTTATATTCTCTGGCCACTTGAAACTCTTGAAACATTTGAGTTTGAAGAAAATCCATTATCAGATGAAGAAAAACAAATAGTCAAGCGTGATCTTGATACACTTCGTGACTATCTCAAGCAAAGAGCTAGTATGGCAATTTTTATTTCTCATGCTGTAGTTGATTATGAACCTTATCAATTGGCAGCTTTAGGTGAATACTTAGAAGCTAAACCTGAAGTTTATGATGTGCTTCTCTGCGAGCAAGATCTATCCGGAAATATTGATGAATTTATGGATAACAATGTTCCTATAAGTGATGTCATATTCTTCTTAGGTACTAATAAATCTGTATTCAATTCAGTTGATTGTGCTCATGAATTAGAACTTTCTCGTAAGCATGATGTACCTGTCTTATCTATGAAAGGAACAGATGTTTCTTGGTCAGATATAGTATCTATAGGTCTTAAACAAGATCCTGGGATTGACTACAATCCGCAAGAATTTGAACTGGTTTGTGAGCGGATTTATAAATATGTTAAACAATTCCATAAGGATCATCCCTTATATAAAATTAAAAAAGTTGAGGAAGAAGAGGAACCCGTTACTATTCCTACAACTATAGATTGGGACACATTTATAGGGATGCTAGAAGAAATAGTAGAATCTGATAGATTAAGACAATTTCATGAAAGTAAAAAAAATGAACTTGGTGCTCTTATATCACAATTAAAAAGTGGTTCCATGAATGATGCAAATTTCATGATGCAATTTTCTCAAATATATTCGCAATGGTTAATGATGCAACAAATTTGAAAACGATATAAATTTCTTTTTTTTCCTTTTTTTTGTATATTCTGAGAGGTTTCTCACAGTTATTAAAGAAATACTTATCAAAATGTTATTATTTCTACTTTAATTCTTCAATTTTAAACATAAAATAAAATGAATAAAAATGCCAATTATAATGCCATGTCCAAGAACTGGAAAAAAACCACAAATACATGAGTCTGCGTATATTGCACCAAGTGCTGTTATCATTGGGGACGTAACAATAGGAGAATTGAGCAATATATGGTTTGGGGCGGTTTTAAGAGGAGATTCAGGACCAATAAAGATAGGAAAAAATACAAGCATACAGGAAAATGTTACTATTCATATGGAAATGGGAACCTCAGTTACTATTGGCTCAGATTGCATAATTGGACATCATGCGATGATTCATGGACCAATAGAAATAGGTAATGGATGTTTGATTGGTATTGGTAGCAATGTACTTCATAACACCAAAATGAATGATGGTTCTATGATTGCTGCTGGTGCAGTCACTACTAATAAAGAAATACCTAGAAGACAGTTATGGGCAGGCATACCAGCTAAATTTTTAAAAGAATTTCCGGAAGAAGAAGAATACATTGGTAAGAAAACTTCGGGAGACTATGCGGACAGGGGAAAAAGGTATAAAACTTTTTTTGAAAAAAACCCTAAATATAGTCATTTATAAAAATTGCGTTAATAGTGTAATTTTTCATCTTGAACAGAAACATTCTTCACTTTTAACTACTTCTATAACATTGAATCTTAAATCTATAAGGTTAACCATTAATAATTTATTTTCTAAGTTTGGTAATCCTAACGCAGTTTTTATTACTTCTAAAGCTTCTAATGTTCCCAGAATTCCAGGAGTAACGCCAATTACTGGTAAAGGACCCTCATTTGGAGGTGTATCTACTTGTGGGAAGATGCAATGATAGCAAGCAGATATTTTTGGATTGATAGTTATTATTTGACCATAAAAATCCTTAATTCCTGCAATTACACATCGTAAATTATTCTCAATAGCTATTCTGTTAACCAAAAATTTAGTTTTAAAATTGTCACTACAATCTACAATGAAATCATATTTTTTTTCCTTAAGATATTGCTTGATGGAGTTTTCATCTACATACGCTTTATAAGTAATAATTTTAACTTCTGAATTAAGTTTCATTAATACGTCTTTTGCTGCTTTTACTTTATCTTCTCCTATTTGCGTTTCATTATAAAGAATTTGCCTTTGTAAATTTGAAATATCCAAAATATCGTTATCAATTATAGTTAATTCGTTTATTCCCACAGCCGTGAGATATAAAGCAAATGGAGAACCTAATCCACCTGCACCAATTTGAAGAACTTTAATTTTTGATAGTATTTCTTGACCTTTTTCTCCAATTTCAGGAGAAATAATTTGTCTCGAATATCTTTTTCTTTGATTTTCTGTTAGAATAATAACTCACTCTTCCCTAATTTTTTTGAAATTTTTTACAAATTCTTCAATTTCGATGAAGACTAAACCTAAATCTACTTGCAAATCAAATAAAGATACTAAGATTGTGTTTTCATCTACTTCTACAACAATAAGTTGATAGTTTTCATATTCTATAGTTAAATTTTTAACTTGCGAAGATCCTAAACTTGATGTAGTGGTTTCAATCGCTTCAAAGATAGTTGCTGCCAATGCCCCAAATCGTCTTTCGTCAATATCTCTTGGTAATCTTGATGAGATCAATAATCCATTTCGGTTTACTAATGCTAATCCAATAATATCACTAAAATTAATTAATCTTTCAAGTTCATTATTAAGACTATCATTAGCTAAATCTTTCATTAGTCTTCTAAAACGATTTAAAGTTTAATCATTTATTGATAGATGATATAAATAGATTTTAATATAAGAAACTTACACTTACAAAATAAGCTAAAGTCCTTTGAATTTCATAAAAAAGATTTTACTATGCCTTTACTTTTCTAGCTCCTCTATAAAAAGATTTTGTTCCGTTAAATGGAGCTGTTCTATTTCGCCAACCCGGTTGTCTTAATTTTGCAGTCTTTCCAAATCCACAATATGCACAAAATCTCTTTCTGCGATGATAAGAGTGTCTTCCACATCGTCGGCAGGTTTTATGAGATGCTGCTTTATTCTTTTTCCCCTTGCTTGGTGTTCCTTTTCCCATTAATCACACTCTCCTTTGATTCATACCTCATCCACTTCTTCTCTATACATCAATTTAACCTCATCATCTTGAGCGAAAATTAATTTCTCACGATCCTGTCCTATAAAAATTATTGAAGCCCCCCGTATAAGAACAGTACCTAAATCTTTGCTACGCTTTCCACCACGACCAAAATATATTTCTTTGGCATCTTTGACAATTAAATTCATATAATTGTCGAATTTAGATAGTTTCCCAGTTAAATATGTATTCCAAATCTTTAGTTTAATCCTGACTTCATCTTTCAGAATCGCTTTTGATAAAGTTCTGTGAATTGTAGGTTGAGACATTGAAATTTAAACTTCAAAAAATTATTCTTTGATAATTATTGAATACAAGGGTTAAATAAATATTTTTTTAAATATTTAAGGATTTAGAACAATAATTTTAATATAATAATTTAATTTCACAGGGATAAATATGGCAAAACTAGCCTATTTCGACGTTGATGTTGTTACGCCTGAGGAAATTTTTATGGCTGCAGGCTTCACTCCTTATAGACTTTTAGGAAATCCATCAATTGAACATGATAGAGTAAATGAGCATGTACCCCCTACGCATTGTGTTTGGGCTAAAAATGTTCTTGAACAGTCATTAAGAGGTTTAGACCCAGATGTTAAAGGAGTCGTAACGAGTCATGGTTGCGATTGTACAAACCGAGAATTTGATATTTGGGTGGAATCTGTTGATTCTGATTTCTTATTCTATTTAAATGTACCGCTAAAAAGAGATAAGATCGCCCAGAATTTTTTTATTAATGATCTTAAAGAATTGATATCTCAAATCGAAAATAAATTTCAAACTAAAATTCAGTCTGAAAGAATAAAGGAAGCGATCAAAACAACCAATCATATTCGTAAATTATTAAAAGATATCTCCGAATTTAGAAGTAAAATGATTTTAAAAGGTTCAGAATTTCATGAATTAGTTAAATTATCCCAAACGGATGATAAAAAGAAAGTTTTGGAGCTTTTAAAAGAAAAATTAATTGAATTAAAAAACAAAACTCGTTTTACTGAAAGGAAGATGAAACGAATATTACTAACAGGGTCAGTTATCGACGATACAGATTTTTTAAAATTTTTAGAAGATAAAGGGTTTCAAGTAGTAGCAGATGACATTTGTATTGGATCTAGATACTTTTGGGATACTATTAAGGAGGATAAAGATCCTCTGGAGGCGATTGCTGAATATCATTTAAGTAAACCAACATATTCTACAAAAATGCCATCGTATAATAGGTTTGAATTCTTGAAATTTTTAACCGAAAAATATGAAATAGATGGAATTATTAACATTGCAATGAAATTCTGTGAACCTATGCTTTATGATCATCCATATATGAATAAAAAATTTAAGGAACTGGAAATTCCGTATCTTTTTATAGAAATGTTATATAATAGGGAACAATATAAACAACTATCAACAAGATTTGAAGCTTTTGCTGAAATGATTTGAAGGTGATATGAATGCCAGAAAAGAAGAGTAAAATGTTAAATGCTACACAAGGATTGAAAAACATTATGGGTAGGCATTATTTAGCAATTGAACAAGCCTATCGAGATGGAAAACCAACAGCATGGGCTACATCTGGATGTCCTGTAGAACTTCTCTAT
>JBHLPW010000110.1:0-7551 GCA_048939015.1 Promethearchaeota archaeon
TTGCATATGGACTAGTGTTTTATTAATTGCACTTTCTTGATTTCTTGATTGAAAAAATTTAAATAATGAACTCATTTTTTTAAGACCTCTTCTTTTTTAATTAATTTTATTCTAATTTTAAAACTTCTTTTATATATTGATCTCCTGGGTGTTTAAAGATAATACCTAATTCTTTAGGAAAATAAATTGTAACATCCAAATTCTCTAGGAATGTATTATGGACTTCCTTGGTTGCTGGAATTGTTACAATCAGAATTTTTTCTTGCCCTTTTATTTTAATTATAATTTCAAATCGATAAAAAACTCCCATAAACTTTCGGCGATTTATTTTTCCTAAGACAGCATTTTTTTTATGTTCTACTCGATTTCCTAATCTTAACTTTAAATGATTAGCTCGAACAACCAATATTATCTTATCGCCATGATTTAACATATTAGATTTTTCTTTCTTAACATAAGCAGCACCCATATCATCAAAACCAATATCTAATGGGACCGGAACCGATTCTTCATGAATTTTTGCAAAAAATTTGTCGCCATGTTTAGATTTTTTAAAAATATCCCAAGTTGGGTCTCTGTTTTTTATGCATTTTCCTTCAAAAATGTTTATTTCACTCATGAAGTTAGCGACAAATAGATTTATTGGATTATAATAAATTTCTTCAGGTGTTCCAACTTGTATAATTTTTCCTTGGTTCATTATAGCTAAACGATCAGCAACCATCATTGCTTCTTCCTCTTCATTGGTTACATGTATAACTGTCAAATTTAATTCTTTAGACTTTGCCATTAATAATAATTCTCGTCGTAAATTCATTCTAAGTCCCGCATCGAGTGCTTTTAAGGGTTCATCTAATATTAAAAGTTTTGATTGTTCTAAATTCAAAAGAGCTCGACATAAAGCTACCCGTTGTTTCATCCCTCCACTTAACTCATCAGGTATTGCAGTATTTCTTCCTGTTAGTAAAGTCATCATTAGTACTTGATCAACAAGAATTTGTGTTTGATTTGAATCTCGAGCATGAACTCTGCCACTATAAGATATATTTTCTACGATATTCATATGAGGAAACAGAGCATAATTTTCGAACATGAAACCTAAATTACGTTCACCAGAAGTTAACTTGGTTACTTCTTTATCATCAAATAAAATTTTACCCATATCTGGTTTTAAAAGACCAGCAATAATTTTGAGTAGAGTAGTTTTACCAGCTCCAGTTGGACCTAAAATTATAAAATATTCTTTATCCTTAATTTCAAGTGAAATATTTTCAAGAGCCTGAAAATTTCTAAAAGATTTCGAGACCTTTTTTAATTCAATTTTAACCATTTTTTATCACTATTTCTATTATGTTAAAGAAACTTCATTAAGTAAACTTACAGGAGTTCGAAATATATATATATCATCCATATGAATACCAATAATCAATTCTTCTCCTGGAATAAAGTTTTCCTCAAAATTTCCAGGCTTTAATGACATAAAATTATCTCCATTATCTAACATTAAATAAAATCTTTTAGTTGATCCTATAAATCTTGAAGTTTGCAAAATAGCAGAAAAAAATTGCATTTTAGACCATTCATATTGACTAGTTTCGAAATCATAATCTATTGGAAATAAATAAACATCTTCAAGACGAAAAGCAAGAACAACATTATCATCAAGATTAAATTGTTGTCTAATATTATTACAAATTATTTTTGGACCACCTAATCGAATCCATACATTAATCTTTTCATTTTCTAATAGTTTCAATACAAAACCTTGAAGAAAATTAGTCTCTCCGAGAAAATTTGCAACAAAAATACTATTTGGATTTTCGTATAATTCATATGGAGTTCCCATTTGAAGAATTTTTCCAGATCTCATAATTATTATTTTATCTGCTATAGCCATTGCTTCTTCTTGATTATGAGTTACATGAATAGCTGTTAAACCCAAATCCTTTATTAGGTTTCGTAGCTCATGGCGAAAAACTTTTGATACTTTTGGATCTAATGAACCAAGTGGTTCGTCCATGATTAGAATTTTAGCTCCAGTTGCGATAGCTCGAGCGATCCCTAACTTCTGTAAACCTGGGTTTCCAAATATGTTTGTATATTCATCTGCATAATCTAACAATCCCACTGTATTTAATGCTTTTTCAACTTCTTTTATAATATAATCATCCTCATAGCCACGCATCTCTAATCCAAAGGAAACATTTTCCCATACAGTTAAGTGCTCAAAGATTTCGAAATGCTGAAAAATAAAACCCATATCTCTATTCTCAGGTGGAATTCCCTTTACTTTTTTTCCGTCTATTAGCACGTCTCCTTTAGTTGGTTCTTCAAGCCCAGCAATCATTCTTAATGTAGTTGTTTTACCACATCCAGTAGGTCCAAGAAGGAAGACATAATCTCCATCATCAATCTTTAAGGAAATATTATCAACTGCTAGTACTTGCCCTTCATTAAAAGTTTTGGTAACATTTACTAATTCTATAGATGGTATATTAATTTCCTCCCTTTTTTTTAATTGTTCGTAAAGCAAAAATCAATAAGGCGCTGAAAATTATAACAACTATACTAGCAAATATGGCACTTGGAAATGCATTTGCCTCAACCCAGTCAACTATAAGGACTGGAACAGTCCTAATATTCCCCATTACTACAATAGTAGCTCCAGTTTCTCCTAAAGAACGAGTAAATACCATGATGCAACCAGCAATAATTCCTTGTTTTATATTTGGAAGAGTAATCTTTCTAAATACTGTTAAATTAGATGCTCCTAAAGTTCGAGCTGCTTCCTCAACTCCTTTGTTTGAAGTTTCCAATACCCCTATAATAGGTCTAACCATATAAGGAAAAGTAAAAGCTACATGGACAAATAGAATCATTAAAAATCCCGATTGAAATAAACCTATACCCGCAGGGCCCCAAAATAGAAATGTTGCAAAACCTAATGCTGCTGAAGGTATTGCTATAGGAATATCTAAAATAGTATCTAAAACTGTTATAATCCTACCCCAGTTTCTTTTGGTAATTATAAAAGCAAATGGAATCCCAAAGATAAGGTTGATGAAGACAGCTAAAGCACCTACTTCAATTGAATAAATAAAACTCGTGTATAAATACGCCCATTTATAATCTTGTTCTAAAAACATCTCACCTAATAAATTTTCTCCAAATAACTCAAAAATAATATAAAAAGCAGGAACAAGAATAAAAATAAGAAGAATTACCAAAGCTATAATATCTCTTAAATATTTTAAGTTTTTACGACTCAGGAATCGTTCTATCTTAGGCCATACTGATTTCACAGGAAATCCTACTTTTCGAGTCAAAAATTTAATTGAAAAAAGAAGTAATAATGAAATTGCTATTAAAATCCCTGCCAAGAGTGAGGCAGATGGTATCTCTAATTGTCTTCTAAATCCTACAATCATAATAGGTGCAGTTTCAACCAAACCTGAAAGTATTATAGTGGCTCCTGTTTCACCTAGACTTCTTGTAAATGCTAAAATTGCTCCTGCAATTAAACCTTCTTTCATCATTGGTAATGTAATCGTACGAAAAACTGTAAATCCTGGTGCACCTAGGGTACGAGCGGCATCTTCGTATAACGTAGAAGTTTTCTCCAACACAATCTTCATATTTCGCACAATATAAGGAAAGGTGAAAACTACATGGCCAAATAGGATTAATGTAAATCCCGGTTCAATTCCAAAAATCCCCCAAAATAGCAATACAGAAAACCCCAAAGCACTTGTGGGAACTGCCATAGGTAAATCTACTAAAGCATCAAGAATTTTTTTCCCTTTAAAATTATAACGTGTTAATATAATTGAAATAGGGAATGCTATAATGATATCAATTCCAACGGCAATTGCGGCTATAGTGAATGAATAACCAAGAGAACGTAAAATATTGAGCCATTGCAGATTTCCTAATAATTCATCATTAAATACATCTTGACTAATAGCAGGGATATTTAATAAAATAGTAGAAAATATGTTAATTACAGGACCTATAATAACCAATAAAAAGAAAATTATAACAATACTATCCAAACCTCTTCGGTAAATAGGTTTAGAAAAAAATCTATCTACTCTTAAACTAATAGGTAAGCTTAATTCCTCATCAATATAATTCTCTTCCAGATACTGAATTCCGTTCTTATTTTTTTTGTATGTTTTAATCTCCATTACCTCTTATGCTGTTGCTTTACAAAGTAGCCATAAATCTGGAACTTTCAATAAAATATCACCATCCTTAGGAATCTTTAATTCTGGAATAGTAAGATTGAAGGCAATTCCGTTGTTTTCATAATTAAAGACTTTGGGATCTAAAGGAATTGAGGGATCAATAGGCCTAAAACCATATTGTAATGCAGATGCAACGGTTTCATTCTCATTAAGAAAATCGAGAAATGCCTCTGCTACTAATTTTTGTTTAGGAGTAATCCAATCAGCATTTAATATACAAAAAGGGTGATCGCTATATAAAGTTCCTTCCTCTGGGTAAATAGCTATTATTTTACCTCCTGTAGCAGTGCTTGAAATATCTCTTATTAAATTTTCATATAAAAACGCTATATTTAAAGCACTTGGCCCTTCACTTTTCATATAACGGGCTAAAAATCCGGTAGATTTTCCATATAACACAGCACTTGATTCGAAATCCCTTAACCACTGCTGATTATTAGAATTAGTTAGATCATTTATTGATAAATTTTCTGAGGGCGTCCCGGAAACTGCGGATAATGCCATAATAACACTCATGAACCCAGAATTTGATAAACGTGGATCAGTATGAGCCATTCTAATACTAACATCTTGATTTAAATTTAGATCATGAACATCTGCAAATCCACTAATTTTATGAGTTGAATTAAATGCTTCCCATGTAGCAATGACTATTGGAGAATATATTATCTTTACTGCTCTACTTATATTTACTATAGGATCTGAAGTACTAGTTAAATCTGCCCATTTTTTATTTAAAATAGGCATCCAAATTGAACTCGCAGGGCTCCATATCGTTGGAGATATCTCATTATTTAATATTGAAATTATTGAATCTGATGAACCATATGGATGCATATCTATACTAATTGGATCGTCCGGATGGGTATTTTGCCATTCTTCAATAAAATTCGAATAAGCAACTGTCATCCAACTAGCCTTCTCAGAACTATATATAATTGTTATATGAGTTTTCTGTGTAGCAGTCCCAAGTATAAGATTAGTTGAGAAACTTCCAATAAGAAACCCTAAAATGAAAACTATCGCTATTGAAATTTTATTTTGCTTTTTTACTTTACGTAATTGATTCATAGTCTTCTGAGGGTTATTAAATTATAGTTTAAATAAAAGATCTAATAAAAGTATCAATATAAGCGAACAAGATACCAAATGAGATTCCTAATATCAAAATGATTAGAAATAAAATCCATTTCTTCATAAAATTTCCTTTCTAATTTCCTATATAGATTTTATTTAAGGCTGAAGTCAGAATCCTTTTTAAAATTAGATAATTATGAGTTATTTGAATAGTTTTACTATATATCCTATATATCCTATATAGAAATATATATCTTTGATACTTTATTACAATAGACTTTCTCCGACAACACTCTCGTGTGTTTTTTTTCCTATAAAACTTAGTAATGTTGGTACAATATCTGTGATTTTACAGACTTTGACTTTCTTTTGAGGAATTTCTAATGATCCTCCTATAATTAGAGGAACAACCATACATTTTCGTATCCCAATATCATGGTCATAAAGATTTTTGCTTTTGTGCTTTCCATGATGTATGCCGAATTTTATAGATTCATCGTTAATAAGGATAATATCAGCACTCCTCGGATTTTTAAGGTGGCGAGGTACTAAGTCGAGGTGCGCTGGATAATCCAAATGATATGTAGCTTCTAACCATTCCTGAATCGAGTGAAATTTATTATCTAATAACTTATTTGTTGTATTATCATTTATATAGCCGAATATATCCTGCTCATCACTATCTGAAATGTATCGCGTACTAAATGTCCTTCCATTTCCTTTATATTCAATCCTTCCCGTTATTATTTTTCCAGTATCCTTAATTTTTCTTTTTAGATGAATAATTCCTTTTTTATAGTTATTATGTTCATCTTTATAAAACATTAAACGACTTCCATCGATTTTAAATAAATCCTTTAATAGATTTATTCTTTTAGGACCAAAATTCTCAAGCTCTTTAAGTGTGGGATACCCCCAACCATTTTTAAATTTTATATTATCAAAACCTTTAAAATAGAAAAATCCTGCACCCGCAAAATAGGCAAGATCCATATTTCCCTGTTTTTTTTTAATTGGATGGTAATTCACTAATTTATTCTGATTAAAAAAGGGGTTTAAGTTTCCAATGTTACTAGCCTTATAGTTACCATGATCTGATGTTATAGCAATAGCAGTGTCGTCTAAATAACCCAATCTATCTAAATTATTAATAATAAATCCAATAACTTTATCAATATGTAGTAAATTCAATTTATAAATAAATGAGTCGAAACCAAATTTATGCATCAGCAAATCGGAAGACATAAACCATAATAAAGATGCGATTGGTGGTTCTGAATTTTCAAAAAATTTTCTTGGCTTCTCATATACCTCAATTAATTTTTGGGCAAGAACAGAATTTGACCTTACCAATCTTCTTTTTACACTTGGATAATACTTTAAAATAAGATAAAGCATGGCAAGTTTTGTTTTTCTTTCCGGGAAAATGTAATCTGCCCCTCTATTAATAAACTGTGCAATACTCGCTGTGTTGCCATCTCCTACCATTTCAAGCAAAGTTCTACAATTATTACTCATATCTTCATTGATTTTATAGATTTCTAAGTCTGTAGAGGCATATTCTCTCAAAATTGGTGGAGAATAATCTCTTTCCATCCAATTCAACAAAGGAACTCCATGACATAATTCTTTTTTAAAATTACCTGTATAAGTTCCTGTCAACATAGATACTTGCGTAGGATATGTAATTGGAGGAAAGTCTGTAATACAATTCTCTGAATAAATACCGTTTTCCATTAATTTCTTTAAATTTGGCATTAATCCTTTATTAATGAAATCAAAGAAATGTTCAGATCGGACGTCATCAATAATACACAGAATAATTCTATTGATCTTATTTATTCAGCCTCACCAATCATGATAGGTTTTATATGTAGATATTCTTCGAAATTAATAAATGATTTCATAAAATCGCAATCTTATTGAAATATAAATCTTAATTCTATTTAGGTTAAAAATAAAAATTCTAAAATCAAGTACGTGGAATATTATGGACAAAACGGAGATTTTTAGGATAATTAAAACACTTTCTTCAGCTAGAGCACCTAGTGGGTTAGAGAGAGCTCGTGGAGAACTTTTTAAAAAAGAATTAGAGAAGATCTTCATTAATAAGGGCATTGAAATTAAAACCGATTCGCTTAGTAATTATTATATCAAAATCAATGGAAAATCTAGTAAAAAAGCTATTGCCATACTAGCACATATGGACGAAATTGGGGGGACTATT
>JBHLPW010000111.1:0-7381 GCA_048939015.1 Promethearchaeota archaeon
TCCAAATTTTTAAAAAAATATTTACTCATTATGATATTAATTAGTTTTAAATCTGGGATTTTATTAAAACTAATGGGGTCCATTTTTAAATAAGCAATTTTAAATATTGCATATAATCTGATGTCGTATATAACACCAGATTATAACCCTCTTACCATGAAAAATTAGGGTTAAAAAAGAGAATTGAATTTAACTTTTGTAAAGTAATGAAAACAACAACATAGTACCAAGCAAGTGAGCTAAACATAAGTACCCATTCAAGTAGTTGGCGTGTTAATGGTGCTGGTGCGATTATATATAAAATACAAGCTGTTGAAGGTCCAAATATCATAAAATAACCAACAGTTTTAGGAAATATTCTTTTCCTTAAAATAATTGCTAACCCGGTGAAAAAAGCTCCAAAGGCAAATCCACCAAAAGCGGATGAAGCGAAATAATAATGTAAATCAAATGGAGATCGATCTAAGCTAAACACTCCTACAAAAAACATACCAATAACTCCAACAAAAAGACAGACCACTCCAATATAACCAAATATTCTTCTAAACAAGATAGTATAACGCTCCTTCTTTGAGTTATCCAATTTATAATTTTGGTGGGAGCTATACAATCTACTTAAATTCAAGATCAGTGGAACAATAAATATTGCACTTAATATGCAAGTTAAATCTAAAATAAAGGGAGCGGGAGTATATATAAGAGATCCTAAATCGCTTATCCAATTATACCAAAGACTATAATGAAGAGAACCAAAATTGATTGCAACTATCAATCCAGTAATTAGTCCTGGTAAAAATGTGATTAAACTAACATAAATTGAAATTTTTACAATCTTAGGCTTTGTAAGAGTATCATAAAGGTATTTGCTATTTTTTTTCATTTTTAAGATAATTGGATCAATGAATTCCTTATATGAACTTTTTTGGTTGCCCATCTTATAATACCCTTATTATTATAATATTAACATTATATGAATATAAAATTTATTCTACCCGGAAACTGAATTCAATATATTCTTAACCCGTCTCCTTATATATAAAATCTTAATACCGTTATTTAATTGTTTTGATCTCGTTAACTTAAATAATTTCGTTGAATTTTAGGAAAATTTTGTATTTTAAGAGAAAACACATAAAATTATTTTATGAATATCTCTAAAACTCAATATTGAGGTTGTTTTGTTTTGTTTCATTGTTAAATTTAACGAAAAATGTTTTTCCTACAAGTTCTTCTTTTTCTAGCTTTGAAAGAGTTTTTGAATCTGATGAGATAGTAGCAAAAGTTCTTTTTCCACTCTCTAACTTACCCATTACTATGCCAATTTCTGGTGAGCCATTTCTATCATAGATAATAGTATATGCTTCAATATTTAGTACTCCATTTGCTTCTTCTACTGGTTCTGGTAATGCTTCTGCATTTATTCTTTCTTGTATATCATTATATTCAAATTTTTTCCAACTTAAAGCAGGAGGTTTGTTTCCATATATCCCAATTGATTCTGACGTATTATATCCTCCATTTGCTAGAATCATTACTCTTGTTGATGGGTTTTTTCGAATAAGATCAACAGCAGTTACTATAGGATGCATGGAATAACTGGTAAAAGGACCTCCAAAAAATGAAAGTCCTCCAGTAATTGTTAAATCACGTGGATCATCGTTAGGAATTCCAATTTCCTGTCGAGCAATTTCAACCATACAAGGAAAACAGCTATAGAGATCAAAAAGGTCAATATCTTCTAATTTTAAACCTGCCTGCTTTAATGCAAGTTTTGATGCTTCTTTTATTGCTGGTGAATCATATAACTGAGGACGTTGAGTCATATAAAAAATGTTGTGAATATCTGCACCACCCATTGGATATACCCAAAATTTTCTCTCAAGACTTAGGTTTTTTGCTATAGATTCATTTGTTATAATAATTGCAGCTGCTTGATCAACATATAAATTTGAAACCATTCGTTTTGTGTATGGATGGCAGACTATACGATTCTCAGAGCTAGGGGTAATAATTTCTTCTGCATTAAATTTACGTTGAATCCAAGAATAAGGATTTTCTGAAGCAATACTCGAAAAACGTTCATATCTCTTACCTATATAATCTAAGTGTTCTTGTAAATTTCGTCCTGAAGAGGATCTTAAAGCCGTTTCAATTAAAGCATAGATAAATGTGGGATTTTTGAGATTATACTTATTTTCAAACTCGCTCAAATAGTATATAATTGCTTTTCGAGCTTTATCTACCGCTCCTGGAGGTGGTTTTGGCCATTCTAAGGAAATTTTATTCTTATTAGCACGATATTTAGAATAAGAGGCTTCTCCTCCAGTTATAAGAATACAATTACTTTCTCCTGAAGAAATAGCTTTAGCAGCTTTATTAATTAATAATTGAGGTGTGTTTCCACTTATAGGCGCTATAAAATATTGCTGTGGTGTTATTTCAAGGAGACGACTTAATTTTTCAGGAGGATCCCCATAAACCCAACTTGAAATTGTTGACATATATATTGTATCGATGATATTTTGCAGATTTTCTTTTCCTAATTTCAAGATAACATTTTTACATACTTTCGCAATTAAATTAAGTGGATCGAGAGGATTATCTATATCTTTATGTTGAGTGATTTGAGCGGCACCTATAATTACAGGTGTATTATCAGAGTTCATATATAGATTTAAGTTCTAATTCTAAAAATTTCAACTTGTTTTAGTAAAAAATGGTGAAAATATAAAGTTTTGAAATTTCTTTCAATAGTAAAGTTTATATACTGTATATAATATAGTATTCATAGAATACTATATTATTAAAAATTAAAAAAAATAAACTTAAAAATTAATACAATGGAGTCGAAAATTATGATAAAACGGATAAGAGAATTAGATTCAAAAGCTTTAATAGCTTCAAAAGAGTTTAGAGAGTACGTAGAAAGACAAGAAACTGAAATTAATAGAGGTATAAGTTCACTTTGTATACTATCTATTCTTATACAAGCGGGTGAAGAGGGTTTGCATGGTTATAAAATCTTAAAAGATCTCACGGATCAAACAAATGAGATGCTAGTAATAGAGGAAGGAACACTTTATCCAATATTAAGGAAGTTAGAAGATGATAATATTATAAAATCTGAAAGAGAAGAATCAGGAAGAAGAAGAAAATTTTATAGAGTAACTGACTATGGGTATAAAATATTCAACCATCTTGCTGGATTTTATAGTAAATTAACTGAAGCTATAGCACCACTCTTTGATGTAAGTGTTAATTTAAAATCAGAAAAATATTTATTTTGTCCGATGTGTGCTAACAAAATTGAACTTAATAATCTTGACGTTCGGTTTTGTGATGTATGTGGACATAATATCGAAAAAGAATTAAAAGAAAGAGGCATGAAAAATGATTGAAAAACAAATGACAGATATGATAAAAGACTATTTGAAGGAAGTTAAATCAAAATTGCCTGAATGGCTAAAAGACAAGAAAGAACATACAGAAATCTTAGCTGAACTTGAGGATCACATTTGGAGTAAAGCAGAAGAATTATCAGGAATGGGTCAACCTACAGTTGAATCTGTTCAAATGGCTATTTCTCATATGGGCACTCCAGAGAATATAGCAAAGGAATATAAACGGCGAGGAACACCAAAAGTTTACATCACTATGGAACTATGGCCTTATTATCTGAAAGCACTTGGAATTTTGTTTGCTGTAGTAATTGGAATTACTCTTATCTCTCAAGTCGTAGATTTTATTTTTGGGAATGTTGATATTGGTCAATTTTTTGGAAATATATTCCTTGGAATACAAAATGGATGTTTTGCGATATTTGCAATAATCACTTTAATTTTTGTTGGATTATCAATGGAAGGTTATTTTCCTGAAGATTTTAAATCTAAGAAAATAAGAGAGAAAGAAAAACAAGAGCTTGAACTGGCTCGTGAACAAGGAATACCAATTACAGAAATAAAGAAAAGACCAATAAAACCATATATAAAGCCTGTAGAAGTAATCATTGGCGGAGTTATATCAATTGTTTTTGGGGTATTCTTAATAGTATTACCCATTCCTGCAGTAACAAGTTTAATTGAGGCTGAATTTCTACTATACGTGTCATATGCTGGTCTATACATGGTAGTGGAAGGGATCTTAGATTTGAGTAGGGGTTTATTAGGAAATAGGAAATTTTTTGCCCATCAAATTCTACATGGTTTTACGATAGGGATTAAACTTGCATCAATTTCAGTAGTGGTTTTAATGATGAATAGACCAGAGATATTTCCAATTTTAGTAGTTAACGAACCGGGAGCTATCCTCACAAATATCGGAATTTCCCCTGAATATTATGAGATTTTCAGAGGAATTGCTGGTGTAATAATAGTAATAATCATATTAACTACAATAGAAGATTTTTATAGAATCATTAAAGCTGAAAAATACAAATTTTTGAAATAATTAATTAAATTTTTTTTTTTAATTTTTTTACTTTCTTATTCTATTCAAAAAAGAATGAAGTAAATTAAGATATTTTACTAATATGAAACATGAGTTGCACTCAAATTTACTAAACGTGGTAAAATAATACAGGAAGGATAATCTGGCCCCGTAAGTAGCGTATTATTAGCAATGTTGTATTTCAAATAATTGGTGGCAAATGGAGCTCCTGTATTTGGGTTAGCTGCGAAGCGAGCATAATTCGAACTCGAAATTGCCACACGTATTTTATGCCCTGGCCCAAAACAATATGCTGTTGACCAGCAATCTACTAATAATTTATAAACATCTTTTTGATTTCCTGTCATAAATACATCGGTCGTATAGTTAAACCTTGATCTGGTAGTTAACGATCCATCTGTTATTAACATAGACCGCCCATCTGGATATACATCGCTTAATTTTACCGTGAAATCTGTATCCGTACAGTTTGAGGTTACAAATAAATTACCCCATATTCTGCCTACAATCTCTACAGTCTCATTTAATATAGGAGTTTCGAAAATTAATACGTCAGCTCTATTTTCAACAGGTCTTTGATCATAAGGCCCTTCAATATCAAAGGGTTCATTCTGTCCACCTCTATTTGGTACAGGATCTCGAGGATCATATAGATATGTATAATTTTTATTTGTTGTTAGAAGAAGAGAGCCATTAATTATACTCCCCGTAGACGTGAAGTACCATTTATCATCAATATAGTCAAGTGGCCAATCATATGCATATCTCCAATAATTCCATTTATCAGAAGGTGTATCGACATCTCCCATTAAATAATATGCAACGCGAGTACCATCCCAATTTGTAGACTTTCCAAGGAGAGCGTAATCAAAAACTTCTTGTTCCCAATTGAAAGCCAAATTAAACCCTACAGAATTTGAAGGATATGTCAAATTTCCCTGCATAGTTGAGCCTAATAAATTCACATGAGTCCATGGTCCCATTATAAGTCTTTGTTTACCACGTGCACTTATTTGACTATAATCATCATATCCGATATATCCATCAATAGTCCCCTGTAGGAAATGGTCATACCAGCCTCCCACATGGATTGCAGCTACACTAACATTGGAAAAAGTTGGTCCTATCGGTATTGATAAGGAGGTAGAGTTATACAAAGCTTCATTTTTAGGAAATAACCTAAATATTGTGTCCATATGATGTTCAAAGTTTTGAGGAGCAACGCCTTCAATCCAAGTTTCAACTAAGGACTTATGATATGATCCCTGATATATCGCATGATCAAATAGCTCTGGAGTACCAAACCATAATTGTTGTGCTACTAATCCTTCAGGATTCATTCCTGCATAAAAGTATTGATTGATACAAAGAGCAGAGGCTCCAGCACTGGCTATTTTACCATTACACCAATTTTGATCTAAAATCCAATTAATAGTATCAACACCATCTTGATATGATTTAGAGAATATTAAGAATCTGTCTCCTCCTTCAGAATCGTGAGTTCCTCTTAAATCTTGCATAACTAAGTGATAATCTTGTGTTGAGTAAAAGGTTTTATAAATTTCCATTCCATTTTTACCATAGGGAGTTCTAATCAAAATTACAGGTCTAGGTGAACCAAACGAACCTGGAGCAAGATAAACATCTGTAGCTAATCTTACACCATCCCTCATTTCAACCATGTACGTAGATTTCTCTGGAGGAGCATAAGCAGCAGATACAGATAATATTGTTGTTGGGGTTGCGATTAAGAGGAACATCAATACAATTTGAACAGCTTTAGGAAATTTATTAAAATATCGCCTATCATATTTTTGTATCAGTTTGGAAAGTGTTAGAGAAGAATTTTTTAGTCCATAATGGAAATAGGCTAGTAAGCTAATCCCTATTGCTGCGATTGAATAATAATCCAAATCATATAATAGAAACCAAAAAATACCGATTAGTGGAGCAAAAATATTAATAAGTTTTGCTAAAAATATCACTTGTTTTAAGCGAAGGTTATCTCCAATTTTTTTTCCAAAGTTAGAGCTTACTAGTAGTGAATAAAAGCAAATGAAAATCGTTATGGGATAGTAAATCATCCCAAAAAGTACAATAGATATTTGTTTAATACTAAAATATATTTTCTCTTTCTTAGTATAGAGCTTTACCCCCTCTTCTAGCTCTTGATTTCGATCCTTATAGTAATTGAAATAATAGGTTGCAACGTATATTCCCCGGAAAATTAGTAATAATAGTAAATTGGTAAAAAAGATTTGTTCAAGATTCAAGTACCCTAAAGTATATAGTTGATAAAATATCATTATAATCCAATCAATCATAAACTTATATTGGAACTAAGTTATTAATAAAATTATCCGAAAGTTAGAGTGTCAAGCAGAGATGGGAAACAACATACAAGACTTTAAAGAGAATAAACATCGAAGATCCTTGGGAGTTCATTTAACTTCAAAAGACATTTTTATAAAATATATATTTCCTGAAATTCAAGGTAGTTTATGGGATTATACTTGGGTAGATTTGTATGCTGGAGAAGGAAATTTAATTTTACCTATTTTAGACTCAATTACCTCAGATAATCGAATTCAGTTTTTTAAAGAACATATTTATTTATATGATGTTCAAGCTGTAATGATTGAAAAATGTATTAATAATGCTGAATATTATGGAATCCCTTCCGAAATCGCCCATCAAAATATTAAATTAAGAGATAATTTAGAAAGTTTTCCTGAATTTTTGAATGACACCCAATTCCCCCTTTATCATATAACTAATCCCCCCTATCTATATTTAGGATATATAAGAAAACATAAAGAGACTCAAAAATACTTAGAATTCTTTAAAGGTAAGAATGATGGTTATCAAGATTTATACCAAATCGCTATGATAAATAATTTGAGAAATAATATTGAAAATTTAATTTATATTATTC
>JBHLPW010000053.1:0-32721 GCA_048939015.1 Promethearchaeota archaeon
ATATGGTTAATACCTATTAAAATAGACCCTTTTAACAAAGATTCATCGGATTCTTTTCCCGTTTCAAAATTAAAAGAATATAATAAAATTCCACTTCTATGGAATATAATAAAATCATATATTCTATTGGTAAGTTCGATAAAAAGAAAGGGTTTTTTAATTAAATAAAAGGAAACAAAAAAAGCTCCTATTAAATAAAATCCAGAATAAAGATATTTAAATAAAATTAAACGAGTCAAGATATAAAAAGAGTATATGACAATAATTATAGAAAATTCAAGAGTAATACTAACTAACATTTTTCTTGAGATTGAATTTCTAATTCTGGTAAAATTTTTAATAAGATTATAACTCATTACTCCAATTATTATAGTATTATATAATAAAATAAATGATAAAAGGAGCAAATTATTGAAAAAAAAACTATAAACACCATTTCTTAATTGAATTGTATATAAATTAGGAATAAAACTTAAACCTAGGATTATCCCAAAAATAAGAGAATATGAAAGAGTTGATAACACTGCTTGCTTTTCATAATTGATTACGTACTTATGAATTATGCTAAACATACTTACAGAAAAAATCCAAAAAATTATTGACAAATACCAAAATATTAGAGATATTTCTTCTCTGAATGAAATTTCTGAGGATAGGAAGAAAAAAGTGAAAAATAATATTCCCAATACTACATAAAGTGAGCCATTAAAAAAAATGGTTATTTTACTACCAAAATTCTTTCGATTCAAATAGAGAAAAGTAATTCCGATCATAGAAATAATTGCTGAAACTATGATCAGAAATATTGTAATTATCATTATTCATTCATGAATTCCTTTCTACTAACAAAAAACTAATAGTTTAATATTATTTAAATTTGCTATATTTTAGAACTTCTTTCTCAATTTCATAAATAATCAATTTAATCACAACATGTCATTATATATTTACTTCTATTAAATTACAAATAAAAAAAAAGAAATACTCTAATGATTTAATTTTAAGAAAGAGTTACAATTTACATTTTTATATGCAAGAATTCATTGATTATCTGGATAATGGTATCATTCAAAATTTAACGAGTTTTTATAAGGAAGTTAGTAATATTGAAAATGATGAGATCTTTCTAAACGAAGTGCTTAGAGATCTAAGTTTGTTAAATAAATTTCATTCAAATGATGATATTGTTATTGGTCTATATGAGAATGTGCGGGATCATAAAGAAAAGAAAAAATTAGGTGAATTTTACACCCCTAAAGAAATTGTTGAATACATTTTAGATGGAGTAGGGTATATTGATTTCAAAGAGATTGAAACTGAAAAATTAATTGACATAAGTTGTGGATCAGGCAGTTTTATTATTAAGGCTATCAGAAGATTGATAAAAAGATGGCTCAAAATTTATAATTGCAATGTAATTTCAGAATTAACAATTGATCAAGCTAAATCACTTATTTCAGGTATTAAAAACAATATCTATGGAATTGATATTAGTCCAATTGCATGTATTTTATGTCAAGTTAATATCCATATTATTTTGTTTGAAATTTTAAAGCAAATTCAAAAATCAAATCCGAATTATAAATTGCCTTTATTCAATATTATAAATAATGATTCCTTAACTATAGATACTCAGGTAAAGTATAATTATGTTGTAGGAAATCCCCCATACATATTCATTAGAGACATTCCAAGTGATCAGAAAAAAATTATTGAAAAAAGTGCTTTTGAAACAGTTAGTGGTCAGTATGACTATTATCAGATTTTTATTGAGCTTGGATTAAAATTATTAAATAAGGGAGGCCTATTTGGTTATATTGTCCCAGATTCATTATTAGCTCTCTCTTATCGGTCTAACATTAGAAAATACATTTATAATAACTCTAAAATCAGAGAGATCTACTATACTGGTCCTAAATTTAATGATGTCACCGTTTCAAACATAATTATCATCTTAGAAAAAGAGAACGATGCATTAGAAAGGAATAAAAACCAAATGAAAATTAAAATTTCAAACCAACAAGAAAGATTCATCCCTCAAAAGAATTTTAAAAGGTGGGATTACAAATTCTTAATACATTTAGATAGTAAAGATACCTTGATTCTTAAGAATTTAATCAAAAATGCTTCTAAACTTAAGGATCTTAATGCTAAATATGGTATTCAGTATGATTTGAGTAGAGGCGTCGAATTAACTAAAACAGGGGAGATTATTTTTTGCCAAAAATGTAATAGATATTTACCAATTCCAAAGAATTTATCTAAATGTCCTTTATGTAGTTCACCCTTAGATACACAGAGAATTGAAAAAATAATCCATGATGCAATACCAGCACGTTCTATGAGAAGTGATTTTAAGTTATATTTATACTCAATACAGCGTTATCAAAAAACTCATTATAAATATATAGATACATCTAAAGGTGGAATAAATTATAAAGAACTTTCAAACTATAAAGATCGTATTATAATACGACAAATCAGTCAAAATGGTAGAATTTGTGCAACATATGATGATAAATTATCCTTAACTTCTCAGTCGTTTTATAATTTAAAAATTCAGAAATCCCCTATAACTGAGTTTAACCATTTCTACTTATTAGGGCTTATTAATTCCGCGTTATTTTCTTATTTTTTCATTAAATCTTTTGGAACATATAAAAAGTTATTTCCGAGAATTTTAATAGAAAAGATAAAAGAATTGCCTATTGTCGTTCCTTCTTCTGATATTCAAAAAGAAAAAGCTAAAAAAATAATGGAATTTGTAAAAAAAATTTTAGAAAAGGCAGAGGAAATGGAATACTTCCAAAGACAAATTGATTCATTAGTTTTTGATTTGTATCAAGTTTCGGATAGTGCTCAAAAATATATAATGGATTATTTAAATTCCTTAAGTAGCTAAGTCTGATGTTAGTAATTTAGCAAATATTTTTTTTTGAGTTATAGGTTTTTAGAATTCTATCCCATTTATCCGCGAGTTCTTCAAGATTTGTCCTTCTAAAGAGTTTAACTGCTCTATCCAAAATTTTACTTATATTTTCCTCATACTTGAGTATATCTGGATCTGATGAAGTTTCTATCATGATTAAAAGAAGAAAAAAAAATAATATAAAATATTATAGCATGTGTATGTGTCTGTAAATATAACTTCACATAATACCTAAATACTCATATTTATATTTCTAACGTATTATTATTAAATTAAAATTAAAGTTTGACTATCCATGGAAAAGCTTCCCAGTTCTAAACTTCTTAAAGAAATTATTCTAAATTACTTTAATGAAGTAGAAGGGATTTTAGGTGTAGCTATATGTGATCGAGATGGTTTTATTATCGCATCCGAATCTAAACAGGAAAATGAAGAGGAATCTGATGCGATAATTGGGGCTCTCTCTGCAATTCTTGATACTTATATAGACAGAATAAAAACTGAATTTGGAACTGCCGATAGTTTTTTCAATATCACAGAAACTGGAGATAAGAAATTCGCATTTTGTTCAAAAGGCCCACAATCCATATTAACTACGGTTTCCGATCAATCTGTATCTGATATTGAATTAAGGGTCTTCGGAGAGCACTTAGCAACAAAAATTGAAATGGTGTTGGATGGAAATGAGGATATCTCTCCTAAAATTCCCGAAATAGTAAAGGCGTTATCTAAAACTCGAGAAGGTCACCTACCAAGATTGACTGGAGAATACTCTAATAAACTAATAATGTGTGGAGATTTTAAAGTTGGGAAAACATCATTGATAAGAAGATTTGTTGAAAACAAATTTGAGTCAGATTACATATCTACATTGGGTGTTCAAATTAGTAAAAAAACAGTGGATCTTACTAATGATTCTAAGATAAACTTTATCATATGGGATATTGGAGGTCAACAACATTTTAATTTGAATAGACCGCAATTTTATAATGGCGCTAATGCAGCTATAATAGTAGTTGACAGAACTAGGACAGATCACTTACATAGCATTGAGAAGTGGTATAATGATCTCCAAAAATCTGTAAAGCGTAATATCCCTACTATTATAGTTGGAAATAAATCTGACTTAACTAATGAAATTGTTATAAGTGAAGAAGAAATTAAGGAGATCGCGAAAAATTTCAAGTTTCATTATATTTTGACTTCTGCTTTAACTGGTGAGAATGTTAATGATGCATTTTTATATATTGCTTATAGAGTTATAGAGACGCTCTAGTCTTTTAATTCCAAACTTTTTTATGAATTCATTTTTTTTTAAATAATTGATATACTAATTCATGAAAAAAAAAAATAAGTTAAAGGAGGTTTAAAAAAATAGTTCTCAAAATTATTTGGCATGACGTTTTAGCCACGTGAAATACCCGAGGATATGTCATGGGATTTTCAATTAAAGAACTTACATATAAGGGGAAATATCTTATATATCTTAGTGAACAAGAATTAACTGGTCCTTGGTTTAGTTTTACTTTAGAAGGGGAAAAAATTGGTCAGATTCCAATTCTTCTAAAAAATATTGAACCCACTCCGATATATAATATGGTTAATACTCGCGCTGGAACATCTATAAGTAGAATTACTTTAGATTTCAATATAACAGAATATCTAAAAAAACTAGTTCAAGAAAAAAAGATTCAACCAATATCATTGGAAAAGAAACAATTTGTACGTGTATATAAAGACATCTTTAATCCACCTAAAGTACCATATATTAGTACTTTTTTTACTATAAAAAACATTTCCGATTTCGCTTTGAAAGATTTTTCGATGTACTTTGTTTTTGACTTTGATATAAATGGACTTGCAGGATATGACAATGATTTATCAGGTTATGATGAAGAAAATGACATTATTTACCAATATGATGATACAGGTTTATACGGTGGAATTTCTCCTATTTCTAAATCAACGAATTACGAATCATGTTTAACAAAAGATTTTAAAATCGATAAAAGCAAAATGAATCTTTCTAATACTCTATATAAAGGACGTGGAGAAATTCTATCAGCATTACAGATTGAATTTATGACTTTAGAACCTGAACACACATTTCAAACAGCTCTTGTGATTTCTGGTGGTTTAAGTAAAGAAGAACTAATTGAAAACATTAAAGAAGGAAAAAATGATGCTATGAAGCATTTACATCAAGTTAATAGATCAGTAAAGTCAGACCCACGTAATCTCCAAGAAGAAGCTTTCTTAAAAATTAATCTCCAGCAAGCCGAAGATTGCAAATAGAAAAAATCCATAATAATGATTCAAATAAAAAAACCCTGTCATGGAAAGTTATTTGAGGAAAACTCTGCAAGAGTACGGATTTTTTTATTATATGATTTTTTTAACTAATTTCGTATTTTTGATGGTTAAGAATAAATTTGTTCTCATAATCATAATAATTTTTTATTGAATAAAATAACACATCAATCTCTTGTTTTGTAATGACGGGAAATTTATAGATATTTGAAGAATATTTGATAGGTTTTGAATTTTTTTTATATTTTTCAATAAAATCCATATGTTGTTTTATTCTATATTTAATAACGTCTAAGCTTAGTTTTGTAAGTTTATCTAAATTTTTTTTAAAAAACACTTTAAAATTAGAGTTAAGTTCGTACCCAATTGAATTTCGTGCAGAAATCATTGCAGCTAGTGATGTTGTACCTGTTCCCCAGAACGGATCTAAAACTAAATCATTATATATTGAATACATATTGATTAAACGATATGGTATTTCTAATGGATAAGCTGCTGTTCGGTGTCTAATTTCATTTTGAGTGAAATAATTCGTATCGATATCCTGAGAAATCCCCCTAATATCATCCCATATATCTGAAAACCATTTATTCCTCTCTTCCCAAAAAAATGCACTATGATACCTACTCTCAGATTTAGGTTGGATATCTCGTTTAACTTCTCCTTTTCGAAAAATTAAGATATACTCATGTTCAAGAGTAACATATGCATTGGGGGGTAACATACCAGAACCAAGGAACTTATTTGGACTATTAGTTGGTTTTCTCCATAAGATACAAGGGAGTTCCACAAATTCAATGTTTTGAAAAAAATTGGTTATTTTAACATGATTTGGAAATAATTGAAAATTTTTACCAATTTTTCTTGTGGCATCTCCTATATTTATACAAATAATTCCTCCTAATTTTAGAACTCTAGCAACTTCTTTCCATACTTTTTCAAGTTCTTTATGCATTAACTCAAATGCCTTTTTTCCATTTTCTTTTTCAAGCGTTATTTTTATTTCATCATTTAGATTAAAAAATAAGGAATCCCACATCTCAATCATGGGATAAGGTGGGGAAGTTATGATCAACTCTACTGAATTAGATTCAAGTTCACTCATATCTGATGAATTTTTGAAAAAAACTTTATGAGTAGTATCCATTTTTAACGATCAAAGATTAAAAATTCAAATTCCTTACATGTATAATTTATTAAAAATTTATATAAATTATTATCAAAGAATAGATAAAGGTAAGTCATTGCAGCCAACTAATCAACAACTTTCTATTGAATATTTAGTTGGCTTATATAAAGATTAATTAAATATTTTTATTCTAATATTTGATTAAAATATCCTATGATTCGTAGTTTATTATCAAATCGATTAAAATCAGTTATAATTCCTTTTAATCCAGAGCCATTGTGATATAGAAATTTATCAAATTTCATAGCAACAACTCCAGAACTTCCAGGAAGGATTGCTTCTCCACTTATGAATTTAAATGGGGTAGTTTTTAAATCTACTATTGCATTATATTGAATTCCATTTCCTGGTTGAATGGTTTTATTCTTTGGTTTATAAAACTGATTGATAAACACTTTTGCTTTGATTTGGTGTTCCGATTTGTATAATCCTGGAATAATTAATATATTATCTCTACTGATATCTCCTGCGGAAATATTACCTTTTAAAGCAAGACCGACCCGATCACCTTTATTAGCCGTTTTAAAATCTCGATCATGTTTTTGGATACTACGAATAATGACTTTTTTACTAGGTCCATTATATCCCGTTAATTCCAACATTTGGCCACTATTTACTCTTCCTTCCTTGATTATCCCCAGAATTACTGTACCAATACCTTTTACTGGAAAAGCATGATCTATCAAGATTTTTGTAACCCCATTAATTTCAACATTTAATTCTTGAGATTGTAAATGAAGTTCTATTATTTTCTTTTTCAATTTTATATAATCTTCTTTAATCCTTAGATCGATTATTTGCGTATCTTTTAAACTAGTAGTATTGAGAATATTCTTAATATTATCTCTAAAATCCAATAATCTCCATTCATTTTTTGAATTAATACCAGAAATTATTACTAAATCTTGAGTATTATATAACTGGTGGAACAAATCCATCCCTACTATAATTTCGCCGACAATAGCGTTTAAACCAATTTCCAAATCAATAACCAAAATGTGAATATTAGTTAAGATTAAAGTTTGTAAAAAAGGTCTAATTTTATCAGGATAATCTAAAGGAGTTAAAGCACAAAATATTTGGTTCAATTCAGCATCAAGTCTATTATAAAATTGGATGTCTGATTTAGTGCCAGGAGCACCTAATGCTTGTCCAATAAGTTTATTATGCTCTAAATTTTCCCCAAAAATTCCTACAATAAAATTGTGTTCCACAGATTCACTCATTAAATCTAAAAAGTGTGTACTTAAACTAAAGTTTTGCGATTAAAAAGGAAAAGTTTAAATTTTACATTTTTTCCACTGATTTTTAATATTTTATTTATACAATTAAAAAATTTAAAATTAAATTTACCATTAGTTGATTATCATGGTTAGAAATGCTAAAGTTAATCAAGTAATTTTAATCATTTTGGATGATATACGGGCTGAACATTTATTTGGTTTAATGAATGAAGCTAGGCTTCCAAATATTAAAAAAATAGCAGATGATGGTATTTCGTGTTCCAATTGTGTTACCTCTTATCCTGCTATTACTTTTCCATGTTATGGAAATATTGTTACCGGCTCATATTCAGGATATTTTCCAAAAGAAGGAAATGCTGTTCCTTTATACCATTGGCTAAATAGAACAGATCCCCCATCAACAAGTAAAAAGCCACCTTTTTTTCGTAATTATTCAGATAGATCGACAGTATTAAGAATAAACAAAGATATTGGAAAAAATGTAAAAACAATATTTGAACAAGCTCCTGAAGGGAATAATTTAAGTTCATTTTGTTTCTTGTATCGGGGATCTTATTTTACAGTATCTAGAGTAGTTTCTGATGTAGAGGCTATATTTAAAAGCATTTCAAATGGTTTTACGAATCCAAGTATGTATTTCTCTAATAATGAAGTTCCATTAATAAGCGTAGGTTATGTAATGCATACAGATGATATTATGCATGAAAAAGGATTTGAACATCCTGATTACATCAATCTAATTGTTAATTGCGACAAATACATAGGAAATTTAATAAATACTTTGAAAAAAACCGGATATTACGATTCTACAGCAATTGGTCTAATTACGGATCATGGCAACTTTAGAGCAAAAAAAATTGTTGACCTTGAATCATATTTTCAACGAAAAGGATTAATACCTTATAATCCCGAAAAAGGAACGGGAGATTTTGATTGTAATACTGGATCAATGGGTTTTTTTAACTTTCCTGGAGATACATGGCACCATCATCCTTCTATTAAACAGATGCAGAAATTTACAGTTAGTGGGATGAATAAGCAGGAATTAAATCTTTTTAATGTTCTATGGGAAATTCCTGGAGTCAAATATATGTACTATAGAGATGATAATAATAAACCGGATAAAGGAGTAATTCACATTGAACATTTAGAAAAAGATACTGGAAAAAAAAGACATGGAATGATAGAATATCGTGGTTTTGGGAAAGATCAACAAACCAAATATACATTTGAAGGCAATGATTTTTATCAATACAGCGATAACGAGAAATCCGCTAAAATTCTGGATAATAAGTTTCATACTTTGGAAGAATGGTTAGAAGCTACAAATCAAATCAACTTCCCTATAATAATTGATCAGATTCCACGCTATTTCAAAAATCCCCGATCATGCGATATTATTATTTCAACGTTAGGGGAATATGGTTTCAATTATGACCATGGAGTAACTCAAAGTGCCTCTCCCTTCAGTCATGATATTGGAACTAGAGAATGTATGATAGTTCCATTTATTATTGGAGGTTCACCTGAGCTTCCACAGAAGGATTTAAAATATTGTAAAACAATAGATATGGTTCCAACTCTATTAGAATTATTAGGAATTAAACCCCATTCAAGTGTTATTGGAAAATCTGTTTTTGATTATCCTTAGAATTTCTGGTTAATTTTTTTTTGTATAAATTGATAAGTAAAACACTTTTTGGACAGAAGTTTCAAAAGTATTCGAAAAATTAATTTTTATTAACATCCTCAATCTAATTTGAGACATGATGAAAAGAAAAAAACAAGACATTAGTAAAGTAGCAACTTCAAAAAGAGAATGGTCTCGTTTGAGGCGTATGCCTAGGTTAGTGGTTTATGGGTTTGGTATAGTTACACTTTTTTGGTATTTTTGGAGTGTAATTGGTCTAATTATTGGAGTATTATATTATATTTTCATAAAAGATAATGCTTGGAAGCGAAATGGAGTAGTTTTAGCAATTGCGATTGGATTTGTCACAGTTTTTGTGCATTTTTACCACGAGATTGCACCTCTCACCATTGTAATTTGGTATTCTATAATTTTTATCATATCTTACTCCATATACATACTTGGTTTAGAGATTTTAAAAAGAAAGAAGATAACTGTTAAAAAAATAATTCAATGGTCTCAGAGTTATGAGAGTTTATCAAGGAGGACACATAAAGCAATTGAATTAGTTGTAATACTAGTCCCCATTACTTTGTGGACATCTGTGAGTATTGATTTAGGAGTAATGTTTGATAATAATCCGAGGCTTTTATGGGTGAATGCGCCTACCATGATCGATCTTAATGATCCATTTGAATTAACAGTTGAAGCTTGGGACAGTTTTGAACGTTTAAGTGCTGTATACAAAGGAAAAGTTGAATTCTCAATAAAATCATATAATTTAAGCAGCTATAATATAATCACAAATCCTCAAGTTAATCTACCTGATTCATACACATTTACAGGACAACTAATAGGATCTGATATTGCATATGAAATCAGAGATGGTAAAGATAACGGAAGGCATGTGTTTCAAGCTAGTATTAACACACCAGGTTTTCATTATATTTTAGTAAATGATAGTGTAACTAGAAATACATATTATAGCAATCCTATAATGGTGAATAATTATACCTCATCAGATCATTTTATAGTATGGGGGGATCTTCACACTCACTCTCAGCTTTCTGATGGGACAGGAACAGCAGATCATTCTTTTTATTATGCAAAACATATCGCATGCCTAGATTTTTATGCACTCACAGATCATGCAGAAATTATGATGTTTAGTCCATCGTCACTTAACATTCTTGAATCCAGTACAAATAATTGGTATGACCCTAATAATTTTGTAACATTCCATGGTATAGAGTGGACATGTGTAAGAACAGGTCATTATGTTTGTATCTTTAGTGGGGATACATTATTAAAATCACCTATACTCGACTCATACTTTACAGTAAAATCCCCTCAAGCCTTATGGAATGTTCTTGATGATTTTACATCAAGGCAAGGAGTACGGGCATTAGCACTACCACATCATTCAACCAAAGAAGCTTATATTCAGGATTGGACATATACCAATCCAAAGTATGTTAAAATAGCAGAAGTATCTTCTGTTCATGGCGAGTTTCTCTTTGAGCAGCGCCATGAATTAAATTATGTAGGAGCTATTGATCCACCTCCGAGTTATACTAATGGTTCCTCTGTAGTAGATGCATTTACTATGGGATTTAGGATGACAATGTATGTTTCTAGCGATGAGCATGATGGTCATCCAGGTCATAGTCTAAGTCATACGAGAGCTTATATTGGACATCAACGTCCTTTTAGCTTGTGGCATACTCGAAATGAACATCCATATCCTGGAGGATTGACTGCTGTTTATGTAAATAATCTTACAAGAGAAGGAGTTTTCAGTAGTATTGAAAATCAGAGAATATATGCAAATTCAGATCATGGACGTCCAATACTGAAATTTAAAATAAATGGAACTCCAGTAGGAGATGGATCAAAATTTATAGCTAATAGTTTAACAGATCATAGAGAAATTAATGTATTTTTAGCTCAAGATGGAGCACCAGTTGCATTAAAATCCAAATCTGCGTCAGCTACTTCAAATTGGATTCCGAATTGGAATGCTGATATTGAAATTATTAAAAATGGGGAGTTATGGCATACAGAACAAATTTCGTCTCCAATAGTTAATATTTCTATAACTGATAGTGAACCTATAACAGGAACATCCTTTGAAAGTAGTTGTGTCAAAATAGGGAGTAGTTACTATATAAATCATTACAGTGACAATCCTATTGATCCAACTACTTTAAATACTGGAGGTTTTGACTATTATTTAATTCGCGTTGTAGGGGAAAACGGAAGAATGTCTTATGTTGGACCTATATGGGTGGAATATTAAAACTCTTGCTTTTTGATAAGATTCAATTAGTTTTTATTAAACAAATCGTTATCAAACTCAATTAGGAATATAATTAAAGGGTATTTAAGATGAAAGCTAATAAAATCATAATTGTTCCACATACACACTGGGATCGAGAATGGTATTTAACCTTTCAAGAGTTCCGCGCTAGATTAGTAATAATGATGGATAAATTGTTGCATATTTTAAAGACGGATCCTGACTACAAAAATTTTACACTTGATGGTCAGGTAATCCCTTTAGAGGATTACTTAGAAGTGAGACCTGAAAGAGAAGAAGAAATTAAAAAATATGTAAAGCAAGGAAGACTCTCAATTGGCCCTATGTATGTTCTTCCTGATGAGTTTTTAGTTAGTGGTGAATCAATCATTAGAAATCTTACGATTGGACATCAGATTGCTAAGAGATTCGGAAGAGTTATGAAAGTGGGTTATATCCCAGACCCTTTTGGTCACATAGCTCAACTCCCGCAAATTCTCCAAGGATTTGAAATTCCATCCGTAATGTTTCAAAGAGGTTTTGGCAATGAGTTTGAAGAGAATAATTTGAGTATGGAATTTAAATGGAAGGCTCCTGGAGAAGCAGCATCCATTTTAGCTATTTTCTTAAGATATGGATATGGATCATTAATACTACATAATACCAAAACAATTAACGGAAAATTTTTACCTGTTTTAAGAGTAATTAAAAACACCATTCGAAAATTCGAAGAAATAATAGTCACTTCTAATGTTCTACTAAGTAATGGTGATGATCATATTGAAGCACTACCTGAAATTCCCAAAATAGTAAAGCAATGGAATGATTTAAACCCCGATAAATATCTGGAACAAGCAGATTTTGAATATTATGTTAATAAGGTTATTGAATCCAATCCAGAATTAAACGTATTTCAAGGAGAATTGAGATGGGGTAGATATTCGCATTTGTTATCCGGAGTTCTTTCAGCACGTATGTGGATAAAACAAAGAAATACTTCTATAGAATATCAATATGAAAAATATGCTGAGCCACTTTCAACAATAACATGGATCCTCGACAAACATAATAGATTTATCTACCCTAAAGATTATATTTTGACTGGATTGAAGTGGCTTCAAAAAAATGCTCCACATGACTCTATATGTGGTTGTAGTATAGATCAGGTTCATTATGAAATGATTACTCGGTTTGATTGGGCAGAACAAATTGCAAACGAAATTTTTAAGGATTCATTCTCTTATCTAAGTGATCTTATAAATACAGAATCTAAATATAAACACCTTAATATCTTATTAATATATAATCCACTTCCTTGGCAACGGAAAGATGTTGTAACTGTTAATATTATAGGGAAAAAAACAGGTGGAGAAAAACTCCCATTTAAAATCAGACTTATTGATACTGATGGAAAAGAAAAAGAGTTTCAGCATCAATTTGTTGAAGAAGAACCGAGATTTACCCTAACTACAGATATTAGTCATAAATTTACGTTTGTAGCTGATGTCCCTGCATTAGGTTATAAGACATATTATATTCTTCCAGTAAAATCTGAAAATGAAATTATTACCAAAGAAGATGATAATTTTAAAATTACCCGAGATCAGTTAGAAAATGAATTTTATAAAATTAATATAAAATCAAATGGATTCATTGATGTATTTGATAAAGAAACAGGAATTTTATATGAAAATGTTTGTGAATTTGAGGATTTAGGAGATTGGGGTGATGAGTATGACTTTTCTAGCCCGAGAGAAAATCAAACAGATATGCTTTTTACTTCAGAAGATGCAACTGTATTTGAAAGATCAGTACACATTAATGGTCCTACTCAAAAAACATTTAAGCTTAGACTAAATTTAAAACTCCCTTATTCATTAACTCAGGATAAGTATAATAGAGAAGAATATTTAGTCGATAATAAGATATCAATATTTATTACCTTATACAAAGGAATGAAAAGGATAGATTTTAATATCATACTAGAAAATAACAGCAAAGATCATAGAATACGTGTTAAATTCCCTACAAAAATAAAATCAGAAACTGTAAATGCTGATGGTCATTTCTATGTTATATCCAGAAATGTTCGATTGCCTAAAGGGGAAAATTGGATTCAAAAACCTTTACCCATGAATCACCAAAAGGATTTTGTATCAATTAGTGATGATTCAGGAACTTTTGCTGTATTAAACAAAGGATTACCTGAATACGAAGCAATTACTGAAGATGATGGAACCATTACATTTGCAATAACTCTATTACGATGTGTTGAATGGTTATCTCGCGACGATTTTGCCAGCAGAATGTCCCATGCGGGACCTGGATTTAAAACTCCAGGAGCACAATGTCTTGGGAAACAATCATTTGAATTGTCAATGATTACGACATCGAAATCAGACTGGTTAGATTCAGATATACATCTTAGAGGAAAAGAGTTTAACAATCCCTTAAAGCCCATATTTCCTGCAATGGCGTATAGCCCTTTTAGGATATCAGATAAAGTTAAATTAAGACCTACTGGTGTCATGTCTTACTATTTTAAACCAAAAAAGAAATCTTTTGAACCATATCTTCCAGAAAATCTTAGTTTTCTTGAAATTGATAATAAGAATATAGCTTTGAGTGCTTTTAAAAAATCAGAAGAAGGGGATTGTGTTGTTCTCAGAGTTTATAATATAAGTTCTAATTATCAAAAAGCAGTTTTAACCTTTTATGAGAAGATTTTAGTTAGAAAGGTTGAGATTGTAAATTTACTTGAGGAACCCTCAAAAAATGAAATTAAAGCAAATATCGATAATTATATGGATAATATAATAGAATTATCCATAGACCCGCACGTAATTGTCACAATTAAGATTGATTGTGAATTATTGGAGTGACAATGATTCTATTATTTTAATAAAATTTTTTCTCTAATTCTTAAGAGTATTGAAAATCTGAAATTCCTTTTATTATAGTAAAAAAAAAATAGTATACGGATAAAAAAATAGATTTACATATTAAAAGTTGTTATTTACAATGAAATTTATTGATTACTCTAAGAAATATATTCCCAAAATAAATAATGCAATTAAAAAGGTTTATGATCGAAAATTAAACAGTATCCTAAATCCATTTTTGAAAGATTATTATTCAGAATTGAAAGATTATTTCTTATCAGGTGGAAAAAGAATCAGACCTCTACTTTGTATTGCTACTTTCAATGCTTTCAATGGAAATCCAGATGATATGATTGTTTTACCCAGTATTGGTGTAGAATTCCTTCATAATGCTTCTTTAATTCATGACGATATCATTGATAAGGATGATTTTAGGAGAGGAAAACCTGCATTTCATTTCAGATTTCGTAATTATCATCAAAAGTACAAATTGAAAAGAATGACTGATTATGATTTTGGGAATTCAATCGGGATAATTGGTGGTGATTCTGCATTTTTTTTAGGCTTAGAAGCATATCTTCTTAGTGATTTTGATAAAGAACTAAATATAAATGCTATTAATTATTATGAACAAGCTTTTATTGAAATTGCGAACGGAGTCCTGATAGAAACTGATATGGTTAACCAGAGAAATCTGACTATTCATGATTATATTAAAATGATTTCATTAAAAACGGGAGCTTTAATTGAAAAATCTATTTTAATTGGTGCAAACTTTGCTAGAGTAGAAGAAAAGTTAAATAAATATCTATCGACTTATGGTACTAATCTTGGCATAATTTTCCAGATAATAGATGATATATTAGGAACTTTCGGAGATGAAAAGATCACTGGTAAGCCCATAGATTCAGATATATTAGAGGGAAAAAAAACATGTTTACTGATTGAAGCGTTAAATAAATTGGATAAAAAAGATAAAGATAGACTAGAAGGAATAATTGAGAATCCGAATATTTCAAAAAATGATGTTCAAGAAGTAAGAGATTTATATCTTAAGGCAGAAGTCCTGAATTCATGTAAAGATTTAGCAAATTCTTATTATAATGAAGCAAAACTCTCACTTGATAAATTAAAAAAAAATATTAATCAATCTGAATTTGAATTCTTTGAAAATTTATTAGAATTCGTCCTTGAAAGAAAATTCTAAACATTATAAATTGGTAAAATATCCTATTTTTTATATTTTTATGATATTGTTACACAATTTTTACTAAAAACGCAACTATATATAATAATTCTTTTGTTAGAAATATGTATAATAAAACTCAATTCATTATAGTTTTTTTATAAAATGAGTGATTTAGCTACACCTGACAAATCTATAGGGAATAATCATTATGACATCCTAATTGTGGATGATAGTAAATATATTATAGAATTAACAACCCAAATTATAAGATCAAAAGGATTTGTCTGTAAAGCTGTGAACAATCTTTTAGAAGCAGAAAGAGAGTTTATGTTTCATTCACCAAAATTAATATTTCTGGATGTTAATCTGCCTGGTTCAAATGGGTATGATTTTTGTAAAATGGTGAGATCAAGTGAAAAACAACGGGATACACTTATATATTATTTTACCGGTATTCCCGAAGCTGAAATCGCTATAAAAACACTTGAAACAAAAGCAGATGGTTATTTAAAAAAACCCTTTGATTTATCTGATTTTAATGATATTTTAGCTCAATTAGACCAAAAAACTATCTTTTAAGTACCTGAATTTAAAAGAGAATATTCTTTGTATTATTATAGCAAATTGAAATCTTAATAAAAATTAATAAATTTGTAAATTATAATAAATTAATAAAACTCATTTCAAATTATTTCGAGTTATTTAAGGAGGTTATTTATTGAAAGTACTCCAAGATATTTGGATAATAGAAAAATCGGGGATAGTAGTATTTCATAGAGCGTACGATAAGGCTGTACCTCCTCAACTCTTTGGAGCAATGATGAGTGCCTTAAACCACTTTGCTGAACAATTAACGGAGGGAGGGCTGTCTAATTTTGATTTACAAAATACGAGATTTACTTTAATTAAGCAAAGTGAACTAATTTTTGTTGCTATTTCTTCTAAAACATTTAAGCAAAAAAAAGTAAATAAAGAATTGAAAAAAGTCTCAAATAAATTTATTAACCTTTATGCTGAGAGATTAGAATCCTTTAAAGGGAAGTTAGGTGCTTTTGCTGAGTTTGAAAAGGAAATTGAGGATTCTATTGAAAAAAAGTTTTAATAAATTGGATTTTTAATTCATTATACTTATGAAGGATTGATTTTATTGATTTATCCATTGGTATAGTTCACCTAATAAAATCCTTTTTTTATCATTACTTCTAAGATTACCTATTTTTCCAATGTTCATTAACCAAAGCGTAGACCTTAACTCTTGTTTTAAAGTTTTTATCTCTTTAATAGTATTTGATTGAGAATTGTTGGTGTAATCTAGCCATGCAGTCTTTAAAAATTTAAACGCAAAGCCCCCTATATCCGCACCTAAAACAATTGATTTGGCAATATCAAGTCCAGATCGTAAACCACCAGTTGCAATTATTAATTTTTTAGATACATTCCTAACATTTATTATACTAACTGGTGTAGGAATGCCCCATTCCCGAAATGTATTAGCAATCTTTCTAGTGTATGCTTCGAAACTACTTTCGTCTCGGAAGGATTCTATAGCAGCAAAACTAGTACCTCCAGTTCCTCCAACATCGAATCCGTCAAATCCAAGTAAATCAAGTTTTTGAGCTAATTCACTGTTGAATCCTGTTCCAACTTCTTTAGCTATGATAGGAATATTTATTTCTTTTCTTAATTCTTTAAATTTTGCTTCAAAATTTTTATAAGAGATATTTCCATCACTTTGGACTAGTTCATGTAAAGCATTAAAGTGTATCGCCATGACATCAGCATCAATCATCTTTATACATTTATGAAAATCTTCAAAATCAAATCTAGGATCACAGAGTTGACCAATTCCTAAATTTCCTATTACGGGGATTCTGGGTGCGACGTCACGTACAATTTTGAATGAATCAATAGTTGAAGGATCTTCTAATCCAATTCTTTGACTTCCAACACTCATTATAATATTCTCTGATTTAGCAGCATAAGCTAAAATATTATTAATCGCTTTAGAGATCTCATGTCCTCCTGTTATTGCTGAAATACAAATAGGCGCCGATATTTTTTTATTAAAAAAATCAACAGAAAGATCAATATCTTCTAACTCAAATTCTGGTAATGGATGATGAACTAAATTAATATCATCAAAATAGTTCTTTACATGTTGCACATTATGCTCTAGAGGTATTTTTATGTGTTGAATTTTTCTGTTGTATAATTTATTTATATTCTCTCCATCAAATATGGGTTCAATGTTCGTACATTTTAAATATTGATTATTTAAGGCTTTAAAGATATTTTTATTTTTGATTCCGTTGATAATTTGAACGGGAATGTTAAATTTTATAATTTCTTTGATAGTTTCTAATTTACCTTTTATACCACCAGTAACATCTATTTTCTGGTCTAATTCTGCTAATTCTAAATTATTCAATTCGTAAGGTTTTAATTTTAAAGCGAGCTTCTTGTTACCATTATCTTTTATATATATCCCATCCTCCTCGATAGCAAATACTATTTTTATTATCTTATATTTTTGAAGCGTTTCGCATAATTTTAATATAATTTGATCTCCAGAAAGAATAGTAAATGAATTGTCCCAACTTAGAAGAATGTCACCATAAAGAATGGGTATAATTCCCAGTTCAATCAATTTTTCAATAGGCTCTACAGATTTTAAAAAAATTTGATTAAAATCCTTTATAAATATACTAGAAGGTTGAATTGAAACTGCAGGATTCCCCTTCTCTAAAAACTGATTAATTATAATTGAATTAAATTTATTCATAGCTTCATGTGTTTTAGAAAGGCCAATTAATTGATCCTGAATGGAATCATTTAAACCTTGAGAAATTTGATATTTTTTAGCAACAGGGTGACCAAAAGAACCTCCTCCATGAATTAAAATAACCCTTTTCTTACTTTCAATAACTTGATTGACACAATTTTCTAAAACATCTTCTCTTAAAGAAAAAGGAGTATTTTTATCAGTTAATAAACTTCCGCCTAACTTTAATAGAATAATTTCATTATTAGTCTTCAGTTTTATTTCACACTCATCAAATCATTGTTCTCCATGCATCAAATCCTTCTTTTTTAATAGCTTCCGCAATTTTTTCTTGAATTTTTTCGTTTTCAGCTAAGGATATTACCAAACCACCTCTACCTGTTCCAGTTACTTTTGCCCCAATTGCTCCATTTTTTCGCGCAATATCAACCAACTTATCATTTAAAGGTCCAGAAACTGTGAGATCTTGAAGTAATTTATGGTTTTGATTCATCAATGATCCAATGGTAAGACTGTTTCCTTCAAGTAAGGCCGATTTTGCATTATTTGCTAATATTTTGTATTTATTGAAGATTTTTTCAAACTTTATTGGATTTTCCTCTTTAAAGTGTCGTACATCAGCAACTACTTCTGTTGTGGAAGCTGTTATTCCTGAATTAGCAATAATTAGAGGCATTTTTTTCGGTGATTTCAAAAGATCCATCGTATTTTTTCCACCTTTTAAATTTTTGACAAACCAAATCAAACCTCCGTAGGTAGAGGCGGTATTATCTATCCCAGAAGGAGTTCCATGGTAGGCTTTCTCTCCTTCATAGGCAGCTTCATTTATCTTTTCATTATCGAGATTTAGATTAAAGCTATTACTAAGGGCACGAGCTAAAGATGTACACTGAGCAGCAGAAGCTCCAACTCCACTTGCAGCAATTAAATCACCTGCAAAAGTTATTTCAAGCTTTTGATTTTCAGTATTTATCTTTAAATGGTTAATTACATTTTTAACTGATTGCATTGCTTCATTATATTTCATTTTTTTGTAACCCGGTGTTTCAGGTCTCTGATCGTTAACTGTCCACCCTGATCCCTTAACAATTTTAACTTCAGCAGATGTAAAAGATCCCAAGGCAGATGCTATAGCAGGGAGTCCATATACGACAAAATGTTCTCCAAATAAGATTGTTTTTCCAAAGCCCTTGCCAATACCCATTCAATTTACCTCCACGGTTCCCTCTAAACCATTAACAATAACTTTTTGACCAGTTTTTATATTATGGATATCTATTTTATCCACACATGGAATTTCACTTATTATGCACCCAACTGCAACAATAGTATCAACTTCTTTATTAATTATTGCAGCAGGAGCCATATTATTCTTTTTCATTCTATACATAGTATAAGATCCTACTGTAGATCCCTTACCAGTTGGGAATACCAAAACTTTTCCAGCTATAGATTGACCTTCAAGTTCGTGTCCAACCTCGACAACTTTCCCTGTATCAGGATCTACTCCACCATAAAATGAAATTCCATCTTTTGTAACAATCGCTTCTGCTTCTGCATTGCCTTTATAGATTTTTCTTCCTTGTAATTTCATCTTATTGCTTCCTCCACACATTCTTCAACTGATCCAATTTTAACTTTAAATTTATTTTTTGCTCGACCATAATAACAAGCCTTTGCTGAATCAACCATTATTCCTTTGAAACGTCCCTTAATTGGAGCAACAACACAGCAAGTATCTGCTGCAAATTTTGCCCCTGTATCTTCAATTATTTTTGAATAGCCCACTTCATCAGCAATTCTTTTAGTTGGTCGAGCAGTTGTAATCCAAAATTCTTTCTTTACTCTTTTTCCTTTTAATAAATTCGCTATCTGAGCAATTTCATGTATTGAAGCATGAGGACAGCCTATACTTACAAAATCTATATCAGCATCATCATCAATAAGTTCCAATCGTGTCTTTTCAAGTTCTTCTTGATTAATTTTAATAATTATTTCACTTGGTTTAGCATATTTATTATATTCAGGAGTTATTCCCTCCATATGGAATAAAGCTGTTCCTCCATAAGTCGCAATAGATGCACAAAATGACTTGAGTTCTTCAATAGTAGCATTAGAAATTCCCTCTATATATGGTATTTTCTTACCTAGTTTACCTAATGTATCCCCAATTATTTTACCTAGTATCCCAAATTCGTTTGTTCCATTAATGGAAGCATTTACTTTAATTAAAACTTCCCCATGGCGATTTTTTTCCAAATGATAGCCATAATTTGGGGTTTTTCCTGTGATAGCTGAGGCTAAAGCACTTGGACCCCCTTCACGATTAGTTCGAGCGCCAATTACTGAATTAGCATAACAAACAGCACTACTTTCTGCCCAAGCAATATGTTGTCCAAAATGTGGAGTATTTCCCATTAAATATGGTGTACAAGAACAAGTTGTAATTATACCCATTCTAGCGAAAGCGTCAATTGCTCGATTTTGATTTAATGCAAACTCCTTATCAATTCCCAATGCTTGCCAATTTTCTCGATCCATTCCAGCAGGATTTAAGGTTGTTAATACTCTTATCTTACCATCCTCTGCCATTTCGTTCAAGAACTCTAAACCTGCTTCACCAAGATTATCATATGAAACTCCTGCTATTTGAACACTATAAACATCAACCATAGATTCAGCTTCAAATATTTCACCTAACGTGGTCAATATTTCCATTGACTTTCGAGCAGCCTTTCCATACACACCTTCAAGCATGTCATTTTCTTCTGATGTTAATTTCATTTTTCTCTCCTTATTTCAAAAATATTTTTTAATGTCTACTTTTGGAAACTCCGCAATTTCAAAATTCTTTCCTTTGATAATAAGTGGTTTGGTTAAATCAAAACCTATTTTTGTCGTCATTTTTGTTCCAGGTTCAGCGCTAGGATCCAAACTACTTCCCGGTTCTTTATCTTTAATTATCATTCTTGTATCTCCTTGAAACCGAGTAGCCATAGCCCATTCTACAGATAAAGGATCATAAATATTAATATCTTTATCAACGATGAAAGTATGTTTACAGCTTGTGTGCCCTGCGAATGTTCCTTCTATTGCCTTTCTTCCATCTTCTTCTGATTTTTTATCAATTTTAACTATTGCATGCAACCAAGAAGACCCTCCGGGACTAATATTTACGTCTAAACATTTAACACCTGTTTCATTTACTTTATTGAAAATAGTAGGTTCTCTGGGCATACCCATTAATATTTTATGTTCAAGTGCTCCAGGTAATAAAGCTTGCCAAATTGCATCTTTTCTATGAGTAATTTTCTTAACTTCAAAGATAGGTTCCTCTCTAATCACATCATATGTCTCAGTTAAATCAACGAAAGGGCCTTCAGCGTGTCTTTCTTCAAAATATACGCGTCCTTCTAGCACAAATTCTGATTCTGCTGGTATTATAAGATCTACAGTTTTTGCCTTTACAACTTTAATTGGTTCTAGTGCATTAGCAATGGTTAATTCATCAACACCGATATCAACAGAAGTAGCTCCAGCAATTAGTATGTTAGGAGTATTTCCTATACAATAAGCTACATCTACTTCACCATTTTTCTCCAAGAATTTATAGAAATGCCGTCCTTTGACTACTCGGGTTGAGAATTTGTCTTTAGAATATTGCATCGCTCGATGAAAATCTAAATTTTGGCCATAATCAGGATCTCTAGAAACCACAACGGCAGAGCTGATATAGTTTCCACCATCCTTGTCACAGTGATATAAAATTGGAACTTTATCTAAATTGACATCAGTTTCAACAATTTCTTGAGAAGGAGCATTTGTAATAACTTCTGGTTCTGAGCGTTCCTTTATTGCTGCTGAGAGCATTGGTATGAGATCTGCGGGAGTAACACCAAAATATGAAGCAATTACATCTTTTGTACAAAATAAATTTCCAATAACACGAAATTCTGATTCTTTTATCTTATTAAACATAACTGGGGTTGGTTCAATCTCTTTTAATATTCCCGAGATCTCCAATTTCTTCGACACTTCAATATTAACTTTTCGAAGAATACTTTTTTCATCAATTTGATTTATATAATCTCTTAATCCCATAAGTTTCACTCATCTCAATAATTTAATTTGAATTATCTACATTTCTAATATTTTGAGTTACAGAAACACCTTTTATAAAACTAAAGGTTTTTATTATTAATCATTCTCTTTAAAATTTCTTTCGCATAATCAACTCTAATTTTCTTGTCCTCAACTAATTTGTTTGCTACTTTTTCAATTAAGTTTTCAGGGACTCCTGCGAGTTTTGCAATATTTTTTGAATGGAGTATCATGTGACCTTTTTGAATTCCTTCTGCAGCTAATGCTCTCAAAGCAGCAACATTTTGAGCTAAACCAAGAGCCGCAGCAATCTGAGAAAGTTCATTAGCACTTTGTACATTCAAAATCTTTAAAACTAATCTAGCTATAGGATGTATTTTAGTCATACCTCCAATAATACCGAGAGCAAGAGGTAATTCTATTTCTCCTACTAAATTTCCATCTGAGTCAACATTAAATTTGGTTAATGGAGAATATTGTCCATTGATAGAAGCATATGCATGAGCTCCCGCTTCAATTGCTCGAGTGTCATTTCCTGTAGCCATTGTTAAAGCAACAATTCCATTCATTATACCTTTATTATGGGTTGTAGCTCTATAAGGATCAGCTAAAGCAAACTCATAGGCATTTAGGATCCCTTCAACAACCTCTTCTCCTCCCAGTAATTCCTTATCGAAAGTTGCTGTACTTCTCGCAATCCTATGAGTTGCTAAATTGGATACAATTCTTAGATAAATTTTACCTCCACATATTTTTTCGATAAATGGACTGATCGCTTCAGCCATTGTGTTTACCACATTTGCTCCCATTGCATCTAAAACATCAACTAATAAGTGAACAATTAACATCTCTCCTTTTTTGGTCTTTAACTCTCGAAGTTCAAAATCAAATGCGCCTCCACCTAAATTTTTTAAGAATGGGTCTTTTTCATTTGCTTTTTCTAAAATCGTGACTTTATTTTTAAGTAATTCCGCTTTAGCAGATTTTATATCTTTTATGTTAGTTACTTGTATTTGAGAAATCATAACTGATTTAACGTTATCAGACTGAAATCCCCCACGTTTTCTCGCTATTTTTGCTGCATTTGAAGCTGCTGCTATAACAGACGGTTCTTCAATAACCATAGGGATTAAATAATCCTTATTGTTTATTTTAAAATTACAAGCAATCCCCATCGGTAATTGATAGGACCCTACTACATTCTCAACTAAAGTATCGATCTGATTTTCTGTAAAGTATCCTAAATTTTCTAAATATTCCATGTCATTTTCATTAAGTTTTATGAGGCTAAATAATAATTCTCTACGTCTTTTCATAGACAATTTATAAAAACCAGAGATCTCGGAATTATATCCATTCATTTTAAACCATTGATCTTTTAATAGAAATTAATTAATAATATTGAATTTTAACATCTAATACAAAAAATAATTATTATTCGTATTAATTTATAATTATAAGATTTTTAAATTTACAGTTAAATATCTGTGAGATTTTTGATTATTATTGCGATAACTGGAGCTTCTGGTATATCCATTGCAATCAAATTATTGAAGGTTTTAAAAGAGAAGGAGATTCAAACTGGATTAATTATATCTAAAGCAGCTGAACAAGTACTTTTAAACGAATCCCATATAAAAGTAATGGATCTCCAGCAACTTGCTTCAATTTATTATGATATTAACGATTTAACTGCTCCTCCTGCAAGTGGATCATTTATAACTGATGGTATGATCATTGTTCCTTGCACTATGAAAACGTTAGCCGCTATTGCTAATGGTTTTGCTGATAATTTAATTACTAGAGCTGCAGATGTAACAATAAAAGAAAAACGAAAATTAATTCTTATTGTAAGAGAAAGTCCGTTGAGTCCTATACATTTAGAAAATATGTTAAAATTGGCAAGATTAGGAGTTATTATAGCACCACCAGTTCCATCTTATTACATAGAACCAATATCGGTTGATGAGCTTATTAATCATACGGTGGGAAGAATTCTTGATCAGCTAGGGATAGAAAGTGAAATTAAAAGATGGGGAAATGATTAGGGAAAATTTTATGTTTGAGTAAAGGTTTTTCATTCCAATGGAATGGGAAGATCTTGCGTTTGAATTTTTCTATTTATTAAATATTTTTCTGGAATTGGTATGTAAATTGGACTCCAATTCAATAATCCTTTTGCGTTGATATCTTCTTCGTTTTCATTCTCAACTCTCCTAATTTCATACTCCAAGGCAGTACCTTTTGTTACGTTTTTAGCTACCCGGACTAATCCCTCTTTTAAATATTTTAAGTTATTAATGTCTGACTGTGGAATTGGGTCACTTGTCAATTTAGCAAAAAGAGGGAAAAACTTTTTATGATATCCCGAGTGTCCTTTGGGACAATGATCTAATCCCTTTATATTAGGGATAAGGCACCCTTCATCGCAGAAGTGCAATGTAAAACCTCTACCATTGTTATTCTCATGTTCTACAATAGAGCCTAATAAGATCTCCGGTATTGTATGACCATTCTTTATTGATTCGTATTCTTGAACACTTTTTTTTTCCTTTAATTTAATGAAATCATTAATTTGAGGGCCTTTTTGCATGATTTCATTAAAATTCTCTTGAACTTTTAAAAGACCTGAGATACATGTAGCACCCGAACCGTATGAACCAAAATAGATAGTATCAAAAGGACGGGCATGGTTTTCAAGCAGGTATATAATTTGAGCCCAAAGTGAAGCGTTATACATATTCCCAAAGTGCATTGGAACATTTAATTGGGGGAGAATTCTTTCTTTTACATTTGTATTAACCCAATATGAAAATCTTTCTAAAGTAGAAGAAGAGAACCCTCTTTCTTTTAATTTTAAATAAAGATATTCTGGTAATACAGTTACATCATGTAGAAAATGATCAAGCTTCTTAAGTATAGAGGATCTAATCTTATTTCTTTCAAATTTAGGTAATTCGTTTATATGTTTTATCCAGCGCTTCAGAATTATTTGTTGCATGGTTTTAAGGGGCAATTTGGAGTAGGGTGCATGAAAAGTGTAAAAATCTGCATGAAAATCCCCAATGTTTCGAATTAAATCATCGTAAGCTCCAAGTTGGAACTTAATATATGCCTCTTGAGAATATTGACCAAAAGCTCTCGCATTTTTATCATTGGGAGGTCTAAAAAAATCATTTACATTTCCTGAAACCTTTCCAAAATTTTTACTAAATTTAGCGATCCTAGGATTTTTTGAGATAACAAGAGCAATAGCACCAGATCCTTGTGTTGGTTCACCTGGAGATCCAAGATGATATGATGAGATATCCGTGCTTATAATAAGGGCTTTATTTATAATTTCCTTCTCTACCAATGCTATTGCATTAAGAATAGCTAATGTTCCTCCCGCACATGCATTGTAAATGTCTTGTGTGAGACTATTAGTTGATATTTCTAACATTTCAGCAAAAATATTTGAGATACTCTTTGCTGCATATACCTCAGTCTCAGTTCCTACAAATAAAGCATCGATAGCTTTAGGAGAGATACCGCCTCTTAGTAACGCATTATATCCCGCCTTTAATCCAAGAGATATGATATCTTCATCAATCTCAGCAATTCTTATTTCTTTAGATAAGAGTCCTTTCTCATATTTTTCAGGATCAACTTTTCTTTCTAAAGCAAGTTCACGTAAATCGACATATGACCTTGGAGCATAAAAAGCTACAGAATCGATTCCAATTTCAGAAAATAAATAATCATTAGAAAGCATTAAGTGTATCTCTCAGTATATTGATCTTACTTTGTTCTATTTTTCTTTATATAATATTTATTCTTTCAAAAACTTATCTAATTAAATATTATTCAAGGAAAAGTTATGATGCTATATAAGTTCTCTGATGATACTACGAATTGTAACGGTTCAAATTCTTATAAGTGGTGAAAGGTGAAGAGTGTTTTTCCGAAAGACTTTTGTTGAAGAAAATATTTTTCTATCTATAAAATAACTTTAATTTATAGCTATTTTTTGGGATATTATGGAAAAGAAAATATACAGAGCAAGGCCAATATTGAGTATAGTTGATATTATATTTATTATAACATTTGGTATCTTAGTCATAGGCTCAATCCTAGGTTACCTCTTTGATTATTATGAAAGACTTGGTAGAGCTTAAACAATATTTTCTTATATTCATTTTTTGAACAATTTTAATCCTTGAAAAGAACTAATGATTTTTAAGATAAATTTAATATTTTTAATATTCATATTAATATTGAAAAGAATACATCATTATAATGGGTTAAATGGTAACTACTTTAGAAGAGTTAAGGAATACAGCAAAGGATAGATTACCTAAACATGTTGGTTTAATAATCGATGGAAATCGTCGATGGGCAAAAAAAAGGAACCTAGATATTAATTTTGGTCACTTAATTGGATATGAAAATCTTAAAAAAAGATTATTTGACTTTTTTGATATAGGAATCCACTACTTAAGTTTATATATTCTATCATTAGAGAATGTAAAAAAGCGTACTAATGAAGAACTTAAATATATTTATAAGATTATGGTTAAAGCGGTTGATACTGTTATAAATGAATCAATTGTAAAAGAAGAAAAGGTCAGATTCAACGTTATTGGCAGGATTTCAATGCTGCCGGAAAAAGCACGTAGAAAATTAGAAGAACTAATCGAATTCACCAAAAATCATGATCAAAATTTCATTAATCTCTGCATTATGTATGATGGACATGAAGAGATTGTGGATGCTGTAAAAAAAATTGTTAGCAACGGGATCAAATCCGAAGAAGTAAACGTAGATTTAATTAAAGCTCACCTTTATACAAAAGATTTTCCTCCCTTAGATTATATCATTAGAACAGGAATGGATGATGGAGCAAGAATTTCTGGCTTTTTGTTATGGGATTCCTCTTATGCAGAATTTAAATTTAGAAATGATTTCTGGCCGGATTATAACAAAGAAATGGTAATTGAGGATTTAGAAGATTATTTAAAAAGAAATCGACGAATGGGAAAATAGGTCATTTTTCTTCTTTATCTTTTAACTCCAAAATAAATAAACCATCAATAAATGTTAAACCTAAAAATTAATGAGATATTTAGAATTAGTAGTCACAACTTAAAAAAAACATTTGAATTATGTCAAATGCAAATAAAATAATATCTTTAAACATTACAAAATTCCCGCAAAATTTATTAATTCCCGGTATCAAAAACGAGATTTTTATTCAAGCATTAAACTACTCCAGTCAAAAAGAAAATTTTAAATTTATTTTTGAAGGAGAAAATTTAAATATTGATGTAGAACCCGAGATTTTTAAAAACAACATCGAATTTGGACCGGGCGAAAGTAAAACCATTAATTTAATGTTAGAACCTACTAATGATGGCTATGGGAAGTTAACTATTAATGTACACTGGCTTAAGATTGTTGAACATACTGTTCAAGTACAAAAAGTAAGAGATTCTGTTCAAACTAGTAAAATAAAGAAAATCCTAGATAAACAGACTTTTAAAACAACTGAAACCGCTGAAAAATTTAATCCAAAAGATTTTATTATAGACATGAATGAAAAAGTACTAAAACAAGCAGAAAAACAGTTAGCCTCATTGACGGAACAATATAAATCAGATCAATCATCAGGCAAATCTAGCTCTGAATTACTTGAAAAAATGGAAGCATATAAAAAACAAATCGCAAAAGGTTATCTTTCAATTGATAATCCCCAAAGATCGTTAAAATTAGCATTGATGCTTTCGAATAAAAATGAACAGAGAGACTTTTACATCAACTTAATTCGTGCTTATGCATATAAAAAGCTTGAACCAACACTTCAAATTGTTCAGAATTTACCCGATTTAGATAAAAAACAAAAAATTCTTAAGATTTTAGCTTTAGACCAAATTCCAGATGATCCAGAACAATCCATTAAAATAGCTAATCTAATACAGAATCCCTCTATTAAAGAGAATCTTCTTATTAGTATCTATACCCAAATTAACAATTCAGATCCCTTAGTGGCTTTGAAGCTAAGAGATTTAATTGATAATAATGATCTAAAAATAAAACTTCTATTCAATATTGCCCGAAAATTAAGAGAAGAAAATAAGAACGCTGATGTAATTCAGGTTATTAACTTAATAATTAAAACACTTTTAAAGTCTCTTGTCGCAGGTTTTGATAAGTCTATTTATAAAATGTTAAAAAATGCAATTTACGCTCTTGCTGAGACTGATAGCCCTGCTTCTGCGAATGCATTTATTGAACGTATACCGATCCAAGAAGTTAAGGACAGAATATTAAAAGATTTATTCGATGATATTTATATGATGGTTGAGGAAATTCAAACACAAATTGAATCTGAAATAGCTTTTTCTCAATATTTCATATTAAATACATATGTATCAGGTATTTCAAGTGAAATTAAGAATTTTAGTTTAAGTGGGGGAAATATTAGTAATAATGTTCTTGAAAGTAATTTTAATTTTAATACTGTTTTTATATCTTTATTTGGATTTGATTTTAGTACTTTTCCTATATTAGATCGTGTATATAATGATTTAAAATATACTTTGAATAAATCGATTGCATACTATACTTTCCCATCGAAAAAAAATTATAATCAAGAAGAGATTAGAACTCTAACTACTTCATTAAAACAATTTTTCAAGAACTTTGAAAATATATCCAGTCAAGTAGCAGTTTATAATTTAGATTTCATTCCATATTTAGGAAAACCAACTGTTATTTTATCACAGGATAATGATTTAGATAATATTCTTTACCAAAAAATTAAGAAAATTGGAGATACAATTAACATAATTGTTGATGATTCATTATTCAATGGTGGCAAAATTTCTGAAGATCTCAAACAAATTTTCCCTCCTAATAAATGCAAGATTAGCAATTTGGTCTTATCTTATGAATTTATTAACGATTATGATATTTTTAAAACTTTAATACAATCTATACTCTAAAATGAAAAATATAAACTAAAAATTAAGATCCGTTATATATATTGTAAGCGAATATAAAGAGAGAAAATCGATGGCAAAAGACAAGAAAAAAAAAGATAAAAAGAAGAAAAAAAGTGATCACCAAGCATTTGATACCTTTTCTCAATTGTACACAACAGAAGGAAAAGCACAACCAAAAGCAAAAGCACATCCGGGGATCTCAATAGGACAAAGTATTGATAGATCGCGAGATAAGTTATTTTTAGGTACAGATTATAAGGAAGTTCATATCCCTGAAAGACCATGGGCTGAAATGCTCGCTGATGTTGAGCATTGGACACCTTTACCTTTCACTCATGGTATTGAAATGGAACTAATCATTGCTGACGATAGTGGTGAATATCCTCCCGGTGAAGAAATGGTTTTCCGAATGAAAGAAATTGTAAAAGATGCTATTAAAATAATGGATGAAATGCTCTATGATGGAAGAGAAGATTTCCTACCTATTCCAGATTATATAAGACAAAAAGTCTTGGCTAGACCTTGGGGAAAGGAAGATCTTGAAAAAGGATACGCAATGGATATCCGTTACGCTCTAGGAGATAGTTCTGTAGATATAGACACTTTTGCTAGAGATGGAAATGTCACAGCAATAACCTATATATTAGAGTTAGTCACACCTCCATGTGTTTATGTTGAAGAGTTAGCTTTTTGGGCTAGTACTCTATTTTTATTAGCTAAAACCACATTACCAAAAGATCTGCATATTATTGCTTCCGCAATAAATCCCGCGACACGAGAATATATGAGAGGTGTAAGTCAAGCCGATCACTCGCATTTAGGTTCATTCAATTCAGAATTAGAGAAAATTCAAGCATATTGTATGATTCGCAATTTTATTCCTCATCTTATCGCTCTTACATGTAATTCACCAATTTTAAATAATAAGCCTACTGATGTAGTTAAAATCATAAATAGACGTATTACAGCACCAAATTGTACTAGATCTTTACGTTTAAAATACAATACCACTATGCTAAGTGGAAATGATCCAAAATATTATATTCCTTACTTAACGGATCTCAACGAAAATTCAGTCAATTATTTTCTTCAAGTCGTGCAAAAAGCAAGCTTAGAGGATGGAAGGTTCCAGGACGTGTTTCCATTAACAGATTGGGGGACTATAGAAGTTAGAATTAGCGATGCCCAGATATCAATCTGTCGTAGAATTGGTGTAGCACTTTTAATACAAGCTATGTGTTATAAAGCAAGAAAATTATTAGAAAAAGGAGTTTGGGTTCCTGATGCGGGTAGTGAAACCATAGCCACAAATCGCGCAGGGGCGATTGAAAGAGGATTAATTTCCTTATTTCGACCTGTAAATATCTCACGGGAAAAACTTGCCCAATACGACCCGGAATTTGCAGAACAATACCTAGGACCAGAAGGGCAACCTGTAAGATACATGAGCCAAGCTGTACAACGAATGTTCTTCTATCTAAAAGATGTTTTAAAAGAGTTAGGTTTTTTATATTCTCCCTTTATGAAACCACTTTTACAATCTGTTTTTGGGAGTATATCTTATGCTGAACCCCCCATAACAGAAGCAGAATATCAATTAAGTTTATATCAATACAAATTGGACAATGGAGAAGACCCCAGCATTCTATACGATTTAATATATTTTACTATTCTCTATTGCCAGGATCCTCTAAACAATCCACTTACAGGCGTGCTTACCCTTCCAAAAGAAATGAGTGATTAAGTAATAAAAATAAATTACTCTAAATAATTTTAACTTATATCTTTTAATCTCACTAAACAGTATAAACATAATCAGATTGATTTTTAATAAAAAAAATAAAATTATAGTTTTTTTATTACTTTACATGGATTTCCAGCAGCATATACTCGTGCGTTTATATTTTTTGTAACAATAGAGCCTGCTCCAATTACGGAATCATTTCCGATTGAAATACCTGGACAAATTATTGCTCCACCACCAATCCATACATTATTACCAATTGTAATCGGTAATCCTAATTCATTTCCAGTTTTACGTATTTCTGGATCTAATGGATGAGTTGCACAATATAGTTGCACATATGGTCCAAATTTCGTGTAATCTCCAATTTTGACACTATTTACGTCTAAAATAACACAATTAGTATTCATATAAACATATTTACCTAATTCAATATTTTTTCCATAATCACAATAAAATGGTGGTTCAATCGTTATGGGGTCTTTAATTAATGCAAATAATTCTGTTAAAATTCGATTTCGTCCAGTAAAATCCAAAAAACTTAATTGATTATATTGCTGACATAAAACATGTGCATGATTACGTTCTTTAGTAAGTTGTGGATCTCCGGCGTTATATAATTGCCCCGCTAACATTTTTTCTTTTTCTGATAATGAATTCATTCTCTAATCAAATCCAGCATTTTTACTTTATAAAAGAGTTTTAAAATTGTTAATATTTCTAGTTAATCAATATCTTAATAAAATTTTAAGAGAATATTATATTCAAAACTTCATCTTTTAACTTAAAACTAATGTGTAAAGCATAGTATATCCAAAAATCATTAAAAAATGCATTGTTGCGAATAGTGCTCCATTTTTCAGCAAACGTTTATAATTTAAATTTGCAACATCATATTTTTTTGCTAATGATAAAGTGAGAAGATCACAAGCAGAACCTTGGGGTAAAAAATTTCCAGCTAAATTAACACCACCAATGAAAGCAATTATGATCGGGTTAGGAAAGAATCCTTCTCCTATAATTGCTGAAAAAATTGGGAGAAGAATTATGGTAACAGGAGTACCAGCTAAAAATGCTGATAGAAGAGAGGAAAGGCTTAAGGTTATCAGTACTGCAAGATAAATATTATTATTCATCAAAACTACTAAACCTGAAGATATTAAACCTGAAAAGCCGAAATATGAAAGTGAATTTGAAAGAATGAATAACACCGCAAATACGATAATAATCCTCCATGAAATTTCATCCTTTAGATTTGAGAAACTAGTTTCTTTAGTATGAACAAGAAGAAGAATCGCTGCAGATATTGTCGCAACGATTGCTGGTGAAATTCCTAAGAACATAAATAGAAAAGTTGCTAGAATGATAATAACCGTTATTATAAAGTATTTTTTATTCTGAATTACAATTTCAGGCGCAAGCATTTCCAATAATATCTT
>JBHLPW010000112.1:0-7265 GCA_048939015.1 Promethearchaeota archaeon
TGATACTCTCATAAGGACTAAGTAGTGTCTCAATGTTTAAAACCCAATCTTCAATGTTATCAAGGATTGAAGAAAATTTATCTATTTTTTCAAAATAAAAATTAGCAATTTCTTCAAATTTATCGGTTTCCATTGTGTTATGTATTTTCTCTTGAAAGCCCTTTTCCAAACCAACAATGTAATAATCAACTACTTTAGGTAGAAATTCACTTATTTTTTGGTCTTTTAGAGTTTTTAGATTAATACTCGAATCCTTTTCTTTTACATCAAATTCCTCAATTTCAGTTAAAATATCATGCAATTTATCCACAATTAATTCCTTTAGCAGAGGAGATATGAAATCCTTAAGATTCTGTAAAACTTCTTTTCTTTCAAGTATATTAATAAATTCTTCTCCTTGATATTCTTCAAATATTCTATTTAAATACAGAAGATATATTAGATCAGAAAAGAAATCAATTTTTTTCTCATTTTTTGAAAGGAAAAACTGGTAAATATCATCAAAGTGGAAAGTTAAAACCTTTTCACTTTTGTCTTTCTTTCTTTTGTTTAAGAATACTTCGTTTAAACTTTTAATGAAAATAGTTAGTTCATTTAAATCGTCCCAATTTTCTAAATCTTGAGGGACATCATTTAATTTAAAATTTAAATTCTTTATTCTATTAATTTCAAGCCAAAGCTTTGTGGTATCTTCCTGAATCTCGTTTATGTCTTTGATTGATTCTTGAATTTTGGTACTTAGATGAGTGCTCTCCATAAGAAGATCATCAATTTGTTTTAAAGAATCTTCTAATAGGCTATTATTCTTAACTATTCTCTTGATGTTTCTTAAATTTGAACTGAGATACTGTAAGTTATCTGAAATGACTTGTAATTCATTCAAGATTTCTTTTTTTAAATAATTATGGTTAGAACTTTTAGGAGACAATAAATAATGCTCATAAAATATTTTAATTTCTTTTAGATATATTGTAAAGTGATCTAATAAGCCATTAGAAAGGTTTAATTTTGATTTTAAATAAATATTTATCTTTTCTCCGGTCTCGTCTTCAGTTTTAAGTTTTCCAAGCATTTTTTTAATTTCTAAAATTTCATCTTTACTAAAACCATGAATCTCTTCAGTATCGTTAAATGTATTGTTTGCAATATTCACGTCGATTTAACCTATTATTAGCATTATGGATCTAATAAATAGTAAATTTTTATACAATAAATTTTTATTGGTTAAAAGTAGAATGTAATTCCCTTGAAAAAATAAGTTTTTTAAAAAAGAAGAGGTGTTAATTCTCTCTTTCTAGTCATAATTTTACTAAAACACATTAATCAATTTTTATGTTTTTACATTCTAGAACAGAGAGATTTAAAAATAAAAAAAAAATTTCTTATTGGAAGTAATTTATATCCCCCAATAATTTTCATACATATTTTGAATTGCGTCTGGATTCAAGTATTTATTTAAGATGAATAATTCGTCTATCATTCCTTCAAATCCTTCACCAATTTTCAAAGTTCCACCAGGAGTTAATTGACCCCAATAATCGTCATTAAAGTGCAGTGGGAAACCATTTACATATAATCCTGCGTATGTATGTTTTTCAGAATAGACTACTGCTATATGTTCCCACCCACCTGTAATCCAATCATATCCACAAGTATCCCACAATCTCATTTGGCCCTTAATATATACTTTCGTCATTACACCATCACCAAAATCATATGCTACATTACATATTTTAAATTCCTCTACTCCGTTTACTTCATAGCTGATTAAAGTTCCTAAATTACCAACAGCCGACGAATTTACCAAAACAGAAACAGTTAATTCTCCTTTCGGAAGCATATAATTAGGAATCGTCGCATAATCATCTATTCCATCAAATTCCAATGCTCCATTCCATCGTACAGAACTAACCCAGCAATCGTCATTCTCAAAGTTATGTAATGTTGCATCCATTGCATCAGAATATTGATAATGAGCAAAATCTAATGCAGTTCTTGTACTCGTACCAAATAAATATCCATCATCAAAAAATTGATGTGATATTGTAAGGGGATCTGCAATAATTTCGATGTCTTTATCAGATTGATACCAATATCCATCACAATCTTTTCCCTTGAAATAATATGAATATAGTTTCTCTTCTTCTAATGTCATGATGAAGTAGTGATATTGATATACATCGGCTATATAATATTCTTCCATATTGTAATTTTGTCCGTTAATAACACATTTAGTATCATATGTATGTTCAGGGTTGATATAACATTTAAACTTACATTGAGTACCTTCTACAAATTCAGTTTCTGCCCAGTCGTAATCTAAGGGAGGTAAAATAGGGAGAGAAGCACCATCAGACAGTTCTTCAAACATATCATTCATAATATAAAAACAGGATTGTTTCATATAATCTGCATGAAGTCCACCCGGATTTGTTCCACCCAGTATAGTATAGTGGTGATTTGAAGCCCCTGATAAGGGAATTGAATATGTGTCTACCACACCATCAGTACAAGACAGAATGTTTTCAATATTAGCTATCGCATATGTACTCCATTCAATAGTATCATAAGGTCCCCCTTTATCAGCGCTATAAGGAGTTTCATCTCCAGAATTTAACTCATTAAGAAAAAGAGAGCCTGCTGCCATTTCTATGGCCTGAGTTCCACCGATAACCCCTGTCCAAGTGACAGAAAGTGCCATAAGAAGTGAAGCCCATACAACACCATGGTTAGGAGTACCTGCGGTACCGATATGTTTAATGGTAATTCCATGATCTTTGATTATCTGATAATGATTCTTAATACAAGCTCTAGTAACTAATCCACCCATTGAATGAGCTAGAATATCTAATACATCACCAGCTTGATAATTAGCAAGAATATAGTCTTTCAAATTCATCCCAATAGTTTCTATCTGAGTATATAAAGTAACATCTGAGAATTCTGGTTCACAACCCGCATGATCACCATAATAATCAATTGCATTAATATTATTTCCGTAATAAATCATAAATGGATCATAGGTAACTAATTCATCCCATCCATGACTATTCCCAGTCCAACCATGGACTAATAAAAGATGCCGATCAGGAGGACCTGGTTCACCATGACTAAATTTTTCAGTTCTTTGTCTAAGAAGAATTTGGCCGCTATAACAATATTCATACCAATTATGCTGTACTTCTATATTCACGTAATTATATAGATATTCACTTCCATCACAATGTCTAATAGTATTATATTGATTATCATAATCATTAAACCATAATTTTAGGGTATATGAATAAAGTTCTTCTACTACTTTAACTTTAAACTGATATGTATTTCCTGATATAAGTTCCACAGTTTGCCATTCTACTTCAATATACTCAGGGCCTGCATACCAAAGCCATTTATCATAAGCTGCTGCATTAGCAGCAAGTTGAGCGGCCTCATCAGCAGCAGCTTGAGCGGCATCATCAGCAGCAGCTTGAGCAGCATCATCAGCTTCAATTTGAGCGAAATGATCAGCCATCATTTGCGCATAATTGCATGCGGCATTTTGGGCAGCAGAGCAAGTTGATCTAGTTTTAGTTGCTGTATAAGTAGCATCACCAGTTGCTGTTGCCTCCTCTGTAGCAGATCTTTCTAAGGTTACGGAATATCCATTATAAGTGGCTGTTTTAATTGAAGATCTTGTTGAGGACTTAGTAGAAGATTTTGTAGAGGTTTTAGTACAACTCCTTGTACAAGAGCTACCACCACCGGGAGGTTCAACAATTACTGCATGTACAATTGGTGTAACGAATCCAAATATTAACAATGCTACAATAATTTTGCCAATAATTTGCTTTTTATTTTTTATTAAAACTATTATCACCAATTTTTTTGTTAGAGAAATGGTTTATATATAAATTAGATTTTCAAATGAAAGTTGATTTTACTATATTTAAATTAAAGTATGCAATACATAATTTATCAAAAGTTTCAAAATAATTGATTTTTTATGTAATTAATGAAAATTTATTGTTTTAATCTGAAAAATCAGAAAATTGTTTTAAACAAATCATAGAATTATAAAATAAATTTAAAAATATGGGTTTAACATTAATATTATAATAATTCGAATGTATTCCCTATTTATATCATATCAATGCGAATCCTATGATATCAAAAAACTTTCTGTCTAATAAAAAGAATACAAAAATGTCATTTTCGACATCAGATGCTTTAAAAGATTGGATCAAGAGATATGTGGGTATAAAGAGGAGAGAAAATCCAAATGATAGACGATATAATAGTTTTTCATCTTTTATTCATTGTTCATTAGAAGAATTAATGAAACTATATGAAAAGGGAAAGGATCTGAACGATTTTAATAAAGTTATCGATGAAGAAATAGAAAATTTTTATGAACAAATAACATTTAAAGCATTAATTCCTCAATTTGAAGCTTCTGTTGAAATGAATAGATATATTCCTCTAAATGACCAAACTATTCGGTTTTTTCGAATATATAGGCATTTTATATTCAGCCAAATAAACCCCAAGGATACCAATGAAAAAAATCTCATTAGGATAATTGAAAAATTTAATAATTTCCTAAGAAATAATAAGGTAAGTAAAGGGGGATTAATGACTGTTGATGGAAAAAAGATAATTATTGAATTCGAGGGAAAGGAAAAAAATTTACATTTTGAGCTTTCAAAAGGCGTTGCAGCCATTATAGGGAGCATTGGAGGTCAAATCCTTAAAGTTACTTATTTACCTAACTACACGAGATTTGATTGTGAATATGATTCAATCTTCAATCAGAAAATCCCAAATATTAAAGAGCAAATTGCTCTTAGTAAAGCAAATGTAGAGAAATTTCTTAAATATGAATATCTCCTCAAAGATAAGAAAGAACATCTTTGGATAAATACATGTTTCTCTGAAAATGCATTGATCTCCTTTAAAAACTTTGAGTCAGGGATTAATTTTATAAAATCTAAATTAGATACTTTGAAAGCCTCAATAAATGTAAAAGATCTTCCTAAATACTGTTTAAGAATATTTGAGAGATTTAATTGGATAATTATTGACAACGAGGAAGAATTATCCTTTAGATTTTCAATAACGGAAACTGAACATAAAATGGAAAGAGCCATAGTAAAAGAAATTCTTAAAAATGAATTGAAATTTCTTGATGATAGTTCTAGTTATTTAATCAGAAAGAATATATAGATCTTTTATTAAATGGCTAATGATCCTTATGGAATCCTATTAATTTCTTTCTTTTTATCCATATATCATTTAAAATTAGAATATTTGAAATATAAAAACAAAGAGTTTGAGAAATTATTCTCCAATTTCTTTCATCTCAATATACTTTTCTTTAGCACCATCAGAAGTAATAATTAAAATATCTATACCATTTCCACTCATGGCATCTCTTGCGGTTGCGTTTCTGATTGCTTTTTCGACTAACTTTTCACCTTGGGCAACAGTCATATCTTTTTTATATTCTGCTTCTAGGATACCCATTGAAAGTAACATTCCCGTCCCAGCAGCGCCATAATCGTCTTCCATAAGTGAACCAAGTGCATCTAGGCTATATAACATGGGTCCATCTTTATCCATTCCGGCTATTACCAGATTAGTATATAATGGAGCCATTTTACGAGAGTATAGGTAATTCGAAACCAACTTTCCCATACTTCTAGTTGAGATCTGCTGACCAGTTTCTAATTCATAAAGGTTTGCTTGTGCCCGTAGGATCCTTACAAGAATTTGAAAATCCCCAATTAAACCGTATGCGGCTAAACCGATATAATCCGTAATTTTAAAAACTTTCTGAGTAGCCTTATTTGTAACAGTATAACCCCACGTGGCTCTTCGGTCATTTCCAAGCACTACACCATCCTTGCATTTAATAGCAACTCCTGCAGCTCCAGGAACCATTATTTCTTGCGACATTTTTCTATCTTTAAATTAAAAATTTTAACTTAAGTACTGTAAAATAGCATACTTAATTAAAATTTATGGTTAAAAATTAAAAATTTACCTTTTTCCTCTAAAACTCCGCCTTTTTCATTCCTCTATAAAACATATCATTTTTAATATTTCAATTAACCTAATAATCTCCAGATTTAAATCAATTTAAGCTTCATAAAATGAGGAATTTCGAAGCATATTTTTAATTTCTAAAATAAGTTAATAAAAATTAAAAAAAAAGTAAATAATTAAACTGTTGCTCCACCTATTATACCTAAAGCTCCAGCACCTATCCCTAGAAACCAACCAATCCAGACACCCCAAGTTATTGTTGAACCCCCGATAGTAACAGTTCCCCAAAATAGATTAGCTCCTGATGATACACCTAAACCATGTAATATAGTCCTAAAACTCTCAGCATCAATGAAGAGATAAAATATTAGAAGAACAGGGCCGACAAGCATCAATACTCCCCCCAGAATTCCTACTCCTTTTGATTCCTTAGCCCCACCTGCTATCCCAAGAATTGCACCTAATATTACACATATTCCACCACTTAATACAAATATATCTATATCATACCCTTCTACCATTCCAATACCGTTAAGATATAAATCAAGAACCATAGTTCCCCCCAGAACTTCTTCTATCCTAAACCATGGAAATATACTAGGTAAAATAAGGCCAAGGAAGATACTTGCCAGTCCAAGAATTGCAGCGATTATGATCAAGGTCTTACCCATATTTTTCACTTTTTATTTTCTTATTTAATTTCATTTTAGAAATTGTTAAATTTAATATTCAATAGAATCCCTATTAAAAGTTTCTTTATTATTGTTAGATTTTTTAGGTTAATCTATTAGAAGAAAATGTAATTAAAAACAAATAGAGTGAATATGTCAAGCAAAAATTTCAAATTCAGTTAAAATCAAATTTCTTAAATTTTATTATTTGACTTTTTATCTCATAAAATAACCATTTTTCATTCGGATTCAACTTATATTATTTTTAATATTTCAATTAACCCTATGATCTCCAGATTAAAATTAAATTTTACTTATTAAAATGATTATGGCTTAATTGAATCTGATGAGAATATAATAAATTTTATGGAAATGATGCTAGATTCCTGTAAAGATATAATTATATCACTTGAAAAATATTTAAAAAATTCCTTAAAATAAATAGTTTAATTTAACTGGAGATTCAGGTATTAAATTTGATTAAAAAAAAAATTGTCTTTACTGGTCCACCAGATGTAGGAAAAACAACGATTAAAGAGGTATTTTTTGATCACAAGAGTCCAATTT
>JBHLPW010000004.1:0-114662 GCA_048939015.1 Promethearchaeota archaeon
TATATTTACTGTTCTATTTCCATTTCAAAATATAATTATTGTAAAACAAAAAATTACTTTTAAGTGATATGAATTGAGTTCTAGACATGAAGAACATATAGTAGGCGGCGGGAAAATTCGAAGTGTTATCTTAGGGTTAAACGATGGATTGATTTCAACATTCACGTTATTAGTTGGAGTAGCAGCTGCAACTTTAACCACATTAGGTAGCAATTCAATTGTAATTTTAACTGGATTTGCAGCTATGGTCTCCGGAGCAATTAGTATGGGACTTGGCGAGTACATATCAAGCAAATCTGAGTATAATTATATTAAAAATGAATTAAAAAAGGAAAGAGCTGAAATTGAACTTTTTCCTAATGAGGAAAAAGAAGAGGTTCGGGAGATTTTCGAAAATATGGGTCTTGAAGGAGATACATTGAATGCATGTGTAGAAAAGATCACTTCAAATAAACAAGTATGGTTGGATTTTTTAACAAAAAGTGAGTTAGGATTAGAAGAACCTGAAAATCCAATAGTAGGGGCAATATTAACTTTTCTTTCGTTTGTATTTGGGTCGTTTTTAACTTTGTTTGCCTATTTTTTTAATTTAGGTACAATATCATTAGTTTTATCTTCAATAATCTCGTTCTCAATGTTGTTTATCGTTGGTGCTTGGAAAACTAAAATCACAGGAGAAAATAAACTTAGAAGTGGATTAGAAATGATCGTAATTGGAATTGTTGCCTTCATTGCATCTTATAGTATTGGAACTCTTCTTGAGCAGTTAATTACCACTGTATAAGAATTAAAATTCCTTAAATTTCTTTAAAAAATTTCTGAGTATGATCACAAATAGGACATACTGATGGAGGAACACCAAACTCTACGTTTCCGCAAATCTGACAAACAAAAATCTTCTGATTATCAATAATTTCTTCTTTTTCGAGTTTTTTTAAATAACTACTAAATATTTCAGCGTGAACTTTCTCTGCCTTTCTTGCTAGTGAAAAAGACAACTCCGCTACTTCAGTTCCCTCTTTTTTCGAATTTTTAATAAAATTTTTATACATTTTTTTCGTTTCATAAGTTTCACCATTAATGGCATCAACTAAATTTGATATTGTGTTTTTAACATTACTTCTTAATAATTCCTCATTCACTTCAACAAACTCTTCCAAATTAACATCTGATTTTGCAAGAACTGTAAGTGCTCGTACATGATTCTTAATATGAATTGCTTCTGCAGAAGAAATGGCTTTAAATAAATGAGCTATTTCAGGAAGATTTTCTTCTTTTGCTTTCTCTGCATATAATTCATACTTTCGCTTAGCAATACTTTCTCCATTAATCGCTTCTTTCAAATTTTCAACAACTACTGACATCTTTCTCTCAAATTAATAAAAAATAAGCTTATAATATGAATATTATCTCTAAAAATTAAAAATTAAGATTTTAATTTTTTAAAAAAATTTTTATCTAGGAATACTTAATCTTAAAATCTTCGTGGATATAGCCTCCGTTGTCTTAGAATTTATAACAAATAATAAATGGGATTATTTTATTATTCTTTTTAAGTTTATATCAAATCATCATTTTTTTACATTCTACTTACCTATTTATAATTCTTTTTTTTTTATTTTTTATTTATCTATAATTATAGTATTATCCCATTGAACTGATTAGCTCTTTTGACGATTATGTCATATTTCTTAGAATGCTTTATAATTATTAAATTATTAATTATAGACAATTAAATTAACTTACAAGAAAAGAAATTAAAGAATAAATCTATCAAAAAATAAAAAGGTGTAAGAATATGGGTGAAAGTAAAAGTAACATAGTTGGAATTTTAGCAATTATTTTGAGTGCTGCGGGATTAGGACTTGGAGGGTATGTATTTATAAGCGATTTAATTGTTGGAGAAATCCAAGGTCCTCCAGGACAAGATGGTCAAGATGGAGTAGACGGAGTAGACGGAATAGATGGTATGGATGCTCCAGGTTATTATTGTGCTTCAGCTTTAGAGCTTCAACAAACTTTAGATTCTATTGGTGATGCAAGTGGTGTAATTACAATAACAAATGATATAGCACTATATGGACAGATAAATATTAGCGGTGGAGGGACTTATGTAATTCAAGGGCAAAGTCCAGCTATAACTATTCATTCTGAAGGTGATTGGATGTCATTTAATATCTCGAATGCTCTTTATTGTAGAATTCAAAATTTAATATTAAATATTACAGATGTAATAACAAATTCGAAGGCAATAATTAACATAGAGGAAAATAATAATAATCCAGTTTACATTGAGAATATTCAAATTTCACGAGATTCAGGTACCGCTGGTAGAGGAATAAATATATTATCAGATGATGTAAGAGTTAAGAATTGCTATATGAATCAAATTTATAATGCTATCTACCAACCTACTGGTGGTGGTAATTATGCAGAAATTTCTGATAATGTCATTTCTGGTTGTGTTTCATATGCAGTGTCAGTTAATGGAGATTATAATAATATTCATAGCAATAAATTTGAAGCTTGTTCAGATTTTGCAATATATTTAGGCAGTAGTAGTGATTTTAATACGATCACTGATAACCTCCTTAATAATACTGATCGTGGTATTGAACTTTCATTTTCTAGTAATAATACAATAATAAGAAATGAAATATATTCATTATCGGGTTTTCCTGCTATTTATATATTTGGTGCAGGCAGTCAAGACAATATTGTATCAGAAAATCATATTAGTGGTACACCCCAAGCTGGAATTAGTTTAAATGGTTACTATAATATTGTCACTAGTAATCACATTTCATACGCTCAATATGGGATATATGCGGGTATTACGGGTGGGGATAATGTACTCACAGAAAACTCTATTCAGAACTGCGATTCAGGAATATATGTGACGAGACCTTATACTTCTATAACAGGTAATTATGTTAAGGATGTTTTTTATGGTGGAATTACAGTGATCAGTAATGGTGATAATTCGGTTATTTCGGGAAATATTGTCAGAAATTTAGCAGCGAATTATTCTGGTAATCGATATGGTATTTATATTAATACACAATACTGTACTATTAGTGGAAATGGAGTTTATTCATGCTATAACGATGATGCTAGCAATGATGCATATGGATTTGGAATTGGAGCAGATGGAGATAATTGTATTATATATGGTAATGTTGCTTATGATAATGATTTCAGTTTTTATCTTGATGCTGGAGCTTTAAATGTTATAGGAGGCGCTACGACTAATCAATTCCCCTAATATGAATACAAGTCGCAAAAAATTACCACTAGAAGTCAAAATTAAAGAACTAATTTTACTAAAATTTTTTTTTGCTTTTTAATAAACAAAGTACTGCAATCAGGTTTTATATAAGGTTCTGTTTAACTCACATATATTTTTTATATCCATTTTTATTACTTCACGATCATATGTGAGTAAACCATTAATTTCTTGCTCGATATCAGTAATTTGAGTGTATATAGCTGCACTTAAGTCCTTTTTAATTAAAATTTTGAGCTGTAAGATTAAATTCTCATACTTCTTCAGGAGTTTATATTGATCTGGAAAATTTCTATAGACGAATTTTCTCTTGAATTTCCACATATGCTCTTTAATTTCAAGACCTAATCCTCCAAATTCTCCAACGACTGCTGCTCTTCCTTTAAGATTTTTTGGCATTTTTGGATTAGGATAACTATGGACATCTATAATATCTCCTACTCCCTTGTCAAAATAACCACTAGCACTGTCGATTAGTCGTGAAGAATCTAAAATTCGAATTTTTTCAACAACCTTCTTGGTATCAAATTGTCCCCATCCCTCATTAAATGGAACCCAAACAACAACAGCGGGAGAGTTATAAAGAAAATTAATCATAGATTCTAATTCATTATAAAATTTAATTTTATCAGGTTGCTTTCGTTTTCCTTTAAATCTTTTATCAGATGTGAGTTTCCATTTTAATTCTTTAAATAAAGTCCATTGTTCTCCACTGGGCATATCTTGCCAAACTAAGATACCCAATTTATCACAATGATAATACCAACGGGCAGGTTCCACTTTAACATGTTTTCGAATCATATTAAAGCCAAGTTCTTTGGTAACCTCAACATCATATCTAAGGGCATCATCAGTTGGAGCAGTATAGAGTCCATCAGGCCAATATCCCTGGTCAAGAGTTCCATATTGAAACAGAGGAGTATTATTTAATTCAATTTGCTTGATTCCGTTATTACTTGTACCCAGTGAAATTTTTCTCATACCAAAATAGCTTTCTACTTTGTCTAAGATAGCATCATTTCTCTTGATTTCAATTATAATATCATATAGAAAAGGAGAATGTGGACTCCAAAGTTTAGGTGATGGAATATTAATCGGAATATCACAGTCAGTGGTTTCCTGTTCAATCTTAGTTTGATTTTCTTTCTCAGGAATTATAATATGTATTCTATCATTCGGTTTTAAATTCCCTACTTCAATTGTTAACTCTAAACTCTCCTTATCTATGTTCGGTACCATTTTTAAATTTTTAATATAAGTATCTGCAACAGGCTCAAGCCAAACAGTCTGCCAGATTCCTGAAACAGCAGTATAAAATATTATTTTCGGGTTTAGAGATTGTTTACCCTGTCCTTGATACCCTTTATCAGTAGGATCCCAAACAGAAAGTTTTATATCATTCTCTTGTGATCCATTCAGAAATTCAGAAATTTCGAAATGAAAAGGAATATATCCTCCTTTATGGGTCCCTACTAACTTCTTGTTAATCCAAACTGTTGTTTCCCAATCAACAGCACCAAAGTGTAAGAGAATTTTTTTTCCCTTCCAAGATTCAGGAATCTTAAATTTGCGACGATACCATAAGTGTTGTTCAGGTTGTAATTTCCTTTTAACTCCAGATAAAGCAGACTCTATGGGAAATGGTACAAGAATTTTCCCATCGAAACTCTCAATATCAGTTTGCTCTTTCGGACGGATAGCGTAGTCCCATAAGCCATTCAAATTCAACCATTCTTTACGTTTAAGTTGTGGTCTTGGGTAATCGGGTAGTGGATCTTCTGGATTTATTTCGCTTACCCATCGAGTCATTATTTGACCTGTTACAGGTTTCCAGGAAGAATTTTTACTCTCATTCATAAAATAAATCATGAAATTATCTTTTTTTCTTAGGAAAGTACATTCCTGTTTGGTTTTTATATTCGATATAGGGTTTTCCATATCGAATCACTAAATCTTTTTCTTCTGCTTTACAAAACCAATGAAATAATGGGAACCATACGATTGAATATAGAAAAAGAAACGGAGAATTTAAAAGTAATGCCACTACCCACCAAATGAAAACTTCTCCAAGTGCTTGAGGGTGACGTATTTTATTATATATCCCTCCATAAAGAGTATGCTTTTTATCAGGAAGAAGAGCTTCTGTTCCAGCATCCTTAACTCCCTTAAGCATAATATATAAACTTGGGACTAGAATTAAAAGACTAAGAATAATAGAAATCCAATAATCCCAAATAAAATAACGAGAGATAGAAATTAGCAGAGGAAAAAAGAAATACATAATGTAATTTATAACAGCTATAAATTCAAAAATAGTCGCAATAATTCGATAATTTCCACATTTCCTATACGCTTTCTCACCTATCTTTTGTTCTAATTTTGCTGGACCAGCACTGCTAATGTAAAAAAATGTCATTAGAACAGTTGAGAGAATTAGGATTGAAAAATTAATCCATTCTATCATAACTTCTACATAAATTAACAATAATATAAAAGTTTTCCCTTTCTTTCAATAATCTTAACTTTTCCTTCTGCTTCAAGATAGAACAGATGTCCTAACACTTCTGAAAGCGCCATATATGAATTCATCTCATCTAGATCCTTTCCAAAGTGAATTTGAGAAATTCTATAGGCTGTCATAGGATTATCTTTAATCAAACTTGAAATCTCTTTTAATCTATTTTTATGATGTTCTTTAATTTCTAAAATTCTCTCGTGGGGATTATAAATAATCTCTTGATGCGCTGGGAAAATTATCTTAGGTTTTAAATTATCAATTTTATCCAATGATATTAAATAATGCTTTAGGATATTTTTAAAATCATCATCCTTATATTCCTCTGCTAAGTGTTTAGGAACAACAAAATTGCCGATATGAGGTGTAATTCGGCTTAGAATATGATCCCCTGAAAAAAGATACTTTTTTTTTTCGTCGAAGATACATATATGTCCAAAGCTGTGTCCGGGAGTCCAAATAATCCGTAAATTGTTAAATATAACCTCACTATCATGTAATTCAATATCAGGTTTTTGATATTGTAAAAATCGAGGCCAAAAAGTAAAAAATTGGATAATCTTATCTCCTTGTTCTTTACTTATTCCATATTTGATAAGTTGATCAGCAGTTTCTCTCGCTTGGATTTTTAATTCATTTAGATTACTATTATCTGTTTGCCATTTTAAAAGTTCATGAGTAATATCATGCATTAAGATTTTAAGCTCAGGGTTTTTCTTTTTAAGTATTTTTACCAAGCCGATATGATCCGTATGGATATGGCTAATAATGCAATAATCAATATCTTTTATTGAAAGATTCATTTGTTCAAACGCAGAAAAAAGCTTTTTCTTCCAATTACCCATATTCAATCCAGAGTCAATAAGAATTTTCTTCCCTTCTAACTCAAAGAGGTAAAGACATACATATTTGACTGCAAATGGAACATCTATCTTAATTCGATAGATCCCTTCAATTTCATTTATCTCAGATTTAAAATTAGACAATGTCAGTTGTGTTTGATATTTTTAATTAAAAAAGAAAATTAATGACAATTTTAGTACTTTCTGCTTTAATATTGAGACAAGATTAGACAGAAAATTATATATTTTAAACTTAGAGAAAATTTTTATCAATAGTCAACAAATATTCTCCTTTTCAGATAACACTGCCAGAAATGAATGAATTAGTAAAACTCTCAAAAAAGCATATACAACCAGCTAGTGAAGTATTGTCAAGAGCATTTCAAAATGATCCGGTTCTTCGGTGGCAAATCCCAGATGCAAATAAAAGATTTGCACAAATTCATAATTTCTGGAAACTCTCAGTACGTATTGGGATTAGATATGGTGAAGTTTATGCGACTTCAGAAAATTTAGAGGGTATCGCAATTTGGCGTCCACCGAAAAATGTCAATATTTCTTATTGGACATTTATAAGACATGGGGGATATAGAATCCCATTTAAGTTTGGAGTTGATACAGCAAAAAGAATATCATTTTTTCAAGCGGTCAATAATTCTATAAGAGGCATATACATGAAAGATCCATATTGGTATTTGGATGTAATAGCTGTAGATCCAAGATATCAAGGACAAGGTTTTGCACGTATGCTAATGAACCCAATGTTAAAACGTATAGACAAAGAAAAATTACCAATTTGGGTGGAAACTAATTTGAAAAGAAATGTAATATTTTATGAGCATTTCGATTTTAATATACTTGAAGAAATAATTATCCCTGATACTGACATAGTCAATTGGTTTATGATTAGACATAATGAGAGTTAATATTATTAAAATAAAAAAAGAAAAAGAATTAGTTAAAAATTATTCTTCTGTCCATCTGTATCCACTTAATGATAATAATATTACATTTGTTCCATAAAATATCCAAATTATATTAAAAATAAGGTCTGAAATGACTCCAATTTGGATATTATAAATTGCTCCAACAATTTCTGTGAGTAACCAACATGTTATAGCTATAAAAATGAACCATGCATTTAGCGGAGGATATAATTTATTTCTAATTGTTTCATATGCAATCCAAGTTGAAATTCCTAGAAAACCTGCATAAAATGCAGCTATTTCAAGCTGTCCTACTCTCATAAAACCTGGAATAAGAGGAATGAAAATTACAATTATTATTGCGTAGATCACTAAGAGAGGGAGAATTTTAGATATTAAACTTCTTTCTTTTGATTTTAAATACTCAAATCCTTTTCCATGACGCCAAATCAAAACTATATGCGCTAAAATTGACAATACTCCTCCAATCAGAAAAACTATTAGTTCAATAGAAGGATTAGGTGCAAATCTTACTATACTCATAGATATATCTGTAGGAATGATAAAAAAATAAGATAATGTCAAAAGTTTTTTGTCTTTCTCATCTAGGGCATTTTTCCCAATCGAGAAAACAACAATTCCAGTAAGGATTGAAACCATTGGCTTCATAATTGCTGAATAAATAGATTGATATCCCTGAAAAAAAGCTATCCAATCTGCTATCATGAAACTTATCATTATAACAATACAAATAGCTACTATGATTAATACCAGATTTCGCTTCTTCTTTCCAATAACAGAGTATTCCACATTCTTTAACCTTGCAAAGTTTGTGAATATTAATTAAATGAAAAGAAGAATAAAATAAATGCTCTTCGATCTTAAACATAAGAAATAAATAAAAAAAAGTTAAAATTTAGTTTTTTTCTGAAAAATTAGAATACCTAATAAAGTGAAACCAATCGTAAATGCAGCTACAATTAAAATTCCCCCTAATAAAGTAATCGGAAGTGCTTCTGCACTCACTCCTATTAATGAACTACTATATAAACTGTCATTTAACTCATGACCAAGTACAGTAAGTTGGAGAAATATTTGTTTAGCCCAAAAAGGAGGCATAAAATAAACAATTGGACTTTCAAATGGCATTAAACTTCCTGAAAGAAAAAGTAGTACCATGAATACTAATAATGAAAAGGCATTTGCTACTTCGACATTTTTCGAAACACTCGCAATCATAATCCCCAGGCCAACTGCAGATATTCCAAATAAAACAGCTATTAAGAATCCAAAAAGTAGTTCTAAGGGCCCTTCAAAATATAAACCTAATATTATGTATCCAAATATAAACATTATTATTATTTGAAGCATTAAGAAAAGTGATTCAGAAATCAATGCACCTAAAAAAATATTCTTCCTACCAGTTGGCATTGTATCCAAACGATTCAACATCCCAGATTTTTTCTCATTAGCAAACATAATAGCAGCATTCATAGTTCCTATTCCTATAGCATAAATAATCATTCCTGGAAAACCATAATCAAAATAACTTCTTCCAGTAAGATCCTCTTCTGTACCAAACATATAATAAAACATGATAGTAAACATTATAGGTAATAGAAGAGAAAAAAATAAATATTGCCAATGTCGTAGCTTATCCTTAAGATTCTTAATCGCTATTTGAACAGCATTATTTTCTATAATAATCATTTTAGTCTCTTAACCTCCTTCCTGTCAAATTCAGAAATACGTCTTCTAGTGAATTTTGTCTAAACTTCATATTATCAACTTTATCGAAATTTTCGATTAATCCTTGTTGAAGAATATTAACAAGGTTTTTTAAACCTCCTTGAAAAGCAACTAAAAGCCTTTTTTCTCCCTTTTTATTAATCTCATTCCAATTGGCAACAGATTCCAAATTTTTTATATTAGTTTTCACCAATTCAAGATCATCCTGTTCAATGAAAGATACTTCTAATACATTATCGCTACCATATTTTTCTTTTAGTTCTGCAGGAGTTCCTTCAGCTATAATTTTACCTTGATCTATAATAGCAATATGGTCGCTCAAAGAATCAGCCTCAACCATATCATGTGTCATAAGAATAATTGTTATATTCTGATCTTTTAGATCCCTAATAAAATCCCAAACAAGACGTCTTGCTTGAGGATCAAGACCCGCTGTAGGCTCATCAAGAAATAAAATTTCAGGTTCGAAAACTAAAGCCATTGCTAGATTTAAACGGCGTTGCATACCCCCTGAGAAGTTTTTAGACCAATCCTTTCTTCCTGATATCCCAAAATCTTCTAAAAGTTTTCTTGTTTTCTCTTTTGCTTCTTTACGAGGAATACCATGCATTGCAGCTACAAACTCAACATTTTCTTCCGCTCTTAAAACTTCATAAATTGTAATATCCTGTGGACATACGCCAATTTTCTTAACTATTTCATTTTTTCCATTTAAAATACTAAATCCATTAACATACGCATCACCAGCAGTAGGAGTTAAAACAGTGGTCAACATTCGGACTAAAGTAGTTTTACCAGCGCCATTTGGTCCGAGAATGCTAAATAATTCCCCCTTTTTAATTTTTAATGATACTCCATCTACAGCTTTAACTTCCTTAAAATGTTTTTTAAGATCTTTTATCTCAATTGCAGTAGAATCTTCACTTAAACTCATAATTTCATACTCATATTGGTTTTTCTCATAATTTTAAATTTAATATATTGACAAAAAAGAATATAATAAAAAATCTGGAGTCCAAATTTTGAATTCCATATTCTTTAATTTATCAATATTTTTCTTCAAATTTTAATATCAGAGTGGAAATAATTTTAGTAAAAAATTCTTTACTTAATAGAACTTTGAAAATGTTATTCAAATTATCAATTCAGAGTGGATTTTGCATAAAATCTAAAAAATCTCAATTTTTAATTACAAAACCTAATATTTTTTTCTTAAAGTCCAAAGTACTACATAATTTACAGTTGAAATAATAGTAATGAAAATATTGACATAAGTAATAGTCCAAAAACCAAGATCTGCACTTATAATAAAAGGAATAATAGTCGAAGCGCATACCCAACATATTACAGTTACATAATATGCATATAAAAATTTTCTTTTATACCGTGAAATCCTAACAGACTCATCAGTTTTACTTAATAAATTAAATGCGGCTTCACCAATGTGGGAAAGTTCATATTTATTCACTTTTTGTGTAAGTAAGGGTTGCAGACTTTTAAGATGATAGGAAAGGGTTGGACTATCGATAGAATCTAAGTTATGTTTAATTTCTGTAAAAGTTAATGGATTTTCCCCTAAGGTTTTAACAATATCTCTCCTTATTTGATGACCTAATGATTTAAAAATCTCATCTTCAACAATAATAAATTCTTTCTTCCCTTTTTCATCTGAGTCTACATTTGCCACCATAATTTTACTCAACTTATTCTTTAATTTTCAATAAATATGTTTATCCTATTTTGAATATATATTTGTGCTAGAAAATAAAAACTATGATTTATGAACACCTAGATGTTATACTAGTCATTGAAAAATATTTTATATTACTAGTGTTATTATTGTAATTACATAATTTTGAAATATAACTAAAATTAAAAAGATGATAATTAGAATGGAACAACAATTAGAAAAAGACTTAGGTAAAATTCTCAAAAAAGAAAAGTTCCAGGGGAATATGATAAGTTATATGTCCAAAATCGGAAAGTTATTGCTTTTTAGCCTCCCAATTGTACTTGTAGTAATAACTGTTCTCACACTCTTTACAGGTCTTGATAATACATTAAAAATGATCTTTTATGTGATTTTGGCAATATATTTTTTTAACTCATTAATGCTTTTATTAGGAGCAAATTCTACAGAATCATCACTTAAAATGCGCTTAAATTTCGAAAGAAAACGTGGACGACCTATTGATAGTCTTGATGGCTTTGATTTATTAGCTAATAATGTAAAAAGAGTGACTAATCTACTTAAAATTATATCACTCATTTGTTTTGTAGCCTTAGTATTATTTGTAGTAATGCTATTAGGAATTGAAGATATTTTAGGTTTTGCAGCAGCAGGTTTTGCATTAGTTGGATTTGGTTTGGCGATTCTAATTCGTAGTTTAAACCTTAATATTCATGACGTTAATGGTTTACAAGATTTCTACAAACCTACAACGCACTCTATTTTCCTGGATAACTTTTTCGCTGAAATTCTTTCAAATCACCTTGATCCCGTCACTTTTCTTAAATGGGACGAATATCTTGCTGAAGTAAACAAAATATTAACCCCTGCTTTTATCCAAAAAATAAAAGAAGATGAACCGGATGAATTACCAATTACTTTTGCTATCGAAAAACTCTTATTTCTCTATTATCTCAAATTTCAAGAAGTTCTTTCTGAAGATCAATTAATTCAAGAGTTAAAAGAAATAATTGATGTAAATTCAGATACTTTCGATGTAGAAAAGGGCATATTTTTGGAGGGAAGATGGTATTTCTCAATGAATGATATATACAAATTATTTAATTATATCAAAAAATTTAATCCCGGATTTTTCGATATAATTGATAGGTTACAATTGGAACTAGCTGACAATATTGAGCGAATATCAAAAGATCCAATATATATGGACTCATCAGCCCAAGAAGTGGTATATCTTAATACAGAATTAAACATTTTTTGCTTTTTATATAACAACTCCCCAGAAGCTAAGAAATATATAATTAAAATTAATGCCCCAGGATTTGAGCCTAATAAATTGAAACTTGATATTGAAGTAGAAGGTAGAGGTACATTTATGATTCCAAATACTCCTATTCCTTTAATTTCTTCTGAAAGTAGGGATATTGCAGGTGTCTTATCTGCAATGTTAGAAAATGGAGACACTACATGGTTAACGTTAGAACCGAGAGAAACGGGTGAACAAACAATTCAGATTTTCTTACTTTCTGAAGATGGAACAATTATAGAAGGAAAAACTCGTGCCGTGAAAGTTTCGAAGAATATTAAAGATTACATTAAAAAATTAAGCTCGGTTGGGAGTCTTCTTGGCGGATTAGCCGTACCACTAGCGAAAATCTTGCCCTCAATTTTATAAATAATCGTCTTTATTTTTTTTATTTTTTCTTATAACTCATTTGAATTAAAACGGTTATAATTGGGAAATCGTGTGGTAAATGCTACAAATCGACATTTTAACGCATAAATTTAAATATTATTAGTAGACTATATAAATGTTTTAATCAATCGATTAAAAGGAATATTGGAAAGATTAGTAATTATTTGTCATAATAGGGATTTTTAACCTCCCATAATAATTTTTATTAGTGTATGCTATTGGTTGAGTCAGAACTTTATCAAACTGAGAAAATATTTAAAGAGTTTATTGAGAACATTAGTAGTGGAGTAGTGATCTATGAAACAACTAATAATGGCAAAACTTTCATAATTAAGGGAATAAATAAAGTAGGTTTAGAGAGCTTTCAAGTTTCGAGAGAAGAGATAATTGGAAAAAATATAATTGAAGTATTTCCAACTATAACCGAATTTGGTTTGGTTGATTTATTACGAAAAGTTTGGAAGACCGGGAAACCTGAACATTCTCCAACATTCTTATATCAAGATGATAGAGTTTCAGGGTGGACTAAGATGTATATTTATAAATTACCCTCTGGGAAACTCGTTACTATTTTTGAACAAAAAACAAAGTTGATTGAAGCTGAAGCAAATTTCAAAAAGAAAGTAGAATTTGAAAAAGTAATTTCGGCAATTTCTTCGCAATTTGTCAATCTAAAAAGTATCGATGATACGATAATTACTTCTTTAAGCAAAATAGGACATTTAAGTCAGTCAAGTCGAAGTTATTTATTTATATTTGATGAGGAGAATAATACAATGAGTAATACACATGAATGGTGTGCTGAAGGTGTAAATCCACAAATAGAAAATCTTCAAAATACTCCAATAGAAGTATTTCCTTGGTCAATCAGTAAACTTAAAAACGATGAGATTTTGAACATTGACGATGTTGAAAATTTGCCTCCTGAAGCGTCAGCAGAAAAGGAAGAATTCATGAGAGAAAATATAAAATCTCTTATTTTTTTACCTTTAAAAATTGGTGAAAAAATTTCAGGTTTTATTGGATTTGATAATGTTACAATTTCAAAAAAATGGAGTGAAGATGATTTAAACCTTCTAAAAATAACCTCTGATATTATAGGAAATGCTTTAAAGCGCATAAAAACAGAACAAGAATTAGAAAAATTAAATAAAGAATTAGAACAGAAAGTTAGAAAAAGCTCCAAAAAATTAGAAGAATCAGAAGAAAAGTATCGTAAATTATTCGAAAATTCTCCTATAGCAATAATGGAACAAGATTATTCGGAGACAAAAAATTATATCGATTACCTAAAATCATCAGGAGTTACTGATTTTAAAAAATTCTTTGATGAGAATCCCAAAGAAGTTATAAAACTTATTACTATGAATAAAGTAGTGGATGTGAATAGAAAGACTTTAGAAATATATAACGCTAATAATAAAGAAGATTTCATTTCAAAAGCGAACCATATAAGCGATAGTATAGAGAGAAATATTACTGATGAAGTCTTGTCATATAACAAAAATGAATTTCTCTCTTTAATGGAAGGGAAGACAGTGTATGAGTCGGAGATTGCCTCTAAAACTTTTACAAAAGATACAATCTATCTTTATGCCAGAACTTCAATATTGCCCGGATTTGAGAATACCTGGTCAAAAATCGTTGTAACTCTTATGGATATTACAGAAAGGAAAATTACTGAAGAAAAGCTAAGAGAATCTGAGGAGAAGTTTAAAACACTTGCTGATCAATCGCTAATGGGCATTTTTATAATACAAGATGGTAAAACCGTTTACGCTAATCAAAAGATTGCAGATATGTTTGGCTATTCTTTTGAACAGGTTATGAGTATGACTTTAGAGGAACAATTAAGACAAATTGACCCTGAAGATAGAATGTTTGTTAAAGAACAAGCAATTAAGAAACAAAAAGGGGAAAAAGATGTCGTAAATCAATATCAATTCCGGTATTTTAGAGAATCAGGGGAATTAATGTGGATTGAAGTTTATTCTAAAACAATACTTTATGGAGGGAAACCAGCTAATTTTGTAACATTTGTAGATATTACTGATCAAAAGAGAATAGAAGAAGCACTTCAAGAATCTGAAAGCGAAAAATCTACTATCTTAGAAAGCCTTTTAGAGCATATAGTCTATCAAACTACTGACAATACTATAATATATGCTAATAAAGCTGCTGCAGATTCTGTAAATCTAACACCTGACCAATTAGTTGGACATAAATGTTATCAAGTTTGGAATGATCGAAAAGAACCGTGTGAAGGTTGTCCAATAGTAAAAGCAATAAAAGCTGATAAACCTGTTGCTACAGAGATGACCACTCCAGACGGAAGAATTTGGTATGTGGCTGGGTATCCTGTGAGAGATAAAGAAAACAATATAATAGGGGTTGTTGAATCAACACTAAATATTACAGAGAAAAAAACTGCTGAAGAAAAAATAAAAAAATCTGAGGAAAAATATCGAAAAGCATATTTTCAAGCTAATCTTTATAGAGACATCTTTGCTCACGATATTAATAATATTCTCCAAAATATTAGTTCCTCAGTTGAACTTAGCGCTCTGTATCTAAATAATCCGGAAAAACTTAATACTATAAAGGAATTATTTGATATCGTAGATGAACAAGTCAATAGAGCAAAAAAATTAATATTAAATGTAAGAAAAATAACTGAACTCGATGAATCTGAAGTAAATTTAGAAAAAATCGATGCGAATCGAGTTTTGAACAATGCGATAGACTTTCTAAAATCAAGTTTTCAAACAAGGAATATTAATGTTCAACTCAATTCTCCCCTCAAAAAGAATTATATAAATGCTAATAATCTATTATTAGATGTATTTGAAAATCTTTTAATCAATGCAGTTAGACATAATAATAAATCCAAAATCGATATTATTATTGATATTAAGAAAGAAAAAAAAGATGACAAAAATTTTCTCAAAATGGAATTCAAAGATAATGGAGTTGGTATTTCTGATAATCGTAAAAAGAGTATTTTTGAAAGAGGTTCACGAAAATCACAGAAAACTAAAGGAATGGGGTTAGGGTTATCACTAGTGAAGAAAATTATAGATATTTATCAGGGTGATATTTGGGTTGAGGACAGAGTCAAGAATGACTACAAGCAAGGAAGTAATTTTATTGTTTTAATTCCAACTAATTCTTAATATTTGAATACTATTAATCTTGCATCTATCTGAATTTTATCTTTATCAATTTTTAGTACTTTCCTTTAAATTATTAATAAAAACTTTAAAAGCAATATAAATGAATTTGAAATTATGGAATCTTATGACTTAGTTGTTATAGGGAGTGGAGTAGGATTAAATGTTTTAAATACTGGGCTTCAATTAGGTTTGAATTGTGCTCTTGTCGAAGATACTAAAATGGGAGGCACATGTTTAACTCGTGGGTGTATTCCTTCAAAAGTTTTAGTTCATCCAGCTGATTTAATCCGGGAATCTCAGCATGCTAAAAAAGTTGGAATTAGATTCAATATAGAAAACATTGATTGGGATTTAATAACAGAGAGAATGTGGTCTCAAATCGATGAAAGTAAAATGATGGAAAAAGGGTTATCAACGGTACCAAATCTGACCGTATACAAAGGAGTTGGAGAATTTGTAGGAGATTATGAGATGAAAGTGAGAGATATAAAATCTGAGAAAGAGTTAGGACATTTTAAAGGAGAGAAATTTGTAATTGCTTCAGGAGCAAGGTCTTTTATACCACCCATTCAAGGAATTGAAGATTTAGATTATTTAACAAATGAAAACTTTTTTGGTGATAGATTTCCAAAGATGCCATGGAAGAGTCTTATAATAATAGGTGGTGGTGTAATTGCTGCTGAATTTGCCCATATTTTTTCGGCAATGGGTACTGATGTTACGATCGTGGAGATGCTTCCAAGATTAGTAGTAACAGAAGAACCTGAAATAAGTCAATTCTTAGAAAAAAATTTCAGTAAATATATGAATGTTTTGCTTAATGAGAAGGCAGTTAAGGCCTATAGGAAGAAAAAACAAAAGGCAATTTTAATTAAAAATATGAATACTGGTAAAGAAAGGGAAATAGTAGCAGAAGAAATTCTTGTTGCCGCAGGTAGACGTTCAAATGCAGATATTTTAAAAGTGAAGAATACTGGAGTTGAAACTAGTAAGAGAGGTTGGATTAAAACTAATCAGTATTTAGAAACAAATAAGAAAAATATTTGGTGCATTGGAGACGCTAATGGACTTTATCAATTCAGACATAAAGCCAATTATGAAGCAGAAATCTGCACAAATAATATATTTGGTCCAGAGGATCAAAAAAGTTCAGTTGATTATTCTGCGGTTCCATGGGCAATCTTTACATACCCACAAATAGGTCATGTTGGAATGACACAGGAAGAAGCGATTGAGAAAGGATATGAAATATTTGTTGCAATTAAGAATTATTCAACAGTAGCCAAAGGGTTTGCTATGGGCTTTGAAAGTAATCAAGATGATGATGGGTTTGTTAAACTTATTGTTGATAAATCATACAAAATCTTAGGAGCACATGTAATCGGTCCACATGCCGCTCTTTTAGTTCAACCATTTGTGTACTTAATGAATGCTGGTTTTTCATGTAGCTTACCTGACTATAAAGAGGAGAAAGATATCCCAAGACTAGAAAGAGCCTGTCCAGAAGCAGGATCATTTATGCCTATTTATCATTCGATGGTTATTCATCCCTCCCTTAATGAAGTAACAGGCTGGGCAATTGGAAATTTAAAACCAGTTAATATCAAAATGGAACATCATGAGCATCATCATAATTAATCAAGTATAAGCTTTTTTTCTTAATTTTTTGTGACTCTTTTTTATACTTTTGATACTCCTCAGATCTATATTGTAATTCCCTATCTGGTAATTAATTTTGATATTATTAACCATCAACTATATAGATTTTAAATCCAATATTAAGATTAGATGGTAATTAAAAACATTCATTCTAAAAGAGATAATGGAATTGGACAGATTTTTACTCCAAGTTATATTGCTGAATTCATGGTCAAAAACATTAATAAGTTCATCATAAAACATCAAAAGGATCATTCTAATTTAAAAATCTTAGAACCTTCAGTAGGAGAAGGAATTTTCTTAAAATATCTCCTAAGCTATAATTTCTCTAATATAACTGCCTATGAGATGGATGAAAATTTGAAAGATTCTCTTTTAAATTCTTATCCTAATATAAACTTTAAATTTGAAAACTTTTTAGGCTCAAATCTAAATGAAAAATTTGACATAATTATTGGAAATCCTCCTTACTTAGGACAAAATTATAACGCGAAAACTTTTCAGGAATATGTTGAAAAGTTTCCTATTTGTCGCAAATATTTTACTGGTAATATGGATTTGTTTTACTTTTTCATTCATTTGGGAATTGAAAAGTTAAATCCTGGCGGATTGCTTTCATTTATCACAACTAATTATTGGATTACAAAATCTAAAAAAACAGGTATCAAATTTTTAAAACCTCATGTGTTAGAAGAATGTTTTTTACTTCAGTACTTAGATTTATCACATCTCAACCTATTCGAAAATGCAAAAGGACAACAAAACTGCATTTTTGTATTACAAAAAAAGGCAGTGCACGAGAAGATTCCTATAAAAAACAAAAATATTGAAATAATTCAAATTTTTGAAGAAAATGGATGCAGTCAAAGTTCTAAATCATCAGTTGAAGAACTATTCAGTAATTTAAACTCTGGAAAAATCTTAAATAATGTAAAGAGATTCACATCAGCAATGACTAATAATGATTTAAGAAAAGATGAAAGTTGGAATCTCATATACCCTAATGAGGTAAAATATTTAATAGATAAAATAGAAGGGTATTGCATAATAAATGGCAAAATATCTTTATTAAAAGATTATTTCTTAATACGTAATGGGTTAATTCTTATAAAAGATTCAATTTTCATACTAAAAGAAGGTAAAAATTTAAAAATTAAGAATAATGACTATTTTATTCAAATAAATGAAGAATTTTTAAAACTCTCTAAAGTTGAAAAATCAAGATTAAAAAAAATATATAAAAGCAAATCAATTAAAGCATATGGGTACGATCAAGATGACTATGAAGGATATATGATTTATTTTGATAAAAATGAGTTTAACTCAAAGACTAATCTTGAACGTAATCATCAGTTAAAAATCAAATACCCTACTCTTTCAAAATATATTAGACAATTTAAGAAAAATTTAAAAGATATTTTAATTCGCGCTAAAGAAAACCCAGAAAATTATTATTTTCCAAGAAGAGGTTCTTATATTCGTCAATTTGAAGGAACAAATAAAGGAAAATTAACAAAACTTGAACATTTATATGATTTTGCAGATAAGATCTTTTTTAAATTTATTTCAAAAGAAAACATATTCGGGTATGCGAATACTCCTTACTACGCTACTTCAGATACATATTTCCTATGGGAAAAATATCCAGATAAAGAAATTGATTACGTATTTATCCTTGCATATCTAAACTCTAAAATAGTGACTTTCCTTTTTCACGCAAAAAACATTTCTATAAAAAGAAGTAAAACAAAGCTAGAACAGGGATTACCAATCCCTCTTCTAAGAAATTTCAAGGATAAAGAAAAAAAAGTAATTATAGAATTAATAAAATTATTGTCTTCTTACTTAATTTGGATCAATAATAATAAAGATAATGATGAAAGTAGAATCTTTATTGATAATATTCAAGCTACAAAATATTTTACTTATTATAAAAATATCAAATTTGAACAGAGACTCATTAAATCCCTAGAAAATTCTGACTTAGATGACATAAATACTGTCTTAGACCAACTATTTTTTAAGCTTTTTAATTTAGATGGAAAATTGATTAATAAATTATTAAATCAATATTATAGGCTCTAAAATAGCTCGTATCTTAGGCATTTTTTCTTTAATTTTCAAAATCGATAAGTTTTTATAGTTGAACTGGCATATGTAAATTATGAAATGTCAACAAAAAATTGACAGTATATTTAGTTAAGGTGAATAATTTGCCAGATGAATTTGATGATATTATTGATAAAATTAAAGAATATTTTAAGTTAGATTCAGATAGATTTGATATAGACTTTTTATTTATTCCAGAATCGGAAAGAAATTCATATTTAAAACCTGAAAGTAAAAGAGTAAAGGGTTTTAAGATATCCTATCATTTTGAAACAGGAATGGAAAAACCTGAGATCCGAATTGAAGGAGACATTGACGAAAAGAAAATTGAAGAGTATTTAAAAAATATTGATATATCTCAACATCCTCATCTTAAAAAAATCCTTGAATCAAGTAATATCGAGGAAATTGATGCTAGTAAACTTTCTTTAGAAGCAAAAGAGCTTCATAAGGATCTGACTATCATCGAACCACATACAGAAATAAATGATACTAAAGATTATATTGAGATTATCCTTGAAGTTCCTGGAACAAGCAAAGAAGATGTTGTATTAGACTTTAGTGAAGGAGGAACTAAATTAATCTTTAATGCTGAGAATGAAACTCGTAAGTATATGAAAAATATTTATGTTCCTTTCGCATTATCATCAAAAAGCTATGATATTGAAGTAAATAATGGAATAGCCATTATTTCAATAAAGAAATAATAAAAATATTATTTAGAAGATAAAAAGATATAATTTTATAATTCATATGAAAATAACAAATAATGATATGAAATGAGTGGTATAACTGGAGAATTTAAGGGAGAAGGAATAAAAGTAAGGATAAAAGATGCTTATAAGGGAGATGCTGGGAGAGGAAGAATAAGAATAGATCCTGATGTAATTGATTATCTTAATCTAAGAACTGGTGATGTTATTGAAATCTCCCACAAAGTGGCAGGTAAGAAAACTGCTGCTTTATTATTTCCAGGAAAATTAGAAGATAAGGGTACAAATATAATAAGAATGGATTCGTCATTAAGAAGGAATATTGGAGCTTCTTTAGATGATATGGTAGAAATTCGAAAGATAGATGCTAGTTTAGCAGATAGAATTACCTTTGCAGGCTTAGAAGAGTCAGTTATTTTAAGAAGATCTGATCAATTGGTAAGAATGTTAGAAAATCGCGTGATAACTAAAGGTGATATTCTTAGTTTCAATGCAATGGGGCGAAGAATTGATTTTATTGTTATTGATTATTATCCTAAGGCAGCAGCTGTGAGAATCCATTTAGATACAAAAATTACAATTTCAGAAAAAACACATAAAGAACTTGAGGAATTAGAGGCAAGGAGGGTCACTTATGAAGATATTGGAGGTTTAGAAGAAGAGATCCAGAAGATTAGGGAAATGATTGAATTACCAATTAGACATCCCGAATTATTTAAGCGAATTGGCATTGATCCTCCTAAAGGGGTTTTATTGCATGGTCCTCCTGGAACGGGTAAGACACTTTTAGCCAGAGCTGTAGCATATGAAACTGAGGCACATTTCATAACAATTAGTGGACCTGAAATTATGAGTAAATTCTATGGTCAGAGTGAAGAAAATCTTCGGAAAGTTTTTGAAGAAGCTAAAGAGATGGCACCCTCGATAATCTTTATTGATGAATTAGATTCAATAGCACCAAAGAGGGGTGAAGTCTCAGGTGAAGTCGAAAGACGGGTTGTTGCTCAATTACTCTCATTATTAGATGGTTTAGAAGGGAGGGGCGAAATTGTTGTTATTGGAGCTACAAATAGAGTCAATGATATAGATCCTGCACTTAGACGTCCAGGTAGATTTGATCGAGAAATTGAGATCGGTGTTCCAGATACAGATGGTAGATATGAAATACTTTTAATCCATACTCGTGGGATGCCTTTGTATGATGATGTTGATCTCCGTCTCATGGCTGAAAAAACGCATGGATTTGTTGGTGCGGATGTGGAAGCTTTAGCAAAAGAGGCTGCTATGCTTGCTATAAGGGAACTCCTACCAAAAATTGATTTAGATAAACCTATTCCTCCTGAGGTATTAAATGATCTTCAGATAAAAATGAAAAATTTTGAAACCGCACTAAATAGTATTGAACCCTCAGCTTTAAGAGAGGTATTAATTAGCCAACCTACTGAAACCTGGGATGATATTGGAGGACTAGAAGAAGCTACACAACAGTTAAAGGAAGTAATTGAATGGCCATTGAAATATCCGGAATTATATAGGCATTTAAACTCAAAACCACCAAATGGTATATTACTCTTTGGACCTCCTGGAACTGGAAAAACATTGTTAGCAAAAGCTCTCGCCCATGAAAGTGAAGTAAATTTTATATCAGTAAAAGGACCAGAATTTCTATCTAAGTGGGTGGGAGAAAGTGAAAAAGCAGTAAGAGAAACCTTTCGGAAAGCAAGGGCTGCTGCTCCTTGTATAATATTTTTTGATGAAATAGATGCGATCGCTGGAATGAGAGGTAGATTTGCCAGTTCTCAAGTAACAGAACAAGTAGTTTCACAGTTATTAACCGAAATGGATGGTTTAGAAGGATTAAAAGATGTGATTTTACTTGCAGCAACTAACAGACCAGACATGCTTGATCCAGCATTATTACGGTCAGGTAGATTTGGTAGACATATAGATATTCCTTTGCCTGACAAGGATGCACGTAAGGAAATTTTTAGAATTCATCTTAAAAACAAACCTTTATCAGATGATGTGGATATTGACAGCATGGCAAAAGATCTCGAAGGATATACGGGCGCAGATATTCAGGCAATTTGTGAGGAAGCGACCCTACTAACGATTCGTAAAGCAGTTGCGGATGAAAATATAAATACTCAAAACGCAGATTCTGTTAAAGTAGTTAAAATTTCAAAGACAGAATTTGATCAATCAGTAGAAAAAGTATTAAAATCCGCTGATAAAGCAAAAGTTTCTCATGAAAAGTATTCACAAGAACCATCAGAAGAATTGTATAGATAATTTATTTGTAAAAACTATAATAAATTGAGGAGTGATTAAAATGGAATTAGAGAAACAAGAAGGTGGAGAGGTTTTTCTTAGTATTGATAACCTACTTGAAATATTAGGAAATCCTACAAGAAGAATAATTTTATCGAAGTTAGCAAAAGTTCCATTAGGCGCTTCTGAATTAGCGGCTTCATTTGGAAAAAAGATATCACGACAAGCGATTCATAGTCAGCTTAAAATGCTCACTGATTATGGAATAATTGAAAGCTACGGCACTGATCCAAGAAGTATTAAATATCGCATTAATAGTAATTTATCCTTAAGAATTGATATTACTCCTGATTATTTTAATATAAATTATAATATAGCTAAAATTGACAATAACCGAAGTTACAAAGAACTTGAAACTACAGAATATCACTCCGATTATCAAAAAATTAGAAATCCTGATAAAAAATTGAAATTTTTAGGGAAAAAAATTAAAGAAATTGAACAAGAGATTGGAAATTTAGAATTAAAAAGAAATACATTACTACAAAATAAGGAATGTTTTATCATAGAACTGAAAAATATAATTAAAGACCAATATGAGGAAGCTCTTAAGACTAAAGAACAACCTAATTTAGAGAAGGAGATTTTTTATACACTTTTTTATAATCCAATAAAGTATTTTAATAGAATTAATATTGATAAATTGCTTGATGACATGTTTTTTTCAGAGATGGGGCCAATTAGAAGAGATCAACATAAAGTTTCCATCAGACATCTACTCAGAGATTTATCCAATTTAATGGATGTCTTACGAGAAGATGAGGATAACTGGTTTTTTGACATTTAATAAATTTTTAGTATAATTCCTTACCATAATTTGGATTTCGAGGTGAATTATGAATCTACAAGATTTAAAAAAACAAATCCCAGCTATATTCAAACGAGTTAAGAATGATGTAAGAAAAGTGTATGGGCGGCATCGAGCTGGGTTAAGTCTTGGACTTGTAGAAATGGGTATGTTTCGAGGAGGATTTATAGGTGGAATGCATTTCGCTCCAGGAACAGACATTGTAATGAATAAGACACCACTTAAAATAATTTTAAAAGAACAGTCTTATGATATTGTATGGGCGTATACATATCATATTCTTTTACATGAATATATTCATTCTTTAGGGATTCTTGATGAACAACAATGTAGAAACATCACTCTTAGGATCAGTGAGAAAATTTTTAAGGAAAAGAGTCACCCCGCAATAATATTGGCAAAAACAGGGATTGGAACGTATTTTCCAAATTTACCCTTAATTTATGCCCCCCCAGATCTCAAACCTGATGGAATACCCATTGAATATATATATAATTTCGATCAAGAAAGTTATGATTATTACTCATAATTGAATCTATTGATTTTTTTAATTTCCAAAATAAAGCTCAATTCATCAAATGAACTTTATAAGCTTAAACATTTATTTAAAATAGTTATTAATTTTTTATGCGTAAAAGGTTTGTCCAAGAAACCCTTTGCTCCATAAGCATATACTTCTTCTTTAATTGTTTTATCTGCACTAGCAAAAATAACTTTTGAATTATGATCAATTTGTAGAATTTCTTTTAAAGTGTCTAAACCGTTTTTGATGGGCATTCTATAATCCAAAATTATAATATCAGGCTTTTCAGAGAAAGAATTAAACATTTTTATTGCTTCCTCACCATTATTAGCAATGCCTAAAACTTGAAAACCAGCCATTTCTAATAAAAGTTCATATAGCCTTTGAAGATCTCTATCATCTTCAGCAATAAAAATTGTTTTTATGATAATATCACCTACAATGTAATAAACCCGCTTATATGACTTCTGTTTTAGATAATCCTAATATGCAATTTTATAATAATCGATCGTACAAACCTATAACAGAAATAATAATATTTATAGATTGACTTTTAAAAAAATACATTAAACCCCGAATTATAATATAAAATCTTAAATATCAGAAGTATTTGAGAACCATTATCGAAAATTTTTTTATAGTTCAAACTTACATGAACTTAGAATATGAGCTTTTATCTTTCACCCTTTAATTAATGAATAAAAAAAACATTAAAATTATAATAAAATATTGAATGAATTGGTGAGGGCATAAAAAATTACATCATCTAGTAACAAATCCATTGACGAAGAAAAAGATTCTATTGAAAAAAGCATAGAAATCACACCAGAACAATTAATATTTAAATGGAAATTTCAAAATGTAGATAAAAAACTTACATATGATATAAAGCGATGCATAGGATGTTCATTATGCAAAATAATTTGTCCTGTCGATGCTATTGAACTTGGTCCGATTCCAGATATTGCACAAGGAATATTAGATGAAAATAATCCAAAAATTATAGTAGACCATGATAAGTGTTGTTACTGTATGTTGTGTGCCATAGTGTGCCCAAATGACGCATTCTATGAAAATATTACTCCTGAAAATCAAATCGATCTCGAAGAATACCCTTCTGTTGGAAAGTTTTTTGAAATCGACATGGAAAAATGTATTGAAGATTCTAAAAATAAGATATGCAAACTATGCTTAAATGTTAGGGATAGAAATAATATCAAAGACTATTTTAGAATTCAAAAAGAATGTCCTGTTAAATGTTTTTCAATTAAATCTCCTATAAAAGGAGAGGTAATTATAAAAAAGAGCATGCTACATAAATGTGATCCACAAGGCTGTAAAGCCTGTGTTAACATCTGCCCAACAGAGTCCTTTTTTATTCCTGAAAGTGCTGAAGATGTTAAAAAATACGGAAAAATTGCCTGCAATGAAGATGAGTGCTTTTACTGTGGAGCTTGTGAAAATTCTTGCCCTGATGATTTAATAATTGTAGATCGAAAGGAGATTGAGATTATAGATCCTAAAAAATCTGGAAATTATCCATGGGTACAAGGCTGGATAAGTAGTATAAAAGAAATTCTAAAAAAAGCATTAATTCGAGGTAAACAACAAATAGAAATTCAAATTGTTGAAGAGGAGGTTAAAAAAGTAAAGGAAAAAATTGAAGAATCAATTCCTCAATTATCTAAGGAAGATCGCGAAAAATTGAATGAATTAAATGAAAAAATTCAGGATTTCCTTAAATCTCCAAAAATTAGATATTGGATTAAAGATAAGAAAACCGAAAAAATTACAAAAGAATTAAAAAAATTTCTTTCTCAGTGATAAGAATAAATAAAGAATTATTGACTAATAAGAAACCAAGGATTTTAGTGTTTCTACACGGAACTAGTATCATGCATAGGAATGCTTTAGGGCTTCCAAGGATTGAAATAGTACAACAAATTATAGAGAGTATTGATGATTCAATATCTGACTTTGCTTCATATATTCCAATAGGCAACGTTGTTAAAAAATTAACTACATGGCAAAATCAAGGAGCTGAGATATTGTATCTAAGTTCTCATAACTCTCTTCAAAATGTTAAAAAAGATGAAATAGTGTTAAAAAAATATGATTTTCCAAAAGGACCGATTTTTTACCGAAAAAAAAATGATTGGAATTTACCAGTTAAAAACGCCAAACCAGATATATTAATTGAAGATGACTGTGAGAGTATCGGGGGGATATATCAAATGACTTATCCTAACCTTAACCAAGAACTGAAAACAAATTTAAAATCAATCGTTATTAAAGAATTTGGCGGAATAGATAATCTCCCTGAGGATATTACTGAATTAAAGAAATGGAGTTCTGGATTCTAATATATTTTTTCAACTAAATTAAAAAATTCAAGATTTCCTAAGATCTCCAAAAATTAGATATTGGATAAAAGAAAAGAAAACAAATGAAAATACTTTTAAATTGAACAAATATTTAGACAATAATAAATTGTGAAAAGATATGTTTTTAGAAAAATTTACAGATTGGCCAAGTCCCAGAAGAATAAAACAATTACTTATTTTTAGCTTAATTCTTTTAGTAGTTATTTATCCTCTTATTACCTATTTTTTCACAATATCTTATCCAGTTAGTTTTATTGAAAGCCAACTCTCTTTTAGCGGGCAAATAATTAAACAACATAATGCTAGTGCCAATATTGAATTATATAGAATAGCTAATGTTCTAGATTATTTCTTTATGATTAGCTATGGTAGTATTTTCTTTTGTCTTGGATTAATTATCGCACGTAAATTTAGTGAAAGAACAATTTGGAGGAAATTTAGTTTATTATTAATACCACTCGCACTTATTGCTCCCTTATGCGATGCTATTGAAAATATATTTATATTACTTATGTTAACAGATCCCCTGGGATTTCCAGATATATGGGCAATAACCCATTCTATTTTTGCTCTTATTAAATTCATAATAATGTTTATTGGATTTGGTTGGCTAGGGATAACCTCGATAAAGCTAATTCTGATTCGACAGTCAAGAAAAACGCAGTAATACAATAAATTTTTTCACAAAATTTAAATCCATCTTCTTTAAATATTTTAAGTTATAAATATGTTAACTTAAACATAAATAAATTACAGAATTAAGAGTTATTAATAGAATGATTATAAAAACTAAAGTAAAGTTTAATAGAAAGGAGAATAAAAGAGGCCTCATAGTATGGATACAAAAACATAAAGATATTGAAAAAGATATTCAAGAGATTTTAAACTTTTTTAAAGATCAAATTACTATTACCCTCATAAATAGAATTCATCTGTATTATAAAATAACATCCACTAATTCGGCAATTATGTTATCACTTATTTCATCGGTTCAAGATTTAGTTGCTGAAAGCTATTTCACTACAGAAGAATCAATAGAATTTCAAGAATTAGTTGATTTTGAATCATAAATAATAAATGGGAGAGGGGGGATTTGAACCCCCGGCCCCTTGGTCCCAAACCAAGATTAATGCCGTAGAGAATGCCCCTACAGTATCATACCAAGCTAGACCACCCTCCCTTTGAGGAACAGGCTTTTCTTATAAAAGATTTATATTACTACTATATGATTATTTAGTTTAATATATAGCTTGATATAAATTCTAATGTTTATATAATACAAACAATAAAAATTAAAATATTTTTTCAATTTTAAATAGAAATATTCTAAAATGTCGTAATCTAGTATGAAGAAAATTATTGAGTTGTTAAAAATTGGGGACTTGGACCAGTTGATTTTATTGAGACTAAATCATGACCTTAAGGGCATATTTAGTAGTTTTAATATATCTATCAACATAAATCGAGATAAACTTCAATTAGAAAAAGTTGAATATAATTCAGAAAGAAGTCAATATAATGCAGATAGAATTCTAAAAAGGATTATAAAACTAACTAAAAATTATGAAAGTTTTCGAATATTGGGAATAATTGATAAAGATATTTACTCAGATCCATTAAATTTTGTATTTGGTATTGCTATAAAACCAATAACACGAGTATCAGAAACCCCAGTAGCTAGTTTAATTTCTGTTACACGATTGAGAGAACAATTTTATAATAAACCTGAAAATGATAATTTTTTCGAATTAAGGATATTAAAAGAAGCTATTCATGAATTAGGACATACATTTGGTTTAGAACATTGTAATAATTTATGTATTATGAGATTTTCAAATTCTTTAATGGATACAGATAAGAAGCCAGCACAATTTTGCGAATCTTGTCGAAAAAAAATTAAAAATTTTCTTTAGAGTATAATTGGAAGTTTTTAATACATTTCCTTAGAACTATTGTAAAGATTTTCACTGATTTTCAAGATCTTCTTATAATTTTTGACTAATTTAACTAAATCAGAAGGAATCTTCTGTAATCCAAAATAACTCCCTGCTAAACTTCCTCCTATTGCTCCGACTGTATCACTGTCTCCCCCAGCTGTAGCAAGTTCAAAAATACACTCTTTAAATGAAGATAATTGTTTCAAAAAGATGAAAATTGCACAAACCACGGTACTTATGGTATATGGATGAACAAAAGCTTGTCCTAAATATTGTTCGATAAAATATGGAGATTTTACTCCTGCCTGAGAAAATTTAATAAGTCCTGATTCAATTGGTATGTTTAAATTCGATTTCAATTTGTTCAAGAGTTTGATGAATTCATCCCATATCTCATCTTGAGAATTGGCAATTGAGTCTTTTATAACGTCAAAAAATTCATCTATGGAGAAACCAATCTCAGGATCTTTCTCTAATAAAAAAGCTATAGCATTTGCGATAACTACTGCTCCTGCTGAGGCAGCGGAATGGGAATGAGTAATTACACTTGATTTTATGGCAGTTGTTTTTAATAATTTAGGATTTTTATGATAATATAATCCAAGTGGGGCAATTCTCATAGTAGTACCGTTCCCCCCAGAATTTGAAGCTGCTTCTTTCCAAGGAATACCTGATTTTAAATTTCTGATTGATGATATACAACCATACCCTGGACCAATAGGTGGATCATCCAGCCAATTAATGTATTCATCAATAAAATATTCTAATTTAAAACCATTGCCTTTTATTAAAGCTTCAGCTGTATGTAATGTTAATTGTGTGTCGTCAGTATAAGTTCTAAATATATCTTTATTTTTTTGCAAAAATTCTTCAAAATCATCAAAATAACTATATATTTGGGAACGAAGCTTCCCTTCGAAAGGATGCCCCAATGTATCTCCTATCGCTACACCTAATAAGCAGCCTTGGTACTTATCTAATAAATCTATTGCCATAATATCTCATAATAGTTTTTTTTTCTTTAAATATGGATAGTATAAAAATCATAAAATCAATTGTAAAAGAATTAAATTGTTATTAAAAAGGCTTATATATGAAACTTACTAAATAATTCTTTAATTTAAGGAATAAAAAGAACGAGGAAGTTTGGATTGGCTAAAATAGATAAACTAAAAAATGTAATAACCGCAATGATCACACCATTTAATGACGATTTATTATTAGATGAGGAAAAATATAGAGAGTTTATTCGGTTTCAAATTGATAACGGATGCCAAATATTAACTATGGGAACTACAGGTGAAAGTGCTACAATGTCTCATGATGAACACCATCTTGCTATGAACATTGCTATAGATGAAGCAAGTAAAAGCGGGAAAGATCCATTTGTTCTTGCGGGAACAGGTAGTAACTCAACAAAAGAGGCCATCTCCCTTAGTCAATATGCCGAAAAAGCAGGAGCGGATGGATGCTTAGTGGTTGTACCGTATTATAATAAACCTGTCCAACATTCATTAATAGACCATTTTTCCGCAATTGCAGATTCTATATCACTCCCTATAATTTTATATAACGTCCCTAGTCGCACTGGGAGAAATTTAGAACCTGAGACCGTTTCCACACTAGCAAATACTAAAGATAATATTGTTGGGATAAAATGTGCTAGTGGCAATATCGATCAAATTACTAAAATTATTAAGACAACACCAGATGATTTCATTGTTTTAAGTGGAGATGATGGAATGACATATCATATCATGGCTCTAGGTGGAAAAGGTGTAATAAGCGTTGCTTCCAATATAATTCCAGCAAAATTAGTAGAATTTACAAATAGTATGCTTGATAATGATTGGATAAAAGCGAGAAATATGCAATTAGAGTTATATGATTTATTCAAGGTGTTATTTATTGAGACAAATCCTGGACCCGTAAAATTTGCTGCGGACGTCATGGGTATAATGAATATAAAAATGCGAATGCCACTTACTCCACCTTTAGCAGCAAATCAAAATAAAATTAAAAATGTTTTAAAAAAATTAGATCTAATATAAGATTTAGAGGTAAATAGAAATTTGATTAAAATACTAATTTTAGGGCCAACTGGAAACACAAGCAAGCTAATAAGTCAATTAGCTATTAATGATGATGAAATTGAAGTCGTAGCAGCATGTGACATATCTCATATTGATGAAGAATTAGGGATTACTATAGGTGTGAATGATCCAAATAAAATAATAATAACTGATGTTAATAAATTACACGAAGTAATTAGTGATACTCAACCAGATGTAGCAGTTGACTTTACAGTTGCCCAAGCAACTGAAAAAAATTGTGTAATTTGTGCTGAAAATGGAATACGATGTGTTATTGGTACTACAGCACTATCAGAGGATTTCTTTTTGAAGATGGAAGAACTTGTAAAAAAAAATAACGCACCGGCAGTAATTTCATCTAATATGGCGACAGGTGTTAATGTACTCTTTAAAATGGCATCATTATTAGCCAATTATTTAGGTGATTGGGATATTGAAATATTAGAAGCTCATCACCATCGAAAGCTCGATTCTCCTTCAGGAACTGCTCTTACACTAGCTCGTAATATAACTACTTCCCTGGGTGTAAAATTGGAGGATGTTGCTAAATATGGAAGGGATAGAGGTCCAAATAAAAGACAAGTTGGAGCTAGAAATGAGATAGGGATTCTATCAATTAGAGCAGGTGACATTGTTGGAGATCACACAATTTTATATGCGGGACCTGGTGAACGCATTGAACTTAAACATCAAGCTCATAGTAGAGAATGTTTTGCTAATGGGGCTATAAAGGCAATAAAATTTATTTTCCAAGCAAATAAAATCAAAATTTACTCTACAAATGAAGTGTTAGGTCTATAAAAACATCCTTTGAGCTAATAATTAGATAAATCATATTTTTCTAAGGAGAGAAAGAATTATCATATGAAATTCTTTTTTAGAATTCTTTAAATAATCGAATAGTAAATTTAGCACCTTTATTCCTTCCTTCTGATTCAATAAGAATTTCACCATTATGCAAATCAATAATTTCTTTTGAGATAAAAAGGCCCAATCCCGCACCTTCTATATCAACATCTAAATCCATTCCATAACGTTCAATTTTACCGAATTTTTTAAATAAAATCTCTTTCTCGTTGTCGGTTATACCAACTCCAGAATCTTTTACCTCAATATCCACATTTTTATCTGTCTCTCTAAGTTTAATTGTAATATTTCCCTTCTGTGGAGTATTTTTAATTGCATTAGACAATAAATTGATAATCACTTGTTCCAACCTCAATTTATCTGTATCAAAATATAAATTAGCAGGTAGTTTACTTTCCATAGTTAAATCTCTACTTTTTGCTAAATATTCCATTTCTCTAATACTCTTTTCAATAATTACTACTAAATCTTCGTTCTTCTTTACTAATTTTAATTTACCAGTATCTAATCTCGATGTATTTAAAAGATCTTCTATCAATTTTTTGAGACGTATGCTACCATCATATAAAATTTCTATTAAATTTGAGATACCAAGATTAGGTAACTGATTTTTCTTTTCTGCTAATAATTGAGACACTCCATATATTGATGTTAATGGTGTTTTCAATTCATGAGAGATTCTGGTGATAAGATTTTTTCGCATTTGATCAAGTTCTTTTAATCTTACATTCTCTTCATAAATCAATTTATCAAATTCTTTTTTTTCGGTTATATCTACACCAACATTTAAAGTTGCTGGTTTACCTTGATATATAATTGAACTGCTATAAATATCTAACCATCTAATACTTCCATTTTTGGTGATGATTCTTATATCTTGTCGATTTTTTCCATAGCTTTCTCCAGATTGGGATGTATAAAAAAGATTATAAACTTTATCGAAATCTTCTGGTAGTATTAGTTTTTCATATAATTCTTTTGGCTTCCATGCTTTTATCTCCTCAAGCGAATATCCCATAAAATCGATTAATTTAGGATTGATAAATTTAAATAAATCATCTTGTATAATTGCGATTGATACCTCTGAAAATTCAGCAATCGATCTAAATTTTTCTTCAGATTCCCTTAGATTTTGCTCCACTTTTTTCCGTTCGATTATCTCATTTGTTAATTTTGTTAATGCAACAGCCATATCAGCTTTAGTGGCTTCATCCGTGCTTAATAGTTTTTCAATCTCTTCTTCAATAGTAAGATCTGAAGGTTCAACCATAAATTCGTCAAATTCATCTCCTTTAGCGATAAACTTTGTTTGTATTGCCCAACAATTAGTTTTGAAATGTTTAGAACAATATCCTGCCATCTTTCCAGCTACCATACCACTCCCCCAACAAACACCCAGTGCTTTTTGGTATCGTCCTTCCCAGCTATCTTTAACCCGAAACCAGCACTTTTTTTCACTTTCATCAATTGAAATAAGCTCCCAATGACCCCAACCAGCTACAGCAGCAATATTCGCAATCGCTTCAAACCCCTTTTTAAAATCTGAAAGCTTCATAAAAACCTGCCAATCAGCTTCCACACTTTTCCGCCCTTCACTTTGTAAAGCTAAATTGAAACGTTTAGGACCAACCATATACTGTAAACCGGACATTAAACCTGCAAGTGTTGAACCGACCCACATCATAGCCACAGGCAGTTTTTCGAATGTGCATGTGCCCTTTTCCGGTTCCCATTCAATAGTTATATTATTTACGTTTATTTTCATAGCAGATTTCAATATTCTTAAATTATTGGAAATTCAATAAATTAAGCTATCTTTATTAAAGCTTTTATTCAGGATTTTATTCAAATCTGAAATATTTACTTTTATACTTTAATGTCAGATCTTTTGCTACAATTTTTTATCTAAATCCTTAATATACTTATGTTATTTAACACTTTTGACTTTAGAATTTAGTTTTAAAACTCGAATTAACTATGTATTTACTATTTAAATCAATTAGAATGAAAGATCCTACAAACTGTAATTTTGAAAAATGAGATAAAATTATAAAAGTAATCAGTGCAGATCAGTATTATCATCAATCTTCTTAGTTGAAAAACTTTCTGTAGATTTCATATTGCCAGCACTTCATCGAGAGCATTAAGGGGTATCCAAGCCCTAATAGTCCCACTTTTTATAATTTTATCTCATAATTAAAAAGGAAATTTAGGTTTTAATTCTTTTTCCACATTCGATCAATCAATATTAGTATAATCGGTATAACTATTTGAATTATTTCTGAGGCAAGAGTAGCTGGTATAAACTCAAAAGTCATATTTCCTATTGCATGTAACAGTGCAGTAGATAACACACTTCCTCCAGTACGATTATAAAGCCAAGTAAGAATAATAGCTATTTTTATAGTGTTTATTAGAAAAAGGATGAATCGAAAAGCAGAATCATATTGAGGTATATAAATAGGGGCGTGCCAAAATCCCCAAATTAGTCCTAGAAATATGCTTGCAACAAGAGGTGAATATTTTAATTGTATTTTAGGCAAAGCAAAACCACGCCAACCCGGTTCTTCATTAGTACCTGCTCCAAAGAAAAAAGTATACAAGAAAGTAAGTATTATTAATCCAAAAAGCTCAATTCCAGTGGGTAAAGGCATCCATACAACAGGTTGACCAAATCCTAATGTAATACCTATACCTATTAAAAAAATCACTGGTAAATATAGAACTGCAATTATATAATATCCAAAATGTCCTTCAGGTCTTATATAGGATTTAAAAATAACCCTTATATCTTGATTCTTGGAAAACCCAGATGAAACAACCAAGGCGGGTAATAATCCCAGTAGAATAGCCCCTATTATGATTAAGAGGGGTAAATCACCAATTTTTATTAGATAATTCAAAATAAAAGTGAATGTAGCGATCACCCAGATAATAAAAAAAATGATCCATTTGACTCTTGCTTTATTGAAATCTTGTTTATTGCCTGTTATCTTTGAGATAATAATTGCACTTAAAGCAGGAGCATAAATAGCAACTATAATTATTAATATGCTAAGTTCATTGGGGACTAAAATGTAAATTATAAATAAAATCCATGAGAAGCTAAAGGTTAATATGAAGAAAATAATTAACGGATAACGCCTAATCGAGTTAATTAAATTAACCACACTAATTCTCCTTATTAAATAACAAATTTTTTAGTGATCATAGAAAATTCGCTATTTTAAATGTTTTGGTACTATTTGAGACTTTAATAAATCATCAAATGTTTCTTTCTCTCGGATTTTGTATATATTACCGTCATTTATTAAAAGTTCTATAGGTCTAGGCCTTGAATTATACGAGCTGCTCATAGTAAATCCATATGCTCCTGCATCTAATATCACAATGTAATCTCCCTCGTTCAATTTAGGTAATTCTCTTTCCTTTCCAAGAACATCTCCGGATTCACATATAGGACCTACAACATCATACTCCGCAGTTTCTCTTGTATTTTTCTTACAAGCAAGAATATGATGGTATGAACCATACATGGTTGGTCGAATTAATGTATGGAATCCCGCATCTAATCCAGCAAATAATTTATAACCATTATCTTTTATTGTATTTATTTGTGCTAAAATAATACTTGCTTCAGCAGAAATATAGCGCCCTGGTTCAATAAAAAGAAAAGGCTCACCAATTTCTCCTTTTTCTACTATTTCTTGGAAATTATCAATTACAATTTCACTATATTTCTTTAAATCTAATGGATTTGCCTCTGGATGGTAGGGGATGCCTAAACCACCTCCAAAATCTACAAAATCAAATTGAATTCCTATTTCATTTACTATCTTCTCTATTATATATAGATATTTTTCAATAGGTTTTTCATAATCTTTAGCATCAATAATACCCGATCCAATATGTTGATGAATCCCGAACTTTTTAAAGCCTACCTCCTTTGCTTTTTTATAAGTTTTAAGTAATTGACTTTCTAATATTCCAAATTTAATTTCTTTTCCTGCTGTTATAGTATGAGGGTGATGTCCTGCCCCAAATTCAGGATTAAATCTAAAAGAAATGATATCTTTTTCTTTTCCCCTTTTATCATAGATTTTAGATAACCTGATTAATTGGCTATAACTATCTAAGTTAGTTAACACATCCTTATCAAGAGCAAATTCAAAATCATGATTCGTAAACATATTTCCTGTATAGATTATGCGATCTGGAGATATTCCCGACTTTAAACACGAATAAATCTCTCCTGTTGATGAACAATCAAAGTATGATCCTTCTGATCTTAGTATTTTTAAAATAGATAAATTAGTGTTTGATTTTACAGCAAAATAGATTCTATTCTTTTTATAACTCGAATTTAGAATGTCCTTTAATTCTTTATATCTCTTTCGAATCAATTGTTCATTCATAACATAAATAGGTGTACCAAATTTTTCTGCAATCTCCAATGTATTCATACTGGCAAAAAAAAGTTCTCCATCCCGGTATTCTAAATCTTTTCTATTTAACCAATCTAAAAAATCCATAATATCATACATCAAAACTTTTAAAATGATTTACATCTTAGAACTCGTTAAACTTCAATTTTTTCAATAATTCCATCGAAGACTTTTTCTATTGGACCTTCCATAAGTACTGTTTTGCCCGTATATGTTATTTTTAAATCTCCTCCGTCGTTATGAACTATTACAGGGGCATTTTTTTTAAAAATACCCAGGATCGTGCCTGCAACAACAGTGGCACATGCTCCAGTGCCACAAGATTTAGTAATTCCAACGCCTCTTTCAAAAACTCTTACAATACTCTCTTCATTCGAAAGAACCTTAACAAATTCAACATTTACTTTATTTGGAAAGCTATCATGAGATTCTATTGCCGCTCCATACATATTTAGTTGCTCATCATTAATTTGATTTTCGGTAAATATAACAGCGTGCGGATTCCCCATTGAAACGGCTGTAAAGTTAAAAATTTTGTCTAAAATCACGATATTTTCATTTACACATCGATCGACTGGATTATCTAAGATAACAGGAATTTCTTCACATTTTAGGATGGGTGGTCCCATATCAATTTCAACACTATTTACCTTATCATCAATAATACTTAATTTAGCTAATAAGATCCCCTTAAGAGTTTCAATAGTTATCTCATCTTTTTTAACAATACTGTTCTCATAAATATATTTAGCAAAACATCTTATCCCATTCCCGCACATTTCCGCTTCTAATCCGTCATTATTAAATATCCTCATTTTAATGTCAGCGTTGCTGGATTCACATATAAAAATTAGACCGTCTGCTCCTATTGAAAAATGAATTTCACATAATTTCAGTGCTAATGCGGATTTTTTATTTTCTGGAATATTCCATTTAATATCATCGATTATTATATAATCATTTCCTAGACCATGATATTTACCAAAATCTAAATTTTCTAAAAATAAATGCTCCATGAACTCTCTAAAGTATATGCTTAAGACAATATTATTAAATTTTATTCAACATATAAAAAATAAAAATCTAAAGTGAATTTTAATTAAAACTCATAATTATAATATAATATATTTTTTCAATTTGTTTCGGTAACTTTAATAATGAAATATAAAAAGACATCATTATCGATATTATTACTTTTAATGGTAATCCCAATTAATAATGTCTTAGCTTTCAATTATATTGATAATATGAATAATGGGAATTATATTTTCTTCCTAATTGATTTAGATGTAGATCATAATATTGAACTTAGTCTTACGCATTCAGAAAGTGGAAATTTTACTCTTTTTTTATTTAATATACGACCTGTACAATCCTATATGAATGAGGATAACACATTAAGGAGTGTGATATTTAATACTCCACCAACAGTTGCATATAGCCTGGATGATAATCCGTATATAAATTATACAGCAACTGAAGAAAAAATTTATTACATTGAAATAATATTAATCGACGGTGGACCAGATACTTTCTTTTTTACATCTACAATAACTTATAGCAATGGTACAATTATAAATAAAGAATTAACAAGATATTACCTTCCAATAATACCTAGTTTCCCTCTCGAATACATGATAACTTCTATTTTAATAACTGTCAGTTTTGTTTTAATTATATATAAAAAAAAGATGAACAATAAGCAACCTTTTTAATATATCCAGAAATATCTTCTTCTAAATATTTTTTTGAAATTTATCTTAAATCTCAACATTGGATGAATTAGTTGATAAAATATGTATGAGACTAAACCTTGGTTAAATTTTTATGATAAGCATGTTCCCGAACATATCGATTATCTTAAGAGTACGATATATAATGCTGTAAAGCAAACTGCAGAAAGATATCCTGAGTCAATAGCTTATGATTTTATGGGATATGAATCCACATATAGACAAATGATTGAAGATATTGATCAATGCGCTAAAGCTTTATATAATTTAGGATTAAAACAAGGGGATCGAATGACAATATCCATGCCAACCTCTCCTCAAGGAATTATCTGTTTTTACGCAATAAATAAAATCGGGGCTATTGCGAGCATGATCCATCCCTTAAGTCCTCCAAGTCAAATTGAGTTTTTTTTAAATCTGAGTAATAGTACACATCTGCTTACTCTTGATAAAGTTTATGCTAATGTCGAGAAAGTTATTGATAAGACACCATTAAAAATGACAATTCTAACTCAACTGGGCCCAGAACGAGTAGATGTACCTGAGAATCCTAAAATCCAATGGTGGAAATATATTATGGCAAAAAATTACGCTGAAATTCCTAAATCTAGTATGCAACCTGATGATATGGCGGTAGTGTTATATTCAGGGGGAACTACAGGTGTTCCAAAGGGTATAATGCTTTCTAATTTCAATTTTATAGCTGAAGGTACACAAGTCGCAACATGGATGGATTTATCTGATAAAGATTCAGCTCTTGCAATTCTGCCAATATTTCATGGCTTTGGTCTGGGAGTATGTGTCAATGCTGTATTTATGGGAGGAGGAAAAAGTATCTTAGTTCCATCATTTACTCCTGATCAAGTAGCTGATTTGATTAAAAGTAAAAATCCTACCTTACTATTTGGAGTTCCAACGCTGTACGAAGCTCTTAGTCGAAATGAAAAATTTCAAAAAACCAATTTGAGTTTCCTAAAAGCCGCATTTTGCGGGGCAGACACGCTCCCTCGGACTACTAAAGAGAAATTTGAAAAAATTTGTAGAGATAATGGATCTCAAGTACAACTTAGAGAAGGATATGGGTTAACAGAAGCGGTTACAGGAATTTGTGCCATGCCTTTAGGTGAATATAGGGAAGGAAGTATTGGAATTCCTTTTCCAGATATGTTGATGAAAATTGTTGAAACTGAAACCACAAAAGAAGCACCAACTGGCGAAGATGGTGAATTATGTATAAGTGGTCCGGCGGTAATGTTAGGATATCTTAATCGGTCTGAAGAAACTGCGAAAACATTGAAAAAACATGATGATGGGAGAATCTGGCTTCATACTGGAGACATTGCTACAATGGATAAAGATGGATTCTTCTATTTTAAAATCAGATTAAAGCGAATGATAAAGTCATCTGGATTCAATGTGTATCCAGCTCAAGTCGAAGATGTACTTTATAAACATCCAGATGTCCTTGAAGCATGTGTTATCGGTGTTCCTGATGAAAAACAAGTTCAAAAAGTAAAAGCTTTTGTAGTTCTAAAAGATCCAAATAAGGAAAGTAAAGAAATGGTAGTAAAATTAATTGACCATTGCAAAGCAAATTTAATCAAATGGAGCTGCCCTCGAGAAATTGAATTTAGTAAACAATTACCAAAAACTCTTGTCGGAAAAATTGATTTTAAACAATTAGAAAGCCAAGAAAAAGAAAATTTAAAAGCTGCAGGAAAATTTGCTGGAGATTAATCTAACTCAGATTAAAACATTAATTTCCTTCCCAACCTGCTAGCCTAGCAAAAAGATACCAGCACGCATATGCTTTTAAATTAGAATTTAGCGGATGTGTATGAGCTGCTCCACATTGGTACCAGTCTCCGCCATTCGGTTCGTTATCAGCTGTATCAGTTGTACTTGTCATTTCAGTTTTTCCTATTATCCATTCTAATGCCCAATTCCCCTCTGTATAACTACAGTCGTCATTAACATTATCATCAAGGAAATAATTATCATCTGGATCATAACTTTCAATATCAGCAAAATCAAACAAAATTCTGTTATATGCCCTACAGTGTTCTCGAATAAGTTCATTTTGTAAATTATTTGTTCCACCTATCCCTTGGCCATCTACATGACCTGTCATAAATACAAATTTAACCTCGGTTGTTGAATTTCTCCCCTTGGAACCTCCAGTAGAATAGGCAGAAATTAGATACTCCATATGGGATAAATATCTCGTAATATTGTGTCCTGCAATACTGCACCACGACCACATAATAACATTTGTTCCGGGATTATTTGGATGATCTAAATATTCTTCCGTAGCTGCAGCCCAGGCATCATCATTTGGATTTCCTAAATCATGAGCAGTAATAGTTGTTAAAGCTCCACCAAATTCGCCATTATAATCATAGAATTCAAGTATAGAATCATTAGTAGCACCACTGGGGCCAAACAAGTATATATTGTTTCCCCCCATAAATGCATCTAAATTAGCCATTCCTGAGGTTAATTGACTCCCATGAGAAGTATGACCATAAGCTATATTAAGATTCTTCTTTGCTTCATTTATCCATGCAATAGGTATACTCTTTAAATCTTCCAAATGAGCGTGGTTATGAGTAATGATCCATGTGCCTAAGATACTATGATTACTTACTGTTAAAGTCCACAAATGATAAACTACATAATTTCCGTCAGTTAAATTCACTTTAACTGTGTAAGTACCATTTGGATTAATGCTAGCGTCAAAAATATAGTTAGTATTATTAACTCCTACCTCTGTTCCATTAAGATACCAGCCATAGGCAAGTGGATCACCGTCAGGATCGGAAGCAATAATATTAAACTCTTGAGTTTCTGTTTCATTAATGTAGGGATCTCCTAAAGGATAATAACTATATATTATCGGAGCTCGATTGGTATTACCTGAACCTATAGTTCCACTATTTATTAACCAAATTATAGTTGGTACACTTAAAATGCTGATACAGACTATTATTATTATAGCAGTTTTCTTTCGACTCATAAATTATCAAATCATTATGATTTGAATTATATTCTTATGTTTGAAAAACATAGTGTTCTTATTATAAATATTTAATTATCTACTAATTCACTTGTATTTACTAAATAAAGATAAACAACGAAATTCGACATCAAACTTATTTAAATAATTGTCAAATTCAATAAACAAATTTTAAATTTTTTATAATGTTTTTTTCAATATCATTAAATACCTAAGATTAAAAGTGTGATGTAAAATTTCCTTCGATGAATTAAGTAAAAAATTAGCAGAATTTATGAAAGATACTAAAGAAATTGAACTTCAAGACGTGGATTTGTTTGCAGAATATCTTGAGTTTCAAATGTTACCAAGTATCGTACAAGCTGCTGCTCAAGCTGTATTGCCGGGAGTTCCAGGGAAAGCAGAATGGACTCCTGCCAAATTTTCGCTGGACTTAGAATACCCTGGAAAAATTGAAACTGTTGAATTTATCCGATCAAATGGTAAAAAAGCTATTATCGGTGGTGAAGTAGTGCCTCCATTTTACAATTTTCTAGGGTTAAGCAAGCGAAATCCTAATCCACCCCTCGTTACTTATGATGTATTTGATATGGGAGCGAAAATGATGCTTCCTAAACCAATAAAAGAAGAATATGGAGAAGTATTAGGACATCCCGCTGAATGGGCCAAATTTGCTGTTGATAAATTTGGCGCAGAATGTATTACTTTTCACTCATTAGAGATTGATCCTGCTATGGGAGATGCTCCCGTTTCACAATCAGTCAAATACTTGGAAGAAATCCTTCAAGCAGTTGATGTACCGGTAATTATAGGATGTTCTGGTAATAAAGAAAAGGATAAACAACTCTTTGAAGCAACAGCCCCTATTACCGAAAGTGAGGTCTTGATGCTTTCTGCAGCAGATAAAGCTACGTGGGAAGATGTTATCCCTTTAGCAGTGAAATATGACCATAATTGCTTACTCTGGACAAGTCTGGATTTAAACAATCAAATTAAAATGAATAAGGATGCACTGGAATTAGGATTACCTAGAAATCGCATTGTTATGGATCCAACTTGTGCAACATTAGGTTATGGAATGGAATACTCGTTTAGCATTTATCAAAGAATGCGTGTTGCGGGATTACTAGGTGAAACAGATTTAGCATATCCAATAAGTGGAGGTACAACAAACGCGTGGGGTGCGAGAGAAGCATGGATGAGCGAAAAGCAAGTTCCCGAATGGGGCCTTCGTCAATATAGAGGTCCAATCTGGGAAATCATGAATGCCTTAAGTCTCAGTCTTGTTGGTTTAGATTTGGCCATGATGTTCCATCCTGTTGCTGCAAAACATGTTAAAGATATAACATCTCAGTTTTTCGCTGAAATTCCTAAGGTATTAGAAGATAAAGGCTATTACGATTGGGTTTCAGCAAATTTGAAAAGATAATTACCATTTCTTTTTTCTATATTTTTTTTATCTTATTTGAACTTGTTAATTAAATTATTTATCTTGAATATCAATACTCCGAACGTATAAATTTTATTAATTACTAAGGAGGTTTCGCATCTGGACGTGCTTCTGTTGCTGGCTTACCTTCTATACCCCAATGGGTTTTTGGGATTTCATGGACAATAACTTCTACAGCTTGAGCTGGAATACCCATATCAACAAAAACTTGAGTTATTCCCTCTATTATTTGTTTAACAGCCTCTACGGAAATTCCTTTCCACATATTTACATGAATTACTGGCAAATCATAACACCTTAATCTATATATTATATCTAATTTTTTAAATCCATTCTTTTAGAAAAACACTATCTAAGTCTTTTCATAATTTAAAAATACAATTAATATCTCAAGTAAATGAAGAGAAATTGAATTGAATCTCTTTTTCATTCAGCCATTCTCTAAATTTTGTGTCAGTTTTAAACCGATCTTTTATTAGATATAATAAAACGGAAGATATATCCTCAGCTTTCACTGTTAGCCAATATTCATGATCAAAATCTCCAAAATATTCTTTTACTGATTGACCACAATCATATCCTGAAAGAAGTAAATCACCATTTTCTTTAATTTCAGCAACGAGGCTATGTTTTTCATTTTCTTTAGTTTGATAATCGTAAATTGTGATTTTCTTCATAAGATCACTTATAGCACGATTTACTTTAACTTTCCCATTTCATTTCTTTCTATGCATTTCCATGAGTCTACTAGCAATTGATATTCGAAATATTCATCATTTATTTTAGATCGTGGATTCTTTCGGCTACCCTCTACTTTTATTAATTCACCAATGATTTCCACTTTTCCTTCGCAAGAGATTGAATCATTTGTATATATTACAATCTGATAACCATCATCCAAATCGAAATAATTCATATATGGGAAGGAATCGAAGAAAGTGGTAAGATGTTGCCATATCTCTTTTGCTATTTTTCCATTAATTTTTACTTTTTGACCTACATTTCCTTCAAAATCAGAATACTTGACAATGTTAACCATTTTATATTCCTCTGGGAAACTTATTTGGAATTTACAATAATTTAAGATTTATGTATATATAATCATAATGTAATATTTAATCATATTTTTGAGGGAATTTCAATTGGACAATAAAGATGTTGGCAAATATTGGGATAAAAATGCGGAGAATTGGGTAAGGTTAGCAAGAATGGGATATGATCGATGTAGAGATTTAATTAATTCTCCAGCTTTTTTTAAAATGCTCCCTGACATAACCAATTTAAAAGGATTAGATATTGGTTGTGGAGAAGGGTATAATACTAGAATTGCAGCAAAGAAAGGTGGAAAAATGACAGCTATTGACATTTCTAAAGTATTTATTAATTATGCAATAAAATCTGAGCAAGAAGAACCATTAGGAATTAAATATGAAATAGCTAATGGTACCGAACTTCCTTATTCTGATAGCTCTTTTGATTTCGCGATGGCTACAATGAGTTTAATGGATATGGCTGAAAACGAAAAAGCGATACAAGAAGCCTATAGAGTTTTAAAACCTGGTGGTTTTCTTCAGTTCTCAATATCTCATCCCTTTGTTAGCTCAGATTGGAAGTGGTTAAGGGATGAAGAAGATAAGAAAACTGGATTTGTTATAGAAGATTATTTTAAGAAACTTAATGGTGAAATTGAAGAATGGATATTCGGGGCGGCTCCTAAAGAACTTACGGAAAAGATGAGAAAGTTTAAGGTTCCACGATTTTCCCGGACTTTATCTGAATGGTTAAATCTATTAATTGAGAAAGGATTTATCCTTGAGAAGTTTTGTGAACCTTATATAAAAGATGAGCTTTTGAAAAAACATCCAGAACATTATGATACTCGGATAATTCCATTTTTCCTAATTATTCGATGTAGAAAGCCAATGAAATAAAGATTAACGAGAATTTTTTATTATCACCCTAAAATTCCTTGGCAAATTCATAGATAGTTGAGCCAAAAAAGTCGCCAGTCTTTCCTGTCTTTTTAAAACCGCATTTTATGTAAAAATTTTGAGCTCTTTCTAAAATTGCAGTTGTATCTAATGTTAATAAGGTACATCCTTCTGATCTGGCATCTTCTTCAACAATTTGTAACAAAGCTTTCGCAGGGCTGTTTTTTCCTTGTCTATCAGGGATTACTGCCATCCCACGTATATGACCTTCCATATCGTCAACTTTTTGCCATCCTATAGTTCCTATTACCGTATTTGTTTGATCAATTGCTACATATAACTTCATTTCTTTCATGCGTTCTATTACAGCTTCTTCTGACATAACTGTATCATTAAAACCTTCAGGAGTATAAAAATGACGAAATTCTTCAAATGCAGCTAATAAAACTCCATAAATTCCTTTTGCATCTTCTTTTTTTGCACAACGAATTAAATAATCTCGCTCCATATCACGAAAATTTGAAGGTAATATAAATTTTTAAACCATATTCTAATATGAACTTTCCCTATAAAGAAGTGAAATTTTCGAATAGAATATCAAACAGCTCAAATAAAATTTAAAACAAAAAGATAAAATTTAGTTTGAAAAGACTTACGCTTTCTCAATTTTAATATAGAAATTTTCTCCTTCGATCTTGAATTCTAAGATTTTATCTTCAATTCTATCGATATATCTTTTTATGTTTTCACCAGCCTCTGCTAAATCCCCAGATACTTCAAGAATTTCTCCACTTTTCATTTCGAGTAATTGCCTTTTGGTTTTTGCAACAGGCATAGGACAAACAAGGTTAGAACAATCTAATTTATATGAATCTGACATTTTTAAAGTACCTCCTTGATTTTATGTAAAAATTATATTATCTGCTTCTTCACACATTTCAACGAATCCATGCATCGAAGTTTTTTGAATTCCCTCTATTAATTCTTCTTCAGTCACTCCACGTGCTTTCATACATACACCACAAGCTTTCACATTTGCACCTTCAGCTATAACATCTGTCATCCATTTTCCTACATTATCATATGTTGCAGGATCTTGATTTTTCTTACCAACAAAAATACCATCCTCAACCAAAAATATGTTAACTTTATGTTCTTCCAATAAAGCAGTATAAGCAAATCTTAACATTGTGTATGGACGTTCACTTGTGTAAGCACCATCTCCAATAGCAATTGTTAATGTTTTTTTTTTCTCTGCCATTTCTTATCATCAATTTTTAATTCTTTTAGGTAAAATCTATTTTAAGCGTAATTAAACAAATAATAGATAAAATATTAATTTTTTCGTATTAATTTATTAAAAAAATCGATAAATAAAAATACTAGTATAACTTAGGATATTAGTAAAGAAAGCACTTTTAATGTGAATAGTTGTATGCATATCGAATACCTAAGAAACTTTATTAAATTAAGCTATTATAAAAGTTTTTCAAAATTAGCTAATGAACTTCCTATTTCACAAAGCACATTATCGCATCAAATTTCTCAGATAGAAAAGGATTTTGGAGGAATTGTGTTAATTGATAGAAGTACTAAGAAATTTGAAATAACCAAAGCTGGAAAACTTCTACTTGAGCATGCAGAACAAATAATAAAGTTATATGATAATTGTAAACTAGAAATTTCAAAATTTAAAGATCAGACTGAAGAAGAAATTATTATATCAGCTTCAACTATTCCTGGATCTCATATCTTACCGAGATATATAGCGGATTTTCGAAATAGAAATCAAAATGTAAATTTCAAAGTTTTAATTAATAATTCTCAGAAATCTATTGAAAATTTAAAAAATGGATTAGTTGATTTCGCAGGTATTGGTAGTTTTATGAGTTACAATGAAAAAAACTTCGATTTTATTAAACTTGGTGAGGACGAATTAAAATTTATATGTTCTCCTAATCATGAATTACTAAAACAAGGAAGTGTAATTGATTTTGAAGACCTAATCAAATATCCTTTTATTTGGAGAGAAAAAGGATCTGGGACGAGAGAAACATTTCAACAGCAATTTTCAAATTATGAGAAGTTAGATATTGAATTAGAAATTAATGATAATGACTCGATTATTTCTACCGTTAGTGATTCTAACTATATTGGTATTATGAGTGAATATATGGTTAATAAAGCTGAATCAGCTGGTTTAATAAAATCTTTAAAAATTAAAAGTTATCCCGTCATCGCAAAAAGACCTCTATATTTTGTAAAGCTAAAAAATAAAAAAATAGGTAAATTAAAAGAGAAATTTTGGGATGAAATAAAGTCGATAATTTAGGGAGTATAAAAAAGTAGTAAAAAAAATAAAATTATTTGATTAAAACTCCAGTTTGATCGAAATTTAAGAAAGCACTTATTTTTTCTTTAAGTGGATAAATCCCTTCTTTGAATAGTGTTATTAAGAATATAGCTATAAATACAATTGAACCCAACCCTGGAGCAAAACCACTCAAAATGTCAACAAAAGAAGATGTAGGGTCCCAAGAAAAGAATGTATATACCAATGAAATTCCAGCTATTATAATTGAAATGAAAGATATTATTGCTGCAGCTTTTCTACTCAGATTTAAATGTATTGGACCAAGTTCGAGTCGAAAGTATTTTGGTTGTACGATAATTGATAAAATCGTATGACTAATTATTTGCTCTTCAAATTCTATATATACATTTAAAAATCTCCTTTCGCTTTCTTTTTTCTTTTTTTTCATTTTCTTCGATTTAAGTGGCATGATAGAAAAAATCATTACTGGTGGATTAACAGCATCCTTCTTAACTTCCACTTTTCCGAATATTGGATGCACTTCGAATCCCTCTCCCTCAATCTTAAGATCCAAAACTGGAGGCTCTGCTTTTCTTGTAACTATTGTAAATGTTGTTTCATAAATAGTTTTTCCCTCTTCATCAACAATCTTTAATTCTTTATGCGAAAAATAAACATAAAACAAATAACTTCGTTGTTCCATCATAACCGAATAATATTGAAGACCCATATTAATTTTATATACAGTTGGTTGGGGTTCTTCAGGAATAACCGTAGAAGGTTCTGTTACTGGCTTTGGAGGTGGGACACCAGGACCAGCTAACATATCTGAAGCCGGAGGAGGTGGAGGTACTGCAGGTGCAGGAGTTTTTACAGGTGGGCCACCAGGAGCTGAAGCTGGAGCACCTCCTGCTGAATGTGGAGGTGATGGATATGCACGTGCTTTTTTCTTTGCTTTTGGAGCTTCTCTCATTCTACGCGATTCTTCGCTTTTAATTTCCTCTCTTTTTAGAACTTTCTCTTCTTCATAATATTCCTCTTCTTCATAGTATCCTTCTCCATACTTAACATCATCATCATAGGAGCTTAATTCTTCGAGATCTTGATCAAAAGCTTTATCTTCTTTAAGCTTGAATAATTCTTTTTCCATGGCATCTTTAAGTGTGAGTTGTTCTTCTGGTTCTTCCTCAGTTTCAAATACAATTTCTTTTTCTTTAACCATTAATTCCTTTTTCTCTTCAGGTTTTTCTACTTTTTTTTCAGATTTCTTCTTACTTAGTAATTTTAGATTTTTCAATTTGGTAGTTTCGGGGATTTTCGTATTAGTAACAAAATCTATAATAGATATATCGGTCCGATTTAATTGTACATCCTTTAAAGATGCAAAAATATCATTTAAAATTAGACTAAGTTTTGTCGATTTCTTATAAATCCCCACAAACATAAAATCCATAATCTCTACCGATATTACGTTTGATTTCTTATCATAAAATATCCTATTAGTTGGAATTGCAAGACCAGTAATAGTTTTTAATGATTCCAATTTCATTCTTACCTCTTTTTTCTATATTGAAGTAGTATTTGATTTTTATTAATTAATAATTAACTTTTAATAAATTTTTATAATGATATTATACCTAAAATAGTTATCAACTTGTTTATATCAAAAAAAAATCGTTGATCTACCAAAGATACTCAAAATAATTTTAAATTTATTAAGGATTCAAACAAATTACAATTAAGTATCTAAAAAAAGTGATAATATTGGAAGGCAAATACATTTTAACCCATGATTTGGGAACATCTGGGAATAAGGCTGCTTTATTCGACTTAAATTTAGAACTAATTTCTCAAACAAAGGAAGACTATCCTTTATATTATCCAAAACCAGGTTGGGCAGAGCAAGAGCCAGAAGATTTTTGGAATGCTGTGAAAAAAGCAACTAATACAATTATCCGACAGAGTAATGTTACACCAGAAGAAATTTTAGCAGTAGTTTTTGATTGTCAAATGAATTGCACTATTCCTATCGATAACGATGGAAATGCAGTAATGAAGAGTATAAGCTGGTTAGATACACGTGCAGCTCAAATAACAAAGAAATTTTCAAAAGGTTTAATAAAAATTTCTGGTTATGCTTTAAGAAAACTTTTAATGTTCCTTAAAATCACAGGAGGTGCTCCTGGATTTAATGGAAAAGATCCTATCTCTCACATTTTATGGATAAAAGAAAAACATCCAGATATATATGAAAGAATTTATAAATTCTTAAGCGTAAAAGATTTTATTATTTATAAATGCACCAATAAAGCAGTTACTTCAAGAGATTTAGGAAATACTGCTTGGATAATGGATAATAATCCTGGTCAATTTGAATGGGCGGATAAAATTTTAAAAAAATTCAAACTTGATAAAGAGAAATTACCAGAAATAAAAAAATCTACTGAAATCGCAGGTGAATTAACCAATGATGCATCGAATGAACTAAACTTAAAATCTGGCATTCCTATTTTTGTGGGCGCAGGGGATTTGACGTCAGCAGCAATAGGTTCTGGTGCTATTTTAGATAACAAATTCATTGTATGTTTAGGAACCGCAGATTGGGTTGCTGCTCATACATCACAGAGAGTAAAAGATTTACTTCACTATACAGGTGTTATAAGTTCTTCTCAAGAAAACTACTTATGTATTTCAAAACAGGAAACTGGTGCGGCTTGTTTAGACTGGATTGCTGAAAAGATGTTCAGTGGTGAAATGGAAAGATATAAAGAAAATCTTAATGAATTATATCCATATTTGGATTCTCTTATTAAGGATGTTGAAGTGGGTTCTAAGAACCTAATTTTTACTCCATGGATGTTCGGAGAGAGAAGTCCTATAAATGATCCAAATGTTAGAGGAGGTTTTTATAATCTTAGCCTTGATCATACCAGACAAGAAATTTTAAGATCGATTTATGAAGGAGTTGCTTACAATATCAAATGGGCTTTAATATTTGTAGAAAAATTATTAATCAAGACTGATGAGATAAACTGCATTGGAGGAGGAGCAAAATCTGATATTTGGTGTCAGATCCTGGCAGATATTCTTAATCGAAAAATAATTCAGATGGAAAATCCCGATTTAACTGCAGCAAAAGGTTCAGCAATAATCTCAATGGTGGGTTTAGGGCATCTAAAGAATTTTTCAGATGCCATCCCCATGATTAAAGTCAGAAAAAACTTTATACCAAATACTGACAATAAAAAAAAGTATGATACACTCTTCAATGAATATGTGAATATCTATAAAAGAAATAAAAAAATGTTTAAAAGCTTAAATCTCTAAAATAGGATTTAAAGGTCGTTATCTCTTCTTTAATATCCTTTGCTTTTTCTATTTTTTTATTGGATTGAATAATTTTTTTTATCGCTTCTTCTACTAATTCAAGATCCTTATAAGCATTAGGATTTTCATAGGTTTGACTTTCAAAATTACCCTTCCACGGCTTTAATTTTGGAATAGAATCGATATTTCTCAGATTCCATTTAATATTATGTTTAAATTCCTCAGTTAGAGGTTTAAGACTAAGTTCATCCCATTTTTGAATTACCCAAGGAGCATATTCATGTAATTTGTCAAAATCAAAATCTAAATCATATCTCCATTCATACTGATGATCCCAATTTCCTACTGCTAAATAATTTTCATTATCGGATTTATCAGGAGGAAAATATTTCCAATTATTTCGGTTGATATCCTCGTCTCTAAAAGGCCTACCTTCAGCATATTGGAGAAAATAACCTGCTTTTTCTAAGATACTTTGGTTTTGTGCATTTTCTTTTAGGTAAATCTCAATCTGGGTAATATCTACTTTACTCGTAATAACTTGCTCTAGGAATATCTTAAATATTACATTTTTAGCTTCATTTGGATGGCATTTTCCAGTAAAAATTGGATAATACATGAAAGAATAGTACCCTGAATCTTCATTCGTACTTGCTTTATAAATTTCAACCCAACACTCCAAAGGTTTTATATAGACATTAGATTTAATGATATTGATTATTAACAATATATCTGCCATTACTCCAATAATTATTATTGTTATAAATAGTACTAAACTGAAAAAAAACGTCGCAAGAAGATACGAAAGCGCTGTATAGATTAGTAAAGCACCTGCTATGAAAAAGAAAGCTATCAAAGAATTATACGCTTCGTGTTCCTTATCCTTCTTCGAATATAATATTGTTGGTGCATTATTAATGACAACATCTTTACCAAATTTATTTACGAACTGTTGGAAATCTACTTTATTCCATTCAGCAGAAGACATAATAAAACAAACTATATTGTATTTATTTAAATCTTATTTGATCTGATTAAAATATTAGTGTTTTTTAAATTCTGACAATTGAGTAGAAAAATAATTAATTCTATACTCCTTTTAATTTTTAATTTAGATTGTACATTACAGATAATGAAATAATAGATGGTACCGTTTGAAGAATTTTTACACTTTATAAAGACCCAAGATTATTATCGTGATCAAATATCTCATATTGAGGATATTCCAGCTCAAAAAGCCCGTTTTGGAGAATTAAAAAAACCAATTAAAAAACGTCTTCAACGTTGGCTAGATAGTTATGGTATTAAATTATGGAATCATCAGGCTGAGGCTATCAACCACATTTTTGATGGTAAGAATACTATAATTGTAACTTCTACAGCCTCAGGGAAATCTCTTTGTTATAATCTTCCTGTTTTAAACTCAATTTTAGAAGAACCATCTACTACTGCTATCTATGTGTTTCCAACAAAAGCATTAGCTAGAGACCAATTTAATATTTTATCGAATTTATTAACAGATGTAAACATTAAACAAAATCGAATTGGTGTTTATGATGGTGATGTAGAACCAAATGAAAAAAGATTTGTGTTAAATAATGCGAATATTGTTATCACTAATCCATATGGATTGCATTTCTATTTGCCTTGGTTCAAAAAGAACTGGAGGCGAATCTGCCAGAATTTAAAATATATTGTGTTGGATGAAATTCATATCTATAGAGGGATTTTCGGATCCAACTTTGCCCTGCTACTTAGAAGATTAAAAAGATTACTTGAATCTTATAATGTAAAGCCCCAGTGGATTTTATCAAGTGCTACAATATATAAGCCAAAACAATTTTGTGAAAAGTTAGTAGGTGAAAAGTTTGTAATTGTGGATAAAGATGATTCACCCTCAGGTGATAAAAAAGTAATTTTATGGGATCTACCTTATGATGAGATTTCTAATAAGTATCATTCAGCTCATCAAGAAACTAAAAATCTATTTGTTAGCCATTTAAAACAAGGAATTCAAACTTTAACATTTACACTCTCGAGAAAAATGGCTGAACTTCAAGCAATATGGACGAGAGATACTTTACCCACATTAAAAGATAAAATCTTCAGTTACCGAGCTGGTATTAGTAAAAATAAAAGAAGAGAAATTGAACAAAATTTCAAACAAAAGAAAATTATAGGAATTAGCTCAACTAATGCTCTTGAATTAGGAATAGATATAGGGTCTCTTGATGCTACGATCAGTTCTGGCTTTCCTGCAACAATCTCAAGTTTCAGACAGCAAATTGGACGTTCTGGAAGAGGTACCGAGCTTTCCATATCGACTCTCATACCTATGCAAAATCCTCTCGATCTCTTCTATATTCATAATCCAGAAAAGTTATTTGGACCAATTCAAGAAGAAATTCTTATCACATTAAATAATAAATATATATTGAGAAATCATATTTGTTGTGCATGTAAAGAAAGCCCTCTAAGAGTAGAGGATTATAGTAAATTTGGTATTCAAGATAAAAATCTATTTGAAGCATGTTTAGAGCAATTAGTCTCAGAATCTTTATTGATGAAAAGAGGGGAACGTTATTTTTGGAATAGTGATTTTTTTCCAAATGAAAAATATGGATTAAATGATCTTTCAAATCGAGGTTATAAAGTCCTACTAAGAACTGAATTAGGTGAAGAGCTTTTAACTATTGAGGATGAGAGTTTTGTTTTCCGTGACTTACACCAAGGTGCTGTATATCTTTATGAAGCAGAAACGTATATGGTAGAAGAACTCGACTTACAAGAGAGGTTAGTTTTTCTAAAAAAAGCAAATATAGACTTTTATACCCAATCTTTAAAACATACAGATATAACACCTCTCGAAGTAATTTCAGATAAAAAAATAGGTTTAAATAAAAATATAGAAGCCTATTTTGGAAATGTGAAAGTAGAACACGAGTATTACTCCTATAAAACCATTGATACATTGACTCAAGAGATACGCTCAAGACAACCACTAGAAGATATACCTATCATAGAGTTCGAGAGTCAGGCTATCTGGTTTCTTATCCCTTTTGAATATCAAAAAGAATTGGAAATAAAAGGCTATGACCTTGGCGGAACCATTCATGCTATAGAACATGCAATGATAGCTATGGCTCCAGCGTTAGCACAAATCTCTCGGTGGGATTTGGGTGGTGTCTCCATAGATTTTGATCCTGTTAAATTACAACCTATAATTTATATTTATGATGCCTATAGAGGCGGAATTGGGATATCTGAAGCATTATATTTAAATTTACATGAATTACTCGAAATGACTTATAAATTGATAGATTCTTGTAGCTGTAAAACTCCTATTGGTTGTCCATGTTGTACTCTATCACCAAAATGTGGGAATAATAATGAACCATTAGATAAAGAAGGAGCAAAATTCATCCTTAGCAAACTCATAAAATAAAAGGCGTAAAAAGCTAAGAATAAAGTAGAAAAATCAAAATTGATTGAAATTCTTAGAAATTTGAATATAATGTAAAATTTTTAAAGCCAAAAATTATATTAATACATAATACCAGTAAAAAACCTTTTGAAATAGGTATAATAACCAAAAGTATTGGGTATTTGGGTTGTCATATACTTCCACATTCAAAATTGTTATATTTGGTGATTCTCAGACTGGAAAAACTACTCTAACTCATAGATTTTTAACGAATCTTTTTAAGCAAGATATTACTATGACTTTAGGTGTGGATTTCCACCTTAAAGCTATAGAAATAGACGGAGAAATGATAAAACTACAGATCTGGGATTTTGCGGGTGAAGAACGATTTAGATTTCTCTTTCCTTCTTATATTAGAGGAGCTCACGGAGCAGTCTTTATGTATGATATTACAAATTATGGTTCACTTGCTCATGTAGATGATTGGTTTGAAATCGTAGAAAAAGAGATAAAATCTCATTTACCAATTATATTTGTTGGTGGCAAAACGGATTTAATACATCTGAAAGAAGTATCTACGAAAAAAGCAATGGATTTAGCAATGACTAAAGGAGCAGATGGTTTTGTGGAGTGTAGTTCAAAAACAGGCGAAAATATTCATAAAATCTTTAACCTTCTTACGAAATTGATTATAAAAAATCGTGATTTACGAACCGTAGCCTAATTGGTATTTAATTAAGTATATAAAAATTTTAGTGTTTTTCTATTAAGATTACTCAAGCAACAGGAGAAGATATTCCTGAGATTGTAGAACTTTGGAAGGAACTTGCTGATCATCATTCAAAATTAGATTCTTTTTTCACAAGGAGGAAGGATGGACACATCAACTTTAAACCCTTTATATCTGATTTGATTGAATCTGATGATGCAAAGATATTTGTAGCATTCGAGGATGATCAAATCATAGGGTATACAGTTCCTAAGATCGATCAATATTCACCAGTTTATCTTTTAGAAAAGCATGGTTCTATTTATGATATGTTTGTAAGTTTGGAGCATAGAAGAAGAGGGATTGGAAAAAAATTATGGGAGGAAGCTCTTAGATGGTTCAAGGGATTAGGATTAGAAAGAGTAGAATTGAGTATTGTACCGACTAATCCTGAATCTTCATCTTTCTGGAAAAAACAAGGATTTTCTGATTATACGCATAGATTATATATCAAAATTTGAAGATTCCATAATTCTTATCATAAATTTAGAAATCTGAGCTTTTCAGCATTCGGCACTCCAGTTAAATAATCCCAATCACGATATTCATAGAAAAATTTTTTTAATTTATTAAAATTGGGAGATTTTCCTGCTGATCCTCCACTTTCGAATGGATTCAATAAAATTTGAGGTATTCTATCATCTGAAGGTGTTAATCCCATTTTTATATTAAACATTCTTTTCATATTAGCTATCCTTTCCCCATATAGCTTTACTTCTTCGAGTCTAAAGTTTAAACCTGTAGCATATTGTATAATATCGGCATTATGAGAAGGTAAAGGATTACAAAAAGAACACATTACCATTGAACTATACAAAGCTCTATAATCCATTAATAATGAGCAACATTCTGCCATTTCCATGTCATCCTTATAAGTGTCAATTTGTTTAATGCCCAACTCCTCTAAAGGAATACCCATTAATACATAATAAGCATCACAAGCATTATGAGAAGGACCACGGGGGCCTATTCCGTAGGCAATTGACATTCCATAGTTCGCGCGGCTATCATGGTATGTAACTTCTAAATTATCAACAGTAGCAATTTCCTCCTTATCAATATTAAATTTGTCTGCAAAGTAATTTGAACCTTCGGAAAGAATACTACCAAGTCCTTCTCTTCTAGCTATCTTTTCTATTAATTGATCCACTTTATCTAATTCACTCCAACCAAGAGTTAATCCATCAATATCTTCTGAATTTATTCTTCCTAAGTTATGATGATAAATTAAGCTTGCAATTACACCACTTGTACTAATTGTATCAATTCCGAAGTCATCACACCTTTTATTGAAATAAGCAATAGATTCTAAATCATCATTTAAGATCAAACTACCAAACCCACAAATAGTTTCATATTCTGGACCTCTTATTTGTTCAGTTTTGTATTTTCCATCTTTGATTTCTATAATCCTTCCACATCCTATTACACATGAATGACAAAATGCCTGTTTCACTAGGATAGTTTCAGCCATTGTTACCCCTGATATATTTCTTGCTTTTTCCCATTTAGATCTCGTATGATATTTTACAGGTAATTCACCTGTAACATTATACATGTCGAGAGCGGCAGCAGTACCATACATTCCCAACATTTGGCTCGCAACTGAGGATTTTACGTAATCCCTTGCATTTTTTATTGCTACGTCCAATTTTTCCTTATTCGCGACATTAAGGCTTAAATTAGAACCCTTTACAATTATAGCTTTTAATTTTTTTGAACCAAATATAGCACCCAAGCCAGTTCTTCCAGCTGCTCTTTGTTCAGAAATTATATTTGCAAATCTAACTAGGTTTTCCCCAGCTATTCCTATACAAGCAACCTTTGCTTTATTATCTCCAAAGACTTCTTTAAGTTTTTTAGTTGTATAGGATGTATCCTTTCCCCAAATAAACTCTGCATCACTAATTTGAATATTTTGATCATTTATTTCAATATAGACGGGTTTTTCTGAAGCACCAACTATTTCTATCCCATCATATCCTGCTTTCTTCACTTCAGCTCCAAACCAACTCCCACAATTTGATTCACCCCAGATTCCTGTTAATGGAGATTTAGAGCATACGACCCATCTTCCAGTATTTGGAGCAAAAGTTCCGTTAAGAGGACCTGTCATTATCATTAAAATATTTTCTGGAGAAAGTGGATCCGTTTCTAGTTCTAACTTATCATATAGATAACGACAAGCATATCCTGCTCCCCCTAAGAAGTTTTTCGCAATAGTCTCCTCTAAAGGGGAAGTAGAAATTTCTTTATTAGTAAGATCAATTTTCAATATCTTTCCTCTAAACGAGTATAATATTTTGGTACACCACTTTGTTCTGATTAAAAATCTATTTGGTAATTATGTGTTTATTTTTTATTTATTTTACTTTTTTATTATTTTTACATTTGAAATATGATTTGTAGAATTTATGAATAATTAAAACAACATTTTTAAACCTTGAAAGTTGAATAGTAAATATGGAACCTATAAGCGATTTAAAATGGAAAGATCTTATCTCTCCAACAATGACTCCTGATGATTACTTAAAGATTTATGGTGATAAAGTTAGAGAAGTCTATGAGAACTATGAACCAAAATCAGATGTTATTCAAACCATTAAAGAAATTCTTGACAATAAGCAAGGAAAATTAAAAATTGTTGCTTTAGGTGCTGATTGGTGTCCTGATTGTTCAAAATATATACCAAGAATGATAAAATTAATAAAAGATTTAAAAATTGAAAAAGTAAGCTTAGATATATTATATGGAATTATGGTAAATGCCTTACATAAACCGGGAGAAACTAATTGGCATAAAAAACGTTCCCCCCCAGAAGCAACTGATCCTAAGTTTGATTTGAAAAAAATACCTACATTTTATTTCTTTAATAATGCTGGTAAACATATTGGGGTTATTGTGGAACATCCGAAGTCGAACTCCACCTTAGAAGAGGATATATTGGAGATATTAGAAAATAATATATAAAGGATTTTTGAAATCTATATCATTATTTTAAATCATCAATATTTAAATTTTTAAGAAGTTATAATAATTTTATGTCAAAATTAAAAGTAAAAAGAGTTATTATATTTAAGCATGGAGTATCCTATTACATTCTTGAAGGAATCCTTAAGGGTTCTGGTAATTTTGAACTTGAATTCAAAATTGATGAGATGAATGATGTATTAAAATCACTTTTTGTTTTGGATACGAGTAAAAATGGTTATATTTCATCAATATCTTATGATGCTGCCTTAGATACTGACCAATTACTAAGATCTATAATGTTAAACATCCCTGATCGTGATTCTTTTTCTTCACTTGTAACCCAGATAAAAGGTGCTGAAGTGGTTTTAACTGTTGGTGGTGCTAAGAAAGTTTCTGGAAAAATTATGGGGATTGAGTATGTTGAAAAATTGAGTAAAGTTGAAAAAATCACTGAAAAATTATTAACACTTCATCAAGATGATGGTACGATAACCAAATATAACTTTTCAGAGATTAAATCATTAGAAATTATGAATGATGAGATTAAAAAGGATTTGAAATTCTTCTTAGACACAGTGATTGCTGGAAAGAAGAAAGATGCTAAAAAAATAATTATTAATTGTGAATCTGGAGGAGATGATGAGATTGATAGGAACATTTTTGTGTCCTATATACGTGAAAGTCCAATCTGGAAAACCTCATATCGATTAATTATGAGTAAGGAACAAGCATTAGAGCAAAAATGTTTACTATCTGGTTGGAGTCTTATCGAAAACACCACAAATCAAGATTGGGAAGATATAGAATTATCTCTGGTTGCTGGCATGCCGGTTTCATTTATTTATGAATTTTATAGACCTATTTTTATCCAAAGACCAATCATCCAACCACCGAAAGTCCTAAGCGCTAGACCTACTGAAATTGAAGAAGGATTAGAAATGGAGAAATTTACGGAGTATGCTATGGATGAATTGGAAGCTGCACCTGTAGCTAAAAAAAGAAAAGCAGAAGTCATGAGAACGGGTATGCGTCCTCCTCCAGCACCAGCAGGAGGAATAGGTTTTGCACGAAGTGTTATGTCAGATGCAGAAATGTTTGATAAAGTAAAATCTCAGGTCAAGACCCAAACAAAAGATCTAGGGGAATTATTTGAATATAATATATCAAATCCAGTAACAATTAAACGTAAGCAATCGGCGTTAGTGCCAATCCTTACTGAATCGATTAAAGCGAAGAGAATTTTACTTTATAACAAGAATGAACATGATAAAAATCCTAATGCTTGTCTAGAAATTACTAATAATACTAATCTAACACTGGAGAGAGGTCCTGCAACAATCATATATGATGACAATCTTGCAGGTGAAGCGATAATTCCTTTTTTAAACAAAAGTGATACAAGGTTGCTGAATTATGCTGTAGAACAAGCTGTAATTATAACTTATGAGCAGAAATCCGAAAACTTAAATGTTCATAAAGTCACTTTTGAAAGTGGATATTCTTATGAATATTATTACACTAATTCAATGACTATATACAAAATTAAAAACAAAACTGAAGAGGAAAAGGAACTTTACCTTGATCATCCAAAAACCTATGATTTTAAAATTATAGAGAAACCGATTGAGCCTGAAGAAACTCCTAATTATTGGCGATTTAAAATTACTTTAAAACCAAAGGATGCTATTAATTTTAAACTAAAGGAACAGAGAGAAAATTATTCAAGTGCATATTTATGGAATTATAGCAAGGATGATTTATTAAAACGAGTTAGTTTTTATGTCAAAAAGAAATTTATCGAACCAGACCTAGAAAATCGTCTAAAAGAAATTGCAGTATTGATTCAAACTCTAAATGAATTAAGGGCTAAACAAGAAAAATTGAATGAAGAGAGAGATATTATGACTGATGAACAATCTCGTCTAAGAGAAAATATTTCGGTTCTTGGTGAAGACAGTCAATCAATATCATTAAAGGAACGGTATATAAAGAAATTAAGTGATCAAGAGAGTAGATTTGAGGAGATTAAAAAAGAACTTAAAGATCTGGATAAAAAAGTAAAGGACTTAAATAAAACAATCGAAGAAAATATGAATTCACTCTCAAAACCTTAATATAAATACAATTTTAATTTTTTTATTATGCAAAAACAAATAGAAATCCCACGATTCAAAAGTTTTTTATATCGCAGTGCATGGCTTTATAATGCAATTACTCGGCGACTGTATAATCAAGACAAAAAATTTCTTACAATAGCTTTACTTATTGGAAAAGGTCCAAAAAAAGTTTTAGATATGCCATGTGGCACTGGTTATTTAATGAGGTTTCTAGATCCCGCAATAGAATATGAAGGTGTAGATTTAAATCGTCGATTTTTAAAGCGTATAAAAAATAAAGAGCTCAAAAAAAGAAATATAAAATTAAAGAAAATTATATTACACCAAAAAGATATTTTCGAGTTTGATAATTATAAAGGGGAAATAAAAGATGTTATCATTATTAGTGATATTCTGCATCATATTTACCCAAAACACATTGAATTAATTAATATAGCAAAGAAAATCTCACGAAAAGTTATAATTTGTGAACCTTACACTGTTAAGCCTAAGAAGATTACTGCCCAAGATAAGATTTTTAAAATTATTATTTTTTTTGGTAAATTTCTGCCAGAAGCAATATTCAAAATAGTTGATTTCTTCTTTTTAGATAATGATGGTATTAATTCTTACCAAAATAGATCAAAATGGAATCATAACAAAAAAAGCCTAAAACAATTATTAGAGAATTTGGGATTTACAAAAATCTACAAATTATTTGATGAATATATCGGTATTTGGGAATATTAAAAATTCATAGAGGTTTAGTAAGAAATTGAAAGTCACATTATCATTATGGGATACTGGAGGACAAGAACGGTTTGATTTTTTTAAAACAGACTTTTTTAAGGGAGTTGCAGTTCTAGGTTTGGTTTTTGATTTAAGTCGCCCAAATACCTTTGATAAAATAGATGACTATTTTAATGAAATTCGAGATAGATCTGGAAACATTCCGATTTTTTTAATAGGAAATAAAAACGATTTAAAACAAGATATTGGAGAGATAATACCAAGAGAAAAAATTATTCAAAAATTAAATCAATATTATTTATTTGAATACGTAGAAACATCTGCTTTAGAGGATAAAAATGTAGAAAAATTGTTTTATAGATTTGCACTCACTGCTTTACTCGATTTTAAACCTAGACTTGGTGAAATTGTTGATTCTAATCATTTTCGATTTAAAGTTTTACTCGCTGGTGCAGCAGCAGTAGGAAAATCTTCTTTAATAAGAACATTTACAAAAAAAAGCTTTGAACAAGATTATAAATTAACGATTGGTTTGGACTTCATGATACAGGATCTTGAAATTCATGATGAGGATATTCCCATTGAAACTCAAGAATTAATAAAGAAATCATCGAAAGGATACAAAAAATTAGTTAAAAAATATCGCAAAAGAGAAGAAATAACTGAAATGATCGAAGTTCTAAAAGAAGCGTAAGGATTTTTACTTGAAACTTATTAAACAAAGTGTTTTTGACTTGCGATCATATCTGCTTCATGAACTAAATTGGCTAGTTCATTCATTTCTATAGGATAATATTTACTCCATTGACCGTGATGGAATATTATTGCTTTATATATATCATCATCATAAAATAAGATATCTTTATTTTTTCTAAGAACTGCTATTGCCTCTTCAACGTGGTGATGCCTACCCTCATAATTAAATTTTCTTACTATCTCTTCATGAACACGGTCTAATTCTTCGCGTTCTACAATGATCTTAGATGAAAAATCCTTTTTTCTATAAGAATAATACGATATTTTTCCAAAATCGTGATATATTGCTGTTAAAACCGCTTTTTTAAGATCTATTTGATCGATCATAGAATTACTCAATTTAAAGGTATAATTTGTTACTAATAAGATATGATCAAAAAGACCCCCTATATACCCTCCATGAAATCCTCTTAAGGCTGCTGGTAATTTTTTTGCTTCTTTCAAAATGTCTCTTAGAAATTCTTTTGTTGAATCAGAAAGTTCAATAAGATCAAAAAAGAAATCAAATCCCTTATAATCGAAATTTATCTCCTTTTCAAGATCTTTATTTATAAAGTGGTTATAATCTGAAAAGTCAATATGATTACTCTGAAAAAGCTTGACTTTCTTCTCATCGAACTCTTTTAGAAACCAGTTAGCTAATGCTGAATCTTTTTTATTTAGAAGGTAAAAAAATTTTACGATATGTTTGCAAAATCTATTATTAGGTTTTTTTCTTGCTAAATAATCAGGACAATCATGATTAATAAAATTGTATAAAGTCTTCTGAGAAATATCAAAATTAATTTTATATGGAACTAATTTATTTCCTTGTACTTCAGCCTCAATTATTCCATTTTCTTTATCAATTTTCAGAATTCTTATACAATCATCTGAAATGGATTTAGCGCGATCCAAAGTTTTTTTATCACTAAAAATCTTAAGCTTCTCTTCAAAGTTGTATTGATTAACCATATTTTTTATTATTAATTTTGAAAAATATTTAAACCAATAGTCTCATATTAATTTAAGTTTTTAAACCAAAAAAAATTAAATAATCATGTCCTTAATATTTTAAAAAATGTAAGGTGTGAAATTTGAGTATTGAAGAACTGCAAGATGAAGTTGATAAATTATTAGAAGAAATGGATGAACTTCAAGAAGTTTGTGATACACTCCCCCAATGTGATGAAGATGATGGCTGTGCTACATGTGAGACAAATAAAAAAATTGAAGCGCTTGAACAAAAAATTGAAGATCTAGAGAATAGAGTAGAAGCACTATTAGGCGAAGAAGAAGAAGAAGATTAATCAGATCTCCCATTTATATGATTAAAATATAAAATTTATTTTTATTTCTTTTATCTCGTACTTTCTGAATCTTTATTTATAGATTTTTAAATAGATATCTTAAATTTCTTGACATAATGAATTGTTGTATCTGTCTACTTCCTCCAATGATCTCTTGAATCCTCGAAATGTTTAAATGATCATGCATAAGGGTGTTATCACATAAACCTGCTCCGCCCATTAAGTTTGCTGATTCGTAGCATACTTTCTTAGAAAGCAAAGCACAATTATATTTATATTGGCTTCCTAGGGCAACAAATGCACGGGATATGTTATCTGGGAGTTTTCCTCCATATTTCTCCATTTTTTCATCATAACTTTCACAAAATTTCAAAATACCGTGTGTAAGAGCTGTAGTTTTGGCTAATAGATCTGTCAATGTAAATCCAACTCCTTGAAATAACAAAATTTCTTTATCAAATTGTTTTCTCATATTAGCATAAATAATTGCATGTGATAATGCTCCCCAACATTCACTTACACCTCTAACAGCAATAGAAATTCGTTCTGGTACCAATCCCTCAAAAAGATGTTCTCTTCCTTTACCGACAGGACCCAGTATATATTCTTTTGGTACTCTTAAATTTTCTAATCTTTCTTTTCCTAAGTATAATTTTGGAACCCAAGGTATTCCTACACGGTCACAATTCCATCCTTCCCAGCTTGTATCAATAAGAAACTGAGCCATCAAGTTTCCATTATTCTGTTCTGCGGTTGCATACGCTACTGCCCATTTGGACTTCGGAGCATTAGTATTAAAAATTTTAGTTCCATTTAATAAAAATGAACCGTCTTCCTGTTCCTCACATGTTGTTAGCATATGTACTGCATCAGACCCCCTCTCAGGTTCAGTAATTAATAAACATCCAGTGGTTTTTCCAGTTACTAAATCCTTTAATGCCTCTAGTCGTATTGGAATGTTTTCATGATGCTCATAAATAGGGTTAATACAAATTACAGTTGCACCACTTCCCATAGTAAACTGAGGATCGAAGAAATCCATTGCCAATATTCTCATAAAATCCATCGTCATCCCAAATTCCTTATATTTTAAATCAATGCAATCATAAGCATGTTGACGAGTAATATACCCTCGTTCACCAAAAGCAGGATACCACTCATAAATATCTTCCTCAGCGCCGTGGGTGATGTTATTTTCTTTTTCAAATTTTAAACAAAAATCCTGGACTTCTTTAAGAAATGAAAATTGTTCTTCTGTAAGAATAAGAGATAAATTCTCATTAAGAAAATTGTATCTATTATGTAGTTTTAGTTTTTCCAGGATTTCATCATTAATAACTTGAGTTTCAAATTTTTTTTTCATTTTAATATACACCCATCATTTATTATATAACTTTCAAAATATTTTATCTTCATATATTCTTTTGCATATTTTTAAAAATAAAAATATTTAAAGAATTTAAACGAATCTTCTAATGGAATATTAAGTTATATATAAAATGAAATTCTAATCTATAAATTATAATTTGTAGTAATCAAATAAAGAGATGATTTAAATGTCTGAAAAACAAAAGTTTGAGACACAAGTTATTAATGATGAAATTCTTGGGAAATTAAACCTTAAAAACCGATACGCGTTTGTAAATAATAATTTAACTTCATTATTATCTCAAGATGAATTCAACTTTTTTCGAAAAGTTCAGCGGTTCTGTCTAAGGTTTGAGAAAAAAAATGAGATTACTCACGGTCCAGAAGAAGATGTGTATGAATGGATTCCTGCGTTTGGAGCTGAAGGTTTTATTACTCGTCAGCATGCTTTTGAAATGATAGATGTAGATTATCCCGAATGGGGACTAGCAATGGATATGCTTCGAACAATCGTAGTTGATAACTTTGATCCTCAATTTTCAATGGCAGAAGGTGCTACAGTATTGGCAATAAATCCAGTTTATGAGCATCATGAAAATATTCCTGTAAGATTGGAAGCTTTAAAAGAGTTAGTGACAGGTCACACTCCTGGAGCAATTCTTATTACTGAACCTGAACGAGGTTCTGATGCGGTTCACCAGCTAACGACCTGCGAGGAACAAGGAGATGGCAGCTTCTTGTTAAATGGAGAAAAAGTGTTTAATACTAATGCCCCTAAATCCAAATGGGTAGTTGCTTATGCTACTGCGGAACAAAATAACGGAAATATGATGGCACAATTCTTGATAAATACAAATTGGGATGGTTGGAGATGTGAACGAGTTGGAATACCATGGGTCCCAAAAGTTTGGATAGGAAAAGAAATATTGACCAATCTAAGAGTTCCAAAAGAATTCATACTTGGTTCAGTTGGAAAAGGTCGTGAACATCTTTTTGAGGGATTGGTACCAGAACGAATAGCTATTGCATATGCTGCTATTGCACAGTGCTGGGGTGCCCTTTCACACGCAGTAATTTATGCTAACTTGAGAAAACAATTCGATCAGGAGATTTTAAAGTTTCAAGGAGTCGGATTTTTGCTAGCAGACCTGTGGGCTAAAACTACTAACCTTACATTTGGACTTTTGAAGTTCTGCGAAAGTTTCGATGAAAAATATATAAAATTCGAAGGGAACATTCCTCGAAATATTAGCCAAGCTATGGTTGCATCTGCGAGTCAATTTAAATATCAAGCTACAGCACTTTCAAAGGAAGTATGTTACGAAGCGGCTAACTTGATGGGCGGAGCAGGTTTATGTGATAATACTTTAATGCAAGATTATCTAAATATTTCTCGAATCCAAGAAATTGTTGGTGGAAGTAGGCAAATCCAACAATATATTATGAGTTTATCACTTAGAACTCTATATAAAATGTCTGTTTCCTAAATAAATTAAAAAAATTTTGTTTTTTATTTTATTTTGTATCAGGGATTAATTTGAAAATTCCTTCTAAGTTATTTGAAATTGCTTTTCTGGTAAATAAATAAGGAATATATTTACCCTTTACCCATAATTTTATTAAGTCTTTGTAATGTTTATGGAAAGGTAATCCCGATTGTCCTCCTGGTAAAGCCCCAATTGATTTATCCCAATCAGAAAGATCATGTATTTGTCGATAGGAAGGGCCTACAACAACATCATAATCGCTTAAACGATCATAAGATCCATTATTAAGTGTATTTGCATCTCCGCCAAGTTTAAACGGTCCTGCATTTAAGATTTTGGCATCTTTATTACCAAGTGAAAAAGGATGAGTAAGAGTAAGTTTATGTAGATTTCCCCACTGCCATTTTTTATAATCTGTTGAAATTTCATCCGTTAGAAAAGTGATTGTATCAATAAATGAAGTAAGCAAAATTTCTTTTAATTCATTCATATTTTCCTTATAGGAGGCAATAATGCGCTCTAAATTAAATGGACGACTTCCAGAAAATAATTTCAATATATCTTCGCCAATAATAGGTTTTAATAAAATTTCAAGTGTCTTTTGATGCCATATTTTAAAAATTGTACCAGCAATACTAGTTTTAGTCAAATAATAATTCCATTCTTCTAGTAAAAATATGTATTTTGAGTAATTATTAGACTTTTTATTAGATTTTAGATGTTTTAACATAATAGGCAATAATTCTGCAGCTTCTTCGCTATATCTATCAAGTTGAAATTCCTGAAAGTCTTCTACAGAAAATTTTTCCTTTGATTGCATTAATTTTTTTAATCTAATTTGTCTATATGGTTCTATTCTATCTTGAGCTATCAATAGACCATTTGGTGCTTTATCTTCATTAAAATTCGCAGTATAAACAAAGCCTTCCTTAGGATTATAAAGTGAGAATAATTGTTCAAAAGAAGATAAACTCTTCCAATTAAATTTTTCATTTGTACCTGGAGTTATTGTAGAACCATCTCCAAAATTTCTTATGGGAATTCTTCCACCATGTTGATGACCAATATTCCCGTTTACATCTCCATAAATAAAGTTTTGAGGATTAATTGTTATATATTTTATTCCCTCTCTAAATTCTTGCCAATTTGAAGCTTTATTAATATGAATAAAACCTATAATATTTCTTTCAAGTTCTGGTTCAAAACTTGACCACCTTAAAGCATATATACCTGGGAGATTAAACTTATAATATCTTTGATTGTTGTCAAAAAACTCTACAACTGGACCAAATCTTGATATTAAAACTTTATGTACTATTGGTTCAGGGATATCTTGAACTTTAATTTTTTCTTCATAAACTTCAAAATCTATCCAATCTCCATTATAATTATATTGATTCGGATTTTTTGGATTTAATTCCAATTCAAATAGGTCTATTGTATCGGCAGTTACATTAGTTAAACCCCAGGCTATATTTTGATTATGTCCTATAACAACCATAGGTAATCCAGGAAGCGAAGTGCCCATCACATTTAATCCTGGACAATTTAAATGTATTAAAAACCATATAGCGGGATTTGTAAGAGCAAGATGAGGATCGTTTGCCAATAATACAGCTCCAGATTCAGATTTATTAGGACTAACAGCCCATGCATTGCTTCCTTTAGATTCCTTAACATATGTCTCGGGAAAAAAAGAAATGAACTCTTTAGCTTTTTTATGACCTAATTTTATTATTAAATGCTCACGTATTACTTCTAAAGGAAAATTCCAATTACTTAAGTTCCATTCAATCATACTAATAATCTTAAAAGAATCTTCGATTAACCAGTCACGAGGTTTAAGATTTAAGATCGAATATTCAATAGGAGGATTTTCTCGAGCTTTTTTTATACCACAATTTACCCCATTTACATAGCTACTTATCCAATTATAGCCCTCTGAATTTTTATTTTTTTCTAATTTTGATGCGCATTTTTTTGCCAAACGATGTAATCCAATTGTTCTATAATATTTATCACTAATGATAGTTGATTTTCCTGTTAACTCTGATAACTCTCCAGAAATTAAACGTCTAAATGTTTCCATTTGCCACAATCTATGGCTTGCGTGAAGATATCCTTGAGTAAAATATAGATCATTTAATGATGTTCCATAAACATGTGGAATTCCCCAATTATCCCATAATACTTCAACTTCTTCCTGAATTCCCTTAATCTTTTCCGATCCAGATATTGCTGGAAACGCCTTCTTTGCTGTATTAAGTAATCCTTCCATTTTTAAAACCAAATAATTTATGATTTTTATTTTATGTTCTAGTTAAATTAAAATTTATTAGTAGTGGATAAATTAAAAGAATTTGATATTTCAATTCTAAATTGCTATTAAATAAAAGTAAAAAAAAAATGAGATTTAGAGCATTTTAAAGAGCTGTCTTAAAGCCATACTCATAATATATTGTTGTATTTGCCTACTCCCACCAACAATTTCTTGGATTCGAGAAATATTTACATAATCTTGCATTTGAGTATTATCTGACAAACCTGCACCCCCCATTAAGTTAGCCGCTTCATAACATATCTGTTTGGAAAGGCTAGTACAATGATATTTAAACTGAGATGCACTTGCTACCATAGCCCTAGAAATATTCGCAGGGATTTTTCCTTGAAATTTTTCCATTTTGTCATCATAAGCCTCACAGAATTTCAATAATCCGAGCGTTAAGTTTGTGGTTTTAGCCCATAAATCTGTTAGAAGAAACCCTACTCCCTGAAACTTAAGAATTTCTTGATTAAATTGTTTTCTCATATTAGCATAAATAGCAGCATGTGAAAGGGCACCCCAACATTGTGAAATAGCCCCACAAGCGATTCCAATTCTCTCTGGTACTAATCCTTCAAACATGTGTTCTCTTCCTTTTCCAACAGAGCCAAGAATATACTCTTTTGGGACGCGTAGATTTTCAAACCATTCATGTCCTAAATATAATTTTGGTACCCAAGGGATATTTACTCTTTCACACTTCCATCCTTCCCAATTTGTATTGATAAGGAACTGTGCCATCAAGTTTCCATTATTCTGTTCTGCAGTTGCATACGCGACTGCCCATTTGGACTTCGGTGCATTAGTATTATAGACTTTTTCTCCATTTAATAAGAATGAACCATCTTCTTGTTCCTCACAGGTTGTTAGTTGATGGACTGCGTCAGAACCCCTCTCTGGCTCAGTAATACAAATACAACCCGATGCTACTCCAGTCACTAAATCCTTAAGAGCTTCTAATCTTTCAGGAATATTTTCATGGTGTTCTATAATGGGATTAATTGCTAAAACAGTTGCCCCACTCCCCATTGCGAATTGAGTATCAAACATATCGATTGATAAATAGCGAAGGAAGTCTGCGACTGCTCCATATTCTTCGTAAACAACATCAATTACTTCAAAATTATGAGCTCTTGTGATATAACCTTCCGCTCCAAAATCTGGAATCCAATCATAGACATCTTCCTCTGGACCATGTGTGATTTCATTTTTCTTTTCATACCTCATACAGAATTTTTGGACCTTTTTAAGAAAGTTAAATTGGTCTGGTGACAATATTGCCATAAGGTTATTATTCAAAAAGGAATATCTGTTCTTCAAGCTCAGTTTATCAAGAATCTCGTCGTTAATTACTTGATCTACATATCTTGACATATTTACTACCCCTAACTTTAATTTGTTATATTTTTAAGTTAATTAACTATACTAGGGAAAAAGTACTTTATCTTTTTAATTTTTGTAAAAGGAATTTACGAAATTAAAAATATTGCAATTTTTTTTAAAAAGTATTTTTATGAAATAAGTAATTATGATCAATTTTTATCTAATCAATCTTCGTAATTTTAACAAATCAATTTTTGTATCCTATTTGATAACCTTTTTGAGATTACCAATCCTGTCTCAAAAGGACAATTACTTTTAAATTGAATCACAGAAATAAAGTGTTCATCAATTCCTACCAAAGAAAGCACACCAAAATCTTCTAAAGAAATGAGTTCATTAACTCTAAAATTTCCTGATATAAAACGTCCTTCTAATAATCGAATAATTTCTGATAGGATATTTGTTTCTAATGATGAAACTATAACTCGACCAGTTTGAGTCAATAAAGCTGAAGATACAACAAAAGAAGAAAAAGTGTGTAATTCATTAAAAACTGTTAATAAATTCTTTTTAATTTCATCTGAAACCAATTGGCTATGATTCTCCATAATGTCGTTAATATCTTTCTCAAATTCGAAATATTTTGAAATTTCGCCGTTGAAATTATTCGTTAGTAGAGTTAAATCATATTTATTGATAAATTTATTTTTAATTGCTCTTAATTGATTTCTTAGCTCAACTAAGTTGTCAGTTCGGTCGCTAAAAAGCGCAAATAATAACTCATCATTTCCTATTTTTTCGATTTCAAATATAAACCTAAATAATCCAACTTCAATTTCAGATAATTCTTCTGTTTTTAGTGTTTGCTTTACAAAGGAAAAAATTGCACTTAAAAAACTACTGGTTAATTTAACATTAAAAATATCTTCATAAGTTTTATAAAAGATGAGTTCACCTGTGTTTCCTTTCATTATAAAGATATTTTTTATCATTTAAATCAGAATACTTCTAGCAAATTGATTATATATCTGTTTTATTTCTTTAATAACAGTCCATCTATAAAAATTCTTTTATTAAATATTTGCTTTAGGAAAGCGCAACAAACATACATAAAATTTTAATTACTAAATATTAACTAATAAAAGAGATATACTTGGTATAATAAACGAAATAGATATTTACTTTAAAATCCATCAAATTTTGCCCATTCATCTTCTTCCTCGAGTTCCTCTTCATCGTCTGTATATTCCTCGATTTCATCGCTTCTATAACTTTCAGTTGCCTCTTCCTCAAAATCTTCCAGTTCATCTTCAAAAGTAATTGCCTCTTCTAGATCAGTTATAGTATCGGCAGAGACCTTTATTTCTGGAATAGGTTCTTCTAAAGGTTTTTTCTTCTCAACCAATTTTAAATAATCTCCATGGATCTTAATAGTTATAGGTGTCTCTTCCTGAAGTAGTCTTACTACGACCTCTTCACTACTACTAGTGTCATGAGGCATACGCATTACTAATGCTCGGGATCCTTCAAAAACCCCACTGATAATTTCTACCGTATCTCCTTCTTCCAAGTATTCGGTTACACTTCTTGGCAATAAGACATGCTTTAATTCAGTTAACTTTATGTTCTGTACAATTCTTCCTTTAATATGAGGAATTCCTTGAACAGCAATTTGTACATCTCTCTTCTGAGGTGCCTCAAAGAAAATATAACCTGGTAACAAAGGAGATACAAGCATAGCTCTTATATCTGGTATTACTTCTAAAATTTTAAATCTATAGAAAATTTGTTTTAAAATATTACTCTCTTGATTTATTGTAGTTCTTACCGCAAATAGTGTAGTTAAATCCTCTAGATCTTCAATTTCATCTGTTCCAATAGTTCCTAGAATATCCACTTCCTCACTTTCCATTTTTTTCATATTTTCTTCTTGATCTGTCAATATTTTCACGAATCTTATTTGAATTTAGGTTTTTTAAAATTTTTTTAGAAAATAAGTATATATAAGTAATAGAATTTAAAATTAAAAAATTTAACTTTTTGATAAAAATCTATTAATTTTCTTTCTTAGAATTATATTTATAATTATATCTTAATATTATAAAGTATTTTTTAAATTAGAGAGGTATATTGTTAATTTTTAGAATTTCTGGAATTCTATTTTTTCGTTCAAGCCAAGATATTTCATGTTTCATATATCTCCAGGTAATTTCGCATTTCCCCATTTTATCTGAACTTTCGGTCTCCCATTCCCATGGATTCACAATAACAAGATCAGCTAACCTAATCCATACGCGTTTCTTTATTTTACCTCTAATTCTACCTATTCTATGTTTTCCATCTTCACAAAAAACTTCCATTCTATCATTCCCAAAAATACCTACAACACGTCCAAACATTTCCCCTAATTTTTTATTAGGAAATTTTACACGAGTAACTACAGGTTCTTCTTGGGCGCCTCTTTTCTTTTGTTTTCCTTTTTTTTTTGCCATTTTTATATTATACACTTATTATAATAATTTTCATATTTTATCATCGGGAAGATATTGCCCTTTCACAAAAATAACTTTTATTGGATTATCAGAATCGTTTCTGATGTTATGCATTTCTTTGGGTTCACATAAGAATGCAGTCCCCTGAGGTGCGAGATATTCTGTATCATCAATAATCATTACGCCATCACCTTCTGCAAAATAAAAAGTTTCATCTAAAATATTGTGACCATGTGCTTTTTCGCCCATTGATTCTCCAGGCTGAAGTAGTATAAGTCCCCAATCAATAGAAGGCCCTCTCATTAGATATTTAACTCCAGATGTTCCACCTCTATAGTCAAAATCATTTTCATGAACTTTTTTGATAGTATCTCACCAAATCGTTGAATTATATTATAAAACAAATTATCTAGATTAAATTATAAATCTTACTTATAATAAAAAGAATAAAAATTTGATAAACTTAATTATTATGTATTTTTTTGTATAATGAATTGAAAAAGATATAATAAATTTAGCAAATAAACAAATATGGAAGTTTAGAGTTAATGATTTCTTCTTTTAATTTTGCTAGTATTCCACATATCATTTTTGGAGCTGGAAGATTAAATAACCTTTATAAGATTATTCCAAAATATGGTAATGAGATATTAATTGTCAGAGGTGGAAGTTCTCTTGAAAAATCAGGTAAATGGGATGAAATTGTGTCTATTTTAGAAAAAAAATCAATAAGATTTTCATCAATTTCAATTTCGAATGAACCATCACCAAACCTTATCGATGAAAATGTTGCAAAATATAGAAATAAGAACATTGATTTAATTATTGGCATTGGTGGAGGGAGCGTCACTGATGCAGGAAAAGCAATTTCAGCCATGTTGACTAAAAATGATTCAATTAAAAATTATCTTGAAGGAGTGGGTGATAAACTTCATGATGGAAAGAAAATCCCATATATAGCAATCCCTACGACTTCTGGCACTGGAAGTGAAGCAACTAAAAATGCAGTTATTAGCGAAATTGGACCTAATGGCTTTAAAAAATCACTTCGCCATGACAATTTTATTCCTGATATTGCTATTATTGATCCTGAACTCATTATTTCATGTCCTCTATCAGTTTCAGCAGCTTGTGGAATGGACGCATTTACACAACTTCTTGAAGCTTATGTTTCCTCCAAATCAAGTCCTATGACAGATGTATTGGCTTATAGTGGGATGAAATATATGAGTGAAAGTATTATTTTAGCATGTTCAAATGGAGCATCTGATGTGAATATTAGAGCGAAGATGGCATATGGATCTTTAATGTCGGGAATCACTCTTGCTAATGCAGGATTAGGAATAATTCATGGACTAGCTTCACCAATTGGAGGTCTCTTTGAGATCCCACATGGAGTAGTATGTGGTACGTTATTAGCTGAAGCTACAAGAATAAACATAAAAAAGCTTCAAGATCTAGGACCAGAAGGCAAATTAGGACTAAAAAAGTATGCGGAAATAGGTGCACTATTATCAGGAGATTATCATGTATCTGATGAAAAAATCCAAAACTATAATATAAAATTGGTAGAAACACTTGAAAAATGGACAATAGTTTTAAAGATCGACCGTCTAGGTAAGTTTGGTATTATTGATGTAGATATTGATAGAATTGTAGAAAAAACGGGATTAAAAAACAATCCCGTCAATTTAAGCAAAGAGGATATTAAAACTTTAGTATTGAATCGACTATAAATAGCAAAGTTGTAAAATATTAGTTAAATTATAAGTTCTTTACAAGTTCCTTTGCTAATAATTCAAAAGCTAGATTTACATTCTCTCCAGTCTTAGAAGATATCTTTAAATAATTAAAAAAATCATATTTCGCCATATAATTTAATGCGAATTCATCTCGAACTGTATTAACATCAATCAAATCTAATTTAGTACCTAGAAAAATAATTGGAATTCCCGGATTATTTTGTCTACAAATATTAATCCATTGGTCGATTCGTAGTAAACTTGATGGTCTGGTAAGATCAAACAACATTAATGCGCCTCTTGCACCTGTTGCATAATTACTCAAGAGAGGTCTAAAATGCTCTTGTCCGCCAAAATCCCATACTTGAAGCAAAATTTTTTTCCCATCGATTCTTAATTCTTTAAGAAAAAACTCTACACCTATCGTCATTTTTGTATTAACTAAAAATTTTCCCTCTATATATCTATAAAGGAGTGTAGTCTTTCCAACACCACCATCACCTGCGGTAATCACTTTCAAAAGTATAGGTTTTTCCATAAGTTTAACTCATATGAATACAATAGGGAAATACTTTCGAATTTTAATTATTCTAAAGGTTCCTCATGTATTAATGGTCTTAGTTGAAACTCTAAAATGATCAAACTATTTTATATTTTTTTAAGCTCTCTCAACGGATAAATATTTCTTTTGTCTTAAAAAAATTGTACTTATATTAATTCTTTTCGCTTTTCTACGCAGTTCTGAATCGTTTGTTGCAAGATACACATTTTGACCAATAATTTGTAGTTCTTGTGACTTTCTTAATAAGAAATCATCAGTCTTTTCAGTAATTTCTTTTATATCTTCTAAAATTTCAATGTTATAATTTTGTTTATTCTTATCTATATACGATATCCCATTCTCAAGTAATCTAATATACTTGGTGCCCTTTTGCTCTCTTGTTCGTTTAGATTCTAATTCATTTAAAATTTGGCGAAATATCACAAATTTTAATCTTCCTACAATGATAAATCTAATTTCATTTAAATAATCAATTTTAAATTGGAAAGGAAGTAAAATAAAATTAGAATCGAGAATTATTATATTAATTTTAGAATTCAATAGGATTGACGCTCTAATATTTTTCTAGTTAAAAGAGAAAAAGCTTCTTGAACATTTTGTCCTGTTTTTGAAGAGATTTTGACAAAATCTATTAAATTAAATTCTTTTAAAAATGAGGTTGCATAATCATCATCAACCATAATCTCATCCTCCAAATCCAATTTTGTACCTAAAAAGAGAACAGGAAGATTTGGGTCGCCTTTACGCACGATATTTATCCATTGTTGCAAGTTCTCCAATGTAGTTATACGAGTGAGGTCAAACATCAGTAGCGCGCCTTTTGCTCCTAATACATAACTTTCAAGAAGAAAGCGAAACCTTTCCTGACCTCCGAAATCCCACAGTTGCAGAGTGCATTGTTTAGAATCAATTTCTGTCTCTTTTAGGAAAAATTCTACTCCAATTGTCATTTTTGTTTCAGCGGAGAATTTTCCCTCTACATATCTATGTAATAATGTTGTTTTTCCCACTCCACCTTCTCCTGCAGTTAAAATCTTCAATATGAATTTTTGAGGCATTCTTGTTATCTCTTTTAAATTTTTGGGAGCAATTTATATAGTGTTAGCTTTTTGGAGCTAATTTTGTAAGATGACTAATTTTTTCTATTATAATTATAATCTTTATACGAATTTTTATTCTTTTTCGAATCGATAATTTGAATTTAATTTAATTGAATAATAATTTTTTATTTTAGTGTTTTATTGTTTTTTCAACTTTAAATTATTAAAAAAGATTTTAAAAATAAATTTTATTAATGACTCTATAACTATATTTCTTAGTTTTTTTTTAGAATAATTAATTGGTAAGATATCAAGTGATTTATTATGAAAATGAAAAAGAAAAGTCCAACCGAAGATGATTTAGAAAAATTTAATATAAAATCATGGGGTACATGGAGTAAAGAAGTCAGTGAATTTGATTGGTCATATGGAGATACCGAAACATGTTACATTTTAGATGGAGAGGTTGAAGTTACAGATTCTGACACAGGTGAAAAAATACAGTTTAAAAAGGGAGACCTAGTTCAATTTGAAAAAGGATTAAAGTGCGTTTGGAATGTAAAAAAACCAATAAGAAAACACTATAGTTTTGATTTGGAATTTGGTGATATTGAGTAAATAATAGTTTTTTTCTTTTAATTTTTTATTTTGTATCAATATGAAAACAAATTATTTATAGAGATTCAGTTAAATATATTCTATCAAAATAAGTCTTTAGCTGAATTGAAATGAAGAGTAATGTAAATTTTAATTTTGATAAACTAAAAGTAAGCCAATTAGGGTATGTATATAAAGATATAAGAAAGCAGACCATTATTATGGAACAATTTTTTGGGGTCACTCGATTTAATATTATAGGTCCAGTTGAAATGAACATCAAACTTCGAGAAAAAGAAACAAAATGGATGGCAACGGGAGCATTTAGCCGACTTTTTGATGGAGTTGAAATTGAGTTAATACAACCCGAAAGTGGTGAATCAATTCACCAAGAGTTCTTAGATGAAGGGAGAGAAGGATTACACCATATACGCTATGATATCGATGATTTACCTCTTGTTTTAGAAAAATTCAAGGAAGTTGGTATTGGAGTGTTGCAGGAGGGTAAAATTATAGGATTAAAATATGCATATATGGATACTGAATCCATATTAGGAATAATTGTTGAATTTTCTGCAGTTAAAAAAGGAAGGAAAAAAGCTTTGAATATATGAGTATTATATTAAGCAAACCTTTGCTTATCTCTATGTTCTTTTACTGAGATTTCTCTTTCGTCTAGTCTATTAAGTCTAATTAAGTTTTCCTTAATTACTTTAATTTCAGCTTTTGTTATAATTTTATAATCTTTTAAATTATCAAGAATTTCTTTTTCACTAAAGCCCTTATTATACAATTCTTGAAATTTCTCGATTGTCTCCTGATGATAAAAAATATATTGTTTATTTAGAAAGACTATTAACCACTTTTTTTTCTCTTGATTCTGAGATAATTCAAATAACTCGTCTTGTATTACTTCAATGTGTTTTTCAAACTTTCGTGCTATTAACTCATCTTCAATTTTATAAAATTGTTTCATAAATTTCTGAAGTTTATTTTTAAAAAACAATTTTGGGATGTAAGATAAAATGAATAACAATAAAGTGATCCCGGACATCCAAATTGCTGCAATGTGATTATAAATCGCAACAATGATTATTATGAAGACTAGAATTAGAAACCATTTTCTTCCAATGGTCTTAGTTATGACAATATACTTTTTTGGCAATGATTAACACAAAATTTATTCAATATTAATTAAGGTTATATTTAATAGTTTAAAAACTTAATTTTAGAAGAGATAAAAAAGTAGACGACATATAACCACATAAAAAAGGCGTGACCGGGTATTTTCCTTGTATGCCATGACCGTAAGCTAACTTACAGTTTGTAGTTTCCCATAAACCGTAATTACAGTACTATCTACAACGCTAAACAAGTTTAACTTCCGGGTTCGGATGGTTCCAGCGCCATAGCGAATTGCTATTGGTTCATGTGGTTATAAACGCTAGTGTTAACCATTATATAAGGTCGGTTATTTTATAAGAAAATACCTACTTATATGGTTAATAGTAAATAGGAATAATACAAGCTATTAAAAAAAGTTTTCGGCTTGAGACATAAAATTTAAAAGAATTAGTTAAAGTGGTGCTGTTTATAGTATTATTTCAATTAATAATCCAAGGAGTAAAATGGTACCAATTTCTGATTAATGCGACTATAACAATTTTAGGAAGATCGCTTGACATTTTAAGCACGAGATATGTAACAAGAGAACTTAAATTAGAAACAAATCGAATTGCTCGTAAAATAGGCTGGCGTGGGATGATCTTACTTCAAATTCCAATAGTAATATTGGGATCATTAGATTTCTATTTTAGTTTTTTCATATTATGGTGGAGTATTTTTCTCTTTGCCAATAATATTGAGGGAAGTTGGTATATAAGAGAAGCTGGAGAAAAAGAGTATCAAAAAGAAATAAAATCAAGATTAGAAACCTCTAAAATATGGAAAATAGTTTTTGGAGAATTATCTTCAATTTTAAAATTTACTTTAGCAGGCGTTTTTATCATCATCTTCCTATTTATTTTTGAAGATCTTTTAGCTGTTTTTTTGATTTCATTAGCTTTAATAATTCAAGGTATATTTGGAACTATTAGTTCTATTTTATATCTTTTAGAGTTGAAAAAAGATAAATCTAAAGAAGAATAACTTTCCAATAAGAATTTAGTTTTTGCTTAAAAATTGCGCGTACCTTTTAAGACCAATATATATAAAGAAAATAGAAATTCCTCCCAAAAATATAATCATAACAATAGAGAGGGGAATTAAATAATCAATCATTGTTTGAGGGATTGAAAAAAAGAATTCAGTATTATAAATTACATTAGTATTATTTGCATAATCTCTTAAAACTATAAAATAAGAATATTTACCAGGTTTTAGTTTCTCAATTGTTATTTGAAACAAATCATTGTTTTCTTCAATAATATTTGATGATCCATAATAATTATAATCGCTAAAATTACTTTTAGAATAACAGATGTATGTAGATTCAATCCCAGATTTATTTTCTTGAACTTGAATATTAAAAGTTGCTAAGACAGAAGTTTTAGGATTTTTTGGGCAGCATTCTACACTAATAACTTCTGGCAATGTATTATCTGGCAGAGCTGTAAAATTAAAGTAAGAAGGAACTAAATTATGACCTGTAATCGATACATTATAATCCTCATATTCTTCATTTGGAATACGAAACTTCACTAAACCATCTTCATCTGCATATGTGGTAAAATATTTTTCCCCAGATCCTTGAATATGAACTCGTGCAAAGGGAACGACTTTATCATCACTATCTTTTATTATCACTGAGACTAATTCGCCTTCATATATATTCTCAATAAACGGATTTAGCGCTGATTTAGGTGTATTTGTATAAATGTCAACTTCAGGATCTCCTAAAAGGCAATAGGTAAGGAGTTGCTTACGTTCAAAATCAAAATATGTTGCGGTTTCCCCTCTGTTAAAATAATCGCTATTTATATATGCTAATTTTGAATCATATAGCGCTTTACCTTGTTGAAACTTTTTATTTAAATAAAACTCTTGCCAAAAAAGTTTTGCATTTCCACGATTTAATTTTTCAAGATTGTAATCATCTAATAAATACCAAGTTACACGTAATCCTCCAATTGCACCAATGGCTCCACCTTTAGTTCGCTTAATTAATATTTCACCTATACTATTATCAGTAGTAGTATCATAACTTGAAGTTGAGCAAGCATCTAAGTAAACTAGAGAAGGTTTATCATCATTTGAACTTATAATAGCATCTGATGATGTATAACCTGCCCGTGATGGATTTCTGAAATAACTTGTTGGGAGACCATGTCCTGCCATTAATACTGTAGAATATCCATCATTAAAATAGGTACGTAGTACTGCTTGAGTGAGATTACCAGCTTCTTCTATTAAATGAGTATATTGTAAGGATGTATCTATGTAGTTTTCAACAATATAACTAGTTAAAAAACTCTCATATTCTCCGTTAGGATCTTCTCCACTAGGATAATCAGAAATTCCTCCTGCAAGTAACATTCTATGCATCCAATTACCTATTTCTGGATTAGACTCGTATTTCAAAGTTTTATTTACCATTATTTCCAGTTCAAGTGCATTATTCGCTGGAAATCTCCCAACATATACTTCAGGATCCCATGATATCTCATCTAAGCCATATAAATTATCCAGAGGAGATTCCCCCCATTCACCATCTTGATCACTATCCCATGTACCATCAAGATCGGCGTAATAATAATCAGTAGGTTTATATTCATTATCTCCAACTGTTTCAGTTCTTCCATCCCCGTATCTATCAACATCTGGATTGTATACATATCGAATAGGGATTAAATCATCCTGAGCATCGCCTGCTAATAATACCCATTGAATATTTTCAGTTTCATAATATGATTTAATCATATTCCTAATTTTTTCAGCATCATCAACACCCTCATATAAACTGAAATTACTCAAAATAATTGTTTTAACTCCTTTTTCATTTTTCCATTCCATTAATGGTTTAACAGCATCAATAAAATCAGTTTTATTTGGTGTTATAATTAACATCTCAATTTTAGGATCATACCAGAGTTCATTTAAGTGAACATAATCTATTTCTGGTAAAAATGACAAATCTACACTCAAATATCCATTAGATGTCTCAATCGATTCTGAAGGAGTTCTCGTGTTTAAAAATATAGAATTGTGATAAAAGTTAACATTAATGATAGGGATGAAAATCAATACTAAAAGAATTAAGTAGATAAATTTTTTAAGAGAAAGCCTAACCATATATTATCAATATTAATGATTAATTGTTAAGATATTTATAATTGAAATAAGAATTTAAAAATAAGAATCTAATTATTATATAAAAAAGGTTATTATTAAATGCCTTTACGTTTTAATACATGCCCGCACTGCGAAAGTAAAATTACATTTAGAATAGAAATGGAGGATATTGATTCTAAACAATATCCTGCTCCAGTGTATATAGTATGTAATTCTTGTAAGAAATTATCCACCTTCTATGTTGATAGTCTTTTAAGGGTTTCTTATAAAGAACTTGATAAAAAACCCGGTGCCATCAAAACAATTGAAACAAGTTAAATCCTTCTATTTAACCGTGTAGTTTTTTTAAAATATCAGATATATTGATTAATTTAATAAAAAATCATTTCTTAATTTTTCTTAGAAGTAATATATTTAGTAAGTAATGCACCTTAAAATTTAACTATCATGTCGCCTGATTTAACTGATATCGCGGGAATAGGAAAAGCTACTGCAGACAAAATAAAAGCAGCAGGGATAGATAGTATTGAAAAACTAGCAAATGTAAAACTAGATGATTTAGTGAAGTTGAAAATTAAGGGAGTTGGAAAAGCAACTGCACAAAAATATATAAATAATGCAAAAAATATACTTGCAGAAGCAGGATCTCAAACAGAAACAGAATCTAAACTAATTTCCGCAATTAATGAAAAATCAGCATTAAAAACAAAAACCGAACCTAAAGTTGAGTTCTCTAACATAAAAGAATTAATGAAACAACAAGCAGAATGCAATATTGGATTAGTAGGTCATGTAGATCATGGTAAAACTAGTTTAGTAAAAGCACTTACAGGGGATTGGACAGATAGGCATTCAGAAGAACAAGAAAGAGGGATCTCGATAAAACTCGGATATTCTAATGCTACTATTTTATACTGCTCTACCTGTGATCAATATTTAACATATTATTTATCTGAAAAAGCAAGAAAAAAGGGAGAACAGAGATATTTATGCCCTAACTGTAAAGAACAATTAGAATTTAAAAGAAATATTTCATTTGTCGACGCACCTGGCCATGAAATATTAATGGCAACAATGTTAAGTGGAGCTTCACTTATGGATGGCGCTTGTCTATTAATTGCTGCTGACGAAGATTGTCCTCAACCTCAAACTAGAGAACATTTGGAAGCATTACATATTGCTGGTATAGAAAATATAATTATTCTGCAAAATAAAATTGATGCAGTTTCACGAGAGTTAGCACTAGAGAATTTTCGACAAATAAAGGAATTTGTCAAAGGTTCTATTGCAGAAAATGCTCCAATTATCCCAATTTCCGCTGTATTTGGAGCAAATATAAACCAAGTATTAAAAGCATTTGAAGAAATTATTCCATCTCCTAAACGTAGTGAAGGAGAGTTTCAATTTTTAATTGCGAGATCTTTTGATATTAATCGACCAGGGAAAGCTATCAATGATCTAAAAGGTGGTGTAATAGGCGGATCTGTCTTAAAAGGAGATATTGATGTGGGTGCACAAATTGAAATTCGACCAGGCTTAAGAATGAAAGATAAATATGTTCCTTTAAAATCAACTGTTGTGAGTATCAGCCAAGGAAGTAATTTATTAGACAAAGCGAAACCTGGAGGACTTATAGGATTGGGAACTAAATTAGATCCCGCCTTAACTAAAGGTGATCACTTAATTGGGCATTTGGTTGGAAAACCAGGGACATTACCTGATGTTATTGATGAGGTGGAATTAAGAATTAATCTTTTAGATAGAGTAATTGGTTCTGAACAAATGCTAAGAGTCCATTCAGTTAAGCATAATGAAAAGTTATTACTAGTTGTTGGAACGGAAAAAACCGGCGGACTAGTAACTAAAATATTAAAAAATAGTGTTGTCTTGAAGTTAAATCCTCCAATATGTCCTCCCGAAGATTTTATATTTGCAATTTCAAGAATTATAAATAGGCGTTATCGATTAATCGGATATGGAGAACTAATTAATCATAATTAATTCTTATCTCCTTCCGATAAGGTTTAAGAAGTATAGCTTAAAAAAATCTCTCTTATTTTACCCTTAATAAGTTTTAATGAAGGATCTACTTGACTGAATACATTCTGTAATGAATTAATTGCTTCTTGTTTGATATCTTGATTACTAGATCTTTGTAAATTTTGTTTAGTCTCATATAGAATTAATGTATCAGAGACTTTGGCGAGAAAATGAAGAATTATTGCTGGTCTTATATCATTAGGTAAATTTTCGTGATTTTTTACTTCCTTTATTTCGTAAAAAATCTCATTCATCATTTTATGTTTTAGAAAATAAATAAAATCATCAATATTATCGCAAAAGATAACAATCAAGGTATTTATCGCATTTTCTTGTTTTTCAAATAAAATATTACTCCAAAGATCAGAATAATGCTATTTAAACCTCCGAAAATTATTATCCAAAGAGGAAAATGAGGATAACTTGTGTAAATATAATTAATTTCCGTATAAGTATTAACATCTGATTCTGTAAGGAAATCCCCATTTTGAAAGACTTTAATGGTATAATTCCCATAAGGAATGTTTTTTATTATGATTTCTCCATTTTCATTAGTTTTACCCGGTGATATCGGCTGAACTTGATCTTTAGATATATATGTTCCATATTTTTGTCCAAAATAATAGACTTCTAAATCTGCTCCTATTAATGGCATTTTTATATTATCAGTAATAATTAATCTCAGAGTTTGTGTTGATATATACTTAAATATAAAAGGGCAAGTCTCTCCCATAACTAAATAGGGAACCTTTGCTAACATTCCCTCTCTCCCAGTTAGTGATTTATTCAAATAATAATATGGCGAATTTCTTTCAAATAGGGAAGAGTTACCTATAACTTGCTCAGAATAAATTGTAGGCTCATAAAATGACAACCCCTTAAGAAATATATGTGGAGGGCCAGATATTATTGATGGGAAATAAATTCGTTCTCGTATTTCTCTCCCTTCCACAAGTCTATCTATTGCCCATGTTTCTCCAACAGCTTTAACAAATTCAAAAGTAAATAATGCTGTAAAATTCAGTGAAAATGTACTTCGATCTCCAGAAAATAAGTCAGATAAATATACATCAATTGTTTTATTTAAGTTCAAATAGTTATTGATATTTACAATGACATCGTTAAGTTCAAGACTATGATCATTTAGTGAATTTCTGTCTGGTAAATTGACTGTTAATGCAACGTATATGTTTTCAGCATAAATTACCGGATCAGCAATAGAAAGATTATATTTATTAGACACTAATTCGAAATTATAATTAAAATCAACAGTAAAATTCTGATTTACTTCATTAATTAATAAATCATTTTTAGGAAGTTGACTTAACTTCCAATTATTTAATGTGAAATCGTATTCCCATATAAGATTCATTGTGAAATTTGAATTTGGTAATACTTCAAAGAAATCTACAAAATGAAATACAATGAACTCATTACTATCTATAGAATAATCTGTTTCAGCAGTTAATTCAAAGACGTTAGTACCATTATCCACAAAAAATTGTACTAAACGACTTGAAGATAGACGAGAGTGGTAAATAATATACCCTAATGTTGAATTATCAAGTTCTACCATTAAACTTTCATTAATTTTTACTGTTATGATATTGTTATCCTCAATATCTTCATCCAAGTTATCTACTATTGCAGGCTCTATTGTTTCTAAAAATTGCATGCTAATCGGCACCATATTCAATGCGCCTGACGCATACTCTTCCCAAATTAGAGGATAACTTGTATTATCCCTATAGAAACCTATTTCCAATCCACTAAAATCGATATTATTTATTGTAATATTTCCAAGTCCTTGTTTCTCTTCACTAAGTATAGGCTTATAATCTTCTTTTGAAAAACTACTAATTTCGAGGTTTGAATTATAAATTTCGGTGCTAGAATACGAATTATCAATACTTAAAACAAATGGAATAAAAAGTTGAGATAGTATTAAAAAGACAAGCAATATTTTAATGTATGTCTGAGTATAATTCCATTTATTATAAGGCATTTTTATAATTTTAACAGTAAAGTATTTAGAACAGAAAATTAAAATAAATTAAATAATTTTTCTATAGATTTCATCTTTTTACTCACTTTCTTCATAAAACCTAAAAGAAAACGGAATATTTATAATTATAGAATATATTAGGGATTTATTAGATTTTAAAATAAGATAAGAATACTAAACAATTGCTTTTAGGATTTCACTTTCCTTGAGTTTTTATGCTGGAAGCTAATTACTATATGATGCACGAATTATATACTATCTAATATTTCAGTAAATTGTGATAAAAATGACGATTTCACCAAATAAAACCAAATTTTTGGAGGAACTCAACAACGCAGTTGACCAATTTATCGATCGTTCGTTTAATCATGTAATTACAATTTCTCATAATGATGCAGATGGAATAAGTTGCTTACATATAATGCAAAATTTATTTTATAAGATGCATCTAAATTATGATTATTTTATTTATAATAGGTCGGTTTCTTGGGAGAATTACTTAAAAGGTATTCTCTCGAGTAGGCAAACTGACAAAAATGCTCTTTTATTTACTGATGTAGGTTCCAATCTAAAAGAATTAATTCCAATAATAAAAAACAGAGAAGAAATTTTTTTTATCCTTGATCATCATGAAGTAGAGGATGATGTCCAATCTGATGAATTCCCTGAAAATCTTTTTTTTGTTAATCCAACTATTTATGGGTTTGATGGACTTGAACATATAGCTGGAGCGACTTTAACACACTTGTTTGCTAAAAAAGTAAAACCCTCTATTTTACAACAAGCATGGTTAACAGTAATTGGAATATGTGGAGATTCATTAAAACCAATGGATAAACTAAAATCATTTAACCGAGAAGTTTATGAGGAATTAATAGATGAAGAACTCATTGAAGATAAAGAGAGTCTAATATTGTTTGGTAGTATGAATGAATCGATTAAAAATGGTTTAAAGTATAGTATTTTACCTTTTCTTAGCCAATTTGGAGGTGAATCAGATCAAAAAATCACTTCCTTTTTAAACTCTTTACAAATTGATCCAAAGACTAAAGTGGTTGATTTAAATGAATCTGAGATTGAAAAGATTCAAAAAAATGCTAAAATTAACAGTTATGGGCATTATGCTATATTACCACATAAAATGGGTTTATTAAGATTCGCTTTTGAACATGCTCTTTTATTAAATATTCTCTGTTTCAAAAATATTAGTGCTGCGCTTTCAATCATTCAATTAAAGTCAATTACACGTTATGCTAAAGGAATCTATTCTGAATATATTGAAAATCTTTCTAGAAATTTGAGAACTCTCTCAAATGAAATACCTCAAGTTGAAACTAAAAAAGCGATATTTATGGAAGTAATAGGAAAGATCCCTCCAAGTAACTGGTCAGATACAGCTAGTTTTAGTGCTGTTAATGAACTATTCGATCCGAATAAAATTTTGTTTTTAGGAGGTCCAGAAAAGAAATCTGGGACAATAAAATTAAGTATTCGGTGTTCAAGAAATTATATTGAAAAAAGTAAAGGTAAAGGCGTAAATATAATAATTTCTAATATAAAAAAAGAATTAGGGGGAGTTGGTGGAGGGCATAAACTAGCAGGAGGTATCCGGTTATCAAAACCTTCTTATAATATTTTAAAAAAGAAAGTGGATGAATTTATTTGATTCTTGTTGTATCTAAGAAAAAAGAAATGATAAATAAGCAAAAAATCAATCTTCAGTTTAGATCTTCTTAAGTATTTTTAATAATAATAGTACTTGATATTTTCTTCTTATAAATAGGTTATTACCTTTAAATATTGCAAAAAACCAATTTAACTTATAAGAAAATGATTATAGGCAAGACTTGAAAAAAATAAAGGAGTTTTATAATGCATAGTGTACAATTAAAAGACTTTTTATTCGAACGCCCCATTACTATTATTTTTGATGAAAATTTGCATAAAAAAGAGGTCCTAAAAGGTTTCATTGCTGTGACAATATATTCAATTGTCTATGGATTCTACGAATACTTTATAGTGTATGGTTTGCTGATTCCCGTTTTGGGTAACCCTTTCAGCATTATAAATTGGTTTATTATGTTTTTTGGAATACTTTTTGTTGCAGCTTTAGCTACGTGGTTTAGTGTTGAAAAATCTCTTATGGCATGGTTATATTTGACGATTATAGAAGATCTTTTTTATTGGATTGCGCAATGGATTGATACAGGAGTATATCCCTTTCCAGCCCCTGATTGGTGGGATACCACAATAGCTACTTTTCGCCTATTAGGAGGTCTTGGTCAAGCTATACCTTTTTGGCCAAATATTCCTTTATTTTACCTACCAGGATTTACATTGTTAATAATTTACTATATTATATCTTATAGAAGTGCTAAATACGGTAGAATCATAGCATGGATTGTAGGACCGTTCATTTTAGCTATTCTTGGGGGGGCATTGCCAGGGATTTTTGGATTAACAGGTGATCTATTAGCAACTATCATATTGATATCCATTCCAGTATTATCTTATTCGTTTGTATTATCTCTTTTATATAGAAATGACTGGAAATTCAAGAAAAAATGAATAAAAAACTATAGATTGGGTTGAAGTTTAATAAATCCTGCAATTAGTAACTTTAGATTAATAAAAAATTTAAGTTAAATATGGGGGAATTTTCTAAAATAATAAAAAAATATAAGGTTTAGAAATAACGTATCAAATAATCTAAAATCAATTCTAAAACATGAACTTTTTTAAAAAACTTACAGATTTTGTATTCCTTTTAAAAATTAATGTTAAAACTAACGCTAAAATTCAAAATATTACAAAAGTTAATGATTTTTTAAAAATATCTCTTAAGTCGAAACCTATGCAGAATAAAGCAAATAAGGAATTAATAAATCTTATAAAAAGGAAATTAAAAATAACATCAACTCAAATTCAAATCATCTCTGGTCTAAAAAATCCAGATAAAATTATTAAAATAACGTTTTTAGAGAAAATTAATGAAGAAGAATTAGTTAGACAACTTATTGATACAAACTGAATTATCTAACTCCCAATTTTTTTCATTTTTCCACATTTTAAACATGTAATAAAATGTGTCATCCCCTCATCCGCTCTTCGTGTTTGACGAGTTTCAAGATGAGCTTTAGTATATCCACATCGAGGACATTTAAAATCTTTAATGGTACTTCTTAGGTTCTCCTCTTTCCAATCCATAACTTCAACTAGATTTGTAACTTCATTTCTAATAGAATGTTCAATTTTAGTAGTTAGCCTATAATCGTTAGACTTCTCTTCATTAAATGGTTTAATTGCTCCACACTTGCATTTAAACACTTTCTGTCCATCTACATTTGAAGGTAGCATCATACCTCCACATTCATCACAAAATTCCATTATTTTTTGTCAAGATTGAATTTAGTTTTTATATCTATAATTAATTATAAATTAATTCTACCAAATATTTTTTTTTGAATTTAGATTCTTAAACCAAACACTAACGCACAAAATATTATTCCAGATAAAAGGTCAGCAGTAGTTCCAGGATTTAATTTTCCCTTTTTCTCTTGAAGTTCATTGTCTAATTCTAAAGCTAACTTAAAACCTTGATCAGTTGAGATTCCTCCACGATCTAAGATATGTGATGCTTTTTTTGAGATATTTAATGCAAAATCAGATCCAGATTTTCTAATAACAAGTGTATCTGGATGTAAGGATAACAATTTTAAATACGTGTTGACAATCGCACAATTTATATCATTATATTGGCTATATATTTTTAAGAAATATGGAACGCCCTCATTTAAAATAATATTAAAATTATTTGCATACTCTAGACTGATTAAATCCCTCTCCTTTGATAACTCAAAAATTTTTTTCAGTTTAATGTTTTCTTGGATAATCTCTTTAACAGAATTTTCCTTATTTAAATCATATTTTTCAACAGTTCCTAAACCCCCAGGATTACATAATTTTATTGCTTCATATAATTTTACTGTATCATTTACAGAAGTATTCTCAATAACCATCCCTAAGTTATTTTTCCAATCATAAAAGCTATAATCCTTCGATTTTAGACATATTATAGTTGCTGCAGCGAGTGGTGCTAAAATTAATATATGTCCTAGTAAAACATTACCTCCACTTTGCCAATTCATCATTTCCTCAGCAGCATCCTTAAAAAACTGACCCAATTCTATTTTTTCAAAATCAACTTGGTTTTTAAATGGCAACTGAAACAACTTCTTGCAAAAGTCCATAAAAGTAGGTTGGATTGCAGCAATTCCCGCTAAAAAATGTTCAAATTTCGTATTTTCGAAATCTTTTGTGCGATGAACGTTCCCTGGTTTAGGCCAACCTGCTAACTCTAATAAGCTCGCTAAGCACAAACATCGAATTAGGTCATCAATAGATTTAATGGAAATATTAAGATTAGATCTAAATAAAGACACATTTAATACTATTTCTTTAAATAATTTAATAATTTTGAGAAAGAATAAGTTTTAATAATAACTTAACTCAACCATTTTCTTTTCTTTCACAATATATCCTTCATTTTCAGTAGTTTTATAAGAAATAGGTCTAAAATCATTATAAAGTCCTTTCTTATGAAGGAATTTTTTAATTCTAAGTCTTAATGCTCTTTTGGATATCTTATTTGGCATTTCTACACTTAAATCATTCCCATTTCTGTTAAGAGTTATTTGTGGTAAAGCTTCGGATAAGAATCTAATTAAATCAAGAACATGCTGCTCATTTTTAAAACTTAAATCTTTTACATTTATCATGAAAGACTTATTTGCTTCACTCATAGTGTTATCACAGTGTAGAATAATTAAAAATATTATTAATTTTTTATGTTTTTATTATAGTAATCTAAAATTCGAATTTCTTATTTAGAAAAATCTTCGTAAGACAATAACTAGAGCGGTTAAATGATAAAAGGTGATGTAATTTGGTGGATTATGTAAATTTGGATTATAAGCCAAGTGAAAATGATTTAATAGCAATGTATTATGTAGAGATTTCTCCAGATTGTAAAAATTTAGAACACGCTTCAGAAGAGATCGCAAAAGAATCCTCAATTGGAACTTGGACAGAAATAGCAACACTATCTGCTGAAATTGCTGAAAGACTCAAACCATCAACTTTCTATATCGACCATGAAAAAAATATTATTAAGATTGCTTACACTAAAGAGCTTTTTGAAGCAAATAACTTACCGCAGATTTTAAGTGCGATTGCTGGAAATATTTATGGAATGAAGGTAATAAAATCATTAAGATTATTAGATATCAGCTTTCCTAAAGATATTGTTCATGCCCATAAGGGGCCAAAATTCGGAATCGAAGGTATTCGAAAATTAACTAAAGTAAAGGATAGACCTATCCTCGGCACAATTGTGAAACCTAAAGTTGGTTTAAATGAAGTTAAACATGCAAAAATATGTGGAGAAGCATGGATTGGTGGATTAGACATCGTTAAAGATGATGAAAATCTAACAAATATGACTTTTAATAAGTTCGAGAAAAGAATTACAGAAACGTTAAAAATAAGGGATAAAGCGGAAAATGAAACTGGAGAAAGGAAGTTCTATATGCCAAACATAACAGCACCTCTTAGAATTATGAAAAATCGTGCAGATTATGTTATTAAAAGCGGTGGAGAATATGTAATGCTAGATATTCTTACGGTTGGATTCTCGGCTTTACAAGAAATTAGAGATTATTTAGATGATAATAATATAGCTATACATGCTCATAGAGCTATGCATGCTGCATTAACTAGAAATAAAAAGCATGGAATAACAATGTTAGCTTTATCAAAATTAATGAGATTAATAGGGATGGATCAACTACATACAGGAACAGTTGTAGGAAAAATGGAGGGTGGAAAAAGAGAGGTATTAGAGTGTAATGAAATACTCACTAGTCAGAAAATTTCCGATAATAATGAAACTATGCTTAATCAAGAGTGGGGTGAGATTAAATCAACTTTACCTGTGGCTTCTGGTGGTTTAAGTCCACTTCATATCCCTGATCTAATTGAAATTCTAGGTAAAGACATGGTTTATCAGTTTGGAGGAGGGTGTCATGGTCATCCTGATGGAACTAAAGCCGGTGCAAAAGCTATTAGACAAGCGCTTGATGCAGTTTTAAATGGTTCAACTTTAAAAGAATATGCTAAAAAGAAAACTGAATTAAGGAAAGCTATTGAAAAATGGGAAAAAAAATAGTATCTTTTTCCTAAATCATTTCTGGATAGGTTTTTGCAAAATAATTTGGAACATGACTTGAAGCAAAAATACCTACTTCTGTAATTAAACCATCAATATATCTTCTACTCACGGTTTCAAACGCAGGATTTAAAATTTCAATTCCTTCTGGGGGATTTTCCCAAATTTCTTGAGGGGCTCTCATTTCAATTGTTTCTAAAATCCCTAAATTAGTCTCGGGATTATATTTTAATAGAGGAGAAGCAACATAGAATGGTACATGTTCTTCATGAGCTACTAGAGCTAAAAGTCTTGATCCTATTTTATTAATAATAGTCCCTTCAGAAGTTATACTATCAGCACCAATTATTATTATATCAACTTGATAATGTTTAACTGCCCATCTCATTGCACTATCGACAACATGGATGACTTCTATACCCGCTTCGAATAATTCTCTTGAGGTTTTTCTACCCTGCAGTCGAGGTTGCGTTTCTGTATTAATAGTTTTAAAAATTTTCCCTTGTCTCTTAGCTTCTAATAGAATACCAGTGACTATACTTGAATGACAATGAGTCATTACATTAAATTTTTGATTACTAGAAGGAAATCGTCTAGCGCCAATTTCAGCAATTCTCTTCTTCGAATTTTGGAGCATGTCAATATATAGATTCTTATATTTTTCAATTATATCAGAAATGTATGCAGGTATTATACTGTCCTTTTCTTGCTCTAATTTATTCATTGTAAATTTCAAACCATTTTTCATTGCTGGTTCTGTTGGCCTTGTATCTATTAATATAGCTTGTGCCTCGTAAAGACTCTTGAAACATGTTTTAATATCTTCACAGTTCAGTCTTTTTGCATAATCACTTAAGAAATCAATAGCACTAATCGCAATATTACTAGCACCTTGAATTTCTAAAGATCTTATCTTTTGAGCATCTTGTAATAATTTTTTCATTATTAATCCTCAAGTATTATTACTTCTTATAGATTGATGCGATTCATATCGTTATTATGGATTTACATGAAGTTAATTATTCTATTTGATCTTCTTCTTGATCTAATTGATAATCCTCAGAATCAACTTCAATATAAAAACTACCAATATAACCACATTTAATATCTTTACACTCATATAAATTTGGAGCTATCCCTCCACTAACATTTGTCGCTGATTTTAACGTTGGTTTCTTGCATTTTGGACAAATTCTAATATTTACCATATCTATTATGCAACTTGCTTTAGTTAATATTAATACATTTTGATTTTCTAAAAAATTTACATGCTAAGTATAATTATTATTAATTAATTTTTGGGGATATAAAGTAATATTTGTTACAATATTATAAATGGGTGCTTTTATGGCAAATGCAGTTGTAACAAGGACTTTTGGTATTGATTTCATATATCTTGATTTAATTTTTTTGTTTATTTGGATTTACTTTTTAATAAAAAAAAAATATTGTTTATCTATTACTTGGGGGCTATGTGGTTGGTTAATCTACATATTTACTGATTATATTCTATGGTATTTAATTATTCACACAAGAGAATATACAGGAGTTCTGAACCCATTCTTATTTTTCTTATGGTTTTGCTTTTCACCTGGATTTGTACAATTCTCATATGTTTTTACGATGTTCGAGAAAAGAAATAGTAAGGATTTGATAATGTTCACAATAATTTTTTATTTAGGTTGGATATTAGTGGGAGTTAGTTCTCAGATATTATCAATAGATAATAGAATAATAGAAGTTTCAAGAGATATGAACATTGCAAATCAAAGGATTAATGAATTGGTGATGGTTATCGTTAATATAGTAATTGCTATGGTTTTATTCTTTAAAAAGAATTTAAGATTAGAAGATATCCTATATTTATTCATAGTTGGGACATTAGTTGAATTTTCACTTGAATTAAGCTTATCTGTCTCTGGAATTCGCCAAGCGCAAGGAGCTTGGAGTGTTGAATTAATGATTATAAATTCTCTACTTGAATTCAATTTAGGAATAATTTTAATGTATCTTGTTTGGGTGCCCTTCAAAATAAAAAAATACAGGCATTATCATTTTCAAATGAGCTATAAAGATTTTAAGCATATTAAAACTAATTTTGATGCCATAGCTTCCATTTGTGAAGATAAAGTTCTAATAGAAAGAAATATGAAAGAAAATTCTAATTTATATAAACTAAAAGATTTCCTTTCCGATATTAAATATTATACGACGGTATACAATACTGAGTTTATCAGTCCAGAATTAGAAACCGAAATCAAAAATTACTGGAAATAAAGGCTTTTTTTATAATAAGAATATTACTATAACAATAAAATATTAATCTCTTCAACTATAAATGTATTATAGGATTTAATCATCAATTAACTTATAAAAAGCTTTAATAACTCCTATTAGATATGTCCAATTTAGAATTACAAAGAAAAAGCTTACCAAACGAACCTGGTGTTTATCTATTTCTTGATAAAAAGGGATCTGTAATATATATAGGAAAAGCTTTGAATCTTAGGAAAAGAGTTAATCAATACTTCACAAAAACACATTCTATCGATCCATATTATGAAGAAAAAATAATAGAATTAGTAAAAAATATTGAAGCGATTGAATATTTTGTAACTGAAAATGAAAAAGAGGCTTTAATATTAGAGAATATTCAGATTAAAAAACATCTTCCTCGCTTCAATGTAATTATGAGGGATTCTAAATCTTATCCTTGGGTGGCAATTTTTTACTCTGAGGACTTTCCAAGAATCCGTGTACTCAGAAATCCTGAAAAGTATTCACAAGATAACTTATTTTTAGGACCTTATACCGATAAGAAAGAAATAATTAGAATATTAAGAGACCTAAGAAAGATATTCCCATATTGTTCATGTAAAAAACCAGTTACACAAAAGAAGAGACCGTGCTTGTATTACCAATTGAAACTCTGTCCGGGTCCATGCGTCAGTGATATTACAAAAGAAGAATATCGAGAAAATATTAAAGAAATCGAGTTGTTCTTAAGAGGAGAGACCGATCAGTTAAAAAACCAGATTAAAGAAAAAATGATACGTGCTTCAAATAATCAAAACTTTGAGCTAGCAGTTTTTTGGAGAGATAAATTAGAAGATATAGACCATGCTACTGACCGACAGCATGTTTTAATGGCATATGAAGAAAATAAGGATATCATTGGCTTCTTCAATAATGAAAATTATATGGCCATGGTTATCATACATATCAGAGAAAGTAAGATAATTAACAAGAGTTCATTTAGTTTTGATTTACGAGAGAAACTTGTTCAAAAAAGTGAAATGTTAAATTCAATTTTAGAACAATACTATCAGGATTTTAAATCGCAATTACCAGAAAATATAATCATTCCAGAAATGAATGAGAGATTTAGATTGCTTTCCATTTTTCTGAAAGATATAAAAGAGGATATAGTAATTCGAGTTCCATGTAGTGAAAATGAAGCTAGCCTAATGCGAATAGCGAATAAAAACGCTAAAGTTATGGTTGAACAAGAAGTGCAAATGGAAGAAATTAAGATGAATGAAGCGGAATTCAGAGAAAAAATACTAGAAGAAATAAAAGAAAAACTATGTTTAAGAAAATTACCAAGGATTATTGAAGGATTTGATATCTCTAATATCGAAGGAACGGATGCAACAGGCTCTATGGTATATTTTCTTGATGCAAAACCTTATACTAAATACTATAGACACTTCAAAATTCGATCTAAATCTACACCAGATGATGTAGCTATGATGAAGGAAGTTATAAAAAGACGTTATAGCATGCTTTTAGAGAGGAACTTAGAATTACCTGATTTAATTTTAGTTGATGGAGGAAAAGGACAACTAAATGCAGGTTTATCAGTTTTAGAAGAATTAAACCTTAATATACCTATTATAGGGTTAGCTAAAAAATATGAAGAAATATATCTACCTTCTAAAAAAGACCCAATTGTATTACCTAAAAGTTCCGCTTCATTAAAGCTTTTCCAAAGAGTGCGCGATGAAGCACATCGGTTCGCTGTTAGACTTCAGAAGAAACAGAGAAAAAAACGAATTACAGGATCAATTTTGGATGATATCGAAGGAGTTGGCATTATTACGAGAAATAAATTGTTAAATCATTTCGGGAGTGTGGATTATCTTAAAAAAGCTACTTTTGAGGAATTATCAGAAATAGTTGGAAAAAAATTAGCTGAAAGAATTTTGAAGGAGCTTAGATAATTTCAATTTAAACTATAAAAAAAAAATGTTAATTATAAATTTTCACTCTTGATCCTTGAAAGCAGTGCAAAGACAATTATCAATGTTCCTAACATTATAAATGTTGCATTTAAATTCCACATAACTAAATATCCTACAAATGGATAGAGTATAGCTCTTATTAGACTTGCTATCATATTAATTGTACTAAGTACTGTTGCTCTATTCTCAGTTTCTATTTGTTTGTTTATTCCCTTAACAAAAATCAAACTCCTTGAAAATCCGAATCCAATTACAATGAGAATTAAAGGAATGCTAATAGGAATGAAATGTATCATTGCCATTGAAATGAAAGCAATACCTGGAATTATTGTATATATTTGAAGAAATCTTCTCTTGTTATTGATTTTGTATTCTAGAGTTGGAATTATATTGTTAAAAACGATTTGCATAGCTGTCATTGATGTACTTACGAATCCAAAGAAAATTAATTGAAAATTTAATGCTTCAAGGTAAACCTGATAAGTCCATATTAAGAAGAATACTAGTGATTCTGTTATCACCATCTCAACAGCTAAAATCCTTAGAATCTTATTTTTCGTTAATTGATTAACTCCAGATTTCACTATAGTTATATAATTATCTTTTTCGCTTTTTTCTACGTCATGATTAGGTTCTATTAACGTTAATGATATCAATGTTGCAATGAAAAACGGTATGAATATAAGACTCATCACCAGATTTAATGAAAACAACGCACCAATCAGAGATCCTATTGGTGCAGATATTGCGATACCAAGTAAACTGAAACTTCTATTCCTAGCTGAAAATTTTGAAACTTCATTTTCTCTTCCTAGTTTTCTCAATGTATCATATATAAAAGCTGCATTTGTACCTGATGTTAATGCTGCTCCAAAAGCCCATAATGTCTCACCAATTGCAAAGATGACTATACTTGGATAACTTCCATAGATTAATCCAGCAAATGCAGTTACTATCGCACCTAATATTAATGAAAACTTTCTACTTATGTAATCTGCTATGGCTCCGCATGGAATTTCGAATACCAATATCATAACAGTAAAATAACTTTGTAGAAACATTATACCTACAAATGTTAACTTTCCCCACGTTAAGAAAAATGGTACTAAAATTCCTGAAATTAAATGAAAACCTTCTATAAAGTTAATTAAATATGATTTCCAAATATTAGCTTTCCACTTATTTACACTAATATTTTTTTCGTTACTTTCTAACTCTAAAGAAGATTCTACTAATTCCTCTTGAGTAAATTCCTTTAATTCTGACATATTTTACACCTTTTATTAGAATTTTTTAAATTCTTCACATTTTCACATTAAAAACATATTTGATATTTCGATTGAATTGTTGATTTAGATCGATTGTGATTATTTAATCCTGAATTCTTAGAATCGTATGAATCTGATACTGATAATAAAGAAGAACAGTATCAAACGAATAAGTAAAAGAGATGTATCAGCGTATTGTTGAGTTTAATGTTTTTATAAGGACAATGCTGTAGGGAAATATTTTACAATCCCTAAAAACATCATAACCATGGCAATTTTAGTACAGGACGGATCATGAACTACCATATCTCCTCGGTGAGTTCCAATCCATTTATTTTCTTTAATTACCATGATACAATCAACAAATATGTTTAATAAAATTATATGATAATCAAACTTATAAATTTAATGGTCAAATTTAGCATATATTGAAATTTTTAAGAAAGAATGGGAAAATAATGGGTATTGTAAGAAAAATATTAGACTAAGAAATGAGTAGTTTTACAAGTTCAGCTGTTGCCTCACAATATACTCTTGCTAAGGATTCTCTTTTTGCTTCACTTATTACTCTAATTACTGATTCGGTATTTGAGGGATGAATTAGTACGAACCAATCTTTCCCCTTACCATATTTAAGGTCATTGTTTACTTGCTCCACTATTTCTCCTTCCTTTATAAGTTCTGCTTTTACTTTTTTAATAAGCGTTGAAATGTCAATATTTTTAATATTAATTTTTATTCTATGTGAATAATACTTAGGTAATTCAGAAACAAGTTCTGAAATGTTTTTTCCTGTCTTTACAAGAATCTCGATTATCTTTGCTGCTGCGAAAATCCCATCTCTAGTGTTATTGAAATATGGAAACATAAAACCTCCACATGATCCTTCCCCACCAAAAACTAATCGATTTTCTGAAGAATTTGATATTAGGTTTGCCATTTCTTCCGTTAAAAATCGTTCTCCTATTGGTGTCCTTATTATTTTAGCATTATATTTTTCTGCTAAAGCGTCAAACCTTAATGAAGAAGCGAGATTTGTTACGAAGAATAATTGTTTATCAATATCCTTGTAATTTTCTAGATAATATTTGGTAATTACTGCTAAACCGATGTCTTCAGGATAACAAATACCAGTTTCTCCAATAATTGCTAGTCTGTCAGCATCAGAATCATGAGCGAATCCAATATCAAATTTACCTTGCCACACTTCCATTATTAAGTCTTTAAGATTTTCCTTAATTGGCTCAATTTCTCTCGGGAAATCTTTGTTTGCAAGTAAATCATCATTAATTAATTTTGTATGGCATCCTAATTCAGTTAATACTTTTTGCGTAACAAATTTTCCCGCACCTGCTCCAGAATCGATAACTACTCTAAGATTATTTTTAGGTTTAATCTCTGAATGATCGATATAATGTAATAAATCTCGAATATAATCTCTTACTGGATCCATTGTTTTTATATTTTTAACTGTATCTGATTTATTTAAAAGATAAGAACTTAAATCTATATTATCTAAATATATAGATATTATTTTTAATTCTTCAGTATTTAGAAATGTTTGAGTTGTCATTAATTTCAAACCATTCCATTGTTGAGGATTATGAGAACCTGTAATAATGATACCTGCAGGAATACTTAATTTATTCTTTGTATAAATTATCACAGGGGTGGGACAAATTCCGAGATTTAATATTTTAAAACCAGAAATAGTTAATCCTTCTATTATCGCCTGTTCAATGAGAAGACTGCTGGGACGAGTATCTCTGCCTATTATCACTTTCTTATCTTTTCCATCAATCCATAATCCAAAAGCGATTGCAATTTTCTTAACAATATTGAACGTTAAATCCTTTTCAGCACGACCTCTGATTCCACTTAAGGTAAAAATTAAACTTTTTTCTTCCATTTTTATCTATTGTTTTTCTAAAGAATAATTTTGTTTTTTTCAATTTTATATTTAACAAGTGCTAATGCTCCTCTTAATCCAATTTCCTCTCGATGTTTTGCCAATTTAATATTTGGAGGGTGATTGACTGTAAATCGAATAGAATCTTTTTCAAACTGATTTATTAATGGAGGAATTATTTGTTCTTTATCTTTCATCATTGCTCCTCCAAAATAAATTGAAGTACAATCATAATAATTGTTGACTAAACCAATACCTACTTTTGTATAAAAAACACAATCTTCGACTATTTTTTTTGATAATTCATCTCCGTTTTTTGCTGCTTGAAAAACTTCTTTTGCTGTGATTTTAGATTTATCATTTTTAACAATTTGCAAAAGTTTCTTTGCATTTAATTTCCCTTCATCGATTGCATCTAAAGCTCGATTTCGTACTCCTGTCCCAGAACTATAAGCCTCCCAACAACCGTAGGCTCCACAATTGCATTTAGCTGTACTTTTAGGGTCTACTAAAGCATGTCCGATTTCTGCAGCATTCCCTTCTTTTCCAAGTAATAAATGACCACTGCAAATGACTCCACCTCCTACTCCTGTAGAAATTACTACATATGCTAAATTGTCTTTTTCATTATCTTCAGCCTCAAAGAAATGTACACCTAAAACACCAGCAATCGCATCATTAATAAAATATGTTGGAATTTCAGGAAATTTTTCTCTAATCGGTTCTTTTAATGGAATCACTCTAAATCCTAGATTTGCGTTATTAAATACTTCACCTTTTTCCATATTTAAAGGACCCGCTGTAGCTATCCCTATTCCTAGAATTTGTTCTCTCTTGATATTGTTTTCAGATAATAACTCCGATATTATTTCGCATACTGAATTACTAATAGAATATTTAGTCTCCTTTGAGGTTCTTACTATTTTTTTTTTTATATTTTTTTCATTTAAATCTGATGTACAAATAGCAACTCGAACCCAAGTGCCTCCAATATCTACTCCGGCAATGTATTTTTCATCCACTTTTGTCTCACGTATAATTTTTTAATATATTCTTTACCCTCTGAATAATAGTAAGATTTCAAATATTTCAAAATATTATTTGAGTAATAAAAGTTTTACTATGATTTAATAGATATTTATTTCAATTTTATTATCACTGATTATCTCATTAAAGATCGAAGCGATTTCTCTTTTTTTTTCATCATATATTGCATGTACAAAATATTCGGCGGGAATCCTCGCAGTTGAGTAAATTTGTATAATATTTGGTTTTATCTTTTTTAAAGCATGAGCTAAATCATAAATATTTTTTGAATTAGCATTTGGTTTAAAATTTTCTTTATATGAATCAAAAATTAAAATCTGGATAGCTAATTTATTCTCTCTAGGTATTTCCTTTTTCAATTCTGTTAAAGAGTTTATTATTGTTTCTATTTTCGGAGTTTCATGATGAGGACGATTGGTTCTTTTAAAATCTTCTTCATTTGCAGCATCTAGTTTTGCTAAAATTAGATCAAACTTTTTTACTCGGTCTCTAATTTTTTTATCATGTAATGTACTTGAATTTGTAAATAAAGTGAGAATCGGTTTTTCATCTTGCCATTTTAATTCACTCCTAACATCAGCTGCAATTTCGAAGAAATCTAATAGATTTTCATTTAAAGTAGGCTCTCCATTATAACCAAATGTAATTGAGTTTAAATGTGGAACATAGGATAAAATAGATCTTAATTCTTTTCTAAAATTTGAGGAAGGTGGTAAATTTATTCTATAATTTGGAGAAACTAGATTTTGTTTCTTTGTTAAACCAATTTCACAATAAACACAGTTATATGTACATAGTTTATAATTAGCTAAAACATTGACACCAAGAGAGAGTCCCAAGCGTCTTGATCGAAAAGGACCGTATGTATATTCTCTGGGCATTGTTATTTAATTGTTGAAGTTATATAGAATTATCAATAAAATCCATTATTGCTTTATTTACTTCCCCAGGTTTTTCTAACATTACACCATGACCGGATTTATCTATAATGTGAAGAACTGAGTTTGGAATTTTATCATGAAAAAATTTTGAATATTTTACAGGAGTAAGTTGATCATACTTACCACATATGATTAAACAAGGTACATCAATTGAACTTGTCTTATCCAAAGTATCAAAGGTATCACAGATTTTAAAATCATTATAGGTCACCTCTGGATCTATTTGAGCTATCTCCAAAATCGCGTCTTCAATAACATCTTTCGAAGTTTTCCTGTAAAACAATCCAACTTTCAGATTTTCCAAAAAAACTTGATAATCAGGTTTTATAGAGTTAAAAATAACTTGACTCACTCGCATTCTTCCGCCTGTAGCACATAAAATAAGTGCAGAGACAGCCTTTGGGTATTTAAAGTAAAATTCTTGGATTACAACTCCACCTAAAGAATGACCACCTAAAATTAGTTTTTCAACTTTTATTGAGTCAACAAATTTCTTAACAACATCAACATATAAGTCTAGGGATAATTCTGGAAATTTACTAGATTTATTATGTGAAGGTAAATCAATTGCAATAATATTATAATCTATGTTTAAATAAAATTGATTTTCCCAGATATTTGAGTTGCCTCCTGAGCCATGTATTAATATAAGAGTATTTTTAGAACTATTATCTTTAATCTGATAAAATATTTGCTTTCCAAAATATTCAAAATATGGAATTTCAATACACCAATATCAATAATTTATTATATTGAATAAAAAAAGATTATAATTTAGTTTTATTAAAAATTGAAAATTTGTTTCTTACTAACCATTAATTTAGGTTTTAATGAAGAACAATTTAAGCTCAAAATTCAATATCTCTATGTTGCATTTCTAAAAGACGCTTATACTTCCTGTTTAAATCAATCAACTGTTCATGATTTCCTTGTTCAATAATTCCTTTCTTATCAGCATTTAATACTATTATATGATCAGCATTTTTAATTGTTGATAGACGATGTGCAATAATAATAGTTGTGCGTCCTTCACGTGCCTTATTTAATGCATCCTGAATCAACGTTTCTGTATAAGGATCTACCGAAGATGTTGCTTCATCTAAAATTAAGATTTTAGGGTCAGTTATTAAAGCACGGGCAAAAGCTATTAATTGTCTTTGTCCAATTGAAATATTACTGGCATTTTCTTTTAATTTAGTATCATATTTTCTATGTAATGCTTCAATAAAATTATGGAGTCCTAAAAATTTTGAAACTCCTATCATCTTTTCTTCAAGATCTAACGAATGAGTATCAAATCCATATAATATATTTTCTCGAATGGTTCCAGTAAATAAAAATGCTTCTTGTGGAACAATTCCAATTAAATTTCTTAAATCTCTTTTTCTTACCTTTAGAATATCAACACCATCTATGAGAATCTTTCCTTTATTTACATCATAGAAACGAGCAATTAATTTTATTAACGTTGTTTTACCAGCCCCAGTTTCCCCTACGATTGCTAAAGTTATTCCTCTTGGAATTTTTAAAGAAAGATCTTTTAAAACAAAACCCTTAGATTCTATGTGTTGAAGACGTAATTTCTCTTCATTTATTGCATCATTTACGACTTTAGGGATTCTTTCCTTTATTTCGGGAGGTATTGGTGTTTTTAAAAGTTTTTTCAAAATTGATTGAGGTGATTTTTGTGCCCTCTCACTGCTAATCATTCCCCCTCCCTCAGCACTAAAGCTACTTCCATGCTGAAGACTTGTTTTAGCTTTTAATATCCTTTCTAAAGATTCAACCATTTTTACGATGTCTTCGGAAGTTAAGATTTCATTGAATGCATCAGATTCAGTTTCTCTTTTTTTTCTTGATTTTTCTTTTTTTCCTCTGTTATTAAGTATATAACCAAAGCTTACATTATCAAATTCAATAGCACCATTTAATTCTTGAAGTAGGACTGGATATTCAATATCAGGAATCTCAGCCTCTTCTTCTAATAAAGTATAAATACGGTCACTAGCCGCAAGGGCAGATTCTATAACATTTTGAATTTGCATTAAAGTCATAAAGGGTCTGAAAAATTGTCCTAAAATGGTGATAAATGCACTCAAAACCCCCACTGAAACACTAATCCCAAAAAGCGAAATATTTCCAGAAGCAAAAAAACCTCCAACTAATAAAATAGTTCCTGTAATAATTGTTGTAGTAAGATTGATTAAAGGAAAAATTGTTGCCATATAACTTCGGATTCTAATCATAATTTTATAATTTGCAGTATTTGCCTTATCAAATTCAATAGCAGCTCTTCTTTCTTGACCATAAGCTTTCACCACTTTTGCACCCTCGATATTTTCCTGAATTGAAGATGTTACTCTCCCAATTGTTCTTCTTTCCTCCTTAAATAATAACGTGGCAACTTTTTTGAAAAATCGAGTAATTATAAAAAATAAAGGGAATATCACCAAGCTAATTAATGCTAAACTTATATTGAGAAAGAACATAAAGACTACAGTTAATCCAATCGAGACCATACTTGTGATAATTTGAACAAATTGACCCCCAACTAATTGGTTAAGCAATGTAACATCGTTTGTCAAGATTGATATTATTTGTCCAGAAGATCTTTTATCAAAATAATTTAAAGACATATCTTGAAGTTTAAAAAATAGATCATTTCTAATTTGATAAGTTACTTCTTGAGAAATTTTACCCATCCCATATGAGGCAATAAAATTCGCAACCGCCATAATTAATACTAATGTCAGGAAAATTCCACTCATTATAACGACAAAATATGAATTTTTCATGACAATACCTTTATCGATAATATTTGCTGAAAAAATTGGAGTTAGTGCAGAAATAATAGTTGCAATTAGCAGAAAGATAAAGAACAGGATGAATTTTGATTTTTGAGGCTTTAAATATGAAATTAACCATCTCCATAATTCCTTTCTCGGATGATCAAGTTTCGATTTATCCCCTTCTAACATAAAACGTTGACGAGTACTAGCACTTGGTTTAATAATTTCTTCTCTTTCCTCGTCATTATCTTTATACTTATTATCACTCATCCATATTCATTTCTAATTATGTTGCTTCTCCAATTTGATCTTTTAGCTTTTGTTTTTGATATAAAGTTTCATATATTTGTTTATATAAGACATTTGATCTTATTAATTCATTATGAGTTCCATAACCTACGACACGACCTCTATCTAAAATTAAAATTAAATCAACTCCTCTAATAGTAGAAATTCTCTGTGTTATGATAATAGAAGTTATCCCTTCCATTACTCTAGTTAATGCTTGTTGGATTTTATATTCGGTTTCCACATCAACAGAACTAGTACTATCATCAAGTATTAAGATTTTGGGTTTTGTTAGAAGAGCTCTTGCTATTGATAAGCGCTGTTTTTGTCCCCCTGATAACCTTGTACCTCTCTCACCCACGATTGAATCATATCCGTTTGGTAAATTAACAATAAAATCATGTAGATCTGCAATTTTTGCAGCTTCAACAATCTCTTCTTTAGAGGCGTCTTCTCTGCCATATGCTATATTTTCGGCTATAGTTTTGTTAAATAGAAATGTTTCTTGAGATACAATACTAATATTTTTGCGTAAATCTGATATTAAATAATTTTTTATATCTTGTTTATCAATTTTAATAGATCCTTCATTCACTTCATAAAATCGAGGGATTAAATTTATTATAGTAGATTTGCCTGAACCTGTTGTACCTAAAATAGCAAGTTTTTTCCCAGCAGGAATATTAAAGTTAACATTCTTTAAAATACGATGATCAGTAGTATATCCAAAGCACACATTATCAAAATCAATATCTCCTTTTAAATTAGATATAGACATTGCATTTGGTAGATCATTTATTTCTGGACTGGAATCTAAAATATCTCGTACTCTAGTAAGTGCTGCATCTGCTTGAATATACACCAGCATAATTTGTCCTAACATCATTAAAGGAAAACCTAATGTTGCTATATAAGAGAGAAGAGTTACGACTGTATCTAAATCCATTGTTCCATTTATAAATCTAAAACCACCTATAAATAACGAACAAATGGTCATTACACCAATGATTATATATGTAGAGGGGATAAATAGGGAATTATATTTTACAGAATCAACACTGGCTTTATAGAAACGTGAATTATTTACTTTAAATTTTTGATATTCTTTTTTTTGAGTACTAAATATCCGGACTACTTGAGCACCAATAATATTCTCCCTTATTGTTGTTGTCAAATCACCAAAACTATTCCTTGTTTCCAGGAAGATTGGTTTTAATTTTTTAGCAATATAATATGATAATAGAAGAGAAATCGAAATTGCAATAACTAATATAAAAGATAAATCAAAGCTAAATGCAAAAAAGCCAATAATAATCCCACTAATCTGAAGCGTTGATTGTAAACCTAAAATTAATCCCATCCCAAAAATTTGTCGAGTTTCTTCGATATCACTTGTAGCTCGAGAGATTAATTGTCCTGTTTCAGTTTTATCAAAATATGAAAAAGTCTGACGGTAAAGAGCATTACTAATATCATCTCGTAAATAATACAAAGCTCTTGATGAAACTTCAGCTCCTTGAAGTCGAGCCGATCTATTGAAAATATATGTTAATAATGCTAATATTAATATCATAAAAAAGTATAATAAAAAAGCTACAAAATTAAAGCTTGGGAGATTTGGATCCAATAATCCAACCATTCTCCCTATAAAGATGGGAGTAATAGTATTAAAAATCGTAGAAAATAATAAAAATATGATTTGTAAAATGAATTCTCTCTTTGATCTCACCCAATACTTGAATATCATTCGAGCAGATTTCATTTAGAACCTAACTTTTATTAATTTTAAATCATGTTTAGTAAGAATATATTAAAAAAAAAATTATTGGCTTATTTCCATCTTATTAAAGGATCGAGCTCCGATTAAAATCAATATCGTTCCAAAACCGACAGTGATTATTAAATCAACCCAAAAAGGGAAATAAGATACTCCTAATAAAACAAATCGAAAGAGATCTACACTATAGGAAAACGGATTGAACATTAGAATCAATGGGGGAAATGGAATCAATGTACCCGAAAGCCACATCATTGGCATTATAATAAAAGTTTGTATTAAACCAAATGATTGCATATCTCTTAAACGTGTACTAATCGTTAAACCTATCCCTACAATTCCAAGACTAGCAAGGAAAGCAACAGGTAAGATAAGTATTGTGCGCCAAATTAAACTAAGATCATATCCAAAATAACCAAAGATAACTCCTAAACCTATCATTATCACAACTTGTATCATTGTTTGCAAAGCAACACCAGTAGTTCTTCCAAGCATTATCGTTCTTCGACTTACTGGGGCAACCATCAACTCCTTCATAAAACCAAACATTTTATCTCTAAATACTGACATCCCTCCAAAGATCCCGGTGAAAAGGATTACCATTGCTGCAATACCTGATGCAGCAAAAGCTTTTGAATCAATAATAATTCCGCTTATCGATATATTTGCACTAGAAAATGAAAACCCTATTCCAAATACAAAGAGAAATAATATTCCTTGGGCAAGAGAAGAAATTACTCTTGATTTATTCCTCCAGAACTCCATCAATTCTCTTTTTGCTAAAATCCACACTGCGTTATAATTAACTTTTGATTTTACAAGATTTAAATCAGACATTTTTCTATCACTTCCTTAATTGTCGCATTTGAATTCTTCTCTTAATATCTTTAGTATGGTTTGAAGATTCTTCTCGTATCGCGGTACCTACATAGTGGAGAAACACATCTTCCAATGTAGGTTGATGCATATTTATATTTTTAATATTTAATTTATTTTCATTTAATTTTTGAATAATAAAGGGTAATTGTTTTCCCCCATTTTCGCAAGAAATTGAGATTGAAAGTTCTTCCTCTGCTTCATCATTAACTTCTCCTTTCTTAATTTTGATAATCTCTTCCTTTATGGTATCTGGTACTTCGTCTAGGAGGGATTCATCAAACATTTCAGCAATTTTCTTTTTAATTGCGAGTGGTGCATTTAAAAACATACCGGTTGACATTGGCATTTTCTTCCAAGCCATGATTAATTTCTTTGGATCCGATAAAATGTCTCGCATTCGTGCTTTAATCATTTCTGGATTAAAATTCGCAGGCATTCCTTTTGGAAGTTGTATATTAGGCATCATTGGTAGTTCTCCTTCACTTGTACCAATGGATACATTCTTTATTCCCGGAATTTCCTTTATTTGACTAATTATCATAGGGATCTTAAATTTTTCTTCAACATTTTCAAATTTAATATCAATAACATCGCCGCTTAATTGGTTTTTAAGATTCTCAGAAGTATCCATAGCGATGATTTTTCCATGATCCATGATACAAATTCTATCAGCGAGCTCATCAGCCTCCTCCATGTAATGAGTAGTGATTAAGATAGTCATTTTTGAATTCCCTTTATTCAATTCTTGTATTTTATCCCATATTTTTCTGCGTGTCTGAGGATCCAATCCCAAGGTTGGTTCATCTAGAAAAAGGACTTGTGGTTCATGAATTAGCCCTCGAGCAATCTCTAAGCGTCTTTTCATTCCCCCAGAATAATTTTTTACAAATGTATCGGCTCGATCTTGGAGATCCACCAATTCCAGAACTTCTCTTATTTTCGTATGCCTCTCTTTTTTCGGCATCCCATAAAGTATTGCGTGTAATTCCAGATTTTCCCATGCTTTCATTTCACCATCTAAGGAAGGTTCTTGAAAGACTATTCCAATACTTTTTCTGACTTTATCAGGATTATCATTAACATTATAATTATTTACAAAAGCATCTCCTTTTGTAGAAGTTAATAAGGTCGCTAGTATACTAATTGTAGTAGTTTTCCCTGCACCATTCGGTCCTAATAAAGCAAGAATCTCACCTTTTTTGATATTGAAGCTAATATCATCTACGGCTAATACATTACCTTGCTCATAAATTTTTGTTAGATTTTTTACTTCAATTATATTATTATTCTCTATCATTTTCTTAACTTATTTAAATGTTAATTCCAAAAATATTTTTTGATTTTAATTCATAAAACTCAGGGATAATCCCTAAAATAATTAAATGATTATTTACTAATGCTATATTATATATAATCGTAATGTTCCACCTTTGTAATATAAAAAATAATAAAAAATAAAAGGGATTTATTTATTTCTATACCTTCTTTTTTTAATCCTCAGTTTTCTGAAAATTAAATAAGCACTTAAGCATCCAATACAAATTACGACTATGATTATTATCATATAAAAGACCCAATCTGAATTACTACTAATTATCTGATATATGATATTATTACCTTCATCTTTTACAGTAAATGAAGACATAGTTCCTTCAGAACCGTAATTAATTTCTACTATATAATCTGTTTCACCAGTGCGGTTTATAGTAAGAACTTTATTGTTAACTGCTGCATTTTTGCAATCAAGTGCAGTAATAACCTCTGCTAAATAATATCCAAATGGAAAACCTGTTGTAAGCCCATTAAAGATAAATAGCCATAGAAATTCGTCTGCATTCAAAATTGGAAAGCTAATTCCATAAATTGGGTTATCAAGAAGACTATTTAGTTCAGCTGATAAATTATTGTAATCATTGAGAATTTCATCGAAGTCTGAAGGATTTTTAAATAGTAGAAGAGCATCATTTGCATCGGTAGGATCTTCCTCAAAATTCCCAATCGTAAAATTCCATGCTGCACGTAGGCCAACCCATAGATCGTAAGTATTTGTGTAATTAGCGTTTATAGTGGTTTCATTATATCCTTGACTGTTTAATAGACCTAATAGTGGGATAAGTTCCTCAGATTCGAACAATATTGGCAAAAATAGTGAAACAAATACATCATATGTTTCCCAAGTAACATAATTCCAACCCTTAATCGTGTATTTACTTTTAGCACCTGTTCGATTTGAGTCTCCTTCAAACCAATTTGAAGGTGTCGTAGATGCATTTACTGTAGTTTTCCAATCATCTTCATCATACTGTGAAACGATAAGTACTTCAGTGCCTTTAGTTAAAGCAACATTATAATTTCCATTAGCAACTATAGAAGTTGATAACATCCCAAAGAAAATTATAAAGAGTACTGATATTCCAATTATCCTAAATTTTGTATTTTTCCTCATCTTATAATTGCCTCCGCTTGAATAGATATGCTGCTAAAATGAAATAAAACACTATAAATACAAGTAGTAGAGTAATTCCCATCTCGATACTTGGTGTCACCCATTGACCAAATGAAAAATTACCACCCATGCCACCTGGACCCATGCCACTAAATGAAAATTCAGTATATCTTGGATCTGGAAAAGGATATTCGAGTATTCCAGTTATTAGATTACCTAAATATGCTAATGAGTATAAAGGTTCAAAATTTTCCTTAAATACCAAAGTCACTATCTGATCAGCAATATTAAATCCAATTAAGAGAAGTATTAAAGTAGTTATAATTGTTAGATTTACACTTCTCATAAATGAACTAAAAAATGTCACAAAACTACTTAGTGCTATTACATATAATATAGCAATACCGTATGAATAAAATAGTCGGATGTTAATTGGTCCACCATAGTAATAAAATCCAAGAATTCCTAAGATAAAATAATAAATGGTTATAATAGAAACAACAAGTATTAGATTACCAAAATATTTCCCTAGTATCAATTTGTATTTGTTTATTTTGGGAAAAACTATAAAACCTGTTTTTTTATCAAATTCAGAACAGATAATGCCTGAGAAAAATAAACATGCAGAAAATAGAGTTATGAATGAAATGAATTGTAAACCATTATTAAAGAATTCTGCTTGTGTATCAGATAAAAGATAACCTGGTATTAATTGTAGAACATAACCTAATAAGACTGCTACAATTATTGCGATTAAGGAAAAGAAATAAAATTTCTTTCTTTGCTTTTTAATTTCAAAAACAATGGTGTAAAACATTGGTTTTATTCCAGTAAATCTATTTATTCTATTTTCCACTTTTTTACACCTCTCTATTCAATGCATTTTTTTCTTTTGAATTATTATCTTTTACCATTTCAGCATAAACTCTTTCTAGTTGAGAAGTTTTTGGCTGAGTAAATGAGATCACAGTAAAATCTGATTCGAACTCCTTGATCAAGATCTTCAAGATATCTCCTTTCGATTCATTTCTTCCATCATAAAAAATTTTTAATCCTTGCTTCTTAGGAGAATACTTCACTGGAATTTTTGATATCATTGGATCTAAATCTTTATCAAGATAAGGATCAAGTCTTTCAGTTAAACGATTTATTAATGGTTCTAATTCACTTGGTTTAATTGGCTCAAGTAACACGCAATTTAATTCACTAGTCTTTAAAGTAAGTGCTAAATTCTCTACAGTATCAAACCCAATTATTGAGCCATAATTGATTAACGCAATTTTGTCGCATACTTCAGATATTTCATACAGCATATGAGAAGCTACAAATATTGTTTTTCCTAGTGATTGAAGTTCTCGGATATATTTCCTAATTTCAACACGAGCTAATGGATCCAAACCTGTTTGGGGTTCGTCCAATATTATAATTTCTGGATCATGAATAAGTGCTTGAATTATTCCTATTTTTTGAGTCATTCCTTTCGAAAAAGTTTTAACCGGTTTATATTTCCATTCAGATAGTTTGAAACGTTCTAAAAGTTCATCAATTCTTTGATCGATTTTATTCTTAGGGTAATTTTGAAGATTTGCGAAATATCTTAATAATTGATACGCGGTCATGTTGTAAAAAGCAGGAATATCAATTAGAAAACCTATTTGACTTATAGTTCTTGAGATCTTCGCTAAATCTTGTAATTCAATACCGTTAGTTCTAATAAGAATTTTCCCCGAATTTGGTCTTAATATTTTTGCTATCATCTTAATTGTAGTAGTTTTACCTGCTCCATTCGGACCGACTAACCCTATGGTTTCCCCTCTATGTACTTCAAGATTAATATTATTAACTGCTGTTAAATCACCAAATCTCTTAGTTAAATTTTCCAATTTTAAGACGGTTTCAGATTTGTCAACATTTTCTTCTTTAAGCATCATTATTATATTCCCTGTTTTTTTTAATTGCTTTATTAACCATTTCTATTATTTTATCTTTATTTAAGGAGTCCATATTCTCAATTTCTTCAATCATATTATCTAAATCGACTCTAGCATCTTTAAAATTTTCAATTCTTCTTTCTATTTGTTGAAGCATACCTTTCAACCAGGATCTAATCCCCCTAAAAAAATCAATCGCATCATCTTTAGATTCAAATTCCTTTATTTTCTCAGATAATATCATTCTTAAACCCTTAGAGGGCGATATCTCTGACATCATACTAAACAAATTCGCCCACCTCAATTTTAATTCGTCTAAGAATTTCCTTCCAAGATCCGTTATTATAAAGAATTTATTGGCTCGACCTTCAACTATTTCTTCTTTAGATTCTAAATATTTCTTTTCTTCCAATTCCTGTAGAGCTCTTATCAAAGTTCCTCTTGGAAAATTATACTTTTCTTGTAACTGATACCCAGTAATTCCCTCTGGATATTCTGAAATTATCAATAAAATGATAAAATCTCTAATTTCTTGAAATGATTCCCGACCTATTGGTAGAGGTGGTTTGAAGTGACCCTTTGAAAATGGTCGAAATGCTCCAAATGGAGGAAAACCACCAAAAGGAGGTTCGTGAGGATGTCCATGTTGATTAGGTGGATCTTGTCCCATTATTTTATGTGGTTCGTTTTCAAACCTAATATGATCTATATCTCTATTAAACACTGTCGAAAACACCTTAGAACAGTAAATGTCATATGTCCAAATATGACATATGTTCATAAAATCATTTTCTTATTTAAATATTTCGCAAAATTATTTTAATAGTGGGAATTTACAAAAAAAGTGAGTATTCATGGTAGAAGTATATATTGAAGATACAAATCAAGGCATAAAAAATGCTGTTAACAGGATTTTTGATCAAATTGAAGAAAGAGGTACCTCCATTCTTAAAGATTCAAATCGAGTGTTTATTAAAGTTAATGGCATTGATTTTAAGAACCATACATATACATCTCCAGAAGTTTTAGAAGCTGTCATCCTTTATTTGAAAAATAGAAATGCGGAAGTTTTCGTAATGGAGAACTCCACACAAGCTAATTTAACAAGGATTGTATTTGAAATTACAGGATATAAAGACATTTGCAATAATAATGGAGCAAAAATAATATATTTGGATGAAGAAGATACCAAAACGTATGAATTTAATTATAAACCATCATCAGAGGAAGATTCAACAGGTTATAATTTAAAAACTTATAGATTGCCTACAACAATCACCAATATTATTGAAAATAGAGATTCCCTTACATACATTAATTTGCCAAAATTAAAAACGCATAGTATGGCAGTTATAACTTTAGGAATTAAAAATCAATGGGGATTCCCCCAACATGCAGATCGTGGTAAGGATCATAATTATAATTTACATTCAAAATTGGTAGAAGTGTATGATTTGATTAGACCAGATATTACAATTATTGATGGTACGGAGGGTACTATACATGGACATTATTCTCCCACAGCTTGGGAAAATGAATTAGTAATTCCCTTTAATATTTTAATAGGTGGAACTGACACTTTAGCTGTTGATATAGTAGGAGCCAGAATATTTGGATTATCTATGGATGAAGTTCCTCATTTAAAAATTGCATATGAACATGGACTAGGCGAAGGGGATTTAAAGAAAATTCAGGTTATTGGAAAAGATTTAGAGGAATATAAAGAAAAATATGAATGGGACATTGTTCAAAAATTTCCTGAGAATGTTAGAATTGTTAGAGGCAAAGAACTCTTATGCAGAGAAGGTTGTCAAAATAATCCACTAATAATTTTACAAATTCTAGCTTTTGACCACCCAGATAAATTTAAAGGTGGCTGGTTTATCGTAATGGGGAAAGGTCATGATGAGGATTTAATCGATCAATTAAAAGCAGAAGGATATACTAAAGGATTAGTTGCAGGATATTGTGCAATTGAAGAAGTTGGTCAAAAATTAAGGAAAGAATTTGGTAGAAGAAAAATATTTTTTTCCGGTGAATGTAATAATCTTGCAGACACGACTACAGCAGAATTAAAATTATCTGGTATGAGTGCTATGGATCTAGTACCGAAGATATCCTCTGAAAAGGTTATAGAAATCATACAAGAAGCCCAAAAACATGGTACTAAAGCATTAATAACTACAGCATTCTAAATAATAAAAATTTGAATTAATTAATGATATGACAAAAATTTTTTAAAATGACAGAACAAAATGAAGAAAAAATTCCAAATGAATTAGTTTTGATAAAGCAATTCATTGATGAAGGCAAGAATGAAAGTGCCCTCCAATTAATAGATAACTTTGAGGAAAAAGGAAAGTTCACCCATTATGAGATAATATCAAGCCATCTCCTCAAGTGCGAAATTTTAAATCTGCAAGGGCAATATGAAGATCTTGTCAAGTTTGCTGAACAAACGTATAAAGAGAGTTTAGAATTAGGTAGAAACCTTCTGTCAATTGATGCTTTAATGTGGTTAACTGTTGCTTTAATACAACTTTATAGAATAGAGGAAGCTTCTGATGTAATTATGCAGGGAGAGGAACTTCTGAAAACCATGAAAGAAGAAGTACCAACGGATTACAAAAAAAGAAAGGCACGTATAATTTGGGTTAAAGGTATGTATAACAATCAATTTTATAATCCAAATGGTGATATAGATATAGCTTTAGAACATTTTTATCAGAGTTTAGCACTAAGAGAAGAAATTGGAGATAAAGAGGGAACTGCTTGGTCTCTTATGAGTATTATATTCAACTTAGGTGTAGTAAAAGGTGAAACGGATATGGCATTAAAGTACATAGAGCGATTTTTGGAACTTGTTAAGAAAAAAGAGCTTAAAAATAAATTCTATATCGCATATGGCTTAACAAATATTCAAGCTGTATATTCCCTGAGAGGGGATCTAGATTCTAGTATTAAATATTATGAGCAAAGTGTGAAGGTTTTCAAAGAACTCAATAATAAACCCCAAGTAGCATATGGACTCCTCAATATAGGCGAAAAATATAGAGAAAAAGGAGAAATTGATCGTTGTTTAAAATATGCTCAAGAAGCACTAGAAATATTTAGTGAATTGGAAATGCTAATAGATCTTGCTAAAGCTTACTCTGTTATAGTTCAAATCCTAATTGATAAGGGCGATTTTAAACTGGCACAGCAACAGCTTGACAATATGGAACAAATAAATAATCAATTAGACAATAAACAGGTTAATACAGGATATCTTTATTATAAAGCTTTACTCTTGAAGACCAGTCCTCGAGCTAAAAACCGAGTGGAATCAGAAGAAATTTTAAAGCAGATAATTGAAGAAGAAGATTTTCAATTTCTCTTAGATGCTTTGCTAGAATTATGTGAACTATTACTAGTCGAATTACGCATGACCAATGATTTAGAGGTGTTAGAGGAGATCGAATCGTTTATCGCTCGTTTACTAGACGAATCTGAAAAAAGAAACTCTTATAACTTCTTAGCTAAAACGTATTTTCTGAAAGCAAAATTATCGTTAATAACATTAGATTTAAATAACGCGCGACGCTTCTTGACCCAAGCTGAACAAATAGCAAAAAGGTGGAACTATAACTTATTGGCTACAAAAATCTCTAGTGAACATGATAAACTGATTAATCAATCAAATATGTGGGAAAATTTAAAAGATACAGAGGTTTCTTTAACAGAATGTATTAAACTAGCTGGTATAGATGAAAATCTGAGTCAGTTACTCCAAAAAAGTAGTAAATTCGCTACCAAAGTAAGAGAAGAGGAGGTAACAATACATAGAGAGCGCAAAATTTGTATAGTATGTAAAGGAGATGTATTAGGATATATGTATACCTGTAAATGTGATACGGTTTACTGTGAAAATTGTGCTCGGGCTTTAACTGATTTAGAAAACGCTTGTTGGGTATGCAATGCTCCGATTGATATGTCAAAACCTATAAAACCCTATGAAAAAGAAACAATGGAAGAAAAGGATATTATAGAAAAAACTGGTAGAAAACATAAAAATAAATAAATTTTTTTAAAGATATTTAACGAATACATTATTGTGGATTTAAATTCTGTTTATTCTGAAGTAAAGCAACTCTTATCAATTTCTGATGAGAATTTCGATTTGGAACGTAATATTAACCACTATTACAAAACAGAGTCAGATGAGAATAAACTCGAAATTATTAGTGATATTTTCAGTTTTATAAACAAATTTTCAATGTTTAAGGACAATAAACCTTTCATGAACTCATTGTACACATGTATTAATAATACTCTTGAGATTAAGCTAGATTCTATTTTTGATTTCGAAGAATTATTAGTTAAGAATTCCATTATGCATTTTGTTCAAGAATACATCAATTACTCGAAATTAAACCATAAGGATCAAGTTTTAGAGTTTTTAGTTGATTCATTAGAAAAGCTACAAATAAATCCTTTAATAACGAATCTCGGCTTATTAATTAAACCAATGTATCAAGATCAAATATACCTCAATAATCTTGAAACTTTGAAAGGAGTTGAAGTTTCTTATAACTTGGCTAATGGTACAGAGATTCAAATTAAAAATGAAATTGATGATTGGCTAAAAATCCAAGATATTTGTTTAGATAACCAAGATAAGCTAAATTACCTTCTAAAGCAAGAGTTTAAAAATATCCTAGATAAATATAACATATCATTAGATTCTAAAAAGGCAAAAAAGCTAGAAGTAGAAGTAATAGAAATGCTTGCAATGAAATTAACGATGCTAAGCCTATTGGAAACCCTTCCCGATGAGTCTCTTGAGCCTATTCCTATAAAATAAATCTGTAGAAATCTTCTATTTTTTATTAAAAAATATTCTACTTCTTTCAGTTTGAAAGATATTTATGAAATAAACATAAAAATTATTAAATACGAATTTTGATATTATATTTAAAAAATCTCAATAATTTTTCAGATGTGAGTAGATTGGGTGAAAATGAAAAACCTTTATCTCCTGAAGAAATACAGCAACAAAAAAAACTTATTGATGACCTTTATAAGAAAAAAAAGGAAGAAAGAGACGCCTATTTAAGAAATACAGAAGAAGAGAGAAAAAAATCATTCGAAGAAGGAAAAGAACATATTTCAGATTTAATAGATGAGAAAGCATTTAGAATTGATATTCAAAAAGAAACTACCGCAAAATTAAAAGAATTACATCCTGATTTGGAAGGGACAGCCGAGAGAATTGAAAAATCAGTTGGAGAAAAAGCCTTCATGATTGAAAAACAACGAGAACGAGATGGGCAACGGAGGGAACTGCACCCAGATATTGAGGGTACAGCTGAAAAAATTGAAAAATCTATTGAAGAGAAAGCTTTTCATATAACTAAAAGAAAAGAATTAGATGAACAGCGTGTTGCTCTTCATCCTGATTTAGAAGGTACAAGCGAGAAGATTGAAAAATCTGTTGGAGAGAAAGCTTTTATGATAGAGAAACGGAGAGAACAAGATGAAAAGCGCAAAGAGATACATCCTAACTTAGAAGCACCTGCTGAAGCTATAAGTAAATCAGTTGGAGAAAAAGCCTTCATGATTGAAAAGCAACGAGAACGAGATGGGCAACGGAGGGAATTGCACCCAGATATAGAAGGTACAAGTGAGAAGATTGAAAAATCCATTGGAGAAAAAGCTTTTCGGATTGAAAAACAACGCGAAATTGATGAAAAACGCATTGAAATGCATCCAGATATTGAAAGTGTAAGTGAAAAGATTGAAAAATCTCTTGGAGATAAAGCATTTATGATAGAAAAACGAAGAGAACAAGATGAACAGCGTAAAGAAATACATCCAGACTTAGAAGCACCCGCTGAAGCTATAAGTAAATCAGTTGGAGAAAAAGCGTTTATGATAGAAAAACGGAGAGAACAAGATGAAAAACGTAAAGAAATACATCCAGACTTAGAAGTACCCGCTGAAGCTATAAGTAAATCTGTTGGAGAAAAAGCGTTTATGATAGAAAAACGGAGAGAACAAGATGAAAAACGTAAAGAAATACATCCAGACTTAGA
>JBHLPW010000004.1:114762-119840 GCA_048939015.1 Promethearchaeota archaeon
AGCACCCGCTGAAGCCATAAGTAAATCAGTTGGAGAAAAAGCATTTATGATCGAAAAACGAAAAGAACAAGAAGAACAGCGTAAAGAAATACATCCTGATTTGGAAAAACCAAGTCAACAAATTTTAAGTACAATAGAAAAACAAGCAAATGAAATCCAAGAGCAAAAACAACTAGATGCTCATAAAATTGAAATAAAAACTGAAGCAAAAGAAATCGTTAAAAAATTTGAATCTGAAGTAGAAAAAATCAAAAAGGACGATACTGAAGAAAATTAGTATAAATTCTAAATATGAATATTGAATTTGAAAATAGAGTTTAAATTCATACTTTTTAATCTTTTTTTATAGTCTCTTATTGAAGGATTTATTGCTCCATTAAAGTTATTTATGTAATTTTTAAATCGAATATAGAAATCCTCCATGACTTCTCGGAGAATCCCTCTTTCAATTTGTAAGTTTGTTTTTTCTGTAATTGCAATGGCTAATAAACGTCCTTCTCTTTCATATAAGATTCTTGTCCCTCTAAAATTAATTTCCTGAAGTTCTTCATTCTCCCCTGAATTCACCTCATTAATAAATAAATTAATAGCGTTTAAAAAACTACAAATTAGGTCCTCTTTTAAAAAACTCAGATTATTTGTATATCTATTACTAACAAGTAATGCCCCAGTTTCATAATCTATAAAATATATTGCATGAAATCTACACTCTTGAGAATCAATCTTATCAAGTTTAAATCCAAAATTACTCCCAATATCTCTGAATTTATTTTGATAATCCATAATTGATATTAATAAAAAAATTGAGATCTTGTCAAATAATAAATAGACATTGGTATAAAACATAAATAATATCTTAGTAATACACAGGTTTTGCATTTAGAAAATAGAGCTATGGAAAATTATATTTGAGTTTTACAAGTTATACTAATTGCTATACATAACTAAAATACTAAATAAAAAAATTAAAATAAAAATAAATAGAAAAAAACTTTATATATCCTTACTCAAATATTACTTTTAATTACCTTTAGGTTTTTGATGATAATGGAAACAGACAATAGTACCGAGAAGAATAAAATTTCTATAGGATTAATCATAAATGATAATGAATTAAATACTAATCCTATTTTTCCATCTGAAATTAAAGAAGAAATATTAAATTCGCCATATTATTTATTAATTTTCATATCACGAGAAGATGTTGTTAAAATAAGCTGCTTTCCTACAAAAAATAAAAATATTAAAAAAATTCTTGTAAAACTCAAAGAATTCTCTCCGGATCTTGTCAAAGGAATATCTAATGTATTGAATGAATTGAACTTAAGTAAGGAAATTTTACATACAACAGGCCTCTGTTATGAAATGGAAAAATGTTTTTATGAAACTTATTTAATTGGAGATATGGTCGACTCTGGAGAACTTACAATCGATATGATTAAAGAAAAATTCATGGCTGTTGCAAATGTTATTAACGTTCTTATAGAAGATATACCTATGTTAACATAGTATTAAAATCTCTTAACATAAAGCTTTATTTTTATTTTCCAAATAGATCTAAATTTATTTTAGCTAATTATCAATGTGTGATTCTATGAGTGATAAAAAAATTCCACCACCTCCTGCTCTTCCTCCAATTTTTGAAATAAAAGAAAATTTTTGCCTTTTCCATAAGGGTGAAATTAAAGGTGAAATCTACACTTGTCCCACATGCAAAACAAATTATTGCTTAGAATGTGCAAAACAAGCAAGACTCGAAGCAAAATTATGTATCAAATGTAAACAATTAGTAATTCCCTAATTTACTAAACTTCAACTTTACACTTGTTTAATTGAGGATAGAGATCTCCAGGCTTTCCAAAAGATTAACCAGAGAATTATAAAAATGAATGCAGATGTCGCGAAAGTATACCATCCGATAAATAGATCTCCATAAGGAGGATTTAAAAATGAAAAAGGAATTCCCGCAATAGCAAATCCAATTAAGTATCCATATCCCCAGAAACGATTCTTTAAAGCAATAACAACTGTAGGTATTATTGTTGTAAAAATTATAGTTAAATAAGACCAAATTTGCATTGAATCCAAAATTACCAACATATTTAACCAGGATGCTATAAAACCGACAATTATGAAAATTATGGTTAATATATCGATTTTAAATTCCGGTTCTGGTCTTCCTACTGTTTGGTCTTTGCTGTTGTTTGACATATCATATCTAAAATTAAAATATACTTTAATATAATGCTTTTTATAGATCTCCTTATTTTCTTTAATCTAAAATGTATATTAATAAAACTCAAGGGTGTATAATAATTGAATTTATAAACTCTTGATGATATATTAAAGTTAGGATAAAAATTTAATTGTGATATACCAATAAAAAATTACAATATAATCTATAATTACAACAATTATATATTTTTATAAAGAAAAATAATTAAGAAAATTTGTCAAAACAAAAAAACAATGACTCCTGCCTACACCCTGGATTTTTGTCTTTTGGTAGTGTAAATTCTTACACTCTGATTTCGCCCTCCTCCCCCTATTTTGTTTTGACGCTTATTTGCGTCGCGTAGGGCAGGAGTCACCCTTTTAATTTATAAATGAAATATTAAAAAATGAGTTACAATTTTCGATTTTATTAAGTTTTTAAATCTTTTTTAATAATATTGATAATATTATCGAGATTATTATAAAATTTAAATGATTTAAAAGTTTAATTAATAGAATAACTATTTATTAAAATACTATTTTAAATAAATTAAAACAGAGTAATGATAAAATTGACAGAGTTAGAAACTCAATCAACTCAACGAAAAGACGTAGAGATAATTAGAACAACAACAAGCATTTGTCCAGAATGTATGCATCATCTTCCGGCAGAAATTTATGTAGATCCAGAAACTAATTGGGTTATGATGCGAAAAACCTGCAAAGATCACGGAGAATTCAAAGATAAGATTTCAATTAATCCAGATGATTATAAGTGGCAACAAGAATTCACTAATCAAATCGGTTCTACTATAAACAATTCCACAAAACCAGAATACATAAATTCAGGAATTAAAGAATGCACTTCAAAAGGATGCCCTTTTGATTGTGGTCTTTGTGAGAACCATCAAAGTGCTCCAAACATTTGCTTAATTGATATTACAAATAGGTGCAATTTAACCTGCCCAATATGCTTTGCCAATGCAAGTGCAGCAGGTTACGTCGTAGAACCTACATTCGAAGAACTTGTCAGGATTATGGAGCATTTTAGATCAATGAAACCCCTTGCAGCAGTGTTACTCCAACTTTCTGGAGGAGAACCTACCGTGAGAGATGACCTTCCAGAAATAATCCGTAAAGGCAAAGAATTAGGCTTTACTGAAGTTATGGTAACCACTAACGGCGTTCGATTTGGTAAATCACCCGAATTTATGAAAAAATGCATGGACGCTGGAATGGATGCGATATATCTGCAGTTTGATGCAACTGATGCCCCTGAAATATGGAAAAAAATTAGAGGAGTTAACTTATGGCCACTTAAAAAGAGAGTTATTGAAAATGCTCGGAAAATTGGATTTTATGGTGTAATGTTAGTACCTACTGTAGCGAAAGGTGTAAATGATAGTCAGATTGGAAATATTTTAGACTATGCTAGAGATAATTGTGATATTGTATCAGGTATTATATTCCAACCAGTTTCTTTAACTGGTCGTATAAGTTTTGAAGAATTAATGGATATTAGATATACAACCTCTGATTTGAAAGAAGCTATTAATAGCCACACTAATGGCGCAGTAACTAAATTTTATCCTATTGCAACTACAGCAAAGATGACGAAATTGCTAGCTTGGTTTGATGAAATGCCCGCATTTAGCATGACAAGCCATCAGGATTGTGGTTTTGCTACAATATGTGTCGTCAACGAGAAGAATGAATGGGAACCTATCGAACATTTCTTTGATGCTGAAGGGTTAATTAAATGGTCTAACCAAGTATGGGATATGGTCCAAAAGCAGGAAGTGCCAAAGCCCACAGGTCTACTGAAAGGAGTTAATTTAGAAGATTTCGGACAACTAATCTCAAAAATCGGAAACTTCGTAGATGACATGACGGGTTTAGGGTACCGCCAAATTATTAAAGCTTATTATTTTGCTGGAGCAGCACGGTTTATTAAACACCCAGAAAAAATTATTACAGACAAAACTTATCAAGCATTTGCTCGTTTAGTAATGGCACCAAACTTGAAATCAGCAGGGGACTTTCTCCATAACCGAAATTTAATGGTTAGCTCAATGCATTTCCAAGATGCATATAACTTCGATTTGAACAGAGTTTGCAATTGTTTAGTTCATTACGGAGTTATAGATCCCGATGATCCCGCTAAAGTTAGAGAAATCCCATTTTGTGCGATGAACACATATCATCGTCCAATAGTAGAGCGTCAACTCGCCATTGCTGGCGAAACAGCAAAAAAACCAGAAATTATCCAAGCAGAAATTGAGGAACTTTTAAAATCTGTAGAATAATTATCTTTATTTTTTATACAAACACTTTTATTTTTATTTCTATTTTTTCTAAAATCCACAGTATTAAAAAGGGAATATTTAGGTTTTTGTGAGTCGTATTTCTCAAAAATAATATGAAACTATAATAAAAAGTTCAATTTCTTAATACATTTTTATTCTTCTTCATTGAATCCTAAGGAAAGAACAAAAAAGACTATAGTAATGATTGAAGATTTTTTTTTTGAAAATTATACAAATTTATAAAAGATCACATATCATATAGTATGGGTGATATTTTGCCAAAATTAGAAAGAAAGATAAAGGTTGATTCTATTCCACAGAATATTTTTAAAATTGTAACAGATGGTATAAATACTCCAAAATGGAATCCTGCTGTAGAATCAGTAATTGAAATTGTTACAGATCGGGTTTGACATATCCTGCAGAGATCACAGATTGGATCGAGCTGCCTGTAATCTGAAAATATAAGCATCCGTACCATCTTTGTTCAGGTAATCTTCACTTGTTGCTATTAATCCTCCTTTTCCTAAGTTAATCGGCTTGTAGTTGCCAAAAGAG
>JBHLPW010000113.1:0-1027 GCA_048939015.1 Promethearchaeota archaeon
TTGAAAATCTATTAAAAATAAAAATATAACAAATTAAAGTCTATAATTTTTAAAGTTAAATTAACTTAATAAAATTCAAAATTAAAATATAAAAAAACAGATCAATTTTTGAAAACATAACAGGCTATTTAAGTATAGATTTAAAATTTTAAGAAGATTCAAATAAGGCGACTGTAAATTAGGAATATAAGATGGAGATTGGTTATTGGTATTGCAATTGGATTGTTTGCAATTGTAGGTGTAGTAGTATGGTCCCAAATTAACATATTAAATATTCAGATCAGAGTGCTTACTGAAAAAGAGACAAATACGCTTGAAGAATCTGAAAATATAGAATTTAGATTAGAAAGTATATATCTTCTTTACCAAGAGTATGAAGAAGGGAGAATAGAAGGTGTGAGGGAGAATATTAATACAAATTATATTAATATCAACTCAGATATGGAAGTTTTAATAACTACATTACCTTCCCATAAAGAGGAATTAGAAAAAGTAAAAAATGAGTTAGACGATGTTTTTCTCCTGCTTATAGAAAATGGTACCGGTGTATTAGATACAATAGATGCATACAATCGTAAAAAGACAGAATTTATTTCTAAAGAGAACTTTCTGGATAATGAAATCTCACTTTTAATAGATTTTCAAAATACAACTGACAGTGTGGAAAAGGCTGTTGCGTTAGGGGTTGAACTGGAATATCAACTTTTCATTGCTCAAGAATATTTTATGAGTTGGTCTGACTCAGTCAGCTATGAATTAAGAAGAGAGTTTAATCAATCACGAGATAATTTTTATGATAATATATATTATATATTAACGTCTCCCGATAATCAAAATAAATCACTGAGGGATCACCAAACGCTGGAGGACAAACATAAATCACGTTATCATCTTTAATATATTTACAACCTTGATATATTACTCGCTTCATCTCTTTAAGTATATTGGGATTATTCCTATAGTGAGCTATCGCCTTCGCCTTTGAGCCTCTGTCACCAAAGCTGTACGTAAAATCATTTGCCATAGT
>JBHLPW010000113.1:1037-7220 GCA_048939015.1 Promethearchaeota archaeon
TAAATCACTAGCTAATCAGATCCACGATTGGTATAAACTCGATTTTTTAGCATTAATAGAGACTCATATCACAGGAATTTTTGATCTTGTTGATCATCTGCATGAAAATTATAAGCAAATGAATTTAAAAAAACAAGACATAAATACTATTTTGGTTGAATTGCATCATGAAATGGAATTAAAAATAGCTCAGGACAAAGTTTGTGCAAAACAAGATGCGTTTACATTACAATTACTTATACTAATTGTAACATTTGTTGTTACACCTAGTATCACATTGATTACTTCTATAGTACAGAGATGTCTTCTTAAGAAATTGTACAAGAATTTATTTAATAACGTAACAAATGGAGTAGCATTATATGATGCAAAAAATGATGGAAAAGATTTTATAATTAAAGATTTTAATATTAGCGGTGAAAGGATTGAATGTGTTAAAAAAGAAGACATCATTGGTAAAAGTGTGTTGAAAATCTTTCCAGGGGTGAAAGATTTAGGTCTTTTTGAAGTATTTCAAAGAGTATGGAAGACGGGTAAATCTGAGTATCATCCAACATCTTATTATCAAGATAAAAGAATTCAAGGATGGAGAGAAAATTATGTTTATAAATTGCCAAATGGTCAAATTGTAGCCATATATAACGATACCACTGATAAGAAATTAGCAAAACTATTAATAAAAGAATTAGAAGAGAAATACAGAATTTTAGTACAGTCATCATCAGCGTCAATAATTTTATTAAATTTAAAAGGAGAGATTATAGATTGTAATGATCGCACTAAAGATTTGTTTTCAATTTGTAAAAGTGAATTAATAGGTAAAAAGTTTCAAAATTTAGTAATTTTTAAAGATATATCTCAATGGACAGAAAAAGAATTTATGGAGATAATAAAAAAAGAATTAGAAGAACCAAGAATTTTTAGTTTTATAAACAAAGATGGAAAGTTTTATTTTTTAAAATCTACTTTTTCATTGCTTAAAATGGAAAAAAAAAATTATATACAAGTAATCTCATACGATATAACTTCCCAAAAAAAGGCAGAAATATTAATTGAAAAACAGTTAAAGAAATTGAGAGAGTTAGATCAAATTAAAAACGATTTAATACAAAGAATTGCTCATGAACTAAGAACACCGCTTACATCAATATACAGTGGGTCTGAATTTTTACTTAATCATTGTAGAGAAAAAATTGATATTAGAACTCAAAAGTTTCTTAAAATCATAAATAAGGGAGGGTATAGATTAAAGGAATTAGTTGATAATCTGCTTCTTACTTTCAATATTGAATCTAATAGCTTAAAATTAGAGTTTCAAGATAGTAATATTATCCCCATAATTGAAGAATCAATAAAATCTATAGCTCATATAGCATCTAAACGAAAAATATTGATTTATAAAAAATTTCATGATAATTTATATTTAGATATGGATAATTCCAAAATTAAAAAGGTAATTTCAAATTTAATTCTCAATGCTATTCAAAACACATTAAAAAATGGGAGTGTTTATATAAGTACAATAAAAAATGGCAATTTTATAGAGATTATTATTGAGGATACAGGAGTAGGATTCACTGAAAGAGAAAAAAAGATGATTTTTAAGAAATTTGGTAAAATTGAGAGATATGGTAATGGTATGAATATTGACACAGAAGGTCCTGGTCTTGGATTATATATTGCAAATAAAATCACTGAGATGCATGGGGGCAAGATATGGGTCAAATCTAAAGGAAGAAATAAAGGATCAACCTTTATCGTAAGATTGCCTATTAAACAGTAATTAAAATCAAAGTTATCCATGTTCTAAATAATTAAACAAAAGTTCAAATTCTGAAAGAACAAAGGGTTTTAAAAAAAATCCATTAGCTTGTGTTTCATTCATATTTTCTTTAACTTTTGATTCTTCAAGAGCAGTTATAAAATAAATAGGAATATCTTTAAATTTTTTAAAATCTTGATCAAATTTTATTTTTTTACAAATTTCGTATCCATTAATGTCAGGTAAGACAATATCAAGTAAAATTAATTTTGGTTTGGATTTTTTTAGCAGTTCTAAACCTTTCATTCCGTTTATAGCAACTTTACATGTTTTATCTTTTAATTCGAACAGATCAGTTAGTACCATTGTTGTGGGGATATCATCTTCAATAATTAAAACATCAAATTCTTCAATTTCCTTAGCAAACTCAAAGCTTATTTGATTAATTGTATTTTCAAGAAATTCAGTTTGTTTTATGATTTCTTTAATTCTAAGCAATAGATTTATATCTAATTTATTAGAATATTTTTCAAGTATTATTTGAGAAAATCCTTTTATCGAAGTTAAAGGTTCTTTTAAATTGTGGGTAAAGTTTGAGAAATCTTTTATATAGGAAATAATATATTGTGAATCTATATAAAAATTAACTGCTTCTCTAATTAATTTAGAAACAGTAGTATAATCATAATTGTCAGCAAAATTCTCCCACTTTTTCTTAGTTTCATTATCTACTAATATCCCTACAAATTTTTTGTCATTTTTCGGATTCTTCTTCTTTTTCATAACATATTCTTAGGATTGAATGATTTCTTTAAATAAATTTGATTAATTTTGTATTATCTATATTATTTCCAGAAAATATAAAAAACTTTAGATAATAAATTCATTTATTTTTAAAAAGTAGTTTAAAAATGTAAAATTTTTCTATATAATTCTGAGATTAATCAATCCTTTAATTAAAAAGATATTTTAAAATAGTAATAAAATTAGTTTTTATAAATCTAAAAATTCTATTTTAAAAGAAAATTATGCGGATTTTATGATTTATAATAATAATAAGTTATTAAGATTTTTGTAAGAATCTCTTCTATTTAATAAGCGGTAGATTATGAATTTTATTATCTAGTTTTAACTCTATTTAATTTCTTTATTTTTTATTTATGATTTTAAATAAATTTATTGAAATATTGTAACAAAATTAGACTAATTTATTAAAAATAATGAATAAAATCAGTGATTTACACATCCATAGTAGATTCTCTGGAGGGGCGAGTAAAAATATTGACATTTATAGAATTTCTTCTAATTGTAGAATAAAAGGAATAGATATTGTGGGAACAGGTGATTGTCTTCACCCTTTATGGCTCAATGAATTAAAAGATAGTCTAATAGAAGCTTTAGATGGAACTTTTTATAATCTTAATGTGCCAAATGTTCATTTCATATTACAAACTGAAGTTGAAGTGATATGGAAGTACAATTTTAAATTCAAAAAAGCTCATTTCATTATCCTTTTTCCAAATTTTGAAAAACTAGAAGAATCTATTGAATTTTTATCTAAATTTGGCAACCTTTCTAAAGAAGGGAGACCTAAAATTTATACTTCTCCAGAGAAAGTTATTTTAGGGTTAAGTTATAATCCACAATTCTTTATTTAATGAATTATGTTTCTATTTGTAATAATCGAAATCAATATTAAATTCCTTTACTTAGACTTTTACCAAATGAATACACAAAATTTGTTAATCAAAAAACATTTAAAAAATCAAAAAAGATAGACGAAATATTAAAATGCATTTAAGGACTGAGAATTCATAAAAATATTCATTTCCTAATCTGAATATGGTATTAGCTATTAGAAAGAATTGTATACACTATTAAATCTTGTCTATTTTAGAAAAAATTTAAGGAAAATTTACCCCTGGCATTATGAGTTATGATTTTACGATATTTTAAATTGTAATGTCATTTTCCTTGATTGACTTTTTTGTCAATGACAAATGAAATGCAAATTTCGTATCTTTTTATATCAACCATAATTTGAATTTCCTGAGAAGAGCCTGTCTACCTACCGTTTTGATAGTTCATAGAAATATTGATAAATGAAACTCCTTATTATTATAACTTTTAACAGTTCTCGAAATAAAGGTTATAATAAATATTAATATGATTTTTACATTTTTTATATTTGTATTTCCCTAAAAATTAATTAGAAAATAAAGAGGGCGGCAAAAATTCAAATTAACAATGATTTAAACAAAAATGAAGATGATCTTGAAATAGTGGTCAAAAACTTGTCGAATAAAGTCAAGGAATTATCCGAATCTCTTAAAATGTCAGAAGAAAGGTTAAAAAATGTTGTAGAGACTATTGAGGAAGGTTATTTTGAAGTTGACCTTAAAGGTTACTTCACATACTTCAATGATTCTATATGCAAATACACAGGTTATTCGGAAGATGAATTGCTATATATGCATTATAGTCAATTATATGATGAGGTGAATAGAAATAAAGTTTTCAATATTTTCAACAAATTGTTTAGAGCCAAGGAAGGCTTCGAACTTTTTGAATATGAGATCATACAGAAAAGTGGGAATAAATTATACGTTGAAACATCCATTTATCTGAGATATGATTTTAATGGGGAAATAATTGGATTTAAAGGTCTTGTAAGGAATATTACCAAACGTATAAAAGCAGAGCAAAACTTAAAAAAATCCGAAGAAAAATGCCAGAATTTAATTGAAACATGTCCAATGGGCTTATTTGAAATTGATCTAAATAAGGGGGAGATGAACTATATCAATCCAAGAGTACTAGAAATTATCGGCTATCCTATAGAAGAATTGAAGAATGAAAAGGTTTTTTATAACGTTTTCTATTCGAAGAAGTCTTTAGATATTAAAAAATTGCCTAAAAATAAAGATATAGAGTTCAGAATTCGTAACAAAGAAGGAAAAATTATATGGTTGTCAGGAAAGGTTTTGCATATATATGAGAAAGAGGGTAAAATAAATACCCTCAGATTATGGTTACAAGATATTACTGAAAGGAAAGAAATGGAAGATATGAAATCTAACTTGTTAATAAGGTTTTCACATGAGTTTAAGACCCCTCTTATATCCATTAAAGGATTTGTGGATCTCCTATTATCAGATATGAATAAAAAGTTAGATACTCAAACGGTATCGTTTTTGAAGAGAATCAAAGAGGGAGCAGACAAACTAAAATTCCTTATTGATGATTTCATAGAAAGTGCAAGGTTAAATATACATCTAGTAGAATTAAAGCTAGAGCAGATGAATTTATCTAATTTAATTAAAAAATGTATAATAGAGATGGAGGGCTTGATTAAATTAAGAAAGCATACAATAAATTTAAGTATTCAAAATAATTTAATTGTAAATATTGATAGTGTTAAAATTTTTAATGTGTTTGTAAATCTCTTAGAGAATGCGATAAAATTTACTCCTAAAGAAGGCAAAATCACGATTCAATCTAAACTTAAGAAAAATACTATAATTATTTCAATAAAAGATAATGGAATTGGTTTACGAAAAGAAGAAATAAAGCAACTTTTCAGACCATTTGGTAAAATTGAAAAATATGGAAATGGTTATGATATTATTTCTGATGGTATTGGATTAGGACTATATTTCTCAAAAGAAATAATAGATTTACATAAAGGTAAAATCTGGGTAGAATCGAAAGGGGAAAATAAAGGTAGTACATTTTATTTTTCACTTCCTATTATGGAGAATTCAGAGGATAATTTAGAATTACTTAAAAATTAAAGATTTTATTAAAAAAAATCATATTATCATGAAATTTGCTATTTTTTTAAATAACCTTTGATAACATTTCTAAACTCATTAACTTTAATTGGTTTTGAGAAATAATCAGTAAATCCTGCTGATAAGATTCTTTCTCTATCACCTTTCATTGCAAAGGAGGTTACAGCAATTATTGGAATTTCTTTAAATGACTCCACTTTTCGTAAATCGATACATATATCAATTCCACTTATTTCTGGAAGTTGGATATCTAGAATGACTAAATCAGGTCTACCATTTTTTATCAATTCTAATCCTAAATCTCCTTGCGTTTCTTCAAACACTTCAATATCTGGCATTAAATTTAGAATTGCTTTGAACAATTTCATATTTTTTTCATTATCTTCAATAATATATACATTTTTTTTCATGAATATCCCTCAAATCTTATTCTGTTATGAAAAAAAAATCAAAATAATCAGTCTCATTCGTAAATAACTTTAATATGTTAAACCCTTCATCATTTTCAATCATATTAATGCAATATTTGATTTTTTTTTTAAATACATTTAAATCTATAGAATTTTCTATGATATAAATTTAGATTTTAATTTTTGAGCAATTAGAGAAATTTTTTGTAATTCATTA
>JBHLPW010000054.1:0-32239 GCA_048939015.1 Promethearchaeota archaeon
CTCTTGTTTCTGTTTATCAAGCTTACATTCTGTTATTTTCCAAAATCTATACTCATGGTTTAGATAAGCAGAACAACTTTCTTTTATATCATCGGGGCAATTTGTTATTTGCCAGCATTGAAATTGAACCTTTTCATAGAATTTATGAAATTTTTTGGGCAACTTTTTGTATTGAAAATTAGTTTCTTTAAGATATTTATCCAAATCGTTAGAATTATAAGTATTCCAGAATAGAACTGTGTTGTTTTTATTCTCTTCTTGATTTAAGTAATCTAACATTGCAGCCATAGTCTTTCCTGTATAAGTAGTTTCAAGTTTAAAATCTTTTTTATGTCCTTCTAATTCAATAACTTTATCAACCGCATTTTGTCCTCTTTTAGTTTTTATACCATAACCAGATCCTAAATAGTCTTTAATAAAAACAAAATCATCTTCACAAATTTTTACATTTGAAATTGTTTTATCATTTTTCCTCAAGTATTTGATTGCTTTATTAGCAGTCCTTTTAACTGCTGATGGATTAGCGGTTAAACTTGTACTAACCGCAACAACATGAACTTTTGATTTTAATCCTAAAAGTTTACTTCCTGCTACTAGTCCTGCTGATGTCCCTACTGTTCCTCCCGCTACAAAAATTGTATCCGGTTCACCAATTATATTTTTATCAATTTGATCTTTTAATTCAAATGCAGCATTTATGAATCCAATTGTCCCTAGAGACGTTCCTATTCCAAACAACGGAGAACCTCCCGGAAGCATCAAGTAATATTTAGGATGTAACAGTTTGAAAAATAAGAATTTAACAAAAGTACCTATCATTCCCTTCCCTAAATGAAGTTTAGCATTAAAATAGTTAAATAATAATAACACACGTTGTACATGCCAAGTTAACGGCTGATGATAAAGATGAAGATGGCATTTTAAAGGCGGATTTAATTCATGACAAGCAATAGCACACGCTAAACCATGATTTGTTCCGTTTCCACCATTTGTAACAACTCCTTTTTTTTTCTTTTTCAATACTTTTCCAAATATAAACTCAAATTTTCTGAATTTATTCCCTCCATAAATAGGATGGTTTTTATCATCTCTTTTAATATATATTTTTCCAGTATCTAATCTACACTCTTTTTCCAATTCTGTTAATCTTTCGATAGGAGTTGGCAGATCTGTAAGAAATGGTATCCAAGGAACTTTCTCCTTTAAGTTGGGATACTTTCGAAAGAGGATAGGCTCTTTTTGTTCCATGAATATTAAAATATAGAATTTCTAAAAAGATTTTATAAAAGCTTATTCTTGATTATTATGATGAATTTTGAAAATTATTGAAGAGATCTATAATTTTCAGTATAGTTTGATATTATTATTTCAAGACATATCCATTATTTTTAGATCCAATAATTCCTTTCTCAAGGAATTTATCGAAATGCTTTTGGATCATTATCATCTCTGCGATGATTTCGTATTCCTTGAATTGGCTATAATATTTATATATTAAATTTTGATTTTTTAAATCTAATACTGTTTTCGGATTAGTCTCAGACAAATAGGACAAAATCCGATCGTCTCGCTTAGAGATTATTGATTTGTAATTCTCAATTTCTTTTTTTATCTTTTTTTCACCTTCAACGATCCCTCTATGACCAGTAACAGCCGTTTTAATATCAAACAAACCTAGCCGGTCTAACGAATTTTCAAAATCCATTAAATTTGAATCAATACCAGCATAGAAAACAAAATTAGTTAGATCAATATCAGCAAGAAATGCTATTTTTGAATTCAATTCTAAAAATGCACAATGACCCGCAGTATGCCCAGGAGTATGAATTATCTTAATATCATAGCCATTTCCTAATTTAATAATTTGATTATCCTCTAACACTTCATCAATCTTCGTGTTTTTTAGCCTGAAACCCTCCATAAGCCAATCAAATTCCTCTTCCCCAGCAGTGTTTGATATCCCATAGAATTCATTAAATTTATTAACATTTTGTATAATATATTGATCTTTTGAATGAATATGGAATTTAGCATTAGGCAATAGTCTATTTCCTGAAGTATGGTCTTCATGCCAATGAGATAATAACACAGTATTTATTGGACAGAGTCTTTTGAGTTTTCTTAAAAGTCTACTTGATATCCCGGTGTCAATTAATAAGTCTTTTATAAGTAAAGAATGTGAATAAGGATATTTACCATCCCTCGCTCCTTCTATAAAATAAATATCTTCAAAATCAGAAGAAATAGGGTGAATAAAACCATTCATTGCTATCAAAACTAAATTATTGTACTTTTTATTGATTTTTAAAAATTAAAAATTAAGATAATAATAAACCTTTGCGAAGTGGTAAAAAAATGTATTATTATTGTCCTAATTGTACTTCAATGAAAATACCTAAAGTTATGAGTTATTTTCCACCAAAAACTGTAAAATGCTTAAAATGTGGATATACAAATTTGGAATCTAAATTTATAAAAGAAATTCAAGAAAAAGCGGAAGTTCTTCAACCTTCTCATTGAGGTTATATTTATTTTTTTATTTTTTATATAATATTCTCTATCCGTTCGATTTGAACATAACCCATCGATTATTTAGAGCTTCTTCTTGAAAAAAATTATTATCTAATATCACACCATTTTCCCTAATTAGTAATAATAATTAAATATTTGCGTATGTACTGTTCTAATATATTTATAATCTTCCAAGGCGAACTTGTTTAATTGAGAAAAATTAGGATTAAATTAATTATAACTTATTTTACTATAAATATCGCATTTTTATCTAATGGTTTTCTTTACGTACATGATTTCCAATTTTATGAAAAAAGTAATTCTGAATATTCTAATTCATTTAATATCTCATCTAACTCTTCTTCTTGGAGTCAGATTTTGGGAATAGATACATTTGCAGAAAAAATAGTCACAGATTCATCAAATAATGTATATATTGCAGGTGGCTTTTGTACTAATCGTGAGGGACCTATTTTTAATGTAAAATTTGACGAATATGGTCAAAAACTATGGAATAGCACATGGAAGTTAAATAATGATACTAAATTTATTGCAGATCTAGCAGTAGATTCCAAACAAAAAATCTATAATCTTATTAATTTCTATTTTCTAGAAGACACAAGTATTTTAATGAAGATTAACAACTCAGGAAATTCAATTTGGAATCAAACGTTAGAGGGTACTGCTAGAAGTATTTATCTAGATGATTATGATAATATATACATTTTAGGTAATGTTTGGGATTCTAGGAGAGATGGGCAGCATATTTATCTTAAAAAATTTAATACAGATGGAATATCTCAATGGAATCATTCTTTTCTTCTGGATGATTACTATTTATTATATGGTTTTCCTTGCACAATTATGGTAGATCATTTGAATCAAACCTATATAGCGGGAATAATAAGTACAGGAAGTTGGTCTTTTTCGTTTGACAATTATTGGGGCGCTCCCATAATTTTCACCTGTGTTTATAGTTCTTCAGGATCTTTGGTATCATTTAACAGTTGGCATAGGGAAGATTATTATATATCAAGTACTATGATTTTTGATATATTAGGTAATCTCTATCTAATGGGAACAGATAAAGAGATTACTCAAAATATAATCTTAAAATATGATTCCTCTTGGCATTTAAATAAAACGATAGATGTTTGGCAAAATGATGCAATAAGAGGAACATCTGATGTTTGGGCGTCTATCTCAATAGATAATTCTAAAAACATTTATTGTGCTGGTATAAATTCTTTTTTTTCAGGAAATGAACTATATCTTGTCAAGTTTAATTCTTCGGGACATTTAGAATTCGATGGTGCTTGGAATAATTTAAGTAGTACTTGGTGTTTTGATATCCATGTAGATTCAGATTTGAATATTTATGTCACTGGTCTTACAGGTATCGGACTTTATAATAAAAGGGCTTTGATAATTAAGAATCCCGTATTAGGTGAATTTTCAGATCCTCCAACACCTATTGATATTCCTTATATTATCTCAATATCCTCTATTGTTTTTGTTTGTGGTGTGGCAGGGATTTATTTTATTATTCAGTTTAGAAGAAGATTTCTTTGATAAAACAATAATTTAAAAGCGATATATAAAAAATTTAGTTATTTATGATTATTTCAGCGCATAATAGCATCGCTTAGGTGAGTAAACCTTTCCTTCTTCCCGTAGTTCTTTTATAACTTTAGATACTTCCTTAGATTCAATCCCTATTTGGTCAGCAATCTCACCAGGTCGCAAAGGTTTAGCGCTACTTTTAAAAACATTTAAAACTTTTTCTTTAGTTGCCATAATAATACATAATATTCGATTAAATATAATATTAGTTCTAATGATGTAAAACTCTGAAATTAAATTGAATTAAAGATCAAAAAATCCATTTTCCCAAATATTTTAATTTATTCTAAAATTTCACCTTAAAATATAGATAGCCAAAATAAATTAAATTATCCTTATTTGATAATATTATGAGTTCTATAGAAGACAAGTTTAAAATCAATCGTTCCACTAAAATTAATTTTGCAATTGGCGGTATTGGTTTCAATTTAAGTGCAGGTATGTTTGCTGCCTGGTTAATGAATTTTTATATCAAAGTCATAGAAATAGATTTATTCTTTTGGGGTCTTGCATGGATCTTATATATCGTTTGGAATGCTATAAATGATCCATTAATTGGATATTTTGGAGATCGTACAAGAACGAAATTAGGCAGGAGGAAGCCTTGGTTGATTATCGCTACTCCCGCTATTTCCATATCGTTTTTTCTTTTATTTTTTCCACCAATTCTGGATCCATCATTAATGAGTTCTCAATGGATATACTTCTTTTGGTTACTACTTACTCTACTATTATATGACACCTTTTATACTACCATTGGAATTATGCAAATGGCTTTAGTGACAGAATTATCTATTTTACCAGAAGAAAGAGCAAGTACAGGATTATATTGGGCAATTGGTACTCTTTTTGGACAAGTTATCACATTTATCCTTCCCTTTCTTCTAATCGTGAATGAAGATCCATATTCTCAAAATCTTCCAGTATTCCAATCATTAACAATAGCATTTACAATTATAGGTTTAGTCAGTTTAGCAATAATGACTTTTTACATCAAGGAAAGGAAAGAATTTATGCATGCTGAAACAGAAAGAATGAAATTTTTTGAATCAATTAAATATACTCTCAAAAATAAAGGTTTTATTATTTATACAATCTTTGGTTTTATGCTCGGTTATATTGGTTCTGCTATATATTCTCAAGTAAGTTTTTATGTACAGGATGTTTTACAGGTCACAGATAATATTCTCTCACAACTCCCTATTTTTGTATTTATTATCGCAAATTTAATTGGATATCCAATAAGTCTCTTTTTTAATAAAAAATATGGGGGTAAAAAGGCAATAATCTATCTTTCATTTATTGCAATTGGGGGATTGATTATATTGACATTCATCTCAGATTTTACTGGTTCAAATGTACTTTTGTTTATAATCGGTATTGGATATTCCGGTGTTTTTCTCCTTGCCCCGATCCTAATGGCAGATGTTATAGATGAGGATGAGCTTAAGACAGGGCTCAGGAGAGAAGGAGCATATTTTGGATCTACAGCCCTATTCACTAAACCCGCCCAGTCATTAGCTGCTGCTTTTACTGGATATGTATTATTTTTAACTGGATATAATCAAAGTGGGGGAGTTCAAACAGCCCTAGCTCAATTTGGCATTAAATTGAATATAGGGTTAATTCCTGCTCTTTTTCTAATCGTTGGTATGTTAATATTACTAAAATTTCCTATTGATGGCTCCACAGGAGAATATAAAGAAATGAAAAAAAGACTTGAAAAACTTCATGATGAAAAACTTGAATCATTCTTAAGTTTGAATAGAGAAGAATGACTTTATTTCAAGATAATTTTATTATTTCTATTTATAGTTTATAAGTATATAAAAAGTGCAACTAACTGGTTTTTCCATGAATTATAGTTTGAATACTACTTTTACATAAAAGTAGAAATTTATAAATGATAAAACAAAACAACTATACATGATATCAATCCCTAATGATGAAATTATTAGCCCACGCTTATTAGAGTTAAAAGAAAATTTAGAAAAAACAACAAATAAAAAAAAAATTATTGATGAATTTTGGAACGAAATTGAAGAACAAGGTACTCCAATATTTGAAAATATCGAAAAAGAACCTAAATATAAACTTGTTACTTTTTTATATAAAGAAGATGCCGAAACAGATGAAATTCTTTTGATAAGCGGAAGTTTAGGTGTCATACCACATAGAGGAATATTCAAACGTATTCAAGGAACAAATATCTACTATAAATCGATTTTCTTTCTAAATGAGACCAGAACTACCTATGCAATTTCAAGACAGAAAGCAAATATTCCTCTTTATCCCCAAAATGATATCATAACACCAGTTCTTAAGGGTGACCCACTTAATAAAAAGAATGTTACTGCATTTAAACAAACCCTAGCTGTACTGGAACTCCCAGATGCCCCTTCACAACCATGGATAGAGGAAAAAGATAATGTCCCAAAAGGAAAATTAGAACAATTTCAACTCAAAAGTACTAAATTTGAGAGAGAATTTAGTATAACAATATATCTCCCACCAAATTACAAACCTTCAGCTAATCCATACGATAGTTTATTTTTAACTGATGGAGTTATTTATAATGATCCAAACGTAATCCCTACACATGTTATCCTTAACAATTTGATTTTTTCCAAGAAGATACCACCCATTATCGCTGTTTTCATTTATCCACATGTTGAATCTCATCATTTTGAATTAAATACTAATCCTGATTTTGCTTTCTTTGTAGGAGAGGAATTATATCCTTATCTTCAAACGAAATACAACATATCTAATAAACCAGAAAAAACAATTGTTGGAGGTGCCAGTATAGGTGCTTTAGCAGCTTCTTATATGGGGTTAACGTATTCTGATAAATTTGGTAAGATTCTCTCTCAATCTGGTTCATATTGGTACCCTGAAAAAATGGATCCAAAATTAAATCCTTATTTTTGGAACTGGCATTATCTTATTGGGGAATATGTGAAAAATGAGAAACTTCCTTTAGATTTTTATTTAGAGGTCGGTATTTATGAAAGTAGAGAAAAATTGCATGGACAACCCACTCATTTTTACTCAAATCGTTACTTTCGAGATGTTTTACTGAGTAAAGACTACTCGGTAAAATATGTAGAATATGCTGGTGGTCATGATTTCATTTGTTTGCGAGGATCATTAGCAGAGGCCTTGATCTATCTTATTGGTAAACCATAATAACCACTAATAGATTGATATTTAATAAAATAACCAAGAATCATGAAAAAAGTCCAAAAAGAAAACGAAAAATCTTAAATATTCTTTAATAACTTTTAGCGATATACACAGTACATCCTGCAGGTTTTCCACATATTAAGCATGTTGCAAAATCATGTTTCTCCTCATCGAATCTTCTTCCTCGCACAAAACCCCCAATTTCTTTCTCAACCACTTCCGCACAAGGATACGCATCCATATCTATTGAACAGAAACCACAGCATACTATTTTTCCATTATTAATTGCTTCAATTGCCGCATCTTTTTCATAGGTAACCTCAATTTGAGACTCGAAATCTACCATAGATTTCTCTTTGATCTCGTTAGTATAATTTTGAGTAAGCTCATCTATTTTTGTTTCCATATGCTCTTTTTTTATGGTCAGTTTTGTCCCATCATGTCTTTTTACCACTAAAATCTGCTTCTTTTCGATATCTTTTGGTCCAATCTCGATTCTTAATGGGACCCCTTTTAATTCCCAATAATAAAATTTACTCCCAACTGAGAGATCGGAATCATCAAGTTTAACTAGATATTTATCTTTTAACTTCTCGTATACCTCTTTAGCTTCTTTTAAAATCTCTTCTTCTTTCCCCTTAAATAATATTGGAACAATCACTATTTGAATTGGTGCAAGATCAAATGGTAAAACTAATCCTTTATCATCACCGAGAAACGCAATCATAGCACCGTATATTCTACTTATCGCAGGACCATAACATGTTTGATATCCATATTTTTCCTCCCCATCTGTATCTACAAACTTTATATTGAATGGTTTTGAAAAATTCTGGCCAAGTAGATGGGTTGATGGCTGTTGCATCACTTTTCCTGAACCCATTAAAACATCTGCTGCAAACGTGGAAACGGCGCCAGGGAATTTATCCCATTGAGGCCTTTCAAAAAAGATAATAGGGATTGCAAATTCTTCTTGAAGCATCTCATATGCCATCTCCATATCTTCTTTTACTTGGTTCATAGCATCTTCCATTGTTGCATACACATTATGGGCTTCTATCCAGTGGAATTCTCTTCCTCTGAAAAAAGGTCTTGTCATCTTTGTCTCATAGCGCCAAACTTGACATGATAAATATCTTTTGAAAGGTAGATCTTTATAGCTATGAATCCATAAAGGATACATTTTATATAATGCCGTCTCACTTGTAGGACGTAGCGCGAGTCTCTCAGTTAGTTTACCGGAACTGCCGGCTTCGGTTACCCAAAATACTTCTGGAGTAAAACCCTCAACATGTTGTGCCTCTAAATGAAAATTTGATTCAGGTATTAGGGAAGGCATTGTCAATGGTAAATGTCCATTCTTTTCTAACAACGTTTCATACTTTGCATACATTTTTTTGATAGTAATTGTAGCCCATTCTCGATAAACTACAAACCCTTTAACATTATATCTAATATCCGCTAATTCTGCTTTATTTAATATTTCTGTATACCACTCAGAAAAATCCTCTTCCTTTGAAACTGTCATTCCAGTTATAGGGGCTTCTGTTTTCTTTTTAGCCATAGAAAATCATCAGATATAATATTATAAAAATTATATAGTTTATTATAAAAAGTAATATTATTTTCTACACTATTACAGTTAGTAAGGGAGATATTATGAATTCAAGAGAACGTGTTCGAGCCGCACTTCATTTTAATAATCCTGATAAAGTACCTGTTTTTAATTTGATAAAAGGAGATATTGGACCTTTGATTATAACTCATTCTAAAAATTGGAACCCTGGTTGGAATGAGGGGGAAAAAGGATTATTTCCTCATGTTAGAGGGTCTTACAAATGGAATAGACCTGAATGGGTAAAAAATAAACCAGAATATGAAGGAAATAAATGGAGAACCATCCCACATGAAGAAATTGATGAGTGGGGTTGTATTTGGAACATGAAAGGGAATGACAAGAATCAAGGACACCCTGGAAGACCTTCTTTACTAAATTGGGATGATTTTGATACTTATTTTGAGAGATATGCTCCTGATGCGGATGATAAAACGAGATATGAATTTGCTTTGAATACAAAGCGGAATTTGAGTAATGATACATATTTTTTATTGATATTTCCTTCTTATGGACCTTCCCAAGTTGTATCTGCAATGAGAGGTTTTAATAATTATTTACTTGATCACAAAAAAAATCCTAAAGAATTGCAAAAAGCCCTCGAAGCAGTTGCTGAATTCCAAGTAAAATGCATGAAAAATGCTATTAAATTAGGAATAAATCCTGATGGAATTTGGATAGTTGATGATTTAGGTGAACAAAAAGGTCCCTTCTTTAGTCCGAAAACATTTAGAAAAATGTATGAATCTTCCTATAAATATGTAATCGATGAGGCTCATGCGCTAGGGATAGAGGTTCATCATCACTGTTGTGGAAAAGTAGATCCTCTATTACCTGTTTTGATTGATTGGGGTTTAGACGCAATTGAGTTTGATAGTCCTAGAATGAGTGGATATCCTAATTTGAGTCCTTATCGAGGGAAAATTATGTTCTGGGCGTGTGCTAATATTCAATCACTTTACCCTTTAGGTACGCCTGACCAAATAGAACGAGAAGTGTGGCATATGATGAGGAATCTTGGAACAAAAAATGGAGGATATGGCGTATTTTTTTATGATGATTATAAAGACATAAATGTACCTAGAAAAAATATTAAAGCTTTAGAACATGGAGTTGAGAAATATGGAGATTATTCCACCATCCCTGCTCATTGGTGGGATTATCCTACACCAAATGAATGGAACGATTTTGAAGTGCCTCCTCTTCCACCTTTAGACACATAATTTAATTTAAATCACTAAAGAGTAAAGCGTCAGTAATCAGAAATCCAATTTTTAATATAACACTATAATTTTTAGCTTCTAGAAAATCTTTTAGTTCTTCACCTATTTTTTCTAATGTCTTGGTGTCATTTTCATTAGAAACAGAATATTTTATGATTGACCTAGCGGATTCGAATTCCTCTTTCATTGAATCTTCAACTGGATTTATCGAAACTTGATCTGCACCAGCAATTTTAGCAATTTTCTTAATCTCCTCCTCTAAAGAACCAAAAGTAAAATACTCCTTACTCCTAGACAAGAATTTTTCTGAAATTATTTTCTCTAGATTCGCCCTAGCTGTTGGATCATAAAAAGCTGTCAGTTCATTAGAACAGATTAGCTTATATTTTCCATTAATTAGACTTTCTTTATCCACTATGAACTCGATCAATTTTTCATAATATTCTGGATCAATCTTTTGAAAGTTTTCGATATTTCGAACTAAATCCGTCAACTTATCAATTAAATCATAATAAAATTTTAATGACGATTTAATTTCAAGTTTGTCCTTCATTTCTTTTATTTCAGGATAATACTTTCTTAGAATTAGATTGATTTGTTTGTTAAACTTTGCACAAACTTGAGCTACTTCGTCTACAACTTTAACAGAATTTCTTTCCAAAAGCTCAACTAAGTGACTTTCTAAACTTGGTAATTCTTCGAATATTTCGTTGATCTTTTGCTTATACTTCTTTTCTATGTAGCTCATTAATCTATAGAAAAGATAAAAATTTTCCTATATAATGTTATTTTTATCAAATGCAAATATAGAAATAAAAAGAGTAAATAAAAAAAGAAAAAAAAAAATCACAGATGTTAAAAATTATTGATTTAGTATTTTTATGACAATTTGCTTTTTATTTGCTTTGAACGACTTCGGAGAGTTACTTCGGTTACTTTCGCGACCTCTGAAACTTCTGCTTGAGTCTTTCGGCAATTTCCTGCTTTTGCTGCCATATAAATTACACTTGCGGCTAACCCCTTTGGATCCTTTCCCGTCCGTAATAATCCATTTTTAGAAGCTTCTACAAGCATATTGATTGCGACTTTCTGGGTCTCCATAGGTAATCCCAAGTCGTTGCCAAATCTAAAAACCAATTGTTCTGCTGTAATTGGTTTATATTTCAAACTTAACTCAGGAAGTACCTCCTTAACAATCATTCCTAAAGAACGGTGTACAGTTCTTCTGGGAGTCATAGATGCTTCACATACTTCTTCAAGTAATCTGGGGAATTCATGAACTCTAATCGCGGCATATAAAGCTGCAGCAATGAATCCATCAATCGATCGTCCCATTGTTAATTTCTTTTTAGCTACAACACTGTAAATTTTCCAAGCAGTTTCCTTGATATACTCAGGGATATTCATCTTGGAGGTAAGCATTTTTAATTTTGGTTTAGCTTCCCAGAAATTTCTTTCTATACTTGAGATTAATGAATTTTGTATTTTGGATAATCTTGAGAACAGTGTTTTTCCTTTTGCTCCAATAAGCCTTCCTTTAGAGTCAATTTTAGTGTTTGGGAGCATAGTTCTTGGTCCAAATTCCCGCCATCTTGGTTCGGTTCGTCTCCTTTTATTTACTTCTTCTACTGTGTAAGCACGGCGCTCATTTCCAACCAAATTCCTGCTAACAATCATTCCACAATTTAAGCAGACGTTATCTCCATCTCTCGACTCAATACAAGGATTATTGCAACAACTAGAATCTGAACTACAGGTAAGGGTTTCAGAATCCACCTTTGTTGAACGAAGTCTATCTTTATAGCTCATGGGTATTCACTTTTTCCTGTCTTATTTTTTGCGAATTTGTGAGAGTTAATCAATATTGATACTGATCAATAGAATGTTTCATTCTTTGATTCAAATGATCAGTTTTGTATATAATTGTATCTACAATAAATTATAATTTTTATAATTATGTAAATTACTTTGTTATTGACTATGTCTATTTAAGTTACTTCATTATATAAATATTTAACTATACAAAATTGTTATATGTCGCCGTACAAACGAAACTACGGGGATTTTGGTGGGATTTATAGATTATAAGTGTTCCCGGTGTTTTCATATTTAGTGTTTTAGAAGCGAATTAATTACTTTTTGATTCAGTTCTCTTTTTCAGTAATGGGAGTACTTGTGGACCATTGGGTAAAATTAGTATAGAGGCATTCTTTCCGTATTTTTCAAAACAACTCTTGATTGCACTCTCAACACTCTCAGCATATTTTAAACCAATATTTCCTATTTCATTTTCCTTTAATTTTGAAACAACAATTATATCTGCTTTCATTAGAACACGGGCTAGTATCTGGATTTCCCATTGATCGGGAACAACAATTTCTTTCTTAAGGATTTTTTCATAAATAACTCTTGGAGACATTTCAGAAAATAACAAATCCTTAAATTTATCTTGTCCAATTCCAATACCATCAACACATTCATTAACTGATATAATTGAACCCCCTTCTTTCACCGCCATTTCTCCTATAGCCATGCTTTTCACCGCTTGGTATAAATTAAGATCGAGGGGAAATCCACCATTTCCACATACTACTATATCGTATGGTTCATTTATTTCTCTGAAAATATGTTTTAATTGATAATTGACTAGAGTTTCATGAGCATTTTCAAAACTTCCAGAAGCAACCTGAATTATTTCATGATTTTCATTAATGCAAACATTTACAATAAAATCTACTCCTACTTTTCTTGAAATTTCAATAGAATGTTGATGTAAGGGATTTTCTTTGAAAATTCCAAATCTAGCAAAAGGAGATGCGATATTTACAGCAGAATGATTATGTTGGAGTGTTTCAGCACCCGCGATTCCCGGAATTATAGATTTTCTTCCTCCTGCAAATCCAAAAAAGAAATGAGGTTCAACATATCCAGTTAAAATCTTTAGATCTGCTTCATAATAATGTTTGTTCATGAATATTGGATGATTATCCGAGGTTGTTCCTAAACTAACCATTGAATCTTTATCTGTTGCGATATGATCGACTGTCCTAATCTTATTGATAAGATTATTGCCAAGGATTCGTTCCAATTCTTCTTCACGGGAGGTACGATGGAATCCTGTAGCTATAAGAATCATGATTTGATCATTATTAATTCCGCAATCGTTTAATTCTGATATCAGGGCTTCAAGAATCAAATGTGAAGGAACTGGTCGAGTAGCATCGCTAGCAATGATACATACTTTTTCTATAATTTTTTTATTTTCAACAATTTCTTTAAGTTTTAAACTGTTTATTGGGTTATTAATTGATTCTCTAATTTTTTCTACAGGATTATCATAAGGTTCTCGTTCGGATGGATGGAAAATAGTTACATTCCAATCTGGATCAAGTTTTAATTCAAGACCTTCTTTTCCATAATCTAATTTCATATTGTATTACTAGATAAATTTTAGGTGATTTTTTAATCCATTTAATGAATTAAATTCTTTGTCAATGAATCATTTTTCTTAATGAAAATTTCATCTATCAATAGATCAAGAGAAGGAATGTCTGTTAATTGAATTTCCTTGTTTGAACTGTAGAATTTTTCAAAAGAAATCCAAATATCTTCATTACTCTGTATCTCATCGATAAAAGACTGAAATCTCTGCTGAGCTAGATATGACTGTCCCTTGAATACATAACATATAAAAAATGGTGAAGTAAAGTTCATCAGGAGTGTATGTTCCCCAAAAATAGCTCGATCGAGCCCTTCAGAGAATTTTTCATTGATAAATGAATTAATAGTAGTAAAGAATCCTCCAAAAAGATGGTCTTCAAATGATAGATCTTCGGTAAATAATTTTGAGAATATAGGTATGCCTCCCTCAGTTACAACCAAAAGGAGCACAGGTGCTTCATCAGAAAGTTCAGGGGGTTTTAATGCTCGCATCCTAATCATATCCTCCATCTGTTCATTTACTCGAGCAAATTCCATACGCTCTTTTAATGATGAGCTCGAATCTTTTAGCTTTTCCCACACATTTATCTGTCTAAGAAGTTTATCATGTTCATTTGAAATTTTAACAGCAAGCAATTTTAAACCATATCTTTCTGCCATTTGTTGAGCTTGAGTTAAGAATTGCTGAGCTTTTTTTATATCTAATATTGATAATGATATCTTGGCCTTCAATAGATAAGTTTCACATTGAATCATATATGAGTGTGATTTTTCAGCAACATCTAATAATCGACCAATTAATGGGTAGATCTCCTCTAACACTTCTAAATCATTCGTCATGCGTAACTCAATTAAGAGTAATTCACATAAGTTAGTTAGTGCTTTTATAACAAGTTCAAAATCAGAATCTTCATCTTCGAGGATTTGTTTTAAAATTTCCTCAGCTTTACTCCGATTGCGGGCTCGGGGACTAATTTTCAATAGTAACGCTTTATTCAAGAGATAATATAAGTTTACAAGTTTATACTTTTGTTGATTCTTCAATTGCTCAAATTGGTGTTGCATTTGTTGTGCTCGTTCAATTTCGCTCTTATCAATTAAAGTTTGAATTAAATAAGCCATTGTAAAACATGCAGGAGATTTAAATTCAATTTCATTATAATTATTCAAGCTTTGTTCGTAATATTTAATACTATTGTCTAATTCTCGTTTAAATCCATAAATAACTCCCATACCCATACTACTCCATCCTATTAACCATTTGTTACCACTTTCCTCGGCATTGGTTAAAGCTTGCTTGCAATATTTTAAAGCCTGGTCATAATCACCCTTTAAATAGATATATGTCCTGGTAATTGTATCAAGGGAATAAACTGAAAGTATCAAGGCTGAAAGAAAAAAAAAGGTTTCTTCCTTATCATCAAGTTCTTTTAGCAATGCTAAACTGTGCTCAGAATGCTTTATTGCCTGATCTGCATTCATTATTTGCATATAATACCGTCCTTTAATATAAGCTAAATTAGCCACTCTAGGCTTGTAATCTGCTGGTGATTCTTGTGATAAGGATTTTAGCAGTTTTTCTGCCTGCCAAATTATATTAATAGTTTCATCTAGTCTTTGTGAAAAGAGTAGAGCATGAGTCATTATTAATAAAATATCAAATGATAGGAGGTTATTTCCTAATTTTATACTCTCGTTATACGTTTGTTCGGTATATTTTATAACATCTTCATAATATCCTTGTTGGAATGCTCGGTAATATAATAGCTCACACTTGAGGAGATGAATGCAAAGATTACGTCCGCCTTTTTCCTCAAAATCCTTTATTAATTGATCAGCTTCATCAAGCTTACATTCATTGATAAGTTTTTTTACAAGAATTAATTCCTCAGATTTATCTTTTTTAGTTATAGATTTTTCATTCATAAAAAATCCTCTATTGGAATTCTATTCTTTGAATATAATATACGATAAGAATATCAATTTTATTAATATATTTTATATTGCAATAATGTGACTAATTCTTATGAATAATCTCCCTTGCTTTTTCAAAAATATCCGTTGTATTAACGCCAGCAGGACATTTAGTTTGACAAAGTCCACATAAAGTACACGTGTGTAAGACTTCTATTATTAAATCGCTTAACTCTAAATCACCATGAACTAAACCGTTTAAAAGACTTAATCGCCCTCTGGGACTATAGGTTTCTAAATTAAAATGTATTCTAGATGGACATGAGATACAAAAACCACATCTCATGCATTTTAACTCTAAAGTCTTTTCACTTTGATTTTCAAGGGTACGTAATTGATTATTAATGTTTAACGAACGAGTATCTCCTTTCCCAATTCCGGGATTTAAGATCATATTCGGATCAAAGAGTTTTTTAATTTGCGCCATCAAATCAATTACATCAGATCCATGTTCCAATTCAAGATATGGAGATTTAATTTTTCCAATTCCATGTTCACCAGTTAAAGTTCCACCTGTGGGTATTATTATTTCTCTATATAAATAATCAATTGCCTTTTCAAAATCTTTTACATCATTCTCATCATTTTCATTAAATAAAAAGGTAGGATGTAAATTTCCTTCCATATGGCAGATAATTGCTACTAATAAGTTTTTAGCACCAATACTTTTAGGAATCTCTTCAATTTTCTTTATAACCTCGGGAAATTCTGAAATCTGAATCGTACAATCCTCTACACAAGTATTTGGTCTAATCCTTGAGAGAGCTGGAAGATTCGCTTTTCTAGCCAGAATTAATCGGTCCCTTTCTTCATTATTCATAGCAATTTTATGGAATATCGGATTTTTTTGAATAATAATATCAAACATTATTGCGAATTCTTCATTAACTTCGATTTCAGAATTTCCATCCACTTCTGCTAATAGAACATATCCTGGTGGAAAATCAAAGAATTCACCACCTAAATATTCTGTAACCGCTTTTAATACAATTTTATCCATAAATTCTAATAGATTAGGAACAATCCCACTTCTTCGAAGTTCAAGTACTGCATTCGTTAAATTCTCAATCTCTTCAAATATGAATAAACCTAGCTTCCTAGTTTTGGGTAATGGTCTAATTCTTAAGCCAATTTTCGTAATGACTCCTAAAGTACCTTCGGAACCGATAAATAAATCTTTTATATTATATGAAGAAACTGATTTTAGGACTTTTGAACCAAAATTTAAAATCTCTCCATTTGGTAGCACTACTTCTAAATACATAATATAATTTTTAGTAACTCCATATTTGAATGCTTGAATTCCACCAGCATTGTTAGCCACCATTCCCCCAATAGTTGCAACAGAACTTGAACCAGGATCGGGAGGAAAAAAGTAGCCATAGGGCTTCAAAGTTTCATTTAATTCATCACAAATTACCCCAGGCTCCACTTCTACAATATTATTTTCAATATTTATTGTAATAATCTTATTCATCATACTTACATCTAAAATTATTCCCCCATAGGGACTTAACGAGCCTGATGATAAACTTGTTCCACTACCGCGAGGGGTTACTGGAATTTTATTTTCATTAGCTAATCTTAATATCTCAGAAATTTGGTTAGTATTTCGAGGTATTAATATTAAATCTGGAATCCAATTCTTATTGAAAATTGAGCAACCATAAGCATAACTGTATCTTATTTCATAACTATCAAAAAAATAATTTTCTCCAACAACCTTCTTAAATTTATTTGCTAAATGCTCAGAGATTGTATTATAATGAGATTCCATATTATAAATGTTAAGGGTATCCTTTTATAATAATTAGTTAAACGAGTTTAGATATATTTTATTCTTTTAAAAATAAGGTTATTTTGGATTTTTTAAAGTTTAAATATGATTAATATATAATGGTTATAGATAGGATTAATTAACGTTTTTGTGAGAAATTTTAATGAAAATATTAAGAGATTTATGGATTTTAACTGAAGATGGCTTAACATTATTCAGTAGAGTACTTAATCCAAATATGGGACCCCAAGTATTTGGAGGTTTAATGAGTGCATTGGTTACATTTGCAGAAAATCTTTCTGAGGGGGGAATGAATAAATTTGAACTAAGCAGCATACGTTTCAATATTGAGAAGAAAAATAAATTCCTTTTTGTCGCAAATACTTCTAATGGTGTTAAACCAAAAAAAGTTATGAAAGAATTAAAAAAAGTTTCAGATCTGTTTTTTAAAGTATATCCCGAGGATCTTATAAGGAATTGGAGTAGAAATATTAAGAAATTTTCTAATTTTAATGAATATATAAGTGATTCGTTAGAAGAGATAATTTAAAAATTTCACAGGTCTGTAGGATAATTTAACTAGTTTAATTCCTTTATATCTCGTCAATTTATTTCTATAATAGTAAAAAATTTAAGACTGATTTGATTTTTAGATCATGAAAATCAAAATAAGTAACTTACAAAAGGAAAAAAGAATGAACCCCTCAGATAAGAATCAATCAACTGGAAAGGATAAAATTGAAGAACTCCCACTATCTAATAAAGATCCATTACAAAGTACAAACACTTTGGATTATATGATCAAGAGTTTATCGACACCACGATTCATGGGATCAATTCATATGAGAAAAGACACTAGTCCTAATCCTAATATAGTCACTAACCTTATCGAAAATGAACTGAAATTGAAGATTTCAAAATCATTAAAAAATACATTATTTAACCCTATTACTAAGATTTTAATATTATTAGCAATCATTTTCAATCTTACTTGGTTATTCTTTGTGTATATTTTATAGAAATTAGCTTTAACGTTTATAGAAAATCCAACAAAGAAAATTACTTCATTTTAGTTTAATTATCTAAATTTGAATTCTCCTTAATAAATTTAAAAGGTATTTATATTTGTTAAGATTAGATTTTAATATTCAACACTATTATGTGTAATAATAATTTCACTTGAAAGGTTTTTAGACAGTTGATATATGACGTTATAATAATTGGAGGTGGAGTTACAGGCTGTTGTATAGCCCGTACACTTTCAAAATATGATTTAAATGTTTGCTTACTTGAGAAAGAAGCGGAGATTGCTTCTGGAACTACTAAAGCTAACTCAGGGGTAATTCACGCTGGTTATGCCGCAGAAAGGGAATATGTCAAGCGGTATTTATGTATTAAAGGAAATAAATTATATACTCAGGCAGCAGAAGAGTTAAATTTCCCTTTTAAACGAATAGGTTCTTTTGTGGTTGCATTAGAGGATAATCAGATTGAAAAATTAGAAGAATATAGAAAAAAGGGTACTGAAGATGGCGTACCTGGACTAGAAGTAATATTAGATAAAAAGAAAATAAAAGAGATGGAACCACAACTAACAGATGAAGTTGTAGGAGTATTACATGCTCCTACCGCGGGGCTTGCTAGTCCCTATGAATTAACTTTCGCCTTAGCTGAAAATGCTGCAATGAATGGCGTGAAATTTTTTAGAAATCATGAAGTTGTTAAAATCAAACATCAAGATTATATTTTTACCATAAGAACGTATACAGGTGAATTTCAAACACGAAATTTGATTAATGCAGCGGGGTTATATGCCGCGAGAATTTCTAGTATGATTGGATTGGATTATTTTAGTATAATGCCAAGAAAAGGAGAATACATTCTTTTTGATCGTAATGCTATTCAATTAAACAAAATACTATTTCCAATTCCCACAAAAGTATCAAAAGGAATATTAGTATGTCCTACTTTGCATGGTAACACTTTTATAGGGCCTAATGCTCAAAATATTACTGATCCTGATGATATAGCTACAACAACTGCAGGTTTAAAAGAGATTTTAGACGGAGGGGTGCAACTAGTTCCCAATCTTCCTTTAAGAAGCTCAATTAGAAATTTCGCCGGTTTAAGAGCCGTTCCTGATACTTATGATTTTATTATTGATAACACGGACGTTTATGGCTATATTAACGTTGCTGGTATTCTATCTCCTGGTTTAACAGCTACGTTCGCAATTGCAGAAAAAGTGGTTGAATTTCTCGAATTATTAGGTGTGGAATTAAAAGAAAAAGAGGATTATAATCCAATCAGACAAAAACCCGAACGATTTAAAGACTTTACTAAAGAGGAACTTGATAAAAAAATTCAAGAAGATCCAGCATGGGGCAGAATTATTTGTCGATGTGAAACTATCCCAGAAAAAGAAATAATTAATGCTATTCATGCTCCAGTAGGTGCAAATACCGTAGATGGAGTAAAATTTAGGTGTAGACCAGGTATGGGACGTTGTCAAGGTGGATTCTGTAGACCACGAGTTATAGAAATTTTATCAAGAGAATTAAATAAAAAGTATGAACAAATTACTAAACGGGGAGAAGACACCAATATCTTAATTGGAAAAACAAAAGATTTTCTTTTGGGAAATAACAGAGGAGGTCCTAGAGAAGAATGAAAAAATATGAAGTAGATGTTGCAGTTATTGGGGGAGGATCCGCAGGTTTAGCATCTGCCATAATTGTTAAAAAAGCAGGACTGGATGTTCTAATTATAGAAAGAGATAAAGAATTAGGAGGAATTACTCTCCAATGCATTCATAATGGCTTTGGTTTACATGAATTCAAAGAAGAATTAACTGGACCCGAATATGTCCAAAGATTTATAAATCAGGCAAAAGAACTAAATATTCCTTCTAAATTAGATACAATGGTAATAGAATTTACACCAGATAAGATAATATATGCGGTAAATAAAAAAGAAGGTCTAATTGAGATTAAAGCAAAATCAATAATCCTTGCAATGGGTTGCCGAGAAAGAACTAGAGGTGCTATTAATATACCTGGTTTTCGACCTGCTGGAATATATACTGCCGGACAAGCTCAAAGATTCGTGAACATTGAAGGGTATCTTCCAGGTAGAACATTTGTTATTTTAGGAAGTGGAGATATTGGGATGATTATGGCTCGTCGTCTAACCTGGGAGGGTTGTCAAGTCAAAGCGGTGGTGGAAATTCAACCTTATGTAAGTGGTTTAATCAGAAATGAAGTTCAATGTCTAGAAGATTATGGCATTCCATTGATAACCAGCTATACTGTAACAAAGATTCATGGAAAGGAGAGAGTTCAAGGCGTAACAATATCTAAAGTAGATAGAAAATTTGATAGAGTTATAGGATCTGATAAATTTATCGAATGTGATACTCTTCTTTTATCTGTTGGATTAATTCCTGAAAATGAATTAACCAGAGAAGCAGGAGCGGGAATTTCCCAAATGGGAGGTCCTGTCGCGGATAATAACTTAGAAACAACAATTGAAGGAATTTTTGCCTGTGGAAATGTGTTACAAGTTCATGATTTAGTCGATTTAGTTACTGCTGAAGCAAAGCGAGCAGGATTAAACGCTGTAGAATATATTAAAGAAAGATGGGGCAAGAAATTAGGAGCTAAAGACCAAATAAAATGTATTCCCGGAGAAAACGTTAACTATGTAAAACCTGATTTAATTAATCGTTCTGATTTATCTAAAGATAATATCTTCACATTTAGAGTAAAACGTCCAGATAGGAGACTTTTAATTCAAATTAAAGATGAAAATAACAAAATTATATATAAGAGAAAAAGGAGATACGTTATTCCTAGTGAAATGCTTGAGATAAAATTAAATTTAAGTGAACAACAAATAAATCCTGATTGTAAAAGCTTGGAGGTTGAAGTAATCCCTCGCCCAGAGGTACTTATCGAGGAGGATTGAATTAAAAAGGAGGTAATAAAAAATGTCAACAAAATCTAATGAAACTGAACTTCCTGAAGGTTTTAAGGATATAAGATGTATAGTATGCCCCACAGGCTGTCTTGTACACGTTGAAAACGTCAACGGAGAGCTAATCATTGAAGGGCATTCATGTAAAAGAGGAGAAGAATATGCTAGAGAAGAGTTTATAGCTCCAAAGAGAATACTCACTACAACAATGCGAGTAGAAGATGGGTTTTTACCTTTAATTCCTGTGAGATCAGATAAACCTATTCCAAAAGATAAACTTGATGACAGTTTGAAAGTAATTGCAAAAGTAAAAATTAAAGCTCCAATTAAAATGGGAGATATTCTAATAAAAAATATTCTTGAACTTGATGTTAATATTATTGCGAGTAGAGATTTATTAGAAATCTAAAATTTTTACCTGTAATAATTATTAATATTATATTGTATTATTAATGCCAGACTTAGACCAAGTATATAGGGTTCAGGAAAATTTGTATATTGGAGGATACTGGCCGGGATTAAACTTTAAAAAGCTTAAGAAAATTGGAATTACTGCTATTGTAAATCTAATGGAGGAAAGTCATTATAATCCGAGATATTTAGGATTTGCATATTTACATAGAGGATTTCCAGATGATACTTATATTCCTCATGCTTATTTGGAAGAAATTCTAGCTTTTATTGAGGTAAACTTAAAAAATAAAGGAAAGGTTTTAGTTCATTGTTCAATGGGGATTTCACGAAGTGGAGGAATAATTTGCGCCTGGTTATTGAAGTTTAATCCAACATGGAGTTGGAAAGATGCACTTTCTTATGTTAGTAAAGTAAAGTACATTGCACCAGCAGTGGAAATTAGAGAATCTATTCTTGATTATTTTGAAAAATTTGAAAAAAAAAGAAGATATTAATGATCTTTAAGAGTTAATCGTGTTTTTGCACCAATTTCATTGAACTCTGATGGTTTCATAATAGAAAGATTTCAATTAAAAAAGATAGAAGAGGTTATTATATATCTGATATAATTGATTCTTTTGATGACTTTCAATTTACTAAAATATATAAAATCTAACTTAGATTAGATTGTTAAAAAAAAATTGAAATAATTTTTAAAAACTAAAATTAAAGGAGACATACTTTGTCAGAATTTGAACTAAAAGTATTGAAACTACTTGAAGATATTAATGGTAAGTTAGACAAATTACTAAAAGCTGAACCTATTTCTGTAAGTTCAACAATATCGGCACCTACACCATCAACAGTTAAACCTTCTGCTATAGTTGAGAAGCAAGAAGAAGAAGCACGAATGGAAGAAAAACCTCCTGTTGAAGGTCGCCGAATCTGCCCCGAGTGTGGAGGAACTACCTTCGCTACTCATGAGGACAGAAGCCAAGTTTTACATCAAATGGGCGGTGTAAAGATTTACGCAAAAAAATATGTCTGCAAACAATGCGGATATGAATATTAAGATCGTTAATAATTTTCACAAAATTTTTATTCAAATTTATTTCTTTTTCTTTAATTAATATATACTCGAAAATAAAAGTATTAAATATTACTCTTGAACAATATTTTGAACTTTTTCACCTTTCTTAAAAACGACAATAGTAGGTTCTAGTAAGAATTAGAAGTAACCCACTGAGTATAGGAAAAATGAAACTAAAATTAATAATATAACCATAAGGGTATACAAAATTCAGAGCTCCCAAGATAAATGAACTCATAATCCATAAGGAATACAAAATTAAACTTAGTATACCCCACTTCTGCCATTTTTGTGAAATATCATCTAAACTATCGGGATTTCTCCTTAAGACATAGAATGATCTTAATAGAAAAATAATTAATAAAACATAAAATAAGGAAATGATTTTCTGAGGAATATCAAGAATATTTATTCCATCTATAAAGGGAATATAACGATATCCCCAAATCCAAAAATGGTCAGTAAACTGAGAAGGGATAGAAGCAAAACTTAAAATTGGGAAAATGAACGATAATACTGTTGAAAATATCGCACTACAAAGAAAAATATACAGTACCTTCTTCATTGCAATTAAACAACTAAATAAAGTATAAAAATATTAGGACATTTGCGGAAAAAATTAAAATTCACTTTTTAGTTATGATGCTATAATATTTTTTAGTTAGATTTTTAATTTCAATATACTTTAAATTCTTAAATATTATAATACCTATACGCGGTGTAGTATCGAATTCCTCGACGGAGAATTAAGACTTATATTCAATACATTAGAAACTTCTTATTAAACAATTTTACTAACCGAAAGATTCCATATTCCGCTCAGATCGAATTAACACTACGCTGCAATAGTAAATGCCCCTTTTGTTCCATCCATTCTTTACCTGAATCAATCTTAAGAACTGATATGACCACAGAACAAATAAAGTATCTAATTGATGAATTAGCTAATTTAGGAATCCTCGCACTTTCATTTACAGGTGGAGAACCAACATTAAGAAAAGATTTACCAGAACTAATATATCATACTGGTGTAGTTCATAACTTTATGAATGGGATAGCCACCAACGGGTATTTACTCCCGAAATTATTTAAAGAGAATAAGATGGAAGGATTAGATTATGTTTTGATCTCATTAGATTACCCAACTCCGGAGCAACATAATAAAATGAGAGGAATCAAAGTCTTTGATAAAATAATTGAATCTATTCAATTGGCGAATAAACGAGATATCAAGACTATTATTAGTACCGTTGTTATGAAAGATAATATCCATTTAATGGAAAATATTTGCCAATTGGCTGAAAAGCTCGGTTGCTCAATAGAAATTTATCCATGTGAAGATATTATCAGAGATTATCCAAATAAAAGCTATCAAATACAAAATATTAATGAGATGATCCCTGATATATCGATTTGGGCAAATCAAATTCGATTATTGAGAAAAAAATATCGTAATATCTTAACAGATCCTTTTAGTGTAAATGTGGTTCAAAGTGGTTTCGGGGGTTATCCAACTTATAATCAAGACATTCTCCGCTGTCATGTTGCCGAAGCATACTTATTTATTAGTCACGATGGATTTATTAGTTATCCATGCAAAATTCATCCTATTGCTAAATTTAATGCTTTAAAATTTCCATTATCTACAATTTATTATTCTGATAAAGTAAAGGAAATAATGAAAATGCATGATAATTATAAGTTCTGTAATAATTGTCGCCTGGGGTGTGCTATAGCATCATCGATACCAACACGTTGGAAAACTGTATATGCTAAATATATTAAGGGATTTATAGATGGTGGATTAAGATAATAGCGTGTTTTATTTTTCACATTCCTTATCTCAAGGTCTAATCAAATTATAGAAAGAAAATTAGGAATTCAAAAAATTTAATTTTAAATATATTTTTCCTAATATAGTGATTACATTATGTCAAACGCAGTAATAATTATTCAAATTATGTTCATAACCATCGGTATGATAGTCTTGGGTATGATTCTTAATTATGTTTTAGGATTAAGAAAAGAAAATATGAGTGAAATGAGGAAAAAAGCATTAAACCTTCAAGAGCGTATGAGAAACGCTCAACTTTTAAACGATTATCAGATGATGGCTCAAATGCAACGTGAATCAATGCAATTTATGAAATTAATGATGAAGAAGCAATTCGTCCCAATGTGCATTAGATGTGCAATTTTTTTAGGGATATATGCAATTCTTCTATTAATTTATTCCGATTACGCGAGTGGATTATTACCATTCCCGGTGTTATTTTTCGGGAATGGATGGGTTGCATTATATTTTCTTTTTTCAATTGGATTTTCTTTACTAATATATGGAGTAAAAAAGTTATATCAAAAAGTAACTGGAAAGACAACAAAATCACAGAGTATGTTACGAGAAATTTTGGGAATGATCTCTCCTACTCAACAAGGTGTTGGTGTTCCCTTAGAAATGACTTCTAGTACACAAACTCAATCAGATAGCTCCATTGACATACCTCCAGAAACAAAAGAATCTTGGAAAGACCGCATTGAAGATTAAATCAACTTTTTAAACTAATTGCCGTTAAAACTACAAATCAAAAATGAATCTTAAAATTGCTTTAAATGTAGCTTTTATTGTATTGACTATATTTTTTTTAATCCTATCTTTCATGATTGATTTCTTTTTCTTTATTCCGATTATTTGTTTCTTATCATTCCCTTTTAGATCAACTAGACAAACAGGAATTAAATCTAAAACAAAGATGAAAGAATATGACTCTTATCAGGATCTTAAAAAACTAGAAGTAAGATATTGCCCTAGATGTGGTGGAGAAATATCAAAATCAATTGCGAGATTTTGCTACCACTGTGGAGAAAAATTAAATAATATTTAATATGAGGTTATATGATGACAGAAAATAATGATATGAAAAGACAAATGACGCTCTATTTTTTATTTGCAGCACTTATGATCGGACTGAACTATTTAATTCAAAAGTTAAACCAATTAGTCATAGCTCCTGCTTTCTGTCAAAATTTTGGTACAATTGAATTTTTTCATGTATTATATTGTTCAGCTATACCATATAATATGCCAGAATTAATGGGAAGCATTATAGCAGTAGGTATTACATATATTATTAAATTTTTCTTGGATAAATTTATTGTTTTTAAAAAGACAGAAAAACAACTAAAACAGACTTCGATTGAATTTATGAAATATTTTGGATTTGCTATTTTAACCACAATAGAAAATATCGGAATTCAATTTCTATTAACAAATTTTCTAAATACACCCCTAGAAATAAGTTTTATTGTTGCATTATCTATAGGATATTTAACAAAGTTTTTCCTTGATAGAAAATATGTTTTTAACATTTAATGATTATTAATATTTCAAGAAGGTATAATAAAAAAATTTAATAAATTGAAAGGTGTTGTTAATCATATGCCAGATGAAGATCGTGAGGAAGAAGGAGATAAATCGATCGTTGATGCCCTCTCAACACTCGGTTGGGTAGAAGAAGAGGAAGAAGAAGAAGAAACCTTAGCCACAGATGAGAATCTTAAGGAACAACTAAGTTTCTTTATAGAAGAAAATAAAAGATTAGTAGGAGAGATCACAGAAAAAAATGAAAAACTGCAGATATTAGAGGAAAAGATTCAGGAATTATCTCAAAAAACTGATGAAAAAACAGTCCAAAATGAAGCTATAGAGAAATTATATGAAACAATAGAAAATAAAGATAGACAGATCAAAGATTTGGACTCTACTCTTGATGAACAATCTACCAAATTAAACAAGATTATTAATGATCAAATTGAAAAAATTAAGGAGTTAAATACACAAATAGAACAATCTCAATCAGATCAAACCGAAAATCAAGCATTAGAGAATAAATTGGAGGAAAAAGAGACCATAATTAAAGAATTAAAAGAACAATTGCAATTCCTTGAAACAGACTCTATTCAAAAATCTAAATTTGAAAAACTCGAATTACTCTTAGAAAAAAAAGATGAGATAATAACTGAAAAAGAAAAAGAGATTTTCACTCTTGAAAATGAAGTTAAAACAGCGAAACAAAAGATTCATGATCTCCAACAGCAAATTGAAACATTTACCTTAGTTAAAAAAGAACTTGAGATGAAAGTCGAGAGAAACAAATCATTAGCAGTAGAAATTGAAGAGAATAAACAAAGAAATATTACCAATCAAGAAATAATTGAACGACTTGAAGAAAAATTGGAAGAAGCTCACAATAAATCAGGAAAACTTACTGGTAAGTTTGAATTAGAACTAGCTAATCTTCGCAGTATATTAGATGATAAAGAAAATGTAATAAAAAATTTAAGAATAGAAGCAACAAAAGCAAAAGATTTTTCTCAAGAAATTGAACAAGTAGAAGAGAAATATTTAGATGAGATTAATAAAATAAAAGATGAAAAAATGGTACTTGAATCGGAAGTTGAACAAAAAAATGATGAAATTATTGAATTGAAAAAGAAGATTAAATTAATGAGAAGAGACCTTCAAAGAATTTAAAAAAAGAATAAAAAATAAATATTAAAAACTTATTTTTCCCGCCATTCCACGCCGCATTCTCCGCAACGGTATTTTTTACCGTACATACGTGGATAATCAAGGATAATATTTCCTTTATCAACACTCTCATGAATCATAAGAGGGTTTTCATTTCCACACTCAGGACACTTTCGTCTCCCATCAATATGCTCTACAGTTAGGATTGAATCATCAGTTCTTCCGGGTATACCTGGAGCAGCTCCTGAAGCCCTAACTTCCGAAATATCTGCTTTTACTTCTTCTGGAGATACATCTTTAACTTCTGATTTAAATTCAGGTTGGATGGCTGCTGCTATTCTATCATCTTCATCTTCTCCTTCTAATACAGATTCTGCTTTTAATTGTACAGCATCAGATTCCTTATAATTTTCCCCTCGCTCTAAAGCAGAAATAAACTCTGAATCATCACCCTCTTCAAAGATCGTTTCTTGCTGTAACCCAGCTCTATCAAAATCTATAGATCGTGCCCATTGACCAGCCTTAACTTTTTCTGTAACAGTACAGGCATTACCTTGCCATATATAAACTTTATTACCTAAATCAGCAACAAAGCAATCTTCAGAATCTAAAGATTCTTTCTTAAAAGGAACTTGAATCATTTTCATGGCATTAATATCTTCGAATTCCTCGGCTGAAACACGATAAAGGACATTCTTCCACTCATGAAAACCTGCCCAATCTCCAGTTGTGACATCTTTAAGAAGTGTTTTAGCATAATTTTTCTCAACAATTTTCATCGCTCCCATAGAACTAATTGCTTTAAGGAATTCTTTTGGTTCTTGACCTTGATCAACCGTAATTATTTTTGCTGCGCCTCCACGTTGTTGATCGAGGGTTCTTGCTTGAGCAGCACCAGCAGTCTTCTCATCGACAGAGCATTTATTCCCAATCCATACATAGATGGTTTTCTCATCATCTAATAAGTAGACATCTCCGCTTGAAAAGACTAATTTATTGATTTCTTTTAAATTTCCTTGCTCAATCATAAATAGTTTCAATTACATCTACCTTTTTTTTTAAATTTGCGATCTTTTTTTTTAAAAAAATCTTTTTTTAACTACATTATAAAAATAAAATAATATATATGTTACACTTTTTCTTGTACTAATCCAAATTAAGTATCAAAAATCATTAAGCGCCATTTTAATTCTTTTTACTAATTCTGGAATTTCACTAAGATCTATAGAGCAATAAGCAATCCTCAAACCGTTAATCTTCTCGTCTAAATTTTCAACTGGAATAATACCTACTTTATATTTTTTTAACAAGTGATCTGCAAATTCTGTTGCTTTAATCTTATCAGGATTTAAGTTTACAAAAACAAAAAACCCACCTGAATTAGGATCAATTGATATACTAGGATTTTTTATTCTTAATAGTTCAGAATTAATTTTTTCATATCTTTCTTTAAGTAAATTGTTAACAGGTTGTCTGGATTCAATAATTTGATCCATTGTTTTTTTTTGAAAAAGTTTATGAACAAGGACTTGGTAAAAACTATTGCAATTTGATATTGTTGCACGAATAAATCCTTCGAGTTTATTATTGATTTCTGCTTTCAATCTTTTTAATTCTTCATCATTATTTATCCAGGAGGGTTTTAAACCAATCGTAATGAAACCAATACGCCCTCCATAAATTAAGAGCTCTTTTGTAATTCCATCTAATTTAACTGGAATTACATTTTCAGGTAACTGGTGAAGATCATAGAATATAGATCTGTTTAAAACATCATCCTTATAAATATATGGTTCATATGCATCATCTATTAATACTATAATTGGCTTATTATGAATTTGTTGAGCATTTTTTAAAATATCAACAAGTTTATTTGCTTCCTCTTTTCTGGGAACATACCCAGTAGGATTGTTTGGAAAGTTTAAAAGTATAACGATTTTTTCTTGAACTTTTGCGACTTTATTAATCGCATTATTCAAACCCTCGAGATTCATTTCATTTTGTTTAAAAAATTCAAAGGAACATATCTTTGCTCCAATAAACTTCTTAACTATATTATCATAATTCCCCCACCTCTTATTAGGAACGATAATATACTCATTCGGATTTAAAAAAATTACACATGCTTGAAAAATACCATTAGTGACTCCACCTGTTATTACTGGTGTAGTAATGTATTTACTTAATCTCGATAAAAAAATATCCTCTTTTTCCTGATATAATGATTTCTTTATGATCCATTCCTTCCAAATTTCTCGAGTTTGTGAATATCCACCAATGGATTTATATGGGATTATATCTTCAACAGAAAGTTGGGAATATTCTGGTATTTCCTTAAGATAACATGGTAACCAATCAGAACCACCACTATTAATAAAATCTTTTTCAAACGCATATGCAGCTCCAAGAGTACCAATTAATTCTGCTTCTGTTTTTGCTCTTCCAGCCCAATAAAATATACCCTCTGGAAGAAAAATGTTTTTTCCGACTTCTGATAAAGCAGTGTAAAAAGGGGTTTTTTGTATAATATCAAATTTCATAATTAAAAGAACACTTTTTACAAATTATAAAGAATCTTATCTAGGAATAAATAATATAAGAAAACAATAGAAATTTATTTGGCGGATTTAAATATTAAAATAAATTAAAAAAGAAATATGAGAAAAAAAATAATTTCAAAGATTCTTAAAAAATTCTATAAATCAAACCATAGAGGTAAATTAATATGAATTGTCCAAACTGTGGTGCATTAGTAAAGGATAATAAGCAGAATGTTTGTGAAGTTTGCGGTCAGGTTCTGGTAGATACAGAAGATAAACCCCTTTTAAAGGGCTGGCAAACCTTTATTGATGGGGTAAAAGGTGGTTTTGATAAATTTAAAACCTCATTAGAAGATCAATCCACAAAAAACAAGGAATTTTTAGAAGAAAACACAGACAAGGTTAATAAATTCTTCAAAACCATTAAGAATGATTGGGATAAACAGATTCAGAAATGGAGTAAAGATATAGAACAACGGAACTTAGAATCAAAAGAACAATGGGAAGTTCGCAAATCTAAAATTCAAAAGGATATAAAGAATTGGCAAGAAAAGACACAGAAAGATTGGGATGATGGAGTAAAAAGTTTTAGACGGGGGTTTTTCAAAGCTTATTTTTGGATCATATTATTGACTCTCCCCATAATTTTAATAATCGTTGTGGTTCTTTTTGTCATTAATAAGCTTTTGGGATAAATATTTAACTAATTCTTTTTTAAAAATTTTGTTTTTATAGTTTCAACACTGAGTTTTTATAAAAATGATTAGAATCCTAATAATATCGTTTCTAGTTGCCCTTTCTGGTGCCTTATCTCCAGGTCCTGTACTTACATTTACAATTTATAAAACTGTTAAAAGTAATAATCCTTTTACCGGTCTTTTTATAGTACTTGGCCATGCTGTTTTGGAATTTACTTTGATTGTACTATTATTACTAGGTGCTTCTTTCTTCTTTCAAAATCTCATATTTTTAATAATGATTGGGATAATTGGAGGCATTTGTTTAATTACATTTGGGTTTTTGACTATAAGGGATGTATATAAAAAAACCTATGAAATAAAATTTGATATAAATGCAGAAAATATGAAGGGATTTAAGGGTAATAGTTTTCTTGGAGGTATTTTTTATTCAATCACTAATCCTTATTGGGAATTTTGGTGGGCAATAACAGGATTAACGCTTATGATTAATTTAAGTGTATCATTTCAAAATCCACTAGGATTACTGTTATTTTTTCTTGGACATGAATTAGGAGATTTTGTATGGTATGTTCCAATTTCAATTTTCATCTATTTTGGAGGCAAATCTCTAAATGCAAACGTATACAAATACGTTTTGATTATATGTGGAGGTTTTATGATTGCTTTTGGACTTTATTTAATTCTTAACGTAATAATTTTCCCTCCAAATCTATGAATAGAATAATAGTAGGGATTACTAGTTAAAAAGTGAATTAATCAAAATTAAATGTCTAATATTGTTCAAATTCGTGATCTTCTTCAATATCAAATAATTCAGAATGAGGTTCAAGAAAATGATTTTGACACATTGGACATGAATTATATTTTGAAAGCCAGAATGCTACACATAAATAATGATATGTACTTGCGCAGAATGGGCAAGTAATTACTTTATCTTTTGCAAAGTTGATAAATTTATGGCAAACTGTACATTGAACATCAGATTTAGAAATGCCTTTTCTCTCTTTAACTCGATTTGAAAGAATTGTCTCCAACTTTGCAACTTCTACTTGGTAAAGACCTAATGAATTACTTAACTGATTAATTTTTGCTCTTATCTCAGAAATCCTTTCTTTTAATTCTTCTTCATTTAATTTCTCAGCTAGAAAAGAAGATAAGGCAAAATTAAGAGGTAATCCCTCAAAATTTTCTGTTTGTTCGGTAATTTCTGTAATAGTCGCAAATAGTATTCCTTCTTTTTCTATTAAATCTTTAAAGCTTTTAAATAGTTTGTTTAGAAGAAGTGATATCAGAAATGTTAATTGTTGTTTTTTTCGATTTAGATTATCCTCCCAAAACTTGATAACTTGATATATATCAATGTCATTTGATTTCATAGAATTCAATTTTTTGAAAACTTCATCTTTAATAGTTTGAACTTTTTGATAATATTCATTTAGAATCTCACTCACTCTTTTTAACTGGGGAAATTCCTCTTTAATGATTAACGATGTCTCGTCCTCATAAGATCTAATAAGATCATTTACTTCAGAGATTTTTTCTGATACATAATTTCGTACTTCAACTCTTAATTCTTCATCTTTTACAGTTTTAATAAATGATAGATATTCATTTTTTCTTCTGAAGATTTCAGAGGTTAAATTTGAAAAAATTTTCCGGAGC
>JBHLPW010000005.1:0-9621 GCA_048939015.1 Promethearchaeota archaeon
AAAAATCCCCCATACTTGAAAGACATGGATTCAACTGAACATCCTGCTACTGCCCCGCCTATCGTGATTCCCTTGAGTTCGGAAACACATTGCGGTACGAGCCCATACTTTAAGGTTTCTGTTGCAAGCCTAACAAAAGTAACCCCTCCTTCTGCAATACACGTCCTTGTATCCGGGTTTATCTCAATAATGTCTGTAAGTGACTTTACGTCTATCGGCTTGTCACTATAGATCGGGTTATCTGGCTGTGGAGCCATGTGGGAAACGTTTGCTTTTTTTAGAGAGAAATATTCCCCCGGCTTTGCGTTATTGTACGCATTTCTAACCATTTCAGAGATCGCTTCTACTTTTCTTTTATGTATTGCTAGTTTTTCTTCGCTTATGTCAAACACAGGGTTGGGATTATTGCCCGAAACGATAATTGCACGCCTCTTTTCGCTTTCTTTTTTCCAGCTTGAATCTAATTTGATCCATCATTTTTGTTGTTAATCTTTTAAGTTCGTATACTCTACAATATTGGATAATATTACTTGGTTTAAAATTTTTTTATTATTTTTTATTATAGAACACAATCCGTGTGTTAATCATTATGATATAATACTGAAATCTATATATCCTCATATCCATCAGCACACCAGATAGTCTTTATTAAATTACAATATGACAAAAATTATGAAGAACCTGATGATGTAAAGGATGAAGATATGAGATATCTTATTACTAAAGATAACTATTATTTTTTGCGTTTCTTTTTTTGTTTAAAACTCTTCTTTGGATCAACGGGTTTTTTAAAGGGATACTTTTTCTCTATTTCTTCTATCTTATCTTGAATCTCTTTTGATAATGTATCAGCAATATATTCACCTTTAAAATAATCAACTTTCGCAGCAATTCCAATTTTACCAGCAATTATTCTAGCAATATTACCTCTATGAATAGGTTTTGCAGATCTTATTTGATTCCATTGAAAGATCAAACCATGTTTTGGTCTTTTTTCACCAGTTTTAAGAAAACGATAAAGTGCTTTTTCAGCACCTAATAATTGAATTCTTGACGCGGGCATATAGGCTAATTTTTGTAAACCTCCTGCTTTTGCGAGTAGCTTAGCACCTATTAATGAACCAATTAAAGCGTTAATATTAGGAGCCGATTTTTCCATTAAGTCTCCTAAATAATCTTCTAATTCTTGTCTATAAGTATCTAAAGAAATTATTTGATCAGCATAGCTTTGGATTATAGGAAGATCAATGTCTGCTCCCATCGACTCTAATGCATATTGTTCTAAAATCTCGATCTTTTTTTCACTTAGATTATAATTAATTTTTAGATTATCAATTGTAAAGTTCTCTCTTGAACCTAAAAAGGAAACTAATCTTGATAATGTAATATTATCTTCAATAATTTTATCAGTCAATTCCGGAAAATGCAAACCATACCATTCTCTAAGATGGCTTGAAAATAAACTAATTGATTTCTTTATCACATCCAAGACTGTTATAATTTGGGTGATGATATTATCAGAATGCCCACTAGCTTCACTTACTTTCTTTCTTGTTAATTCACCACTTACTTTCTTATATTGTGAAAGAATTTCCTCACTAGTTTTATTAATTCCAATTTTCTTTAAATTATCTTCTAAATTTAAGCGAAAATTTTTAAGTTCAGTCGAATTTCTTTTTAAAATTGTCTCGTATCCTAACTTTTCTGCCGTTAATGATTCCAATTTTTTATTATCAAATATAAATTCATCAAAACCAGAACTTTTCAATTCTAGTAGAAATATCTCATAAACTTTTGAGACAAGCTCGTTATCTACAGTATCATAGAATTCAATTATTTTCTCATAGTCATCATCAAAATCAATGAAATTTAAGATGTTTCCGGTCTCATCGAAAGCAAAAATCCCAATTAAAGTATCTGCTATATATGATTTCATTTTGATAGTATAATTCGAAGATATTTTTCGTTCATTAATAATTATTATAAAATTATATAAAATCAATTATAATTATTTAATTTTATCCAAAATATTATAATTGATTTTTTATCTTAACCAAATCTTTAATATAATAAATTTATTTACTATAATATTTATTTTGATTTATTTAATGTTAATTAATATTAGTACTTCTTTAAGTTAAATATTATGGATTGTCTTCATTACCATAAATTTAGAAAAAAATCTTAAAATTCTCATTAACTGCAAAAGTTTCTATAAACATAAAAAACTCATAAAATTCTTAAACTTATAAATTAGATGTAAGAGTTTCATATTTCAAAATGAATATTTTATATAAATTCTTTCATCTTAATTCTCAGTTTTACTTAAATCAATTTCTCATTATTTTAAGTAGAAATCGGCTTATTTTTTGCTTCATGTTAGAAATAATATGAATAATATCAGAAGGTTTAAAATAGAAATAAACTTTCGAAATATTAATTGTATCAAGTTTCAATAATTTTACTACTTCTTCACTCAGAGTTAATATCCCAATTTTATCCAAATCATTAGTATATCTTTCTAATTCAAAAATAGATATTGACGGAATGTAATTAAATTCAGCCATAGCAAATTTTGGATCCGCAATTACCATATCTAATGTAGATAATCCAAAAGAAGTTATTTTTACTGGGCTTAAATAACCCCTTATTCCCCTGTATTCGAAATATTCTGTATTATCTTTCCCAGCTTCATAAATATCCCCTGATAACTCTGCTTCTACCCATTTAATCTCATCTTTATCATTAATTTTTATTAGAAAATCATAGTATTCAAGAAGTATTTCAGACAAATTTACTTTATTCACCTTAGAAAAAAGATCTTTAGCTATTTCTTTAATATATTTTTCATCTAAATCATCAACTCTATCTTCAATCTTTTCTTCAATTTCTTCAATATTTAATTTTTCTATTAAAAGATCAACTGCTTCCTCAATACTTTTTTCTCTTAAATCTATATGACAAATATCATCATGGATTCCTAGAATTTTTGTATCATCTAAACGAATAGGTAAAATAAATTCCTCTTTTCTTTTCTTTGCTTCATCTCTAGCAATAGAAATTTCTAAATTTGTCCAATTTTTTAAAGGGTATTCTTTTGATATTAAGATTATCACATATTTAGCATCTTCACCAAATTTATGCTGAAAATAATTTGAAAGATTTTTTCCAAGCATTTCTCCTTCAAAATACCTGTCATAATAAACTCTAACTTTCTTTTCCATTAGCAAATTAGCAAGTTTTTCAGCGGTTTCCCTAACTTCTCCTGCAAATGATATTGCAAAATCGTGTTTGAATGTCATTTTCATATTGAAAAATTGGATCTTTTATTATAAGTAAGAAAATAATCGTATTAAATTTTAATTATCAATATGTAATGATATTTAATGATACGTCTCATATAATTTTTTAATCAATAATTCTTTTCACACATTATTTCCTATTATTTTTTCCTATATTTAACCCTTTTCCATATTCCAACTTAACTGATGATTTTTCACACATAAAAGGATTGATTTAATCTCTTTAATAAATAATAGCTGGGGAAAATTTTAATTTAAAATATATCTATTCCTCCTCCCCAATGTTTTTGATAATATTTCTTAATCTCAATGTATCTTTCCTTATAATCCTTATCTTTATCTTTCCATTTAAAGTCCTTAGATAAATCCATTAATATTTGATAATTATGATAAAAATCTTCTTCCGCTGTATCCGTTTCAATCGATAACAGCATATTATCTATTAATCTTTTTACTGTCTTTCTTTTACTCATACCTTTAGATAAATCTTTTATAATATCATATCCATCTTTAATTTTGCCCATTTATGTTCACTTATCCTTTCCTTGAATTAATTCTTTCCTAAATTTTTGACCCTTCTCAGTAAAGTGAAGATTTGGAAACCAAGGGTTCATTTTATTTGTTCCAGGTGCTAATTTTCCTTCTAAGACAAGTTTCCATATCTCATCTTGAACTTTTAAATAATCTTTATCTTCTAAGTCTATTCCAGATTCCATTCTATTGGAACGGCTGGATTCAATATAACCTAATTTTATAGCTATTTGTTCAATGATTCCAAAAAGACCACTATCTTTGCCAATTGATACATAACCCTCTTTAATAAGTTCTTTTCCAATCATATCAATTTGATTTTTCTCTAACATAGTACTCCCTCATTATTTTTTTTTAATTTTTAAGATATTAATGTTTTATAACTATACACCTTATTATTGTATCTCCGTCTTGGTTAAAGTCTTTTACAAAAGCATCTACATCTCTTAAATTTCCTCCCATATCATACACTAGGAATAAGATATTATTCCATTTCTTAGAATAAGGAGATATATCAGCAGACATCTCTTCATTTATTTGTTTTACTTTATCTTTTTTGTTAAGAAATTTAACTTCTATTGCTATATTTAATTCCTTTTGAGTAAAATCTGGTATATACACTTTACCAGAAAATTCAATACTTTCTTGTTCTCTTAAAAATTCATACTCTTTAACATCAAGGAAAGTCTCTAAGTAATCTTGAACATCTCTTTCATTTTCAGGATCACTTTTCACTATTTTTCTAAAATTCTTTTCAATATCTTTGATAATCTCACTGAAATCATTTTTAGCTATAACTTTTTCTAATTCTTCAGGATTTTCTATAATTTCTTTAATTTCTTGTATGTATGCTAATAATATTTGTATTACAGTAGGTATTAAAGTAATTGCTTCATCTCTTAATCCTCGCGTGCTTAACATAATTGGAAAATTAAAAATAATTTGATAATTATTTAATATTACACCACTAAATGGTCTTCTATAAAAAATAGTTCCATACCCTAACCTCATCATTTCTTTTTGTAATATACTGGCATTTGCTTGAATATATTCGAATTCTTCTGTTGTAAATCCATCTTTTTTACAATTTCTTACAAGAGTAAGATATTTTTCTGCTCTTTCAAGACTTTTTTCTAAACTTTTTATATTCATCAAAATAGTATATTCTCTATGATTTTTTCTTTATCTTATTTTTGTCAGTTAATCCAAATATTAATTTGATAATTGAACTCCTTAATTTAAAAATATTCAAATAAATATTTAAATTGATTTATTAAAGTATTAAATAAATAATATTATCTTTCTATAAATAAAGAAATTTTTAATTATTTCCATTAACACATAAAATAGCATTTATTTTTTATTAATATTTTTCCTTTCTACTTTTCATTTTTATAATCAAATATTTTCATAGGATTTCCAATACAAAAGGTTAACAAATCAGAAAATTTAAACCCATGTCCTCTTTTAATAAAAGTTGAACCCTAGATTATATAAAATATTACTGGTGAATTGTCATCGAAAAAGAAGATAAAAAAGAACTTTTTCCCACTTGTCCTATTCATCCGAAAGCTTTATTTACCGATTGTCAGGAAGCGGGTGTAGAACTAAAAGAGCAGGATAAGACAACAAGAGTAAAAGTCTGGAAATGTAAGAAATAAACAGTATAAGAATTAGGAAGATTCTGGTATAGGAAGAATATATAGGTAGTTCAATTTATCATTATTTATTTTGATGAAAAAAACTTAATGGAAACTATATGGAAACTTAATAAAAACTTGATTTGGAGTTTCACTGTTTCACATATTCTTTACTAATTCTAATAAAGAAGATCAATAAATAAATTAATTTTTTAGAAAGATAAATATATATGATCATTAAAATATTTTCATCAATATTTATTTTAAAAGAAGAAAAAATATTTTGAGATCATATGTCTATTTCTCTCGCAAAAAAAAAAGGTTTTTGTTGAGGAAATAATGCTTATTAGTATTTCACATATAAGAGATATTAAAAGAAGTTTTCAAGTTTCTATTAAGTTTTATTAAGTTTCAATAATTTTGAAATAGTTTTTAAAATTTAATCAGAACCTTTTATATCTTCTACATCAAGACCAGGAATTTCAACATCATCATCTATGTCTCCTTTTTCATCTTTATCATAAGAGCTCTCTATTGGTAAAAATTCATTCTTAATAATAATTAGGCTAATTGTTTTTTTATCTCGTGTTGTAGGAAAATATTTTATCATATCTTTATCTTTAGCTGACAATGCTTCTCGTAATTCACCTGCTAATCCCTTCAAACTTCTAACTTCTTCTCCATGCGTTTTTAGTAATGTATTAAAGTCTCCTAAATTCTCTTGAGTAAAGTCATAATCTCGTTTAGAATTCATCTCTAATTTATGATTGAGGTATCTTTTATCTTTCATTTTAGTATATTTAACTGTTTCACCTTCTTCTGTCTTACCAACAATAATTTCTTCTTCATAATCTCTTGCTCGCTGGCAGAACATATAAAATAGTTGTAGAATTGTGTTAGTTAGGTTTTGTCTTGAAGATGTTAATTCTGTTATTATATCATCTTTTTCTAAAATAATATCAAATGCTTTTTCAAACAGTTTAATTCCAAATAAGATAATTTGAAATATAAAAGACAAGCGAGGGTAGTATGTATCCATAAATTTTATGTCTTTTTTATATTCCTTTTCAATGCTTTCAATTTGTTCTAAAATATCTTTATTTGTCCAATCTTTTGTCATATCATAAATGAAACTAAAGAGTTTTTCTCTTTTTAGCTTTCTTCTCAATTCTAACCAACTATCATCACGAGGTATTATATCTTTTTCATCAAAGAATAGATTGATTACTTTTGAATTATAAGCGATATCAATAAACTCTTTAATAAAATAGTTTGCATCTGTGCCAATTGGAGTAGACATCAGAACTGATTGTGCTATATGAACACCATCTTTACTCATTCTATCTCTATAAAAATCATTGGTAGCTGATTCTTTTAATAAAGATAAAGTATATTTACTTACTTCTTTAATTTCCTCAAAATGAGCGGGAAATGTAGAACTTGTCATAATCCCTGATATGCGGGAATCTGAAGCAAAATCAGTAGAGGTAAATGCATTCTCATAAATTTTGTAAAAAATTGTCGTAAATAAATTAAAAAACGCCGACTTTCCTGATCTTCTTTCACCTATTAAATTAAGTGGAGGAAAGATATCTATTAAATTTATAAACGTCTTTCTAAAAGGTGCTGCTATACACCATCCAATAATGATAGACTGCTTTACAGGTTTTATTTTGGTTTTTTTAATCAATTTATTCATTATTTTTTTAAGTCTTTCTTTATCTACCTCTGAATATTCTTTATACATTTTCTTGGCATTTTTATATGCTATTCTTTGATAATGATTAGTTGATATGATGGCAAATTCTTTTTCTTTTTCTAATCCTTGTATAGGTAAAACCCATCCATTATCAAATCCCAATACAGGCTTAGCTGTTCTCTTTTCTAACTTTCCATCATAATAATTAATTACTTTTTTCAATACATCTATACCATAATTTCCTTTTAAAATATTATATGTTAATTTAGAAATGAGTTCTTTTCTATCATATGTATGATAAAGATTATTATTGAATTTGTAAGTGTATAACATTTTTTCATTTCTTTCATCATAAACTCTATATAAAATTTCAAACTTTCCGTCTAATATCTCTATTGGATTATCAGTGAGTTCTCCTCCAATCCATTTTTTTGTTATGAAAAAAATTCCATTGTTAAGAATTTTTATTGTTGAATCGTCATATTTTATCTCTTCTATTAAATCTCCTTTTTTTAATTTGTCTACAATTGGTTTTATTAACGCTCTTTTCTTTTTTATTTTCTTTCCTTCTACTTTAAGTCTTTTCCAGTTTTTATTAAAATCGCTTACACTATATCTATCTTTAAGAGTTTCATTAACTAGTTTATTTCTTACATCATTTTTTAGAACAGAATTAGAAGATGGAATTAGTTTTATGATCTTGTCAACATCTTTTTGCTCTTTCACTTCTTCAATCATAGGAAGAAGATCTTCAAATGAAATTTTACTAGCAAATTTTGGAGACTTTTTCTTAGTGCTTTTTTCCTCCGCCATTACCATTCAACTCCTGTTCCAATTTTATTAATCTCTCTTCCACAGCAATTAAAATAAAATCAACTACATTTTCATCTTTAGGTATAATTTTATTTATTCTCTTTAATGTTGTGGATGGAAACCATATTTTCATTACATTTCTAACCTCTATTTTATTTCTTCTTTAATTTTATTAAAGGTATAATCTAAAGTACGAATTAAATCCTTTTCTATTTTATTATCTGGAATAAGATTTAACATCATCAATCCTCCTAACAATATGCTTAGCTTTGTCTTATCTATATTTGGATTTTTCTCTAATGAATTAACAGTGTTTATAATTTCATTTCTCTGTGCTTTTGTATAACAACTATAGTTAAAACATTTTAATTTACTTATTAGTTCTGTTAATGGATCACTGTCTGTTCTTTCACTATTATTCATTCTTCCCCTCTCTATTATTCTTTAATTTAGATTCGATGAAAATTTCTAATCTTTGTTGATATATTTTTAATGTTGCTAAAATGTCGTCAGCGTTAAGGCAAATCTCTGAATTTTCATAGATTGGAACGGATGTTATTGTATCATCAACTTCTATAAATTCAGTTAATTTCAATTCTAATCCAAATTTATTTTCATTTGCAGTCATTAGATTAATCCTCTTCTTTAATTGGAAATAAAATTCGTCTAATGTAGTTAGAAATTGGTATATCTTCTTCTAATGCTTTCCTTTCCAGTTCTATTTTTTGTTTTTTTGTGAGATAAACTCCAACACATTCAATATATTTTTCCTCTTTTGACTTTCTCATACTTGCCATTTTTTAAACACATACTTTTGTATTCTTTAACAATTTTTTCTATTATTTTTAATATTATTTAGGTTTTATTTAAATTTTAATGTATTTTATCTTCCCATTCCTTAAGTCAATTTACTAGATTCATGGAATCTATAGATTCCATTAATTTAATAAATTTAATGGATTTTTCTACTCTTAATAGAATAATAGTAGAAGACAAATTTCTTTACTTAATATTTACTTAATATTATTTCATTATATAGTGAATATTAAGTGATTATTAGACCAAATTAACAAAGATATATTCTCTCCTGAATAGAAAAAAACCTAGTGTTGTTAGAAGATCTCAATAAGAAAAATTGGAATTAATATTAGAATATATTTCCAACAAATCCACAAAAATTTTCCAGTTTTGGATATGTTCTATTAATGTTAAATTATTATATCCTCTTATAATTGAAAATATATTAGAATTATAGGAAATTGACCAATTTATAGATTATATTATTTTTATTCTATCTTTTTTCCTTTAATTATTATATATTTATTCCTTTTGTGAATTAATTTCAAATTAATTTTGGAATTATCTATTTTATCTATGAGATTCATGAAAAACATGAAATTTAAAAAGGAAGTTAAAAATGATCAGATCACCTTAAAATAAAATAAATATAACAAAAAAGGAGTGATGAAAAAATGCCATATGATAGTGATGGTTTTCCTGCTTCGGGAAACACCTATTTTGAAATTTCTAAAGAAGTCTATTTTAAGATGTTAGAAGCTCTTAAAAAAGGTTATGAAAAGGAAATAGAAGTTATATTGAAACCAAAAAAGACAATAACCTATATAGAACCCTTAAC
>JBHLPW010000005.1:9631-116718 GCA_048939015.1 Promethearchaeota archaeon
CAAAAGGGATATTCTTGGTGTTATCTCCATTTTTGGTTTGGAAAAGAATTTTCCTAATTCCTCTGGAGCGAAAGATGAAGATTTAAGAGCTTCATTTAAGAAATTTGTAGAAGGTTCTAAAAACAATACCAAACTTAAAAAATACTTAAATGAAGAAGGTATTTTTGACAACGCAGTAAACTTAAAAAGAAAGAAAATTGAAACTACTACAATTATTCATAATAAAACCAAGAAGTTAATGAATTTCCTTTTAGCTAAATACCTTAACCTTAAATTAGAATAAATATTATTATACTCTCTTTTTTTTCCTTTAATCTATTATAGATTTAATAATTAATAAATTCACATACTAATAAATCTTATATTATTAACTGCTATAATTAATAATAATATGTCAGAAATAGATTTTCATAAGTTAAAAATATCTGCTTATTGTCCTTATTGTAATCAACATACTTTAATAACTATTGTAGATAATAATTTAGAACTGTGTGGTAGGGGACATACACAATGTGTTCATAAAATTAGAGGTACTAACCATCTTTGGTGGATAGGAGAATGTCATAATTGTAATAGGGTTGTTTTAGTATTGAATAATGGAATTGAGATTTATCCAAGACCAAAACCAGAAGAAAGTGATAAAAGAATTCCTAATAACGTTAAAGAAGATTTCGATGAAGCAAAGATGTGTTTTAGTGTAAATTGTTATCGTGCTAGTTCTGCAATGTCACGAAGAGCATTAGAAACATGTTGTATAGATAAAGGGGCTGATAAAAGTAAAAATTTACAGGGAATGATTGAAGATTTATTTACTTTAGGTATAATTACAAAAGATATAAAAGATTGGGCAGATACTGTTCGATGGATTGGAAATGACGCAGTTCATGTAAGTGCTAATAAAGTAGAAAGCGAAGATGCCGAAGACATACTAGATTTAGCTAAACAAATATTTCATATAGTTTATATAGCCCCTGCCATAGCTAAATCAAGACAAGCGAAAAGAAAGCAAAGTAAAACAGGAAAAACACCATAAATACCTTACAATAGCCTATTGACCTTAATAATCAGTCATTAACTTATATCAACACACTAATGAAGTTTTGAGTAAAAATTAAATAAAAAAAAATTAAATATAAAAATAGTGGAGGAATAAAATTTAGGCGGTGCTTAATCGCGAAGCCATCTGTCTAAATTTATTCTTCCCAATTCTATATTTGTTTTAATTATTTTCTTAGTTTCTCGACACTCAATTATTACAATTTTATGTCGGGAAGAGTCCTGAAATGATATTTTAATATTAAACATTTCATTAGAAACGTATCTATTTGTTTAAAAAAGCTTTATTATTAATCCTTTAATCCGCCTTAAATATTGTGTAAACATTTATCATTTTTTTATCATATTATTAAAAAATTTTATATGAAATTTCATCCTTTTTTATGTATTCCATACACCGCCTATTCAAAGCATATGAAGGAAGGTAAGCTTACATGATTTTCTTCATATGTATTCAAGGGATCTATATTAAAAGGATAATTACACATATGTCCAATATCCACACATAAGTTCAATAAAAATATGATATTTTTCAATGAATAAAGTATCATATATCAATTCTTTCATCATATTTCATTAATCTATGAATTTCTTATAATCAATATTAGATTTTCTTATCCACAAACATCCTGTCAGAAAAATATAGTGAACTAGATGAAGATTATATATAGAAACTTCTTTATGATCTTATGATTTGTTGGTTGAAGAAACCCTTGAAGATTTCCAACCCCAATTCTTATTTCTCGCTTCTAATATATAAAGTAAGAATAGAAAATGTGATCTCTAATTACTTTCCTTAGTGAGAACTGTTATTCTATTAGGTTTACACACTATTTTATCTCCATCTTCAAATGGATTTATCTCTTTAATAAGAATTTTACTACTCCAAGTCGGATTTAAGAAAACAAAGAAATATGTAGATTTCTTCTTAATAGCTTTTTCAAATTCTGGTTTAAAATCAACAGATTGATAAAATGTTAATGTTTTCTCTCTTGAAAATCGTAATTTTAAAGAATATATCTTACCATTCCATATTATATCTGGAGTGTGTTCATTATGAGCGACAATTTCATGTAAGAATTCTTTTGGAGCACCTAAATGTAAAGCATACCAATCTTCAAACATTTCACCTAATTTATATTTATTATGTTTATGTTCTCTCATAAGTTTAGCATTTTTGTCAATAAAGGAAAAAGGAATATCGATATTTTCGTCATCAATTTGTTGATATGTTTTGCCTTTTATTAAACTTTCAGCGATTCTTGAAAGCCTGTTATCTTTTATTGTCTTTCTCACATACTCAGGAAAAGTCAATTGCTTTGATTTATCATATTCATAATCTTTTTGGAGATCTTCTATAAAATACCCTAACAAACCTAATTGCCGATAAATATGATAACCTTGATTTAAAGCTTTATTTAAATGGTCCATAAATTTCCTTAGAAATTGATAAGAGATATCATTAGGGGATTCTATGGTTCTTTTTTTTAAATATTTCTTTATCTCATTTTTATCAATAAATTTATTGTAATAATCAATTATCTCTTTTTGTAATTCTATTTCATCTTTATTAAAAACATCGGCTATTAAAAAATCTGTATGACCTCGTTCATACCAATAATCATTTTTTACTTCTAACTTTGTATGCTTATCCAATCCTTTATTGATTTCTTTATCTCTTTCCATACCATCTAAGACTCGTTCTTCAATTTCTTCTTCTGGAAATCCAATAATATTTCTTAAAAACACCTCATACCATTCCTTTGGTTTAAGATTTGTTGGTTTTGACATGACTCTTCTTAGCCATCATAATTTTGATTGTACATACATTTTTGTTATAATGAATATAAAAAATTTGATAATTACATATGTGAATATCAAAGATAAGAATTCAGAATTACCAAATAGCTTATATTGTAAGATGTAAACCATTCCTGTAGTAAATATGATTGAAGCGATTAATGTAGCTAATAAATATCTAATTCCATACCTATTTAATCCTGTTGAGTTTAATTCAAAAAAGGTTTTTGGTACAGTTCTGCGATATAATAATTGTAATATAAAATGTGCTACTATTCTTCCTATGAAATTAGTGATAATTGACCAAATAAATATAGCTAAAATAGTTAATATGAAATCTATTGAAAACAAAAATCCTATTGAATCACCTCTAAACCTGAAAAAATCTAAGTAAATAGCAATCATGATGAATAGAAATGAACCTAGAATGGAATGTAAAATATAATAGATTATTTGGTCTCCTTCTGATCTGCCTTGTACTTTTTGATATTTTTCTTTACTCTTTACTTTTGGTTTCTTTTTTCTCTTCCTTTTAACTCTTTTAGATTTCAAATCTTTAATAGTAGTAGTTTTAACATTATGATTAGAATTAATATTTCTTCTTTTTCTCCGTTTGATTTCTATTTTATCCCATTTCTCATATGTACTCTTTATAAGAGCTCCCATAGAATTGTTTTTATCTCCTCCGATACTAGTAAAAACACTATTTTTATTTTTTCTTGTCATTCTTTTGCAATTCTTTCAATTTTTCTGGATATAAAATAAAGAAGTTAATCATAGTTCTGAATATTATAGATTTGGAAGATACTCTATTATCAAACCTAATGTTTTCTATAAAGTCTAATTGTTCTTTGGTTAAAACAACAGAAGTAGTTTCAATTATCATTAAAATAATGAACCAATAATTCTTTATTTTAAATGATCTTAACTATATATTTAAAAATATTTAATCTAATTCATGATATTCATAATATTCATTAAATAGGTCATAGATAATTAAAAGAAATACTTAGAAACATTTAGATTTTTGTATTGGAAAAAAATTTTAATTTAACTTAAATTTCTTATCACTTAAAAAACATGATCTTATTTCTCCATTTAGATATTCAAATAAGATTATTACACATTTCTCAAATGGTAAATTTAGAGTCTGATTTCAATAAAATTTTAGTGAAAAAAGTCAGATTTATTGGTGTATATCCTACTCAAGCAATAGAATCAAATAATATTGCTAATTCAAAGTCAACTCTCAAATTTATTAGGAAAAAATTATTTATAATTTTTAGAAATTCAATTTACTCCAAAAAATTAATATGCTTAAGAATAACATTTAGTTATCAGAAGAGATTCTAACTAATACTTCTAATATCAAATATGAACAGGAATTAAATAAAGAAGCTGAGGTGCTTGAGATGAGATTGGAATTAGAAAAAATTCAAATTGAAAACTTCTACAGTTATAAAAATGTTATTTATGAAAATTTTAAGAATTATAATGTAATCATTGGGAAGAATAAATCAGGTAAATCTAATCTATTTAAACTTTTTAATCTCCTTAAGAAGAATGTTAATGCTAATGATATTAAAATAAACGATATATTTGACGAAGACATTGAATTGGACAATAAAATTACCCTAGTTTTTAGTATTAATCAAAAATTAAGAGTTAAAATTTTTTCCATTCTCTATGATGGAAACTATTTAAGCAAAATGGTTAAATATTATATAAGAAATCCTGATAAACATAAGGATTATCAACCATATCCTGAGTGGAAGATTAAAAATGAGGTTATGGATTGGTTGTTGGGCAAAGGTCTTTTTAATAATTTATTAATAGATATTGAATATGATAAAAAACAAAATTTTCTCAGTATAAGAAAAGTTTCAGTTTATCATAGTCTTTTTAAAACTTATCAGACTCTCTTTGAACTTCAATATAATGAGAATAGAGAGGAAGCGTTTATTCTTAATTTAGAGGAGTTTGTTAGTACTTTCATAAGTATTGAAGGTCTTTTCAAATTGAATGAATTGAAAAAATTACCTTATAATACAACATTTAACTTGAGAAGAACTATATACTTAGGTAGGGATAATGACCTTTTAAAACAACATATACCGATTTTAAAACCAATACTTAACTCACTTTTAGATAACTTTTTCAATGTTATTCATGTGATTCCTGCTAAGAGATTATTTGATTCTGATTCTGATAGAGATAAAATAAGTGATACAACTTTGGATTTAAATGGTAAGAATTTAGTAAAATTTATTCATAAAAAGGCAGCTAAACAACAGTGGGAATGGTTAAATGATTGGAACTTGGATTTAAAACATTTTTTGGATGATGTTGAGGAATTAAAGCAAGATGTAAAGGAGAATAATAGATCCACATTGATTTTAAAAGAATATGGTTTAAATATGGATATTCCCTTAGAAAGTATGGGATCTGGTATTTTAAACATAGCACATTTCTTGGCATACATAAAAACTTTAGAAAACCCAAGTATTATCTGTATTGAAGAGCCTGAAATCCATCTTCATCCCGGTTTGGAAAGAGAACTAAGAAATGAATTCATTAGACAATCAGAAAAGCATCAGATCTTTATTACCACACATTCAAGAGAGTTCTTAGACGATAATGAAGAAAAATGTTCAATTTACTTGATTAGTAAAAGAGAAGATTGTTCAAATGTTAAAAAAATATCCAATAAAGATTATGAGGAGATTTACAGAGATTTAGAATTAACCCTATCTCAATATGAAGAATCTAATAAAATACTTACGGATGACGAATTTTGGAAGAATTTCATTACTAAAGCAATCGAGAAAGAAAAATATGAAACCGAAATTTGGGATTTTAAAGAATTTCTTGAGATATGGAAAACAAATAACCCTCAAGTAAAGAGAAAAAAGAAAATTGACTTTTGTGGTCATATTGCATCGTTTGCAAATAATAAGGGTGGAATTCTTATACTTGGAATCTCTGATAAAATTCCTCGAGAACTTAAAGGTTTAAATGACATTGAGACAAAAATGAACCATTTGAAAGAATTAATAATTAAATTCATTGAGTATCCTAAAGATTTTACATTTATCAAATCAATTTCATTGAATGACCTTAATGGAAATGAAATAGATTGTATATTAATTGTTATTGCTCAAACCAAAGAAGGAGTAGCAGTTAGAGATGATAATAACAATTATTCTTATTTTTTCAGGATATCTTCTGGAAAGCAGAAAAGATCACCACAAGAAATTAAGGAATTGAAAAAAGAAACGGTCCGAGATAATTATAAGTTTCTTAATCATCTAAGAGAAGAATTCCAAATCTAAATAATCTAATAAATAATTCCCTTTTCTCATCATTTTTTCCCTCCTCTGTGGCGCTCCCTCCTAAAAAGCTGAAGATGGAAATATCTTGAGCTATCAAGTTAGAATTTCATTTAATATTTTCATATTTAGTTTTAACTTTTTATTCAATATTCGGTTTTATTTCAAATCATATACTAAAAACCTATAAAAACAATCTTAGAATAGTAAGACATTTAAAATATGAACATAACCATATGTTTATTTCTTACAAAAAAAAAATTAATTATATCCATCCTGCTTCTTTCATTTTCTTTTGTAATTCTTTATTCTGTTCTAATCCTAATTGTAAAGCAGATTCTCCAAATATCCATTCTCTATTAGGATCATCAAAATCATTATAGTAATAACAGTATCTTATTTCCAATTTACCCTTCATTAAAATCTTTTGTGCTAAATACTTGTAAACCTTGTTCTTTCTTTCCTCATACTCTATTTCAACTTCGTCTAAGATCTCTCCTTTAACAACCGTTCCATCAGGATATTTATACTCAGGTTTTCTCTTATTAAATGGTCTTATTTCTCTATAAAGTTTTATTTTTCTTTCTCACCTTTTCATTATTCTATTGGATAATAGTCCGTTTCAGATATTTCAATATTTTTTTCTGGAATTTCTTTAATCATCATTCGTTTAGCAAGTGAAAATAATTGTGGTGATATCTCTACTAATTTTTCTATTCTTTGTCTTAATTCTTTTACTTCATCTTTCAGTTCTTTGTTTTCTTTTTTAATAGCTTCTATTTCATATGGTTGAGTTATTAATTTGACAGCAATTTCCTTTTCATCTCCTTCCTTAATAATATTATTACATTTCCAGCAAAAAAAATTTTCTTGAGCATTTTCAGTTCTACAGATGGGACAGATTTTAGGTTTTTTTGGCTCTTGTTTTGGAACTTCCACAGCCTCATCAGTTAAGATATTAATCACATCATCATCATTTAAGTGAAAATAGACTTTTGCCATTGTAGAACCAGCAGACCAACCAGCAAATTGACGAATTTGAGCCTCATTTAATTTCGTTCGTGCTAATTCGGTTAATCTGGAATGTCTAAATAGATGTGGATAAAGCTTTCTTCCATTCCACTGTTCAGGAAATTTGTTTGTTAATTTTTTAATGATAAATCTTAAATAATTATTTACAATCACATTTGAAGAAAAGTTAAAAAGTAAATCTTTTGACTGAAAATCGTTGATTTCAAGATATTCTTTTATATATGGAATAGATTCGATTAAAGGTACATCTCTTCGTCTTGTTTTTGATTTTACTATTTTTAAAGTAGCGTATCCACCATTAAAACGAATGTCTTTTCTTGTAATATTAAGAACCTCGTCTATTCTTAAAGCTCCTTCATACATTACCATGATTAATGTTCTATATTGAAGATTACATACTTTTAAGATTTGGTCCAAATCTTCTCTTGAAATTAAGTCAATTTTACTTAGTTGCTTTGTTTTTCTATTTATTCTTTTAGGAAGTAATTTTTTTAAGTCTGTTCTATCAGAAAATTTGAAATATTGCTTAAGTCGATTCGCATGCATTTTTTGGGTACCACTCTTAAGACCATTCCACCATTTGCAGTTAAGAAAGTCTTTAAGATCCTGTTCAGTAAATAGATTTATATTGTTATTTTCTAATGTAAAATCTTTTTCTTTATTTCGACAGCTTTCATTTCTCTGATTATCAGTTTCAAATAATTTGCCAATAGTTACTAAATGATTTAAAATTGTACCATCTGATTTACCTTTTAATTGGTTATAATAATATTCTTCAATATTATTGTCCTCAGATTTTAACCGTTCCAAATACTTATTAATTAAGTTATTTAAATCCATAATTAATAAAATAATAAAAAATTAAATATTTAAAATTAATTATAATTATAATTGATTTCAAATAATTATTATAAAATTATAATCATTATTGGAATTTAAAAAATGCTAGAAGTAAATCTATCCGGTTTAAAATTAAAATCTCCTATTATTTTAGCCTCAGGAATTTTAGGAGTCTCATATTCTTCAATGAAACGAATTATTGATGCTGGAGCAGGCGCTGTCACTACAAAATCTATAGGACCAAGACCTAGAAAAGGATATAAGAATCCCTCTATTATTGAGATATATCCTGGAACTTTCATAAATAGTGTAGGTTTAGGTAATCCCGGAATCAAAGAATTTATCTCAGAGATAAAAGAAATAAAAACTCATAATATTCCTTTAATAGTGAGTGTTTTTGGAAATTCTAATGAAGAATATCTAAATGTAGCAATCGAGGCTGAAAACGCTGGAGCTGACGCGATTGAAATTAATATTTCTTGTCCCCATGCTGAAGTGTCTTCTATAGGTATTGATAAAGATTTAACTTATGCTATTGTTAAATTTCTAAAAAAGACACTATCTATTCCTCTTTTTGTAAAACTGAATCCAAATGTAACAGACATAGTAGAAATTGCTTTAGCAGCTGAGAATGGTGGTGCTGATGGAGTTGTTGCTATAAATACATTAGCCGCAATGAAAATAGATGTATATACAAAAAGACCAATCTTATCACATGGAAGCGGTGGGCTTTCTGGGAAATCAATTAAACCTATAGCTATAAAGAAGGTTTATGATTTATTTAAAATTTTAAAAATTCCAATCATTGGATGCGGAGGGATAGATTCATGGCAAGATGTAATAGAATTTTTTTTAGCTGGAGCCTCTGCAATACAAATCGGTACTGCTTTATATAATGGAACTGAAATTATAACTGAAATTAATCATGGAATAACTCAATATCTGAAAAATAATAAATATAACTCTATTAATGAGTTAAAAGGGTTGGCTCATCAGTTTAAAACTCAGGAGGTACCGGATTATGACTGAAAATACAATAATGACAGTGGTAATTCAGGAAATTATTGATGAGTGTAAAAATGTCAAAACTCTTGTTTTTAATATGAAAACTAGTAAAGGAAATAATTATATCACCCCCAAACCAGGACAATTTGTTATGGTATGGCTACCAGGTATAGATGAGATTCCAATGTCCATATCTAACTGTGATAATAATGGAAATTGGTCTATCACAGTAAAAAATGTTGGTGATTGTACAAAAGCTATGTATAACTTAAACATTGGAGATTATATAGGTGTAAGAGGCCCATTAGGTAATCATTTTGAGATACCTAATGATAATTCAAAAAAGATATTCTTAATTGGTGGTGGAATTGGTATGGCTCCTCTTAAATTTCTCTCAACCTACCTTACAGAAAGGAATATAAAACATATTATTATTGAAGGAGCTAAAATTCATGATGATTTAATATTTATAGAATATTTTAAAGAATCAAAAACCAATTATCGCGAAATTTTTTATTGTACTGATGATGGAAGCTATGGAATAAAAGGGATTACAAGTGATGTTTTTAATGAAAATGTAAATCAATGTTACGAAAAAGAACTTTCAAATTTGGTTGTATATTCTTGCGGTCCAGAAAAAATGCTATATAAATTATTTCAAATATGTCAAGATTATAATTTAGAGTTTTACGCTAGTCTTGAAAGAATAATGAGGTGTGGATGTGGATTATGTGGATTATGCGCTTTAGATCCATTAGGTTTACTGGTTTGCAAGGATGGACCAATATTTAACTCGGAAACTCTAAAAAAAATTCAAGATTTTGGAAAATACCAAAGAGATTTTACTGGTAAAAAAATATCATTAGAGTAATTTTTGAGTTTCTTTTGCACAAAATATTTACTTAATCTTTTAATATATTACTTGAGAAATATAAAACCTTTTGGGTAAATCGAAAAGTCTTAACCTCCGAAATGATGGCTCCCTCAGATATAAATAATCATGATATAATCAAAAGAATTTCACAAGAGATTATAGATTATTTACTAAAAAATCCAGGGACAACTCGAGAAAAAATTACTAATATTAAGGGAAGAATTGGCAAGAAGTACAATTATAAGAAAGTGATAAAAAACGCGACAATCTTAAATTATGCAACACCTGAAGAAAAGAAAAAGATACTTCAGATTCTTAAAAGGAGAAAAACAAGAACTTTATCAGGTGTATCTGTTATAGCTATTATGACTAAACCTCTTCCGTGTCCAGGAACCTGTATATACTGCCCAGGAAATGAATCTCAGCCAGGGAAAAAAGCAGCTCAATCTTATACCGGTCAAGAACCAGCGGCTATGAGATCTATTCATAATAATTATGATCCTTACTTACAAGTAAAAAGTAGAATTAAAGATTTAGAAGCAATAGGACACAAAGTTGATAAAATTGAATTAATCATTATGGGAGGTACGTTTTTATCTACAGATCTCGAGTATCAACAAGAATTTGTGAAGGGGGCTTTGGAAGGTATCATAGATCAAAGAGTAAATAGTTTAGAAGAAGCAAAAAACCTCGCTGAAACTTCAAAAAGGCGTCTTATAGGAATAACGATCGAGACGAGACCTGACTATTGTAAAGAGAAAGATGTAGATCTTATGTTAAATTATGGGACAACTCGAGTTGAATTAGGAATTCAAACAGTCTATGATGACATATTTAAACTTATTAAGAGAGGTCATACTACTCTCGAAAGTATTGATGCTATAAGAATTGCGAGAGATGCTGGTTTGAAAATTAATGCACATATAATGCCTAATCTTCCAGGTTCTGATTATTTAAAAGATATGGATTTATTTGACGAATTGTTTTCAAATCCGGATTATCGTCCCGATATGCTTAAGATATATCCTACTTTAGTAATTGCTGGAACTGAATTATATAATTGGTGGAAGGAAGGAAAGTATTCACCTTATTCAGATGATAAATTGATTGAATTAATAGCAACGATCAAAAAGAATTTACCTCCCTATGTTAGAATTCAAAGGATAATGAGAGATATACCAGCTACATTAATAGAAGCAGGATGTAAGAATAGTAATTTGAGGCAAATTATTCAAGAAAAATTAAAAGAAATAAATGAAACCTGCAAATGCATTAGATGTAGAGAATATGGAATAAATAAGAGAAAAGAAATTCTCGATGAAAGTGCTTTAAAGAATATTAAGCTATTTAGATTGGATTATGATGCTTCCTTAAGTAATGAGGTCTTCTTATCATACGAGAATAAAAAAGAAAATTATTTAATAGGATATCTTCGTTTAAGAAAACCTTCTGAATATACACATAGACCAGAATTGAATGATGGTAAAACTATGATCGTAAGAGAAATAAAAGTTGTAGGAGAATTAGTCCCAACAAATACAAAACCAAGTCAATTTTCTCAAATTCAACACCGCGGATATGGTAAATTATTAATGGAAAAAGCAGAAAAGATTGCTTTCGAAGAATTCGGTGCAAAAAAATTAGCAGTTATTAGTGGTATTGGTGCTAGGGATTGGTTTTATGAATTGGGATATAACCTGGATGGAGTCTACGTCTCTAAACTTTTTGAATAACCTATAAATTAGTGTTCTCAGGTTGAAAGGTTACTTTCTTATAGTTTTAAATATATTTAATTATCTTTTTTTATAATTTTATATAGTTTAACTCTTACTATATAAATGTCAAGATTTGCATATTGGTGGTATTTTATGACTCCGGAAAGACCTTTATCAAAAAAGAAAATAGCGCAGCAAACAATCTCCATTTCACCGGCACTTAAGGATAAAATAGAGAAATATGTTTATGAAAATAATAAACGGCATCCAAATGATAAGAGGTTCAAAAGTATTTCAAGATTTTACAACTTTGTTATGGAACGAGTAATGGAAATTTTTGAAAAAGGTAAAACTCTTGATGATTTTGAAACATTTTTAGATGGTTACCTTAGAAGCTTTTTCGATAATCTCTCTTTTAATGCGATAATTCCCTATTATGAAAATGCGATAAAAACAAATCGGTATGAGAGCCCAACACTTGAGAAAAATACGTTTTTCTTTTTTACCCTTAGGAGATTATATACCTCCCATATTAATCCTTATGATATTAAAAGTATAAATACATTTTTCAGCAGAGTTAGAAATTACATTTTTTCAAATAAGCTTACAAAAGAATTTAGGTTAGATTTATTTACTGGAAAAGGAAGACATGATTTAACTGGAGTCTTTGAACAAGCAGGATTGTATAAAAACCTATCTTTTGAAACCTATAAATATACCGCCGCTTTCTTTGGATTATTGGGTAATAAAATAACAGATTTTTTATACTCTAGAAAAGATGATTATTGTAGATTTGATTTAAAAGCCACAGAATTGTTTTTCAAGAAAGATTTGGCAAAAAGAGAAAGAATCAAACTAATGAATCATAATCTTTCTTATTTTATCAATTATAATAGAGTAATTGAGGATAAAGATTATTACCTATGGATGAAAATGGCAGTTGATAAACAAATCTTAATCACTTTTGCCAGTGAAGAAGTTAAAGAAAAATGGGTAAATCTTATAGAAAGTGAAATTGAGAAATTTGGAGAAAAAGAAGATTACCCTCTTAACCTGCTAAGATTCTTTGAAAAATTACATTGGATTGAAATCAAAAGTGAAAAAGACCTTAGTTTTCAATTTAGATTATCAGATTCAAAATACATAGATGAAAGAGAATTTTTATTGGAAACTCTTTCTAAAAAATTTCAAGTCTCTTGTGAAGACGAGAAATATTACTTAAAAAAAATCATGAAACTCTAATTCCCAATAAAAAAAAAAAGGAGAATTCGTCCTCCTTAACCCCGCCTTTTTTCCCTCCTTTTACCTTTGTGGCAAGGGCCTCCTGTCATTCCCTTGATCTTTATCTTAAAAAATTGCCCAATTATAATTTTTTATAAGTATATTTAAAGCTTAATATTAGGTATCATTTTTGTTAAATTAAATATTAAATAACCCTAAAAAGAAGATTCATAGAATCTAAAAAGTTTTTATGTGATTAAGAGAAAATGTATCTTGTAAAAGCTATCTAAGTTCTAACTTTCAATTATCCTTAGATATAAACTTACTTAATTAATCTTTTCAACTAAAATAGATTTAAAATCTATTTCAAATTTAAAGTAACATGACTAAGAAAAAATACCTTTCGAATAAGAAAACTGCCCAACAAACGATTTCAATATCACCCGCACTTAAAGAATGGATCCAAAGATACGTAAATGTACAGTACAGAGAAAATCCAAAGGATGAGAGATTTAAAAGCATCTCCAGTTTTTATAATAGTGTCATGGAAAATGTTTTAAGAACATTTGATATGGGCAAAACTCTTGATGACTTTGAAAGGGTAGAAGATAAGGAAGTTAGAGATTTCTTTGAACCTTTCACCTTTAAAGCAACAATTCCTCTCTATGAAATGGTATCAGAAAGTAATCGATTTACTCCTTTTTCTTTTGAATTTACAACTAGGTTTTTACTTCGATATACAAATTGGTTACGAAAAAATTTTAAACCTGAAAATTTTAAAGGATTGAGTATTCTTTTTGAAAGGATAAGAACTCGATATGGAACTAGTAACGTTTCTACTGATATGATTTTGGAAGTCATTCCCCGTGAAAAAAACCAACCTATTCGAGGAATATTAGAATTTATAGGAAAACAAAAAAACCTTCATTTTGAAAACTGTAAATACTTTGCTGCAATCTTTGGAATGCTAGGAGCAAAAGTAACAGAATTTATATATTCACCTAAAGATTATTATTGCAGACTTGACTTAGTTGAGACAGAGCTTCTATTTAAAAAGGAACTATTTAAAAAAGAAAGGATCCAACTTCTGAAAGAAAATGTAAGATTTATTATAAATTATGATAGAATGCTTGATGATAAAGACAAATATCTCTGGATGAAATTGGCAGAGGATAATGATTTGTTTATAAGCTTTAAAAATGAAAGTGCTTTTATTAAATGGATTAAAATTATCGAGGAAGATATACAAAAATTTGGTACGCCTGAAGAATTTCTTAAAAAAATCTTACTGTTTTTTGAAAAAATACATTGGATTAGAATTGAGAGTTTAAAGGATCAATTATTTCAAATCGAGCAACATATAGAAAAAAATCCTAATCAAAAGCAGTTACTAACTGATTATCTTTCTCAACATGCCCAAATCTCCCAAAAAGACAAGATTTATTCTTTACAGTGACTTTCTATATATTATATGTTTATTTAATTCTCTTTCATAAAACATATATAAAAAATGTTAAAGAGGACATTTTGTTCTAATTATCTTTAATTTAATAATGATTAAAGATTTAAGTGTTTATATAAGAATTTATCTAACATATATTAATCATCTCCTTAGTTTTGGGATAAACTTGGTAGTAAAACCGCTAAATAAAGCAATTCATGGTATTCCTCATCTTTCACTCAAAGTACCAATATATTATACTGAGGCGCTTAAAAGGAATAAAGATAAACCCATGATTATTAGACAAGCCAAAGGATTGAAGAACACATTAGAGAATTTGCCAATTATTATAAGACCTGATGAAATTATTGTAGGAACTTTTGATGAAGAAATTCCTGTAGCAATTCCTAGACTTGAAGCAAGCGGTTTTAGAATAATGAAAGAATTAGAGATTCTTGATAAAAGAGTAATAAATCCTATAAAAGTAAAAGATTCAGAGATCAAAATCCTAAGAGAACAAATCGCCCCATTTTATAACAATTTCAAGATAGATAATTTTGCTAGAGAACTTGCCCCAGATTTTGTATTCGAAACATCATTTAGTGGATGTGCTTACGTAGCAACTGAGATAGGAGGAATTGCACATGCCGTGATTGATTATCCAAGACTTTTATCTTTAGGATTAAGAAAATATATCGAATTATCTCAAGAAAAAATAGAGGGATTGAAAGAAAATCCAAATTTGAAATTTGCTGAAAAAATTCCATTTTATGAATCAATCATTATAATATCTGAAGCGCTTATAGCATATGCTCAAAAATATGCTAAAGTTGCTAAAGAAATGGCTTCAAAGGAGTCAAATTTATCTAGAAAAGAAGAATTAAGAATAATTGCGAGGACTTGCAACAAAATACCAGAATATGCCCCAGATAATTTTCAAGAAGCTATCCAATTTATTTGGTTTATCCATATGGCACTTCATATTGAGAATTTTGAACATGGAATTTCTTTTGGTAGAATTGACCAATATCTATATCAATATTACCAAAAAGAATCCAAAAATGCTATTCGTCTAATAAAGAATCTTATATTAAAAACAAATGAAATTATTGCATTATATGATTCTGTAGCAACTCAATATTTTGGCGGGATGGCTACTACACAGAACATTCTAATCGGAGGAGTCGATAAGAATGGAACTGATAACACTAATGAATTAACATATCTTATTTTAAGAGCGATAGATGAATCATCAGTACCCAGTCCTAATTTAGTTATCAGAATCCATAAAAAATCACCCTCTCAACTTTATCAAGAGATTGCTAAAGTTCTAGCTAAAGGAAATAATGTTATTGGACTTTATAATGATGAACTTGTTGTAAAAAGTTTAATGAAATATGGTATTCCATTAGAAGAGGCACGAGATTATGGAGTAGTAGGCTGTGTGGGATTATCTACTTCAGGAACTTCATTTGATAATACTGGAGCCATCTTTCTTAACTTTGCAAAAGCTATGGAGCTTACCTTAGGAACTGATAAAACAATTATTAGTAATCATATAAAATATAATATTGAACCAACATCCTTCCAATCAATTGAAGAAATACTAGATGGCTTAAGTTTTAACTTAAAATCTATGATGAGAATGGCTATAACAGCCGCAAATGCATATCAAGAAGCACATAAGAAATTAAAACCAACTCCGTTAATGTCTCTATGTATTAAAGACTGCTTTGAGAAGGGTGTGGATGTAAATAATGGATCTGCTAAATATAATTTCTCTGGTGTTCATGTGACCGGTTTTTCTGATGTTATTGATTCCCTAGCTGCGATAGATTGGGCAGTTTTTAAAGAAAAAAAAATATCTATGCAAGTGTTGATTGACGCATTAAAGAAAAACTTTCGAGGTTATAAAGATCTTCATAAATATCTTTTGAATAAATGTCCTAAATATGGAAACGATGATGATCGAGTTGATGTCTATGCTACTAAGGCTACTGAAACTCTTTTTAAGTCAGTAGAGGGATTCAGAAGCGCAAGAGGAGGAGAATATAGAGTTGGAATTCATGCAATGACTACTCATGTTGGATTTGGCATTTTTACTGGAGCTCTTCCTTCTGGTCGAAAAAAAGGCAAACCATTAGTTAAGGATGTTGCACCAGGATTTACAGCAAAGCAAGGCCTTACTTCAACAATCAATAGTATAACAAAATCTGATCTTTCATTACTTGGAAATGGTTTAGCGTGTACTATAAATATCGATCCTGAGATTGCAAGAACTCAAGATGGAAAGATATTAGAATCCTTGTTAAGAGCTTATGTTAAACTAAATGGATCTCATATTCAGTTTAATGCAGTATCTTTAGAGGATCTTAAAGATGCTCAAAAGTTTCCTGAAAATTACCCGAATTTTATGGTAAGGGTTTCTGGCTATAGTGCCAGATTTATAGATCTTCCTAAAGCAGTCCAAAATGAAATTATATCAAGATATTGTTATAAAACTTTATAAAATGTATCTTTATTTGTTAGATGTTTGTTAAGTATTTAAGATAAACTGAATTAAAATAACCCAAACCTTTTTTGAAAATAAGTATAAGATTTATTACTTTGATTTTATTAAAAAGAAAATTCGATTGATTATGGAAGAACAGTTTGACTATAAAAAGTTAGGTCTTAAGTGTGGACTAGAGATCCATCAACAACTCGATACAGAAAAAAAATTATTCTGTAGATGTCCAGCTAAACTTCAAGGAACTCGAGAACCTGACTTTACAATTAATAGAAAAATGAGACCCGTTTTAGGTGAAATGGGAACTTATGATAAAGCAATGCTAACAGAGTACGAAAAAGGAATGGGAATTACATATGAAGGATATAATGATGTTGTATGTACGTATGAGCTTGATGATACTCCGCCATTTTCCTGCAATAATGAAGCAAGAAAAATAGCCTTACAAATTGCAATGCTTTTAGATGCTAACATAATTGAAGAAATGCATGTGTGTCGAAAAAATTATTTAGATGGAAGTGTGCCCTGTGGATTTCAACGGACCATGATACTTGGTACTGATGGTTATGTAACTTTAGAAAGTGGTAAGCAAATAGGAATAGATATTTTAAGTCTGGAGGAAGAAGCTGCAAGAAAAATTAAAACTGAAAATAAACAGAATTTTTTTCGTTTGGATCGACTAGGAATTCCATTGGTAGAAGTAACAACCAAACCAGATATAAATACTCCTGAAGAATGTCGAGAATGTGCTGAGAGAATCGGATTGTTATTGTGGTCAACGAAAGTAAAAAAAGTTCTCGGTTCAATAAGACAAGATGTTAATGTAAGTATTAAAGCTGGAACCAGAATTGAAATTAAAGGTGTGCAGAAATTAGGATGGATTCCGACATTGATCAATAAAGAAATTTCACGGCAACTAAGACTCCTTGAAATTAAAGAAGAACTAAAAAGAAGGAAATTATCTCCTAAAAGCATTCCAGAAAGAGCAATAGATTTAACTGATATATTATCTAATTCTAAATCCAATTTCATATCTAAAGGTATTAAATCGGGAAAAAAAGTATTAGGGATTAATTTTTTGGGATTTAAAGGGATTTTTGGGAAAGATTTAATGGAAAATTATAGATTTGGAACTGAAGTAAGTGGAAAAGTAAAATTAATATCCGGTTTAAGAGGAGTTATTCACTCTGATGAAGATTTAACAACATATAATTTTTCAAATGAAGATGTTAAAAAGATCAAAGAAAAATTAACTTCGAAAGAAAATGATTGTTTTGTATTAGTGTTAGGAACTAAGAAGGAAGTGAAAAAAGCAATTACTGTAATAATCAATCGAGTTAAGTTCGCTTTCAAAGGTGTTCCTCCCGAAACTAGAAAAGCACTGGAAAATGGAAATACTGAATTTTTGAGAGAACTTCATGGAGGAGCTAGATTATATCCTGACACAGATTCCGAAGCTATTTTTAATTATGAAGAAGAAATTAACGAAATTAACAAAAATCTCCCAGAATATCCATGGGAAACGATAAACAAATATTCGAAAAAATATGAAACTGAAGAAAGATTGATAAAAGATCTAATTTTTACGGGTAAACTCAATTTATTCAATGATATAATAAAATTATTTCCAGATAATCCATCATTAATCTTCACAACTCTATTAGAAACTTCAACTGCCATCAGAAGGGATGGGAAAGATATTGAAAATATCACTGACGATGATTATATTGAAATTTTCAGCCTTTTGAAAAAAAAAGAGATTAGTAAAGAAGCAATTGAAGAATTAATGAAACTTAAAGCGGATAATCCTGAACTTTCTATTAGTGAGATTAAGAATAAACTTAAAATTGAGAGTATTTCCATAGAAGATCTCAAAAAACTAATAACCGAGATTGTAGATAAAAATTCTAATCTTATAAAAGAAAAAGAAATGAGGGCAAAAGGTCCGTTGATGGGAGAAGTCATGAAAAAAGCTCGAGGAAAAATCGATGGTGCTATTGTTTCTAAGGAATTAGAAAATTCTATTAATTTAAAAATTAAGGAGTTGAAATAAATGGACGAAAAATTAAGAGGATATCGAGGAGAAGGCAAAGATCTATTAATAAAAAATAAACTTGAAATTTGGGATATTGTTCATATTAAAACAGATAAGACTAATTATGAGGGGATAATTTTACCTAGAAATGAATATTCCGCTCCAAATTTCATTAATATTAAATTAGACAATAATTATAATGTTGGAATAAATGTTTCTGAAATACAAGAAATCAATAAAATAGGAAAAAGGGAAGCGACCTACAAAATACCAGAAAAAGAATTTCCTATAAATAAGGAACTCCCAAATATAAAATTGTTTGGAACTGGTGGTACAATTGCTTCAAGATTAGATTATACAACAGGAGCAGTTATACCTTCTTTCACACCAGGAGAATTATTTAGTGCTGTTCCAGAATTAGCAGAGATATGTAATCTTGATTGCGAAATTGTTTTTGAAATTCTTTCAGAAAATATGAAGCCTGAAAATTGGAAAAAATTAGCAGAAAGAGTTGTAGATACTGCAAATTCCGGAATGGATGGAATTATAATAGGTCATGGAACTGATACAATGTCTTATACTAGCTCAGCACTTTCTTTTATGATAAAAGACTTATCCATTCCGGTTGTCCTCGTTGGAAGTCAGAGAAGTTCTGATAGACCTTCCTCAGATGCAGCACAAAATTTGATAAATGCTGCCATAGTAGCAAAGTCAGATATCGCTGAAGTGGTTATTACAATGCTAGGTTCACAATCTCACGACTATGGATTAATTCATAGAGGAACTCTTGTAAGGAAAATGCACTCTTCTGTTAGAAATACATTTAGAACAATAAATAATATACCACTTGGTATGGTTCAAGATAGAGCCATTAAAATGTTTACTGAAGAATATAAAAAAAGATCTAAATCTAAAGCAACTGCAATCACTAATTTCGAAAAGAAGATCGCTTTAGTATATTCTTATCCAGGAACAGATAACGAACTAATCGATTTCTACATTGATAAAGGATATAAGGGAATTGTAATAGTAGGAACAGGATTAGGCCATGTTTCAACTACTATTTATGAATCTATAAAAAGAGCTATTCAAGAGGGGATCACTATTATAATGACTACCCAGACACTCCATGGATTTATAGGCATGAACGTCTATTCAACTGGAAGAGAATTACTAAATATGGGAGTCATTCCAGGAAGAAACTTATTACCAGAAACAGCATATATTAAACTGGGTTGGGTATTAGGACAAACTAACAATTCTGAAGAAGTTAAGAGGTTACTATTAGCGAACATAGCAGGTGAATATTTGGAAAGAGAAATTCCCATTGCTTTTAATTATAATATTGATGAATTACTAAAATCTAAAAAACTCTAATTCCAAATCCATTTTACGCAAAAAGATAAAAAATTTATAGTTTAGATTATTTAAGTTCATAATCAGAGATTACTGTGATGTAGTTTGGGAAAACGAATATTGGCACAGCGGAAAGGTAGGGGTGTCCTAGGTTTTAGATCTCCTAGTCATCGGCATGCTGGACAAGTAAAATATCGTCCATTTAAAAAAGATGAGAAATTATTTAAATTTAAAGTAATTGATCTTATTCATTCTCCAGGAAGAGGAGCCCCACTAGCTCAAATTCAATATCAAGATAATAATGAGAAAGCTTTATGGCTACCTCCAGAAGGAATCTATGTAGGACAAGAATTTATACAATCTAAAACAGGTTATGGCCAATCAGTCGAGGTTGGTAATATTTTACCCTTAAAGAAAATGCCTATAGGAACTCTTGTTTTTAATATAGAGGCAACACCTCAAGATGGAGGTAAATTCGCACGAGCTTCGGGAGTAGCTGCAATTGTGAGAAACAAATCGAAAACCCAAGTTGAATTACTTTTTCGATCCAAGAAAACAAAATGGATTAACGAAAATTGCTTAGCTACCATCGGAGTTGTTGCTGGTGGAGGTCGTACTGACAAACCATTCCTTAAAGCTGGAAATAAGTTTTATTATGTGAAATCTAAAGCAAAAAAGTGGCCAGTAGTGCGAGGTGTCGCTATGGTAGCCGCAAGTCACCCATATGGTGGAGGTGCAAAGCAATCACCTCACAAATCTACTACAACAAGCAGAAATGCGCCACCAGGACGTAAGGTTGGCCAAATTGCTGCAAGACGAACTGGACATCAGAATTAAGTGGTTTATATTAAATTTATCTAGTTCTTTCTCAAAATTTAATATCTAAGTTTTTCACCAAAAGCTTATGAAATAAAGATTGCGCCCCCTCAACCCTTAACAAACAAAAAAATGGAAAAGAAAAATTTAGTTTAATGATGCATTAAAATTGAAGGAGATATTTTGTAAAAATTCCTTATATCTTGAGCGAAGAGTCACTTCTGTGACCCCTATTACTCTTGATATATCCTTTTGACTTACTTTTTGATTCTTTAATTTAGATACTAAATATATCGAACCTGCACACAACCCTTTAGGATCTTTACCACATATGGAAGTGTTTTCAATAAAGTTTTTTAATACTTGTATTGCTTCTTTTTCAATATTAATATCTAATCCTAAATCTGCGCAATAACGTGGTATAAGGGATACAGGATCAATATGAGGTGATTTTAAGTTCAATTCTCTTACTAAAATCTTATAGCATTTCTTCACAATATTATCATTTATTGAAGCTTCTTCTAAGATTTCTTGAAGAGTAATAGGAACCCTTTCTTGTTTGCATACATAATATGCACATGCTGCAATCATACCATTTATAGATCTGCCCCTTAAGAGATTCTTTTTAAATACTTCTTTATAAAGCCGAACAGCTGACTTTTTTACTCGCTCTGGAAAATTTAAATTGCCACCAATTCTTTTTAATTCAGTTATAGCAATAAGCATATTACGTTTTTCCCATGATAAATGAGTATTCCATTTTGCTGCCCTTCTTAAATCAGGATTTTTAATTTTTGTCCTATCAATAATTGTACTTAGGCCTATATCAGGCATTAAAATTGAAATTGGACAACCAGTTCTTTCTTTTTTATCTTTCTCTTGTTTTGAATAAGCCCTTATACCACTGTGAGTCACATCAACTGCCTTTTCGGATACAACCAAACCGCAATGTTGACAAACAATCTCCCCTCTTTGATGAATATCAATCGTAGAGCCGCCACATTCGGGACAAAAGCCTGTTTGTGTTGTAATTTCGACAACCATCTATATTTACCCTTAACCTATTATCAAAAATTTATTTTTTTTTATTTTTTTACACACACATAACAACAAATATAATATTTGTTGTAAAAAACTAATTTTTGTTGTTATAATAATAAATGTCGTTTGCATATTTAAATGTTATTGTGCTAACAAACTATGTGCAAAAAAACTTGAAGATGGGTTTATTTGTATAAAAAAACATCTAGGTAAAAAATTTGTTGTAATGTATTTTTAGCACAAATTATATCTTTTTCAATTTAAAAATGACATAATACCCTCATATATTATTTTTTTAATATTTGATACAAGAATTTGTGTACAAATTTTGAATTATTTCCTACAAAATTTTTTAACACACTTTTTTAAGAACCTTCAAAATTGATCATGACTCGGACTAATGATGTTTTCACAATAATTAAATAATAGTTCTTTTATTATGGTTGCAAGCAAAATTTAGTTAGAAATTTGTGGTGCAAAAATCACCGATCCTGAGAAAAAAGAGGAAAAACCTGCTGCAAATAAGAATAATGATGAGACTTATATGAGTGAAGAAGATAATTCAATTAAGAAAACACCAGAAATGGAGAGATATGAAAAGGAGACTCAACGATATGCGATCTGGCGAGGAACTATTACCGAAGGTTTTAGAAAGTGGCAAAAAGGAGAGAAAATTTATCAACGAGACAAAGAACGAATATCTTTATATGTTTCTGAAGAAACTAAAAATAAATGGAAGTCTTACATTGAAAATGATGGAGACCTTACAATTTCAAAACTTATCCGAGAAGCAGTTGCAGCATTTATAGAGAGTGAGACGAATGGCTCTCAGTATAATCTTTCAAAATTAAATCCTCAAACAATTTCAAATATTTCTCACACTTTAAAAGAACCTCTTACTTCGATTAAAGGGTATTCACAGTTATTACTAGAGAACTATCAGGATAAATTAAATACTCAAGTGTTTGACACTGTAAAAAATATCTTTGAGCAAAGCCTTCTTCTTGAGAAGAAAATAATCAGTATTCTCGATAATATGAAGGTCGAATCAGAATACGATGTTTTATTAATCGAAGATGATTTGGCGACAATTCGGTTAATAACAAGTTATTTTGATAGTAAAGGGTTCAAATGTAAAGGTGTTGTCAGTGGATCAAAAGGTTTGGAGGAATTAGGAAATACAATCCCAAAATTGATTTTGTTAGATATTATTTTACCTGATTTAAGCGGATATGATATTTGCAAAACGATAAAGTCTGATAAGGAATGGGCAAATATACCAATCTTTTTCTTGACAGCTATTGCAGGGGCAGAAGTAAAAAAGAATTTAAAAGAAACTAAGGCTGATGGATTCATTTTGAAACCATTTAATTTTTCTGATTTTGAAGTAATTTTTGATATTTTGAATAAAAACTAATTCTAATTGAATAACTTTTAGGAACACTTTTTATTTATAATTTAATTACCATATTCAAAAATATTTGGACATAATCCAGATAACATAATAACTTTATAATAAAAAACATTTATAAATGGATAAAAAACTATACAATATTGTAAATAATGGTAAATTCTAGAGGGTTTTTTATTAAAAAAATAGAAAGAATCAAAATACTGGAGGTTTCGTTATCAATTTAGCTATTTATTTTTTATAACTAAAAACTCTTTAATACTATAATTTTTACAAAATACTATATATATGATAAAAAAAGGGGAACACCAGTGTCTAGCAATAAAAAAAATTCTGAAAAAAAGGAAAATAAAAAGAATAATGATGATAAATCTGAAAAAAGATTTATGACTGATGAAGAAATCGATAATCTTGATTTAAACAGTAAGCAAGCAGAAGACTTGATGAAACAATATGAGGATGAAACTGAAAAATATGCTAAATGGCGTGGTTCCATTACTGAAGGATTTAAGAAGTGGTTAAAAGGAGAAAAAATCTATGATAGAGATAAAGAAAGAATTTCATTATATGTGTCTGAGGAAACAAAGCAGCAATGGCAAGATTTTAAAGATTCTCATGAATATTCAACGATTTCAGCTTTAATAAGGGATAGTGTTGACTTTTTTATAGATCAAAAATCAGATGAGATAGGAGAGAGTTTGCGTAAAATGGATGAGAAAACGATTTCTAATATTTCTCATGCATTAAAAGAACCACTTACATCTATAAAAGGATTTAGTCAGCTCCTTCTTGAAAATTATGGAGATGAATTGAATGAAGAAATCCTGCTAACCGTTAAAAATATTTTTGATCAGAGCTTACTCCTTGAAAACAAAATAATTAACGTCTTGGATAATATTGTTTCTGAAGAACCCCACTCTCAGTATGATATTCTTCTTATTGAAGACGATTTAGCAACCATCCGATTGCTTACAAGTTATTTCGAAAGTAAAGGATATGTATGCAAAGGAGTTGTAAGTGGAACCAAGGGTTTAGAGGAATTAAGGGGAGGGATTCCAAGACTTATTCTGTTAGATATCATACTTCCTGATATCTCTGGTTATGAGATTTGCAGAATGATTAAGAATGATAAACGATATCAGGATCTTCCTATATATTTGCTAACCGCTATACCAGGTTCTGAAGTTGAGAAGAAAATGAGTGAAACTAAAGCTGATGGTTATATTTTAAAACCATTTGATTTTTCGGATTTTGAGGTAGTTTTTCAATTTTTATAATGTTAAAAATTTATATTTGAACTATTTTTAATCCAAAAACCTTGAGTTGGTTTTTCAATTTTCCATCTCTTACAATAATTTATAATTGTTGTATCTGATACTCCATATAGTTTAGCTATTTTAGATATGGGTATTTCCCATACCAATTTTTCAAGTTTTTCTTTACCAATTACTAATTTTCTTTTATTCCCATGTTTCCATGCATTTTTTCTTATTTTCTCAACTCTTTCTTCTTTCGATGAAAACTTAATTCTCTTTCTTGGCAGGCTATACTTATAATTATCCATCATTTCACTGAATAATTCACTCCCTAAATACAAATCAAATGCATGTCCGAAACCTGATTTCTCATGAATTTTTGTATGTAAATTAAAAAACTCTTTGATTTGTTGTAAGAATTTTTTACTACCTGATGTAATCTTTGAAGTCCCTTGTGTCCCATCGCCATCAAAATATCCCAAAAGAAAAGCTAGATAAAAAGCTCTCGTATTCAATTTTGGCAATTCAATTACCTTTGATTTTCGTAAACACACACCCTTTGAAATTAAATCACTTAAAAGTTTTTTATTTCCTAGACGAATTCTAACTGTATTAGAATCTTTATGATATGATTTATATTTCTTTTCAAATCTTATAGTCTTACAAAATGTCTCAATAAGATACTCATCTTTCTTATTAATTTCAATTTTGAACCTATATCTATCGATACCTCGCTTATCTACAGTTATTCCTCCATCTGCATATATAAATCCCAACCAATATGCTTTTTCTTTAGAATTTATAACTTCAAAGTAATTTTCTTTAAGATTGGGATGCAGCTTTGATCTTCTCCTATCTTTTTTAGCTTCTTCATTAATCATAAGAATTTCACATAAAAAAGTGTAAAAAGATTAAAGAAATTAAGATTAGGTTCAGTAATAATACTTTAGACCCAAAGAATTTTATGAAATGCTTTATAATGATAATTAAAAGGAAATTAAACGGGCTATGAGGGAATTTCGCACTCGTCTTCTTCGAGGAATGTTTCGAACCCCCGACCTGCCGGTTAAGAGCCGGTTGCGCTACCTGCCTGCGCCAATAGCCCTTTGATTTAATTTTAATATAATCATAGAACTCTATAAAACGCAGATGGAGGGACTCGAACCCCCGAGCGCTCACGCGCACCGGCTCGCTTGAATATAGACGATTCTCAAGGCCGGCGTCTTACCAGCTAGGCTACATCTGCTAATTTTAGATATTATGTAATTTTTTAATATTTTATGATTATTAGCTATTAATTTAGAGTACATGCTATAAAATAAATTTTGTTCATTTTTCATTGCTTCTTAACTATTTTCATGTTGTTTATAAGGAAAACTATAAATTTTATGCTACATTGACCTCTACTTAAGTTGGTGAAGAAATGAGCGGGGCAAAGGATTTTCGTTATTTAATACCGGAAAGTTTGTTCAAGGAAATTACCCAAAAAGCGGCAGAGGAGTATCCTATGATAATACATGGGTGGTTGTTTGCCGATCGTAAAGAAAATTTTGGCATCTGTACTAAATTTATAATGAATGCAGATCTACGAAAAAGTAAAGTTCATGTTAAACCAAGAAGTTGGATGCGATACAAAAAATCAAAAATCTATAATATGCGCAAATTTAAAGCTGAACTGGGCGTAGATATCGTCTGGATGTGGCATAGCCATCCAAGTGGTAATGAAAAACTTCATACAATTGATAAAAGGATTTTAAAATATTTATCTAACGGTGTTATGATTATAGTTGTACCACCAATACCAAATAAAACTCCTGAGCAAAAAGCGCATCTTGTTGGTTGGTATTATGATAAACGGTATACAAAAAAGCCTATCATAGAAAAAATGGTCTTTGAGATAATATCTGAGTAACCTTGATTTTAAATTGAAAAATTCTATTTATTTTATTCTTTTAATGTTTATCATAAAATATTAAAATTTTAGATCGTTATATTGAAATTGTACCATATAAAAATTTTATTAGTGTGCAATCGTCGCTTAGCCTGGTAGAGCGCCGGTCTGCTAAACCGGTGTCCAACGGACTCGTGGGTTCGAATCCCACCGATTGCGCTCAAATAAGGGCCAGTGGTCTAGTGGTTATGACGTCTCGCTTACACCGAGAAGGTCGGGAGTTCAATCCTCTCCTGGCCCACCATTCTTTAATTAATTAGAAAAGTTGTCTAATTTTTTTTGGACGTATAGCACTTAATTTACAATTTTTAAGCCTATTTCCAATATGTGCGATGATACCAGGGGCATCAGATCCCTCTTTCAATAGAACTAGGTTTTCTAAAAATCCAAATCTTTTAACTGAGATGATATCTCGGAAATGTCCTTTTTGTGTGATAATTTTTTTGAATTGACCTTTAGTTTCTCCGCTTAAAAACACACCCTCAATATTTTCAGAGATAAGTTTCTTAAAAAAATTTAGAGTATTAGGTGTCAATTCCCCTAGAAGTTTACTCTTATCGTAATTTATCTCCGTGATTTTAACATTTACAGGAAAATGATCAATAAGATCATATGCTTCAATTATGTCTTTTAAGGATTTTTCTTTTCCATTACATAATTGTTTTCGTAGAGTATGTAGATTAATAAGTACGTCAATTTTTGGATCCAAAATGGCACAATCCACAAATAGACCAAATCCAACCTTTCCGACATCTACAAGATTACCTTTATATTCCTTACCAACTTTAATTTCCTTAAATTCATTTATAGATCCTATCTCCTTTTTTAATAAGTTATAAACAAATTGTTCTTCAGGACCATTGATGAGGATCTCAAATCTTTTATCGAATTTTCTCAGCTTTTTAATAGTTATTGAAGTATCAGGAAAACCTTTAACATGTTCTCTTAAATATTTAAGATATCTAAGAAAAATGTCTTCCTTCTTTCCTTTATCAGATACATTGTAGATCTTATCAAACAGAACTAAATTTTGCACCATAAAAAACACTTATGTGGTAGTATCAATTAAAATTTAAGTATTTTAACATAATTATAGAAGATTTATTTCAAAAATTCTAAAATTGTGAAACTACCATTCTAAAAAGATTTATATTTCAATATTTCTATCTTTCTATAAAACTAAAATCTGATTTTTATTAAAGATGAAGTAATATGGAAGAACAAAGATTTAATCATCTAGTTAATGGATTAAATGAATTTGAAGGAGTAGAGGAAGTATTTTTATTAAATAACGAAGGAGATATCATTTTTAAGTCTGGAGATTTTCCTCTAGCAAGTGAAGAAGCTAAAGGAATACTAAATGCCTGGAAAACAAAAGAATCTTCCCTCAAATTTCAGAGTTATCGATTTGCAATTTTGAAGAATGATGATATACAATTAGCTGCGAAAAATATTGGTGCTGGAAAAGGAAATATTATTGGGTCTATAACTAAGGAAGGGGATTACCTTGTAGCTCATACAAGAGATGAGGGTATGATCTTATTAGAATGGTCAATTTTTATTAATAAAGTTGCATGGTCATAGAATATCAAAAAGTAGAGTTCATTTGATTGAGCCTTCTATAATCTTTTCATTCTTTCTTATTTTAAATCATTTTAAGATCTTAGTATAATTTGCCTATGATTTTGATACAAAAAAGTTCTATACTAAACAAATGTTAAATATTTTTTCTATTAATCTTAGAGGAAATTAGGGTTGATAGAAATACTGAAATGAATAAAACTATACTTCCAATCAAAACCCATAAATTGTAGTTTCGACCAAATAAAAATATATCTAATGCAAAAGGAACAATGACTTGAAGAAGTAAAAGCAAAGATACTTGATTTGCACTTAATATTTTCATTGATTTAAAATACATATAAAAAGCAATAATAGTACAAAAAAATACCAGTAAAAATATCCAAATCCATGTATCTTGAGAGGGAATGATGTACTCATTTTTTATTATCATTGTAAAGATACTAAATACTGAAATTATAACCAATGTAACATAAAACAAACTAAATGAATCTAAATTGTTGTCATGTAATTTTTGGATGTAAGAAGTGAAAGTTATGTATAATCCTAAGAAAATTGCTGAAAAAATTAATATTATTATTCCAATTAAGGAAAAAGAACTAGTACTAAGAAAAGTTAAACTTCCTTCAGATATAATAAGAAAAATCCCTATTAAACTCATAATTACAGCAATTAAATGATATAATTTTAACTTCTGCTTTAATAAGATCCAAGAGAAGAAAGGAACCATTAAAGCATATGTTATAGTCAATAAAGTTGCTAAACCAGCTGGAATTTGAAGTTCTTGGCCTAAATATTGAAGAATTAACCCTATGCCTTCAAATATACCAATAAGCCATACTAATTTATTTTTAAATAAGAGACCAACTTGATCCCGTTTCTTAATTAAAATTATAGGAGTTAATATTATCGTCGAAATAGCGAAACGATAAAAAAGAAATGGTACAGATGGTATTGAATTCAATCCTAGTTCCACAAAAGTGCTCGATAAACCTGAGCCAATAATTGCGATTGCAATAAAGAAATAAGCTTTATTTTTTGATTTAAAATCCTTCTCCATTGAATTAATTTATCCATTCTTTCTTTTATTTAGTGATATAAAACCTTTGTCTTTTATATTCATTTATTGGAGAATTAAAATAATTCTAGATATGATGACTTGAATTTATAACAATGATCAATTTCTATCAATAAAATTGACTGGTTATAAAAGAAAAATAAATAGAGAAGATTGTCAGAAAAAATTTCCAATAAATTTTTATATTCTCCTATAAAATATTCGTATTTGTGCGTTTTTAAAAGAAACACTGTCATTTATCGATCATCTTTAATTTTTATTTTTCGAAAAGGAGAACTTTATATATTAAAAATGTCACTATTCGTTCACTATGGAGATTGAATGGAAGGAAAGTGCAGTTAAAGAAGTTGAGAAAGTCTATAAAAGTTTAGAATTAAGCAAAGAAGAAAGAGAAAATATTAAATTTTATGGGGATTTTGTTTCCAATTTCATTCCTTTGCCTTCAATGGTGATACAAGGTATCTTTAGTTTTTCTATTCGAGACTGGGAACAAGCACATCCTGGAAAAGTTTTTGCTGCTGAAGCTAGAGGACCAAATGGTGTTCAAGTAGCTGGAGAGATGAATGATTTTGTTAAGAAAAGGTTAAAATTGTTACTTAGAAATCCTGGAGATCATCAAAAAATCGAAGATGGGATTAATACAGCTTTAAAGAAGTTCGCAGAGATCGGCCCCGGTGGTGTAAAGTAATAAAAATATTAAGTTTTAGTTAATTCCAAATATCCTTGACCATCATCAGTAACCTTAAAATTTAAGTTAATTTTTTCAATTTTTTGTTTGAAATCACTAAAGCCAGCAGATTCTAATAACATTTTTACAAATGTCGTAAACAATGTAGATAGATTTTCTATACCTATCCAATATAACATTTCATTTGGGTCAAAAGCAATATTAAATAAGGAGCAAATACCCTCTAAAGTCTGGTTGATATCATTCAAGTCTAAATTTATCGAATTTGATGAGTCTCTCTTTATTTTAATTATTTCAAGCTCTTTTTTCAATTCTGCATGTTGATGTTCTAAAGCCTTTTTTAGGGTGATATCACTTAATACTGAAACGAATCCTTTTACTTCTCCACGATCATTAACATAAGATTCTGTATGGGTGGAGACCCAAGCATATTTACCATCACTCCTTCTTATTCGAAATTCAAAATTTTCTCCTAAGTATGATTTCTTTTCTTTTATTCCTTTGGCATAAAGATTTTTCAATATTTCTATATCATCTGGGTGTATATACTTTAAAAAATTCATTCCAATGTGAAGGTCCACATTACCTAGAATATTTTTATAGAAATGAGTAAAGAATTTTATCTTGCCATCAAGTCCAACCACTAATAAAGGTAATTTAATGCGTTTGATTATGTTTTTAAATACATTTGCGTCATTAAAATTGGTGTCAATAAAAAAACTCGTCTTTTCCATTAATAAAAAATAAAAAAAATTTGATTTAAATTTACGTTAATAGTTAATTAATTATTTTGAAAAGATTACAAAATAATGACATATTTTAATTGAAATTTGTTTTCATCGTCATAAAAGAACAATATATAGAGAAAATTGAAATGTATCAGAACTAGTTTAATTTATATAATTTCTTTTTAAAATATTTAAAAAAAATATAAATTGACTCATTTATTACTTCTTTTTAAGATATAAAAAAAATAACCTAAAAAAGAGATAATATAAATAAGAAAAATTAAATTCTCAAAATTAGTTGTAATAACTAAAATAGAAGGGATTTTAATATTTTTAAAAAACATTAAAAGGAGGATGATTTAGTATTTTTCAAGGCCAAGGTCGTGGCTATGATATGGCTATAACGCAATTCTCACCAGAAGGTCGACTTTTTCAAGTAGAATATGCTATTGAGGCCGTTCGAAGAGGCACGACTGCCATTGTTTGTAGAAATAAAAATTCTGTTGTGTTTGCGGTTGAGAAAAAAGGTTCGGAGCTTCAAGAACAAAGTACTGGATCAGAAAAAATATTCAAGATTGATGATCACATTGGGGTTGCAATTGCAGGTTTAACGGCAGATGCTCGAGTTCTTATTGATAGAGCCAGAGTTCAAGCTCAAGTGAATATTTTAAATTATGATGAGAAAATTTCTGTTAAGGACAGTACGCTAAATATATGTGAATACAAACAAGTCTTCACGCAGAATGCTGGTGTACGCCCTTTCGGCGTTTCTTTCTTAATCGCAGGAATAGATAATGATGGGACAACCTCCTTATATTTAACTGACCCTAGTGGAGCAATGTGGGGTTATAAAGCTTTTGCAATTGGTTCTGGAGCAACTGAAGCAAGAACATACCTTGAAGAACATTATAAAGAGGATATGAGTGATGAGGAATTAAAATTATTACCATTAAGAACTTTAAAAGAATTAATGGCAGATAATCTAAATAAAAATACATGTGATGTAGCTTTTATATTGAAGGAAGATAGAAAATTTAAATTATTAAATTTGGAAGAAAAGGAAGAGTTATTAAATAAACTGTAAATTCCTCAATAAAAAAATTATAATCAAGGTATTTCACCCTTTATATTTATCTTTTAACGGAAAGACAAAAAATAGGACTGAAATAATTCAATCATTTGAGTTGTGAATATATAATATGATTGATAGAGCAAGGATTGATTTAGGCGGGTACATTATAGGTCGTATTGAAAACTCTGGAAGAGTTTTCGAGATGTTAATGGATCCTGAGAAAGCATGGGATGCCAAAAAAATAATCCGTGAAGAAATCAATACAAGATTAAAAGAAGGAAAAGAAAAATCTCGTCTTACTGTAGAAGAGATATTAAATGATCAAAAAATTGATCTAGAACTGATTTTTGAAAGTTTTACAGTCTTTGAAGATTTAAGAAGGGGTAAAAAAGCTACAGATGGAGATATGGAAGCTGTTTTTAATACTACAGATGGAATGAAAATAGCTGGTCAAATTTTATTAGATGGAGATATTCATTGGACAAAGACTCAAAGAGAAGAAGAGAAACAGAAAAAATTGAAACAAATTATAACAATAATCAGTAAAAATGCAATTAATCCACAAAATAAGAAACCTCATCCATATCAACGAATAGAAAAGGCAATCGAAGAAGCAAATGTTAAAATTGATATAATGAGAAGTGCTGAAGAACAAGTTGAAGATGTTGTTAAAAGTATACGCGCTATTATTCCAATTAGAATAGAACAAGTGGAAATGGCTATAAAGATACCAACAGCTTTTACAGCAAAAGGATATAACATAGTTGCTCAATACGTGCAGATTAAGAAAGAAGAATGGCAATCTGATGGTGCGTGGGTAGCTGTTGTTAGTCTACCAGCGGGATTACAGATGGAATTAATTGATAAACTTAACAAGTTAACGCATGGGAGAGTTCAAACAAAAATATTAAAATCCTAACAAAAAAGAGATCATTTTATTCTTATTTATTGTTATTTTAAAGTTATAGGTTAGGAATATAGAAAAATAATAGATGAAGGTGAGAAGTAATATGGAAGAAGAGGAAGAATCAGAAGATGAAGATTTCGAAGATTTTGAGGAAGATGATGATTCTAGAGATGTAGTTGTACCAGGAGAAGTTTTAAGCGAAGATATTAAAAACTTTTTACCTGGGAGAGGTACTATTCTTAATAAAGAGAAGGATAAAATTATTTCTTTGAATATCGGATTAAAACAAATAAAAAAGAATTATATAAATGTAATTCCACTCAGGGGATTTTATACACCTCGCCCCGGAGATAAGGTTATTGCATTAGTTGTCGATAAAAATCCAGTTAAATATAAATGTGATATTAATGCTAAAGATTATGGTCAACTTAAACCGAAAAATACTATTAAAAGAGGTAAATTAAGAGGATTCAGAGGTAGTGAAGGTCCTCGGGAAGAAGTAAGTACTGAAAGATTTGATATAGGAGATATTTTAATTGTGAAAGTACTTTCTGCTGATCGTTTAAATAAACCTGAATTAACAACTGTTGGAAAATATTTAGGTAAAAAAGTTGGTGGCATTGTCATTACGATAGATCCACCTAAAATTCCAAGAGTTATCGGAAGAAATGGTTCAATGATTAAAATGTTGAAATCTCTAACAGGATGCAATATCTTTGTTACACAGAATGGCCGTATATGGCTGAAAGGTGAAGACATTGCTAATGAAAGACTATTAATCGAATCTATTCACAAAATTGCTTCTGAAGCCCATACAGTTGGTTTAACAGATAGAATGCAAGAATTTATAATTAATGAAAAAAAGAAGAGAGGTATTGAATGAATGCCGTTAATAATTAAAGATGAGTATCCTGAGAAATTATTTCGTAAAGATGGAAAAAGATTGGATGGTCGTACTGAAAAAGAATTAAGACCTATAAAAATGGAAGTAGGTGTTATACAAAATGCTGATGGATCGGCATATCTTGAATGGGGTAATAATAAGATCTATGCTGCTGTATATGGCCCTAGAGAAGTACACCCTCATCACTTAGCTAAACCAGATAGAGGAGTTTTAAGAGTTTTTTATCGGATGGCTACGTTTTCTGTTTTTGATAGAAAAAGACCCGCTCCAGGACGTCGTGAAAAAGAAATTTCAATGATCGTATCAGATTGTATTGAACCTGTACTTTTTCTTGAATTATATCCTGGTACTAGTTTTGAAGTTTTTATTGAAGTTATGGACGCAGATGGTGGAACTAGATGTGCAAGTACTACTGTAGCAGCATTAGCTTTAGCGGACGCTGGAATCCCTATGAAAAGTCTTGTAACTGCTGTTGCAGTAGGAAAAATTGACGGAAAGAAGGTTGTTGATCTCTCGGGTATTGAAGATAAGGCCGGAGAAGCAGATCTACCAATCGCAATGACATGGTATAACGAAGAAATCTCATTATTACAATTTGATGGCGATATGGATTTAATTGAGCTAAATGAATTTTTGAATGATGCTAAAGAAGCATTAGAAAAAATTCACCAAATTCAATTGGACGCTTTAAAAAGTAAGTATCTGAAATTACAAGAAGATAACAAAAATTTAAATGATGAAGGAGATAAAAAAGGTGATGAGTAAAATATGATGGATATCAAAAGAATTATTTCGAAAATTGAAAAAGATTATATAATATCAAATTTAAAAAAGGAAGAAAGAATCGATGGCAGAGGACTTTGGGAATATCGTGAATTCCAAATCAAGAATGATCTTATCGCTTCAGCTGAAGGTTCTGCAGACGTTTCTTTGGGAGACACAAAAATTATAACCGGTTTGAAATACGAAGTTGGTGAACCCTTCCCAGATTTACCAGATGAAGGAGTATGTACTGTAATGGCAGAATTGCTACCTGTAGCATCTCCTCTATTTGAAAGAGGCCCTCCTGATGAACAATCAATCGAATTAGCCCGTGTAGTAGATCGCGGTATTAGACACGCAGATTGTGTTCAAACCAAAAAATTATGTATTAAAGAAAAGGAAGCAGTCTATATACTTTTTGTGGATATGTACGTTATAAATTATGCTGGCAATCTAATCGATGCAGGAGGTGTTAGTGCTTTAACTACATTAATCTCTGCACATATCCCTGAAGGAGTCTGGAATGAAGATAAAAGAGAGGCAGAATGGACTGGTAAATATCTAACAGGAAAAAATATTGTAAATGAATTACCGTTTGTAATTACATATGGAAAAATTGATGATATAGTCTTTCTAGATCCTAGTTTACCTGAAGAATTAGTATGTGATGGTAAAATATCTATATCAGTTACAGAAGAAAAAATTACCTCAATTCAAAAAAGTGGTGCTGCTACGTTTTCCATTGACGAAATACAAAATTTAGGAGAAAAGTCATTAGAAATTGGTAAAAAATTGAGAAAAGATCTAAATCTCTTACAATATTTAAGTAAATTTGAGTAATATCTTAAATTATTTTTTTCTTATTTAATTGATCTCGAATCCGTTGGTTTTTTATTTTTTACAATGGAATTTCCTCGATTTTCTAATTCATTTGATATTTTTTGAAGATAATTGTTATTTAATTCAGCCATATGTTTCATATATAGTGTAAACATTTGTTATTTAATTCAATTCAGAATTGATTCATAATTTTTATATTTTAACCTTTAACTTCTAAAAAATTTAAAAATTCCCTATAGATTAATAAAATCAAAATTTTTATTAGAGAAAATATAGCGATGCCATATATCAATATTAGAAAAATTTATAGTTTATCTTATTTTTTATAATATTATCAACTATTTAGTACTAAATTAGATGCAACATGACAAAGAAGGTTGGTATAACAGGAAAATACGGCGCTAGATATGGAAGTACCCTGAGAAAAAGGACTCGCCTTATTTTAGAAAAGATGAAAGGCGATATAAAATGTCCTAGATGTATCACTCAAGGTTCAATATACAGAGTATCAACTGGTATTTGGCATTGTAAAAAGTGTGACGCACGATTTACGGGAGGGGCTTATTATATAGAAACTCCACGGGGTGCAGAATCCTTCAGAATAGCAAAACGTAAGCAACGAGAGTTAGAAATCATCGAAGAATAATGAGTAAAAATAACTGTTTTTCAATTAAATCTACAATCGAGTTTAATTTTGAATCTTCTCGAATAAGAGATATTTCATATGAATCGTTTCTGCCAGAATTTAAAAAACTACAAACAAAACGCTCTCAAATTTCCATAGAAAAAAAGAGTGAGAGTATTTTAGTATTTGAGATAAAAAGCAAAGATATTACGGCCTATCGCGCTTCTATTAATGAAATTATTTCTTTTGGGAAAGTAATAGCAAATTCCTTGGAAATTGTTAATAATTCATAGAAAAAAATATAATATTTCCAATATACAATAAATTATTATTTAATACCACTGAATTGATAAAAAAATTATGACAATTAATCTTGAAAATTTGAATGAAGAGCAAAAAAAGAAGATAATAAATCTTAATAATTTACAGCAATCTTTTGAATTCATTACATCTCAAAGGTTACAAATTGAGAGTACTTTAAGAGAAACGGAGTTAGCTATTGAAGAATTAGATAAAATAAATCCAACAGACACGGTATATAAAGCTATTGGCGGTATTTTAGTAAAAAGTGAAAAAAATAAGTTAACGGATGAAAAGAAATCATTAAAAGTAACTCTAGAAATGCGATTGAAAACTTTAAAACAAAAAGAAGAAAGAGTAAAAAGCCAAATTGAAACAATGAGAAAATCTCTTCAAGCTGATTTTGAAAAATAAAATTCATAGAAATTTATATGTTGAAATCCAGATTTGATAACTTTATAACTTTTATTAAAAACAAGCGTATTTTATTATTAACTCATGATTTAGTAGATATTGATGGGTTAGCCTCTTGTTTGGCTTTAAAATATTTTTTAATTCAATACTTTAAAGAACAGATCGTTACAATTTGTTTCTCAGAATTTACTAAATCGACGAAAAACTATTTTAAAAATATCACAAAAAGATTTCCTGAATTTGACTTTTCCTTCAGTAAAACATTTGAAATTATTAATTTTGATGTTGTCTTAATATTGGACACAAATAATTTAAAACAAATAGATCTAGAAAATAATTTTAACCTCAAAGATATAGGAATTCCTCTTATATTCATAGATCATCATTATATAGGAGAAAAATCAGAAAATAATAAAGATATAGAACCAAATTTAATATTTGAAAATTCTTCTTCAACAGCAGAAATAATCTTAAAATTATTCGAAATTTACAATATTCCTTTAACGACTCCAATAAAAACGATTTTAATTACAGCAATAATAACTGATTCTGGCTTTTTTAAACACGGAAATAACAATACAATTCAAAATGTTGGAAAATTAATAGGTGAAGATATAAACATTCAGGATGTTTTTTTACTCTTAAAGAATGAAACAGATATTTCAGAGAAAATTGCCAAAATAAAAGGCATGCAGAGAGTTAAAATGATTCGAGAAGGTGATTATTTGATCGGAATTACAAATGTAAGTAGTTATGGGGCGAGTGTTGCTAAAAAGTTAATAAATTTAGGATTTGATGTTGCCATTGTCCTCTCAGAGGAAGAAAAGCAGAACAGAGTTAATACACGTGCTCAAAAATTAGTTTGTATAAACACAGGATTACATTTAGGAAAAATCTTAGAAGAAATATCAAATGAATACAAAGGGAATGGTGGCGGTCATGATGGTGCTGCCACTTTAACTAGTACAATAGACTCAGATACTGTTATTGCACTAATTATTGAAAAAATTAAACAGTATTTTTAATCTAAGTTTTAAATAATCAAAAATTATATGAGAACAAGATCTGTAATGGATTAAACCTTATTATGGATTTAGTACGATTTGAGAGTTTTTATTATCGGTATAAAGGAAATGAAGAATATTCACTAAATAATATTAATTTAAGAATTAAAGAAAATAGCTCTAAATTTATTTTATTAGCTGGTGAAACAGGATCAGGGAAAACCTCACTAATTAGATGCATGAATGGTTTGATCCCACAATTTTATGCTGGTTTTTATAGAGGAAAAGTAGAAATAAGAGGAAAAAACACAACTGAAACATCGATAGCAGATTTATCTACTGAAGTAGGAATAGTATTTCAGAATCCAGAAAATCAACTGATATCAATGAATGTTGAGCATGAAATCGCTTTTGGTTTAGAGAATTTAGGGGTTCCCACGAAAGAGATATCAAATCGAATAAAGGAGGTTACTTCATTAACTGAAATTGAGCATATATTAGACAAGGCACCTTTTGACTTGAGTGGAGGGGAACAACAGCGTGTTGCGATAGCATCGATCCTAGTATTAGAACCTAAAGTTTTGATTCTTGATGAACCAACTGCTTTACTTGACCCCTACATGGCAAAAAAAATTATAAATTTATTACAGGAGATAAAGCAAGAAAAAGATATTACAATCTTGATTAGTGAACATCGTCTAGATCTAATTTTACCTTTCATAGAACAAATAATTTTAATGAAAAATGGTTTTATTTTGGAGCATGATTCTCGTGAAAAAGTCATTAATGGAGAAAATTTTCAGAAACTACATTTGAACAAACCTATAATTTTCTCAATATTTAATAAACTCAAAAAAGAAAAACTGTTTAATAAAAATATACCTACTTCTATCCCAGAGGCAGTAAAATCACTTAAGATTTAATTATAAACTATGGAGATAATGAAAATGATTAAAGATATACCATTGATTATGATTAGAGAAGTTGGATATCAATATCCAAACGGGACAAGGGCTTTAAATAACATTAATCTGAATATCTTTAAAGGTGAATTAATTGGGATAATGGGAAAAAATGGAGCAGGTAAAACTAGTCTTATTAGGACCTTAAATGGTTTAATAAGGCCAATATATGGGAATATTTATATTAAAAATGAAAATATTATACGCAAAAGTATTGCAACTCTATCGAAAATAATAGGAATTATTTTTCAAAACCCTTTTCATCAACTTTTTGCAAATACTGTTGAAGAAGAAATAAAATTTTCTCTGAAAAGTCTAAATCTAAGTAAAGAAGTAATTCAGATAAAAACTGACGAAATCTTATTCAAATTTGATCTTGATAAATATAGAACACGATCCCCTCTGAATTTATCTGGAGGAGAGTCTAAAAAACTTGCAGTTGCTTCAATAATTTGCCGAGATCCTGAAATTTTGATATTCGATGAACCGACTCTGGGCCAAGATGCAAAAGAAATCGAATTCTTTATCAACTTGATAAATGAAGAAAGAAAAAAAAGCAAGACTATAATTATTATTACTCATAATGTTGAATTTGCCTATGAATACTTACCTAGGACGATATTAATGGCTGATGGACAGATTATTGCTGATGGTCCAACTAATCAATTATTGAATAATACATTCTTAGTTGAGCAAGCTTCATTAGTATTACCACAAGTAAAACAATTATCTTTAGCAATGCAAGAGTTAAATTTACAAAATCAAAATGATATCACCTCAAAAAATGATATGATTAATTATTTAAGGAATCTTATGAAAATTAAATCATCAAAGATTCAGGAGGATAATCTTTAAATGTCATTAGAATTTCTGAATGCTTTTAAATTTATGAAACAGAAATCTTTTGTACATAATTTAGATCCACGTGCAAAATTATTATTTTCTGTCGTTTATACGATAATTGCTCTATTATTTAACCAAATTTTACCTTTATTTTTCATTTTTTTAACTTTAGTTCCTCTAGTTCTTTTAGGGAAGATCTTTAAACAATGGATTAAAAGCATACGTGGTCTTTCATTTTTGGTCCTCTTTATAGTTATTTTAAATACATGGTTTATGTCTTTGTCGTTTGCCTTAGCAATGATATTAAGAATTTATATAATGGTATCCGCTTTTTCAATCTTTTTCTTAACTGTTGACCCAAATGATTTGGCACTGTCTCTAATTTCGATGAAATTACCATACGAATTTGCATTCTCATTCTCCTTAGCGTTTAGATTCGTCCCAACTATAGCAAATGAAGCTCAAAATATTTTAGATGCTCAACAAAGCAGAGGATATGAAATGCAAAAAAAAGGGCTCATTAGCCAAGTTAAAAATCTATTTCCACTTTTGATTCCCTTGATAATTAATTCAATAAAAAGAGCATTTTATGTTGCTGAGGCTCTCGAATCGAGGGCTTTTGGCAGTAGAAAAGAACGTACATATTATTACAGTATAAAATATTCTTTAAAAGATTATTTATTTACTTTTTATTTGTTAGTGTTGTTAGCATTTATAATTTTTATAAGAGTTCAAATTAATTTGCTGCCCGATTTTCTACTTTGGAGTTTACCAGTTTGATTGTTAAAGAATTCAATATTGATGAATTAAATCTACACTTTTTTGTTGGGATAAATCAAATTGCAATAGACTTAGATGAATTTTTAAATTTTTATACTATTAAAAATCAAAAAGAAATTTTAGATCAGGTTTTTAAGCTCATAGAAGAAATCCAAAATAAATTTGAATATTCAGTAGTACAATTCATAAAGGAAAAATTTATCTTGAACTCTGATCATATTTTTATGGCATGCTACAATTTACAGAAAGCATTTCAACAAGATATTAACATTTCAAACAAAAAAAACATCGAGCTTTTTTTATATTTAGCAAGTAATAGACAAATTAAGAAAAGTATTGAAGCTTTTGGAATTAATATTACTGATTTTAATAAGAACAGTTCTACTTATTGCATTATTTCTCCAAATGATAATATAGATACCATAAATGATGAATTAATACAAAAGCTTAAAGCGTACGATGCTCAATTTACCCTCAATAATCAAACTATAAAGAAATTAATTACAATTAAAGAGTTTTTTAAAATCTCCGAAGATCAAATTAATATTATCTTAAATTCTTACGGGACACAAAATATTAAAAATAAAATTAGTTTAAAGTCTAAATATTCTGCTGTTCATGATTTAATTTGTGAAAAAATGGCATTACTAAGTTTGGAACAAGTTAAAACTAAGAAATCCTAATTATATCCATTTTTTACCCTAATTACCTCACTTTCCTTTAAAAAAGATATTCCACTAATATTTCCTAAAATTTCAATTCTAATTATTTTATCTGGATGTTCAAGATCAACCTTATAATCAAGATCACTTGCTATTGTTTCAATAAAATGTTCTCTTTCAATTTTTTCGTGATGTCTTCGTTTTAATATTATTTTAAAAGATTCCCTTTCATTAAGAAAATCTCTATGATTTTCTTGAATAATATATTTTATTGTTTTTATGTCAGTTTCGCAAGTAAAATCGATTGGTACAATTTTTAAAATAAATTGGAAAAAGTGGGGTCTTTTTTTTTGGATTTTTTTTATTTTGGAAATAACTTGTTTTGAATTCATATTAGTCAAAGCTGTAATTAATCCCGGAAACTGAATTCCCGAGATGATTGGGTATGTATCACCACACATTAATAAAATAAACCACAATTCCGATTTTGCATTGGTTTCATTATATCGAGAAGTCGAGACCAAGAGATTGAAGTTTTTTATTCATATCACTCCGTTTATGTAGATAAAAATTCTATTATTTCTTCCTCAGAAATTTCTCCAATACGTAAAAATTTAATCTCATTAGCAGTACAATCAACAATTGTAGTAGGAACTTTCGATTTTGATTTACCTCCATCAATAATAAAATCGATTGGACTCAATATTTTTTTTGTTACTTCTTCTCCACTAATTGAAGGATGTTCTCCAGAATAGTTAGCTGAAGTTCCTATTATTCCACCAAAATGTCCTTTTGACTTTAATTTTCTTAAAATATGTAAAATTATTTTATTTTCAGGAACTCGTAGACCTATTGTATTTTGAAATCCTGTTACTTCTGGAGGGATAATATTTGGTTCTTTTTTTTTTAATATTAAAGTTAATTGACCAGGCCAAAATCGTCCTGCAAGTTTTTTAGCAGTTTCATTGAATTCAGCAATTTTCATAGCTTCTTCACTATCCGAAACTAATAATAATAATCCTTTTGTTCTGTCTCTAAATTTAATCTCATAAATTCTGTTAATCACATCTAAATTTTGAGGATCTCCTCCAATTCCATAAACTGAATCGGTAGGAAAAGCAATTACTTTACCTTCGATTATGTTGTCCACTGCAATATCTAGGTAAAGCTCTATTTCTTCCAATTCCTTCGCTACTAATTTAACTAAAAAACCCATATAATCTCTTCATGATTTAAAACTATAATTAAAAAAACAGGATATGAAAATTTAAATTATTTTGGATATTTTTCTTGACAACTTAAATCGGCTTCAAGGCGTTTCCAGGAATGATCGAGGTAATCTTGGAGTTCGATTAAATCTTTTTCTGAAATATTTGCAAACCTTTTTTGTTTGGATAGATAATCTATTAATGGAGCTCTTTTAGAAGGATCCAATAGTGGCTTACTTGCTTTTGATAATGTCATAATTCCGTTTTCTATTTCATAGAGAATCCATGAGCCAGTTTTTACAGCTAATCTAGAAATTTCTATTGTATCTTCAGAATTAAATCCCCATCCAGTGCAACAGGGTGCCATTATATGAATATATCTACACCCCTTAATCGATTTGGCTTTTTTAAATTTATCATATAAATCAAGTGGTTCGCTAATGGAACAAGTAGCTACGTAAGGCATATCATGGGCTGCCATTATTGCAGGAAGATTCTTCTTGAAGCGATCTTTTCCCTTTGTTGTTGTAGTTGTCCAAGCACCATGTGGCGTACTTGAAGACCTCTGGATACCTGTGTTCATATATGCTTCATTATCATAACAAACATAAATTTGATCAGAATTTCTTTCTGCTGCTCCACTCAAACCTTGAATACCAATGTCTGCAGTACCACCATCTCCTGCAAATGTAATTGCAGTCATCTCATCCCATCCTTTACCAGGAAACCTATATGCTTTTGCTTTGAAAGCAGCAGACATACCTGTCGCCCCTGCAGCACCCGCTGCAAATGCCATATTCGTAAAAGGGAAATTAGGTGCTGTTTTAGGCCATAGTCCTACTACAACATTTAAACAGGATGCCGGCGTTACAAGGGCAGTTTTAGGTCCTAATGCTTTCATTGCCCATCTAAGGGCGATTTCTAAACCACATCCTGCACAACAAGAATTTCCTGGAAGGAAATATTCTTCCTGACAAGATTGTAATGCCTCTTTTAATTTTACCATTTTCTTATTCGACCTCCAATAATCCATCCCAGAGAGTTCCATATATTATATCCTTTGGAAGTTCTCCAGTTTCATTATATTTAACTAGGTTTAATATTTGATTTTTTTGCTGCTCGAGAGTGACTTCTCTTCCACCTAAACCATTAATGATAGGTAGAACTGTTGCGGTCCCTTTAGTTTCATGGAGAGCAGCTTTAACTTCACAACTTACGGGTCCTCCAGTTTGACAACCAAATGCAGTGGCTCTATCAACTACACCTAATACTTTCACTTTTTTAGCAACTTCTACGATATCCTCAGTTGGAAAAGGTCTGAAATGTCTTAATTTAACCATCCCAACTCTGTATCCTTTTTCTCGTAAATCATCTATAGCTTGTTCCATTTGCAAAGCTAAATCTCCATAAATAATTACACCTACATCAGCATTATCCATTTTATATTCTTGGATTAAACCATTACCATAATTCCTTCCGAAAGTTTTCTCAAATTCTTTGGCTACAGTTTTTATTTTCTCTTTTGCTCTTATAAGAGCATCGTGAATTTTTAATCGAAATTCATAATAAAAACTTGAAGGCATGATAAGATTACCAAACATCATTGGTCTTTTAGGGTCCATCCAAATATGTGGCCAACCCTCCTCACTTGGTAGTGGAGGTAAAAATTTATCTACAAGATCTTGATCTTCAAGGATAACGGGTTTTGATGTATGAGAAAGGATAAAACCACCATATGATACAAATTTAGGTAAGAGAATATCATGATCTTCACAAACCTTATATGACATTAAAATTTCGTCATATATTTCTTGATGTGCAGAGCAAAAACAACTTATCCAACCTGTATCCCGCTGACTTATTACATCAGTAAAATCTGCCCAAATATTCCATGGTGGAGCAGGACCTCGAGATGCTATAGCAACAACGATGGGAAGCCTTGCTCCAGCTGCCCAATGAATCATTTCATGAGCATAAAATATTCCTTGTCCAGAAGTAGCAGTAAAGGTTCTAGTACCTGCTTTACTAGCACCAACTACAGCAGCAAATACACTATGTTCTGATTCCATTTTTATATATTGAGTTCCTGGCATTAATCCATTATCTACAAATTCAGATAATTTTTCGACTACAGTAGTTTGTGGAGTTATAGGATAAGCACTAATAACCTGCACTCGTGCAGATTTAGCCGCATAAGCAGCAGCTACATTTCCTTTAATAATGATAGTTTCTCTCTTTTGTACAAAATCTTCTTGAGTCTCAGTCATCTTTTATATCACTCTCTCTAATCATTTCTATATTATTTGTTGGACACTCTTTAGCACAGATACCACATCCTTTACAGTATCGCAAATCAATTTCAAAACTACCATCTTCTTTTCTTTTAATAACACCCTCTGGGCAATACATCCAACATATTCCACATTTATTACATCCTTCTTTAATAACTGGTCGAAAAGTTCTCCAATCACCGGTAGTACCAATATTTCCATCAATTGGTAATGAAATCGGAATTGGGGATAATTCTTTCCAATTTTTATATTCCTGAACTTTAGGGCGTTCTTTTACAGATTTATTAATCTTTTTCCATTTTTCAGTTTCGGACATTATTACATCTCTCTTACTGATTCATAAGCATCTCTAGCGACGCTCATATTTTTCTCTAACCGGCTTTCACCAAATTCTTTTTTAATTACTTTTTCCATTGTGTCTAGATTATAATACCCAGTAATTTTCCCAAAAGCCCCTAACATAGGGATATTCAGGATTGGTCCACTTGCATGCATGAAATTCCGCTGAATACATATACCTGTAGCGTCTACAATATATATCTTTACATTATCAGGAAAATCGCTTTGATCTATTGGATCGGCGCTATTTACTATTAAATTCACACCTTCCTTTATTGAAGCTTTAATTTTCGGTATATCTAATAATGAAGTATCAAACATCAGTATATAATTTGGATTTACCACACTATCATATGTTTTTATTGCCTTATTTTTGGAAATTTTAGAAAATGCTTGTATTGGCGCCCCTCTACGCTCAGCTCCTATTATTGGGATAGCGATGGTATCTTTGAATCCTTCTTCAAATGCCATTTCTGCTAATAATTGACTAGCTGTGATACAGGTTTGACCACCTCTACAATGCATAGAGATTTCTACAATTTGTTCATTGTCTGTCAATTTTTTCAACTAAATTATCTTAATTTGGTATAATTGCAATATGTCCAATAAAGGCACAATGAATAAAAGTTCTATTGATTTTACTTATATAACTGTAATTAGAAACAATGGTATAGAATTTATAATAATAATTGTTATAACAATTAATTTATTCTGAGAAAACTATTAATTTACATTGATTTTGAGAGATATTATAACTTAATCATTTAAATTTAAATTAACTAAGTTTAGGAAATTTATTATGGTGAATGATAAGAGAAACAGTGAAGTTATATATTCTTTTAAATGTCCATCATGTAAAGAAGGTAAAATTGATATCATCAAGAGTATTTATGATCTTCCTGACGGAGACAAAATGCTCATATTAAAATTTGAATGTAATACATGCAACTTTCACAAAAATGATATCATCCCTCTCACTACTAATATGGAACCTGGAATTATGACTTTAAAAGTTTTAGATGAGAATGACCTTAAATCTAAGATTTATCGTTCACCAACAGGTAAATTAGAGATTCCAGAGCTAGATTTAATAGTAGAACCTGGTCCAAGAGCTGATTTTTATTATACTAATGTGCAAGGCGTTTTATTTAGATTTGAGAATGCTGTTTCAATTTATAAAAATAATCTTGATGAAAATGATCCAGAAAAAAGTGAAATTGATGAGCTTATGACTGATTTGAAACAAGCGATAGAAGGTAAATTTAACTTTACTCTACAAATTTCAGATCCACAAGGAGGAAGTTATATTATTCCTCAAGACAAATCAAAGTATACTTTTGAAAAAATTGAGATGAATCATTTAGAATAAATATAAAATATGATATATACATAATTTCTAATTATAATTATTTTTTTAAACTCTACGTAATCAGAAGTGTGAAATAAAATGGGAAATCAAATTAAAAAAGTGGGAATTTTAACTGGAGGAGGCGATTGTCCTGGTTTAAATTCAGTAATCTATGGAATAATGTTAAAAGCCTATGATGCAGGAATTGAGTGTGTGGGAATACTCAAAGGTTGGAAAGGGTTTCTAGAAAATCAAACAATTTCTCTTGATATTGCAGAACATGACGACCTGCATACTGTTGGTGGAACTATTTTGTACACAAGTAGAACTAATCCATTTAAAAATGTTGACTCGAAAGAAGAAAAAGCTAAAGAATTGAAGAATAAATTTGAAGAGTTAGGAATTGATGCCTTAATAGCAATTGGAGGAGACGACACGCTGGGAGTAGCGAATACTATGTATACTTTAGCTAATGCTAAAGTAGTAGGTTGCCCTAAAACGATAGATAATGATATAATTGGAACGCATTATACATTTGGATTTTGGAGTGCTGTACAACTAGCCTCAAATACTCTTGATAATCTTACGACAACTGCGCGTTCACATCAGAGGGTATTTGTTGTAGAAATAATGGGGAGAGATGCTGGTTTTTTAACAATGTATAGCGGGATATCTGCTGGTGCAGATATAATTTTAATTCCTGAGACTCCATTTGATTTAGAGAAAGATATTGTTGATGTTTTGAAAAATAGAGTGAATGCTGGATATAAATACCATATTATTGCTACCTCAGAAGGAGCATATCCTAAATTAGAATCATTAAATAGAGATTTTAAAACTATATCAAAAGACACAATTGATAAATTACCTAAGGACACTTTTGGAAATCCATTATTAACCAAATTAGGTATGTCTAATATTATTGTTGATGAACTAAATTTAAGAGATGATTTAAAAAAAGAATTTCAAAAAAATGGTATAGATTTTGAGTGTAGAAGTGTAGTTCTTGGGCATACTATGCGTGCTGGGACTCCAAATTCATTTGATAGAATCTTAGGATTAAGATTTGGCTTAGCTGCAATGAAGCTCATTTTAGATGGAAAGTTCGGCTACATGGTGTCCCTTCAAGGGAATAAAATTAAAACCCTACCTTTATCAGAAGGAGTAGGGAAGAAATACCTTACACAAGAAAATGATAAAATGGAACTGCGTGATTTACTTGTAAAAATAAGGTATATGTCTAAAAGACAAGACAATGAATGAAATTAGAGGAATTCTTTTTGCTATAACAAAGGGAAAAGGTACACGTTCGGAAGGACCTGAATATTTCATTAAACCATTGGATGATTATAAACAAAGATGGTCTGAAGTTCTTATTAGGAAAAAAACTCATCTTTGGCAAAAAGATCCTGTATTACATAAATTTTTAGATAAAGAAGTATTGATAATTGGAGATATAATTGAGACAAAGAGTACAATTTCTGTTGACTATTCAGAAGTCAAAATTTTAGAATGATCGTGAAACTCAACTTTCACGAAGAATTATTTAGTTTTCTAATTTAGTTATCTATATATTTTCTCTTTCTAATTGATTTTGGTTAGCGTTCCTGTCATTTATTTTGTTTAAAATTGTTTAACCATAATGTTTTTCTTGTTCAGCCCTAGCATCCAGAGCATCTAATTCAATATCTCGACCAACCCATTTTTCACTTAATATTTCCTTGTAATATTCATGTTGGATTATTAAATTCATAATTTCCGTTGTACCTGTCCATATTTCACCTATTCTAGCGTCTCGCAATAAGCGTTCAATAGGATAAACTGTTGTATAACCAATTCCCCCCATGATTTGCATAGAATTATTAATTACTTTCCAACATGATTTAGTTGAGAATTTCTTTGCTTCTGAGACTAACCTTCTTTGAAGAGCAGGTGGAGCTCCAGCATCAATACTTTTTGCAGTATTGTATACAATAGCTCGAGTGGCATCTAATAAGGTAATACTATCTGCTAAAAGAAAACTAACACCTTGAAAATTTCTTATCGTTTGCCCAAAAGCTTTTCTTTTAGTGCTATATTTTGTAGCAATTCTTAAACAAGCTCTAGCAAGACCAATAAACCCTGAAGCTGTAGTTAAACGCTCTGGAACCATCATTTGATAAAAAATCTTTCCACCAGCACCTTCCTCAAGTATAACATTTTCTTTAGGAACAATAACATTATCAAATTTTATTCTGCCTGCACCACCGCCTCTAGTCCCAAGTATACCATAAAGATATTCAACAGACACATTATCAGTTCGATCTACTATTAATAAACTTAAAGATTTATGAGGATCTGCTTCTGACTTTAAATCAGTTTTCGCATAAACTAAAAAGAAATCAGCACCTTCCGCTCCTACTACAAAACGTTTTTCTCCATTTAAGATATAATGGTCTTCATCTTTTATAGCTGTACATGTAGCTCCAAAGAAATCAGATCCCCCTCTAGGCTCAGTTAATGCTTCAGCAGTGAATTTTTTCCCTTCACACATTGGTTTAAGATATTTCTTTTTTTGTTCCTCTGTACCAAAGATATTTAACGCTTCTCCACATATACTGGGTAGAGAAAATAAACATGCTAGAGAACTCCCCAATACTCCAATTTCTTCTTGAGCAATTATTTCACTTTCCCAATTCAATCCTCGTCCACCGTATTCTTTTGGGAATCTTATTCCTATTAGATTTTCTTTAGCTAAAGCATTCAACCATTCAGTAGGATATTGAATTTCATCCCTATCCATCTTTTTTAATAATGAAGGAGTAACTGCATTTTTTACAAAAGATCGTACTTCTTCTCTGAACAGTTTGTTTTTTTCACTTAGTAAATAATCATACATTTTTGATACTCTTTTTAAGATATATTGCGATTTAGTAATGATTGATTCAATAAAAATAATAATTTGATCTAATATTTGGATTTAATAATGGGTTTTTCAAGTTCAAAGTTCAATCAAAGTTCAAAAATTTAAACTATATATACCTCTCAACATTATTTTTAACACAGGATAACATTTTTACGGAATATCTTCACGATAATTATATTTCTAAAAACTATAACTCTATACTCTTTAAAATCTAAATCTTAATTAGAGGATGTATCATGTTTAAAAAAATTAAAAGCACATATAGGGAATATCCTAACGCGTTTAAAGTGCTAATATTAGCCACTTTTATTGATCGCCTAGGAGCTTTCATTTTATTTCCTTTTTATTCTCTGTATATAACCTCGCATTTTGGAGTGGGTATGATTGAAGTGGGTATCCTATTTTCAATTTTTTCAGCTGGAAATATATTTGGTAGTACAATTGGAGGTGCTTTAGCGGATAAATATGGTCGTCGTGCTATGATCCTTTTTGGTTTAGTTGTTAGTGGTGTAGGAAGCATCTTTATGGGACTAGTCAATGATTTAACTATTTTTTATATACTCGCTATATTTTTAGGTTTGGTAGGAAATTTTGGAGGTCCTGCAAGACAAGCTATGGTAGCAGATTTGCTTCCACGGGAAAAGCAAGCAGACGGATATGGCTTTTTAAGAATAGCGCTTAATCTTTCAGCAGTGATAGGTCCTATTCTTGGAGGATTTATAGCTACTCAATCTTATTTGTTATTATTTATTCTGGACGCTGTGAGTAGTATAATCACTGCTTTTATTGTATATGCGGTTATTCCTGAGACAAAGCCTCAAAAACTTGATGATGAACCAGAAGAATCAGTGGTAAAAACCATGATAGGATACAAAGAAGTGTTAAAAGATTGGAAATATATGTTATTTCTTTTAGTATCTGCGATAACAGTTCTGGTTTACATGCAAATGAATAGTACATTATCTGTATTCTTAAGGGATGTGCATGGGTTCCCAGAACAGGGTTTTGGCTGGTTGTTGAGTATGAATGCAATCATGGTGGTAATATTTCAATTTGGGATTACTAGGATGATTTCTAAATATGCTCCAATGAAGGTAATGGCTTTTGGAAGTGTATTTCTTTTAGTTGGCTTTGGCATGTATGGTTTTATTTCAGAAGTTTACATGTTTTTTATTGCTATGGCGATAATCACAATAGGTGAAATGATTGTTTTTCCTGTTGGGCAAGTTGCTGCAGCATCATTTGCTCCTGAAGATAAAAGAGGACGATATATGGCGGTGTATGGTTTTCAATGGGCGATTCCAAATCTATTTGGGATTTTATTAATGGGAATAGTCATGGAAAACATTGGACCATTATGGGTATGGTATATAGCAGCATTTTTATCTTTGATTTCAGTATTAGGCTTTTGGCTACTTAATGGAGTTACCAAGAAACGTTTTTCAAAAGAGGAAAAACCTTTGGAAGAAGAATTGATAGAGTATAGCATCTCTTCAGTCGAAAAATAATCTACTCTTAGGAAAATTATTTAAAATTAATATTATGAAGTTCATAGTTCATTTAAAGTTCAATAAATTAAACTATATATACCTATAATTATTATTTTAAAATACTGTATAGCTTATTTATGGAATATTTAAAATATTTTATATTTCTAAAAACTATACCTCTATACTCTTTTAAATTCAAATCTTAATAAGAGGATATATCATGTTTACAAATATTAAAAGTACATATAGGGAATATCCAAGAGCATTTAAAGTTTTGACCCTAGCCACTTTCATAGACATGTTAGGAAGTTTCTTGTTGTATCCCTTTTTCTCACTGTATATAACTTCGCGTTTTGGCGTTGGAATGATTGAAGTAGGATTCCTGCTATCAATCAACTCAGTAGGAAATATGATTGGTGGTATGTTTGGAGGAGCATTAGCTGATAAATATGGTCGTCGAAAAATGATCCTATTTGGGCTAATTGTAAGTGGGATTGGAAGCGTTTTGTTGGGTTTAGTTGACAACTTATATGTTTTTTATATGCTTGCAGCGTTTTTAGGCTTAGTAGGAAGTTTTGGAGGTCCTGCACGACAAGCAATGGTGGTGGATCTACTTCCTAAAGAAAAGCAAACAGAAGGGTTTGGTATCCAACGAGTTGCTTTTAACCTTTCAGCAGTGATAGGTCCTCTCCTTGGTGGATTCTTAGCATCTCATTCCTATATGTTATTATTTATTTTAGACGCTATAAGTAGTATAATCACTGCTTTTATTGTATATGCGGTTATTCCTGAGACGAAACCTCAAAAACTGGATGATGAACCAGAAGAAACAATGGTAAAAACTCTAATAGGATATAAAGAAGTGTTAAAAGATTGGAAATATATGTTATTTCTTTTAGTATCTGCGATAACAGTTTTGGTTTACATGCAAATGAATAGTACCTTAGCTGTATTCTTAAGGGATTATCATGCATTTCCTGAGCAAGGTTTTGGTTTATTATTGAGCATGAATGCAGCTATGGTAGTATTTTTTCAATTTTGGATAACTAGAAAGATTTCAAAATATGCTCCAATGAAAGTAATGGCGTTTGGAACTATATTCCTGATGATAGGCTTTGGTATGTATGGATTTATTGCGGAACCTTATCTATTTTTTGTCGCGATGGCTATCATTACTATAGGAGAAATGATTGTTTATCCTACAGGACAAAGTTCTGCAGCATCTTTCGCTTCGGAGGATAAGCGAGGTCGTTATATGGCGGTTTTTGGTTTTCAGTGGATGATTCCGAATATGTTTGGAGTTATAGCTGCTGGAATTATAATGGAACAAATCGGTCCAAATTGGGTATGGTATTTAGCCGGAATTCTATCTTTTATATCAACAGTAGGCTTTTGGCTGCTTCATGGAATAACCAAAGAAACTTCTTCAAAAGAATTAGATCATATGAACGAAGAATTGCTTGAATATACAAATCCTTCAATCGAATGAACAATTTTTAATTTTTATCTTATAATCAATTCTCAATCTCAAATATAATCTTAAGATATTCATATTTTGAATTTAGTAATTTCAAAAGTTTTTTAGTAAAATTTCTGAGGTTCTCTGCTTGATTCTTCTTTTCGTCTATCTGTTCAAGTAAAAAATCATGTATCATATTTCTTGTATTAGGAGGTCCATTTTTTTTTAAATAATTCATCCAATGAATTGACATTCTACAAATCTTTTCCAAATCCTCATCCGAATATTCATTTACATCAAGAATTCTTTCATAATATCTGTTTATAGCATTACTCACCCTCTCCAAGTAATCAGCAGTACCTAATGAATATCTACATAAGCTAATAAGATTTGAAGTTATTCTAGAGTTTCTTGTGTTAGTTGCTGCTTCAAAAGATTCCCAAACATCATTCCATTCTGATTTTGTATCCTCTATAAGCTCTCTATTATATAACACAACATTCATAATATCACTAAGATCAACATCATGACCTCTTTTCAACTTTTTATTGAATATCTCTTTCAAACCTGTTCCTTCAAGATAACTTCCAGCACCAAAATCAAGTAATTGATTTAAATTATTAGCTGCACAAAGAGCTTCATGTCTTACTTCACCAGTATCGGGATTAGTCCATTGAACGTGCTTTTCAAATTCACCAGTTTCTTTATTCTTAATCCACCCACATTCTTTTAAAGCATGATCTAAAACACCTACCTGAAAGCACCAGAAATCTATATCATCTGTAAAGCGTTTCCTTCTCCAATCTCTTGAAGTAAATTTACCTAAGTATAGCTTTAGAGTACCTCGAACTATTGCTTTCTTTCCATCCTTTAAAGCTTTCTTAGCATTCTCACAGTATGGATTACTTGAATCTTCAGAACAATCATTAATATAGTTTAAAACTTTCCTTGCTTCACCCGCTACAATATCACAAGGAATACTCCCATCTGAAGGATAGCTTCTTGATCCTCCATCTAGATACTTTCTAAATAACTCCAAATCATTATTAGGAATTTTGTACCATGGATTATTAAATATAGTCATAGAGAATTTATAGTGGGTAATACCATTTTCATCTTTTTTAGTTTCTTCGATTATAGGCGAGACATCTCTAAGATTATCTCCTTTGTGTACTGCATCTGCTTTAATATCCCAAACTATTGTCATACGAGATAATATATAGAATGTAATTTTTAAAAATTGTTAATTTAAAATATAAAATTCATTTTTAAACATGGAATCTATTGATATTATATTATTAATCATAAAAGAACATGAAGCAAATGAATTTTTTCAAAGTATTTACATTAACTCCTTGGGATTCGCTTAATTCAGAAACTTTAACTGAAGTTAAACTATACTCATTAAAGAATATATTTAACACATTTCCCGTAATCGAACCTGAGTTTTTCGATGATTTACTCTCAAATTTATACAATTTCAAACACTATTCCTGGGTTGAGAGCATTAAGAGAATAGTTGGACCGAGTGATGAAGATTATGATATTAAACCTTGGAATTTAATGTGGGGCATGGATAATGAAAGACGAATATTCCAATTCTTATTTCAAAAAGTTAAAGATGATTTAAAAGATTCAAAGGCAACCTTAGTAGCATTAGCTCCACCAGAATTAGGCAAATTATTTAGTCAACATAAAGAAGAAGCAATATTTCGAACTTTTTCCTTGCTTAATAATCCCAAAAAAATGAAATTCTTAATGATTTTAGCGCCTAAAGGAAAATCTCTTGCTGAAGAACAACCAATTTTCCAAATAAGTAAGGGAAGTTTAGATAAGCTTAAATTTGAAAATATGCTTAAGCAGATGCCAAATATTAAAGGACAATGGTTTCCCGAGTATTCACTTCGTTGTCCAAATTGTAATAAATTAATCACAGAGATAAAGGGATTTAATATAGGGTTTCTTAAACTAAAATGTCCTTATTGTGGTTATCAAAAGTTATAATATGCCATAATATTCTAAAAAAATGCTTTAAAATGATTTTTATTCGATCATCTGATCTATAACTTATTATCAAAATTAAAATTAGAATAAATTATTTTAAATATGTTTGTTGCAGCGTTAGATTTAGGGACAACAGGATGTCGAACATATATTTTTGATTTAGCAGGTACTATAATTGCCAGTGATTATCAAGAATGGGAAAGTTATTATCCTTCACCATCATTTGTGGAACAAGATGCTAATATTTGGTGGGAATCTATTAAAAAGACAACAGAACAAGCAATAAAAAAGAGTGGAATTGATAAAACGGATATTGTTAGCCTTTCTGTTACTAATCAACGTGAAACAATTGTCCCTGTAGATAAAGAAGGTAACCCACTTCATAATGCCTTGGTATGGCAAGATAGAAGAACAATAGACCAAGTGGAATTTATAAAATCAAAAATAGGGATAGACAAAATTTATGAAACTACCGGATTGACAATCGATCCTTACTTTTCTGCGACAAAGATCCTATGGTTTAAAGATAAAAAACCAGAAATATATCAAAAAGCTCATAAATTCTTACTCGTTTCGGATTTTATTATTCACAAATTAACTGGTAGATTTACTACAGACTTTTCAAACGCTTCACGTACAATGTTATTTGATATTAATAAAATGTCATATTCAGAAGAAATTGCATCAGAATTGGGAATAGATTTAGACAAAATGCCAGAAGCTTTAGAAAGCGGTGTTGATATTGGCGAAATTGTTAATGATGAAATTTCATTCGATAAGAAAACATTAGTCGTTACAGGAGCAGGAGATCAGCAGTCTGCTGCCTTAGGTGTTGGAGTTGTAGCTCCTGGAGAAATAAAATGCACCACAGGAACGGGTAGTTTTATTTTAGCGTTTTTATCCCAACCTAAATTTGATCCTGAGAAGCGAGTCTTATGTAGCTGCCATGCAGTTCCGGGTACTTGGGTTCAAGAAGCAAGTATTTTTACAACTGGAGCTGTACTAAGGTGGTTTAGGGATCAAATTGGGCATGCTGAATGCACTGCTGCTCAAGAAGGTCAAGATCCTTATGATATTATTACCACAGAGGCAGAAAAATCTCCTATTGGTGCAAATGGTTTAATTCTTATTCCTCATTTCGTTGGTTCTGGAGCACCCCATTGGAATCCACTTGCAAAAGGAATAATCTTTGGATTAGCCTTGGGACATGAACGCAAGGATCTTTATAGAGCAGTACTTGAAGGTGTAGCCTTCGAAATAAGAAAAAATATAGAAGTCTTTAAAGAATTGGGAATTGAACCAAAAGAATTAATGCTAACTGGGGGAGGTTCCCGTTCTGATTTGTGGAATCAAATTTATGCCGATGTTTTAGGTATTACATGTGTCAGAAATATTATTGAAGAATCAACATCATTAGGTGCCGCAATATTAGCGGCTTCAGGAGCGGGAATATTTCAAGATATTGCAAAAGCAGCTGAGAACTTATGCAAAGTTGATAAAAAGTGGCTTCCGAATGATGATCGACATGAATTCTATCAGAAGTTGTATCGTCTTTCATATGAAATGTATGATAATATTAATAGTAAAAATATATATCAAAAACTCAATGATCTCATAATAAAATAGAGGATTTCATTGAGGATAGAGACATTCCTCATAATAATCAATTTTATATAGTTTAAATGTTATCTTTTCTATAATCAAAACTTCTTAGTATTATATTAAGCATAAAATCTTATATAATACAGAAAAAAATAGAGAAGAAAAAGCATAGAGAGTGAAAAAAATGGAATATAATTCTTCACCTGTAGTAAAAGAATATTCAAAGAATCAAAGAATGGTTGCTTTAATATTTTACATATTAATAGTCGGTGCGAGTATAGTTACAATAGGAGGAGTAGTATGGACATTTGCAGACATTTTTATCGGTACAACTGGAAAATGGGAGTTATACTTAGATCTTAATTTAGGATATCAGATCGCTATTATTGGAGGACTTTTAGCAGGTTTATTTTTCCTTTTGATTTTCTTTTTCGGATTATTTAAGAAGACCTCAAAATCATTGATAAACTTTATTTATAGAAAGAGGGAGCTTGAGCAAAAATATAAAGATCGTATTGATGTAAAAATTGCAGCTGGTGGATTAATTATCAGTTTAATAGCTATTATAATCGGGGTTATTTTTGCCGTTGTCTTAGAATTATTAAATATTTCTGCTGGAGGATCCTCATCACTTCTAACGTTTTTAGGAAGTACAGGACCTTGGGTATTATTTATTGGAGTTGCGCTCTTTTCGATTGTTGGCGTCTCCCTGTTCATGATCTATTTCTGGAAAAATGGATTTTATTTAATACTTAGATTAATTGGTGCGATCGAAAAGGAGCAGAAGTAATAATATCCTTATTTTTTTTATTAAATCAGAAATTTTATGCTCTTTTATTTTTTTTATGTCTATAATTTCTCTAATAAATTCAAATAATTATTTTAATCAATCTTATTTGACCTATTTGATAATATGTCAATAAAAGTTGGAACTGTATTTAACTACTTACAATTACCTAATGTATCAAAATTCCCTTTTGTGATTAATAAAAGACAAGATGGTATTTTTATCCAAAAAGGATTGTTTGTATACACTAAATCTAATGAAGGGTTTTTAATAGGGGTTATCGAGGAAATTGTCTTATTAAATGAATATTTTACTGACGCATTAACAATTAAAGCTTATAATAATAATGACAATCCAAACATCATTAAAGGTCTTTTTCCAAGCAAAGATTTTGAATTTGCGATCGCCATTGTAAATTGTTTAGGATTGGTTCAGTTTAAAGATGAAAACTTAAAAGAAATTAAAAGAGTTCAACGGATGACTTATCCAGCTAGTCCTGGAGAGGGTGTTTATATTGTAGAAGATGAAATTCTCCATAAATTTCTTGGATTTGATAATGTAGATGGTTTAAATTTAGGTTATGTAAAAGTGACTAATTCTATTGCAAAAATTAACATGAATAGATTATTAAATAAACATTTTGCAATACTTTCTATTTCAGGAGGAGGAAAAAGTTATCTCACATCAATACTAGTTGAAGAATTGTTATCTAGAAAGGAGGATTCTGGTACACCTGCGATTATATTATTTGATGTTCACGGTGAATATGTATATTTAAAAGACATTCCTGAATTAAAAGATAAAATAAAGATCCAAGATGTCTCCTACTTTCAAATTGGCACACCTAACTTATCAGCATATGTCTTTAAGAAATATCAAGAACAAATTTCACATGTTCAAGTAAGAGAACTCTCAAAATACATGAAGAAATTAATAAATGATAGTCAAAAAAAGATTTCGTTTACAATTCATGACATTATTGAATTGATTGAAGAAGAATCTGATGGAAATAGAAGTACAAAACAAGCATTAGTAGGATGGTTATCAGATTTAAAAAGACTAAATCTATTTGGCCCTCAAGAAAATCCGATAATAAATAAAATAGTAGAAAGTCAGCAATTAACCATTTTTAATTTTCAGAAAGAAATCAGTATTAGAAAAAAGCAAATTATAGTAGATTATATTTGTAATAGACTATTTAATCTCAGAAGAATGAACAATATTCCTCCATATCTATTAATAATAGAAGAAGCCCATCAATTTTGTCCTGAAGCTGCCCATGCAAAAGCAATTTCAAAACCCATCATTGAGATGATCGCTCGAGAGGGAAGAAAATTCATGGCGTGTTTATGCTTAATTAGCCAGAGACCAAAAAAATTAAGTACTACCGCGTTATCCCAATGTAATTCTAAATTAATATTAAGTCTAAAAAATCCATATGATTTAAAACATCTAATGGACAGTTCTGAAGCAATTACTAAAGAGTATGCAAATATGATTTCAAGTTTAGGTGTGGGAGAAATGATTATAATGGGAAATGCTGTAAATTATCCTGTATTTATTGATGTTAGACAAAGAAAATTTAAATCTAAAAATGAGGAGATATCTTTAGCCCAATATTGTCTTAACTGGCACAAAAAAGAAATATAATAGACAAATAATATATTCTTTGATTTAAAGTTTATCGACTATTTCCTCTCTAATAGCAGTTCCTCTTTTATTCAAAACTATCATTTTCTTATTCTTAGAGACGCGAAATACATGAATTATTGACATACTCTCTAATTTCAGAAAGATTTCTTCTAATATTAATGAATTTATAAAGGGAAATTCCTTTTTTAGTAGTTCTTCAAGTCTTTTATCTAATATTTCTCCCTTATTTTTAATTAAAATATCTATAATTGAATTCATTACTGGTTTTTGGTTCCAACGATGAGTTTCTATAACAATCCACCTGTTTTAAAAATAAGAAATAGAGATCTATATTAAGAAATAATTATTTTCTAATTAATTTTACGAGTTTTAAACAAACAATCTATCCTCTTTGGACTCCTCGATCCTTCGGCTTCTTAATTTTTCTTCAAATTTCTCGTACCATGTTAATATTTCTGTTGTTAAGGTTGGATTAATAAATTTCCTTGCTTCCTTAAAATGGTCTAATGAAACCTTTCTTGCTCTAATATTTTCTCTTAGAGCAATCATAGCTGCCTCGCGACACCATGTTTCAATATCTGCTCCGGAAAAACCAATAATTAAACTATTCAAGTATTCTATATCTATATTACTAGCTAAAGGCATTTCTTTAGTAAATATCTTTAAAATTTCAAGTCTTCCTTTTTCTTCAGGAGCAGGAACAAGAAGTATTCTGTCAATTCTACCAGGTCTTATTAGTGCTGGATCTAGAATATCAGGACGATTTGTAGCAGCAATCACTACAATATCTTTCATTACTTCTAAACCATCTAATTCGGTTAAAAATTGAGATAAAACTTTCTCTGTAACCCCAGAATCAGAAGTATGCCTACCTCGACTTGGAGCAATTGAATCAAATTCATCAAAGAAGATGATACACGGAGATGCCATTTTGGCTTTACGAAAAACTTCTCTTATTGCTTTTTCAGATTCTCCCACCCATTTTGATAATAGTTCAGGGCCCTTTATTGAAATAAAATTTGCTTTACTCTCAGTGGCCACTGCTCTAGCTAGTAATGTTTTTCCACAACCTGGTGGTCCATAAAGTAGAATTCCTTTTGGAGGTGTAATTCCCATACGACTAAAGATTGTAGGATGAGAGAGTGGCCATTCAACAGCTTCAATTAACTTTTGTTTCAAATCATCTAAGCCTCCAACGTTATCCCATGGAACATTCGGGACTTCTACAAACACTTCTCTTATTCCAGACGGAAGAATTTCTTTTAATGCTTCTTCAAAATCCTCCTTCGTTACTTCAATTTGTTCTAATAGTTCAGGATCAATAATTTCAGATTCTAAATCAATTTTTGGTAAGTAACGACGTAAAGCAGACATGGCAGCTTCTCGACATACTGCAGAAATATCTGCTCCTACAAAGCCATGAGTTATTTGTGAAAATTCTTTTAATGAAATATTTTTATCAAGAGGCATATTTCTAGTATGTATTTGAAATACCTCTCTCCTTCCTTTTTCATTAGGTACTTTTATCTCTATTTCACGATCAAATCTACCTGGACGCCGTAATGCTGGATCTAAACTATTTGGTCTATTTGTCGCTCCGATAACAATAACTTTACCTCTCCCATGTAAGCCATCCATTAAAGCAAGTAACTGTGCAACAACTCTACGCTCTACTTCTCCAGTAACAGTTTCTCGTTTTGGAGCAATGGCATCAATTTCATCTATAAAAATAATTGATGGGCTTTTTTCCTCTGCTTCGATAAAAAGTTTTCGCAATTTTTTTTCAGATTCTCCATAAAATTTGCTCATAATTTCTGGTCCATTTATAGAAATGAAGTGTGCTTCACTTTCATTAGCAACTGCTCTAGCTAATAATGTTTTTCCACAACCTGGAGGACCTCTCAGAAGTACTCCCTTAGGTGGATCAATACCTAAGCGTTTAAATAAAGATGGATGTCTTAATGGTAACTCTACCATCTCTCTAACACGTTGAATCTCTTTATCTAAACCTCCAACATCTTCATAAGTTATATAATGTAACCCTCTTTCGGCTTCTTCGGTAACTTTATCACTTATATTTAATATTGTTTCTTGCTTAATAATACAAACTCCAACTGGGCGCATACTAATAACTTTAAATGTGATCTCTCTACTGATTCCAATAGAAATAAAGATATAGTCATCAACCGTTATTGGATAATTATTTAACTTTCTTTTTACAAAACTTTCAAATCTAGGATTATTTTTAATAGGAAAATTAGAGGGAGCTAATACCACATTCTGAGCAATGTCAGCTTTTACTTTTCGAATTTCGACAGTGTCATCAATTCTAGTTCCAGTATTTTTCTGAAGTCTGGAATCTACGCGCACAATACCTAAACCATTATCTTGTGGATAACTTGGCCATGCAATTCCAGCACTCTCCTTCTTTCCATTAACAGATATAACATCACCAGTCTGGATCTTTAACTTTTCCATAGTTTTTGGGTCAATTCTAATAATATTACGACCTATATCTCTCTTTTTAGCCTTTTGGACACGTAATGTTACATTAGACATTTCTTTATCGTCTTTATCATCCTTCTCCTTATGATTATTGCCTCTTGATGACATAATATTTCATTTTTATATACTTTTCTTGATCTATTATTAAGAATTATTAATTGAGTAAAAATTTTTGTGTTTATTTATTAAAAGAGATTTTTAATTTTATTTAATAAAGTCATCTAAGGAGACTTGAACTTTAGCATCATCTAATTTTCTTAATCTATCTAGTGCATTCTCGACTCTTTGTTTTGAAAAATTATGTTGCTCGATGAGTAAATCTTCCAATTTTTCGAAATCGATCTTTTTTTGCTTTGGAATCCTATAATCCTTTTTTACATCAGGTTTGAGAAAAATGGTTCTAATTTTAGCTACTAAATCAATATCTAAAAAAATCTCTTTCTTACTTATCATAACATTATTGTTCAGAATATTCTCAATAGTACCATATTTTTTAATTAAATCTAATGCTGTTTTCTGACCAATTCCTTTAATACCTGGAAAAAAATCTGTGCCAATCAATATTCCCATATCAATTAGTTGCTCTCGGTTGATTCCAAGATTATTTAAAAATTTGGAAAATGAAACATATTCGATGTCTAAAGTAACAGTTGTATCTCTAACTTTCCTACTTCTACTTACTGCGAAATTTCTTATCAATCTCTCTCCCCCAAATAATAAAGTATCATAATCTTGAGAAGCACATGCCCACGCATCTCCCTTCTCAACGAGATAAGCAGATTGAGCTTCTCCTTCAGAACTGGCCTGAATTATTGGAATTCCCATATATTCAATTAATTTTTTACTTTCTTCTACCATCCCAGCGTCTAATGTAGAAGTAAATTGTGCGAATTTTTTAGCCTCTTTAAAATCTTCATCATCTTGCGCTTTTATCATTTTTTCTTTTGCTTCTTCTTTAATTTTCTTCCTTTCTCTTACGGTTTCCAATTTTAATTCAGAGGAAATACCATCAAATACATAAATGGGTTTAATATTGTGCTCTATAAAATTAATTGTTCTATAAAATAGTCCAGAAAGATGTGATGTTACATTCCCCTGATAATCTTTTAAAGGAGTTCCATCTCTTTGCCGAATTATGGCTAAAAACTGGTAAATTGTATTAAAAGCATCTATAGCTATACTCTTTTTAAATAGATTTTCAAATGTGATTGTTCTTTTAACTTCATTAACTAGTTCATTAATTTTTACGCCCATTTTTCCTAGTAATCCCTATTTTCAATATTAATTTCTGGTACAACATATATAATTTCCACTAATATATTATACTATTTTTTTGGTCGTCTTCTTAATTTTGATCCACAAGTTTCACATACTTGATTTAATTCTTCAGCATTATGAATTTTTTTGCATTGTGGGCAATAAATTTCCCATATTATCTTGGAATTAATCCCATCTTTATATAAAGGAGAAAATGGAATATTTAATTCAGAACATACATTTTCAATGGAATAGTCATTAGAATATATTTTTACGTCTTTATTTGAGTTTTCCATCAATTCTAAAGCTAATGCAATTATTTCTTTATCTGCATTTGATAAAGCTTTGATATCTCCAGTTTTTCTTGAAATTTGATTTACTTTCTTAATATATTTAAATTCAGGTGACTTAATTGTTAATTTTTTAGTCTCAATTGATACATTTATTTTGTTTATTATATTTCGATTTTTTTCAGTATATCGGCTATCTTGCACTTCCTCAATTATTAAAGGAGATGTATAGATTTCTGCTGCCAATACATTAAAATCAATTCCTGTAAGGAATATATTCGTATCAAAGATAAATAAAGATGTTTTTTCTTTCATATCACTAATCTATATTAATAAATAGTAAGAAATATTATTAATTCCAATTTTTTAAAGAGGTTATTCTTCAGGTGAATCATCAATTGGTACTCTTCTTACAGTACCAATGATTTTCTTTCTTAAACGATTATAATAACTTCCTTTAAACCGAATAAATTTATTATAGGAATTTGCTTTACGAATTCTAATTCTAGTATTAGGCGCAATTCTCTCTATAATTTGTTGTCCATCAATTACTATTTTTGCATCTAATCTAGGCCTTAAAAGCTGAATCTCAATTTCAGAATCAATTGGTACTATTAGCGGTTTTAAACCAGATCCAGCAAAACTATTTAAAGGAGTTATTTGCATGGTTTTCATACTAGGATGAATTATTGCTCCCCCAGCACTGAGATTATAGGCTGTAGAGCCTGTAGGAGTTGATATGATGATCCCATCTAAATAACTTCGATTCAGAAAAACACCATCAATCCTTATAGATACTTGTAGTACTTTCGAACTTTTAGAGGAGATTATTAAAACTTCATTTAAAGCATTGCTCAACCTTATTTCACCATTATTTTTTACAATATATGCAGTTATTTTCGAACATTCTTCTAATATGTATTCGTTATTTAAGACCTTAGATAAATCATTGAAAATAATTCTTCCATTAGATTCATCCAGAAAACCTATGGAACCGACATTTACCCCCAAAATAGGAGGTGGATTCTTCTGAGATAATCCATTAGCAACTCTTAATATCGAACCATCTCCACCTACAATTAAAATGAACTTAATATTTTCTTCATTCATTTCACTAAGATCCATTGCATTATGTGGGAATATCTTTGGTGCAATTCTAGTCTCTAAGTAAACCACTTCACCTTTTTGTACCAAAAACTCAAATAATCTCCTTGTTAATCTAATTGCTCGTTCTGAATCCAACCTACAAGCTAAAGCAATTGGTTTTTTTTCCATAACCTTCGAAATTTCTATTCAAATGTTCCAAAAAATAATGGATAATTATGGATATTGGAAATTTAGCTAGTGAATACTCTATTTATAAGTGTTCTACCTGCCAATTGCCAATATTCTACTTGAGTAGCTGAAATTTTGCTAGGATCCGCTTGGATCTCCTTTAGTTTATTTTTTAAGTTTTCATCTAGGGGCCAATCTACATCAAATGATTCATACGATTCTAAATTCATAATGTTTATTGATGTATCCTCTATGAAGTTTATTTGAGCATTCCCTTTAATGATCTCTGGAATGTCAACCATATGACCGCTTGGTATTGTGAGTGAACGTTTATTATTATCAAACATTCCAACACACACAACTCTAACTTTAGCATGACCATGTTTTCCGCTTTTAGATCGTTCAGTACTTTTAATTATACATGGTTCTTCATCCACCATTATGTATTGCCCAGTCTTTAATTTCTGAATCTCTGTTCTTCTAATAGACAATTACTTTTACACCTTTCTTTAGTTATTTTTATCCAAAATATTTTTAATTTTGACATTTCTTTTAATTTATAATATAATATATTTTTTCAAAAAAAAATATTAGTTTTTAAGTACTTATTCAAGTACATTAATAAAATTCAAAATTGGGATATAATGGTTTTAGAGAAATTAGGAAGATCATTAGATACTGCTATTAGAAGGATAAGACGTCTTCCATCAGTAGATAAAGATGCAATAAATGCCCTTATTCAAGAATTACAAAGAGCTTTGTTAAGTTCTGATGTAAAAGTTGAACTTGTATTTGAAATGACTGAAAACATTAGAAAAGAGGCTATGAATACTAAGCTCCAGAAAGCAAGACGCAGAGATTTTGTGGTTAAATTAGTTCACGATGAACTTATTAAACTTTTAGGTGGGAAACCTGCTCCAATACGAATTAAACCGGGGAAAAAGAATGTTGTTTTACTTGTTGGAATTCAAGGTTCAGGAAAAACCACAACCATAGCAAAATTAGCTAAATTTTATAAAAGTAAGGGATATAAGGTTGGAGCATTAACAACTGATACTTGGCGACCAGGAGCATATGAACAATTAGTACAATTATCAGAACAGGTAGGCATCAAATGCTATGGAAACCCAAATGAAAAAAATGCGATAAAAATTGCCCTTCAAGAGACTAAAAAAGCAATAAATGAAGGAAATGATCTGTTAATAGTAGATACTGCTGGAAGACATAAAGAAGAAAAAGAATTAATGAAAGAAATGGAAATTCTTGAGCAAAAGCTAAAACCTAATGAAATAATACTTGTGATCGACGGTACTTTGGGCCAACAAGCCTTTAACCAAGCTGAAGCATTTGCACAAACAACCAATTTAGGTTCAATAATCGTTACCAAATTAGATGGATCTGCTAAAGGGGGTGGCGCTTTATCAGCATGTACAGCATCGAATGTAGGTATTCGTTTTATAGGAGTAGGTGAAAAAGTAGATGATTTTGAAGAATTTGAACCATCAAAATTTGTAGGAACATTATTAGGGATACCCGATATCGAATCTCTAGTTCAGAAAGTTCAAGAAGCTGAAGTAGATATTGAACCGGAAATGGTTAAAAGAATGGTTCACGGAAAATTTACTCTTGATGATTTATACCTACAATTAAAAAGTATAAAGAAAGTTGGAAAATTTAAACAAATATTGGCTATGATGGGTGGTGGAAATATTCCAGATGCTTTAAAAGAAGATGCTGAAGCAAACTTGGCAAAATGGGAAGTTGTTCTAAATTCTATGACGCATGAAGAAAAAGAGAACCCTAAAATCATTAAAAAAACTCGAAAAAGACGAATTGCTATAGGGAGTGGAACTAATTACTCAATAATAAATAAAATGTTGGATCAATTCTCACAAATGAAAAAATTCATGAAGAAATTTCTTCAAATGCAGAAAAAAGGGAAGGGAATGCCCGGTATGCCAGGGTTTCCTGGTGGAAAAGCTGCAGCTGATTTTATGAAGAAATTAGGTAAATTTTAAATTTTACTGATTACCATTTTAATTGATTAACTTGGTCAATTTCTTGTTATTGATAGAAAGTATTTCAGATTATTCTAAGAAAGATATTGATGTGGGAAAAACCCCTATTGATGTATATAGACTTAGTTCTTGTATCAGAGAAGCATTCTGTTTATCATATGCTCTTAGAAAAGATAATAATCTTTTTTTATACGTAGAGAAAAATCATAGTTTAATCAGATTTGATGGAAAAGAACTACAGTACTTAGGTCCTGATGAAAGATCTGAAACATTACTTTTAATGAAAGCTCTTGATGAGATCAGAAAATTAAATAGTTTTAACATAAATGAGTGGAGGAAATCAACTCCAGGAATATTTGTACGAAAATTTTCTGATGCAAATTCATTCATGAGTTATTATAAAAAAATTGCAAACCATATTGGCTTTATAGTTAAAGAAAATTCAATTGAGGATCAAAAGAAAGTTAATTTTTTCGAGATAAATCAAAAACCAATAGAAATTATGGATAACGATTTCTTCATAATCCCTACTTATACTTTACGAGATGGAATTTCCCGTGGTATAGAATTATTTAAAAAATTGAATAACACAAAACTTATCTCTCTTTCAAAAATTAAAAATGTTGAAGATAAAATTTTATATATTAATTTTAGAAAAGATCAACAAAATACTTATAATAGCTTGGGAAAATGATTTTAAAAAATGCAAAATTTTATACTAACGGTTTGATACATGAAGGAATTATCTATATCAAGGGAGAAATAATTAAAAAAATATTATTTGAGCCAAAAAACCAACAAATAACGAATTTATCTAAAAAGAATCAAGATGGTTTAGAAATTGATTGTCAAAATAAATTAATTTTACCAGGGATAATTGATATACATTCTCATTTACGAGATTTGGATCAAAGTGAAAAAGAGACATTTCTAACAGGAACTAAAGCAGCAGCATTCTCAGGTATAACAACTGTTTTTAATATGCCAAATACAAATCCACCAGCGATTTCATTTGAAAAAGTTAGCAACTGGATGGAAAAAGCAGAAAAAAATATTCATGTGGACGTAGGATTTATTGCGGGCGTCCCAAAGTCTATTAATGAAGAGGAAATAAAAAAAATTATAGAATTAGGAGTCATAGGATTTAAGATTTACCCACATGACTCACTTAATGATATCGATTGGAAAGATTCAAGTAATCTTCAAATAATCCTTAAAATTTCATCTAGATATCAATTTCCAATATTTATTCATGCTTCTTATCCGATACCTGAAACTGAAAAAAAACTTATCGAAAAAGAATTTAATGAAACAGATCAAAATAGTCTAATACTTCATAGTAAATTGGATCCTGTTTCAGCAGAGCAAAAGTTTGTCCAAATTGTCATTGATAACTATAAAGAATATATTAATGCTAATCAATCGAAATCAAAAGACTACCCAATAATCCATTTCTGCCATATCAGTTGCATTGAAAGTTTTTTATTAATTGAGAAAGCAAAGTTATCAAATAAAAGTTTAAAAATAACCTTTGAAGTCACACCGCACCATTTACTTTTAAATAATAGCATAACACTTGAAAACGAGAATTTTGGAAAAGTCTTACCGCCCTTAAGAGAAAAAAAACATTCAAAATTCTTGTTTAATAAACTAACAGAAGGAACAATAGAGTTCATAGGAACTGATCATGCTCCGCACACATTAGAAGAGAAATCTCAAACATTTTTAAAATCACCATCAGGATTTCCTGGTTTTGAAACATATCCCTTATTACTTATCAATAAGATTTTTGATTACGAATTACCTTTAGACTTTTTTGTTAAAGTTGCTTCAGAAAATCCAGCAAAAACCTTTAATTTAAACAAGAAGGGTTTTATTAAAGAAGGATACGATGCTGATTTAATTATTGTTGATAAAGTTCCAGAATATAAGATAAATTCTCAGAATTTTAAAACTAAGGCAAAATTTTCTCCATTTGAGAACTTTATTTCCAAAGTTCAAATTTGTAAAGTATTTTTACGTGGAAAAGTAATCAATATTGAGAATAATATTCCAAGTGGAAAAATTATTAAACATATGCTATAAAATATATATGTCAAAACAGTATAATTATATTTAAATTAAACGAGTAATGAACTTTAAAATGCCTGATAATGATGAGTTTAGCCTAGAAGATGGCAAAATGTTAATAAAATTCGCGAGAGATAACATTGAATTTTTTCTGATAAATAACCGAAAAATTCCTGTTCCTGATGTTATAAAACAGAAATTTTCTGATAAGTATGGAGCTTTTGTTACATTAAATAAGTATAATGTAATTGGAAACCCATTAAGAGGGTGCATCGGTTATATTGAACCAACTTATACTTTATATGAAGTAATCCACCGTGTGTCCATAAGCTCGGCAATTGAAGACCCTAGATTTCCTTCTGTATCTTTAGATGAGATGGATAAGATTATAATTGAATTATCTATTTTAACTCCTCCAAAATTACTTGAGGTAAATGAACCTAAAGAATATCTAGACAAAATTGTTATTGGAAGAGATGGGCTTATAGTCGAGAAAGGAATGAGAAGAGGTTTACTTCTCCCTCAAGTTCCAGTAGATCATGGAAGAAATTGGGATGTAGAGGAGTTTCTTAATCATACTTGTAATAAAGCCTGGTTAGCGGAAGATGAATGGAAAGATATTAAGCATACGAAAGTATATTCTTTTCAAGCAATACTCTTTGAGGAAAAAGAACCGAGAGGAGAAGTAGTAAGAAAATATTTGAGTTAACTCTTAATACTATCCCATATCATTTGCTTCTCTCATAATTTCAAACATTTCTTTTTCATCTTCTTCAACTTCTTCTGGTATAGCATATATTGTCCCTAATAATGATGCTTTATACTGTACTTTAGCAGCAAATTCTACTTGCTGAAGCACTGTATATGCATGGTTCAAATCTGTGCCTACACAAATATTCCCATGATTTGGTAGAAATACGGCATAATTATTTCCTAAAGCAAGAACAGCTTTTTGGGAAATCTCTTCAGTCCCTGCCATCCCATATTCCGCTAATTCACATCCACCAATAAAAGGGATAATTTCATCAACGATAGGTCCTAATGGTATTCGTGCAATGGAAAGTATGGTAGAATATGGTGCGTGTGAATGAATAACTGCATTTATATCACTTCTAGATAATAATATATTCAGATGAAGGTGCTTCTCAGACGTAGGATTTCTGGTCCCCGCAAGCACATTTAGATCACTATCAATTAAAACTAAATCATCCTCTCTCATATTCTCGTAAGGGACTGTACTCGGTGTTAATAGAAATCCATTTTCTCCATTTGGTAATTTGACTCGCAGAGATACATTTCCTGCAGTACCAACGATTAATCCCTTCTTTAACATTTTTTTGCATATTTCAAGAATTTTCCTACTTTCATCCCTATAACTTGATAATGCTATTGGAATTTCGGCACCATAATCTGCTAATTGAAGCTTTTGTGAGTTATATCCAAGAAGAACTTCAGGATTCAAGATGTTTGAAGGAATTTCATTATTTAAAATTTTGCGAATTCCTTCTACCACCATCATCCCATGTCTATGATTTGTTTCATAGGTGTTTCCTCCAATGTGTGGGGTAACAATTACATTATCTAATTCAAGGAATTTATTATCTTGATCGACGGGCTCAATGTTAAATACATCCAATGCTGCACCTGCGATTTTCTTTGATTTAAGAGCATTATAAAGAGCTTCCTCGTCTGTAATTGATGCACGTCCAAAATTAATGAAGTAAGCTTTAGATTTCATCAACTTAATTTGATCTTGACCAACTAAACCATCAGTTTCATCAGTAGGGGGACAATGAATTGTAATGATATCTGAATTCGCCATTAAAGTGTTTAAATCTACTAATTTACCATTTATGAACCTTAACCTTGCTTCTTGAATATAGGGATCATAAATTAAAAAATTCACTTCAAAAGCTTTCAAGCGTTTTGCAACCTCAAAACCAATATTTCCTAAACCTATGATACCTATTGTTTTGCCTTTTATTTCATGTCCCTTAAACATGTTATAGTAATTCACAAAATCAGTGAAATCATCAACTTTGAAATTACTAGAATGCAAAATATAACTCACATCATACACTTTTCTCAACAATGCTAGCATTAAAGCTATCGTCATTTCAGCTACAGCAATTCTATTTCTCCCTGGTGTAAAAAGTACAGGAATCCCCTTTTTTGTAGCAGTTTTTAAATCCACATTATTAGGATCATCTCGAGTGGAGCCAATAATTTTAAGATTAACATTTTCTAATACATCCTTTTTTACATTATCTCCTTCACAAATGAAAATTTCTGCACCAATTTCCTTAATTTTATTCACTAAATCCTCCGCATTGAAATACATATTCTTTGTATCTCGCCAAGACTCATATATAATGTCATCTTGTAATATTTCTTTAAGTTGGGATAAGGATTCAGGAGATATTTGAGCTGTAATATACGCCTTTATTCTATTCACCCTTAAATATTAATTATAATTAAAACATCAGTTTACGCAATTTTAATAAATTTCTCATTTTCCCCTTTACTTCAAGTCCGCCACTACTATATAATTTTATAGGATTGACTTGTTTTGTCATCATTTTAAGAAATACTTCTGAATCCAAACTAACTTGCACAGCAGCTTCCTCATCATGTCCTTCTTCTAATTGAATTCCTTGATCATCATTTATTATGAATAAATAAGATTTATTTAAGTCTGGAAAAGTCATCATCAAGGTATTTTGCCAATTACTAAAGGCTTTAGAAACTTTTGGATCATTATATCGATCTATGATCATTTTAAGTCCTTCTTCTAAATTGATATTGAGAGCGTCGTTTTTTGGGGTTTCTACCTTTTTTAATGCAATAGCAGGTTGTTTTGATCCAATTGTCTGAGTCTTTTGTTTGGGTTTAGAACCTGTTGAGATTGGCTTGATTGGCTCAAAAGTACTTGTAGACATCGTAGGTCTTATTATTCTTAGAGTACCCCCAATACCTGGTGATTGAGCTTTAACTTGACCACTATATTGTGTTATTTCACCTTTCTCAAGAACATTATCCATAATATTTTTAGTCTTTTTTATTATTCCAATAGATTCTAAAGCACCTAATCCGATTAGAATTAATCCTATAATAAACACTAGTATAGCAAAGGATTGGGAAATATATAAACCTGAAAAGGCCGTAAAATCTTGTAAACTGAGAAAAAGTCCCATTAATACTAATAATATTCCAGTTATAAATAGGTATAATAATACAGTTATCAGATGTGCATTTAAAGCATGTATTGAGGTTTTTTTATAGTTTGAAGAACTCATCGAATTTAATATACTCATTACTTCTTAAATATGTAAGTTATATTTGATTATAACTTCTTAAAAACCATTATAAGGGATAAAATTAAGATAATATTAGATCAATTATAGGATTTGAGATAATTTGGAAATTACTGAATTTCTTATTGAATTTACGAATAAAGGAAGATATGAAGTCTTTAAAAGTATATTTAATAGTAATAAGCGTCATAGTGAATTAGAAAAAGAACTAAGGATTCCAGGTCCTGAAATATCTCGCAATATCAAAAGGCTTTTGAAAAAAGACTTAATTTTGAAAACTATTGAAAATGAATATGAAATTACTAGTACTGGAAAAATTTTTCACGAAATAATAAGAATTTTTGAAAAAGTACTAAGTTTTAGTGATTTTCTAAATGAACATGATGTTAATTATATTCCAATAAATCTACTACTCGAAATTGGGAATTTAAAAATAAAACAAGTAAACCAAACTATGAAAAATGTCCAAAAATGGGCGGATTTAGTTAAAAATTCCGAAAAATTTATATTAGCGATTTCTGACCAATTCCAAGACTCAATATTACCTATTATTGAGAAAAAGGTTAATGTTCAAAGTCTTAAAATTAAAACTATTGTTGATGTTTCCTTACTAAAAAATTCAGTTAAGGTTGGAGAGATATTTAAGGACAGACACGAAGTTTATGATAAAATGGATGCCTTTCAAAATGTAAAAGTGTTAGATCATATTGGTGTGTGTTTGTTAACAACAGAAAAAGGGGCTATCGTCTTTCTTAGTAAATCAGGCAAAATTGATTATAGTCAATGTTTAGAGGCTGATAATGAAGATTTCATTAATTGGGTTCAAGATTTATTTAAGTGGTATTGGAAAAAAGGAAAGCCTCTTAAGCCTTTTATTAGGAAATAAATGTAAATTCTATCCATTAAATTGTTGGAATAATTTCTGCCAAGTTTGATATCTATTTGTTAATTTTTGTATCATATTCTCTCGAGGTTTAATTGTTTTTAAAAGCTTTAGATTTTGATTCCTAGATTCTAAATCCATAACAGATCTTATCCGTCCTTCAGCTATATCACATAGAACTAACATACCTTGGATCGAACTTTCAAAACTCATGGAAGTATTAATATTTGTCTGTAATAAATCTGAAAACCTTTGTACTAATACTGGATTACGAGTAATACCTCCCAAAATTGAATAAGAAGGATTAGATATATTAATATAACTTTTTAATATTTCAATATTTCGCATTACAGCAAAGTGAATATTATCAAAAACCGCTGCAATAAAAGCTTCTTTCTTTATGTCTATCTCTTCTAAACCTCCCGGACTTTGGAAATGAAATAATCCAGGCATTAGTCCAGTTTGAGTACTTGCTAATGGTCTTGGTCCCAATAATGAATAGACACACGTTTCTCTAATCTGTTCCTGTGATGCATTCGCTTCAAATTGATCATATCGGGTGAAAGCTTCGTTTATTTTTTGGAATCGTTGTTCCAATGTATTTTTTTCCCCTTTATAGAATAAATTAGCAGCCCATTTTAGGAGTTGTCCAGTTATTCCCGTGTTTGTTTCTAAATAATAATGATTGAACAAATTTTTACAAGCAAAGACACCACTCCAAGTTTGTTCATTAGGATCAATATATAATGAGTCTGTAACTGCCTGAACAGGTGATGTACTGCCTAAAACCGCTCCAATAGATCCTACTTCTACACATTGGCAACCTAATAATGCTGCTTGAGTGTCTGATATCCCCGCTACTAATTGGGTTTCAGAGTTAAGTCCCAATTCTTTTTGATATTGCTCAGAAACAGTTCCAATTATTTCTCCTGGTAATACTGGCCATGGAAAAAAATAATCTGGTAAATCAAGGATATCATTCCATACAGGGTGCCAGATTTTGGACTCTATATCAAAGAATCCAGACTCTCCTGCACTAATAATATTAGCATGAACTTCTCCTCCAAATTTAACCAAGATCCAGCTATCCATTGGTAAGTATTGAGTAATTCGCTTAAATCTTTCATGGTTTTCTTGATCTTCCTTAAAGAATTTATATCTCGCTGGAATAAAAAGTAAAGAGGGATAATGCCCCGTACTTTCATAAAATGTTTTTCCAGTGTGATTTTGAAATTCTTCTTCAATATCATCAGCACAATTGATTCCTCCTAGGTCAAAACTCGCACCTATATAAACTGCATCATCATTTTCATCAGTGAATACACAACTAGGGCGTATTGAAGATGCTGTAATAAATCTGATGTCATTTGGATTGATATTTGATGATTTAATAGTAAGCTTAGTAAGTTCAATTATTTTTTCCCAGTAATTTCTATGATTCCACTCACGTTGATAGCCATCTTCACTCTGAATTGTTTCTTTATTCCAAATTTCTAAAGCGATTATATTGCAAAACTCATCTGCTATTGCACACTTCAAAACTTTGCTTCCAGAATCATAGACCAATCGATATTCCATCACATTCTTACCTCTTTATCATTATCCTTTTTTTTAACTCTTTTAGTGCTATTGTTGTAGATTCCTCTGCTTGTTGCCTTGTTACCATTCCAATGGCTACAGCACAAATATTATGCTTAGCAATATAGTGAAATGCAACATCAGGCTTTATTTCTCCTGTAGCTAGAGTTTTCATGCCAATAAAATATAAATCTTTTTTATTATCAACTATTTGTTCTAATTTTTTGGCATTTCCCATCAGAAATCCACGTGCATTAAAAGGTAATAAAAAAACTCTTACATTCAATGAATTTTTTATGCAATATTGAATTGTAGGAATTGGATCATGAGTTGCAATACCAGGAATAATGCCATAACTTGAGATTTCATCTAAAAGCTCTATTAAATTCGATCCTTTCCCATCTGAAATCATTCCATGCACAAATATTAATTTTGCTCCTATTTTAATCAACGCATTAATTTTAGGATCATTACCTGGATATGTAGATCCCAAAATAACATAGTCATTATATTTCTCTGTCATAATCTGTGCTGCATCTAAGATTTTACCACTTGGGATTACTTCGATACCACGCGCTCCTTTATTATAACTACTTTCTAAAATCTCTATTATAGCATCTGGATTATTGAGAAATTTCCTACGCCACTCATATGCATTAATTCCGAATTGGCCAGCACCTATAAAAGGAGAAGTTCCCGTGGAAACTAGTGGTATATTTACATTATCGATTTTACAAAACAATATTGCCACTTCTTAAGAGTGTATACAGATTCTATCTTATATTTAAGACTAATTATTATAAACACAGTTCAATGACAAAAAATCAATGCTTATTAAAATAATCTACAAAAATCATATTAAATTTTAAAGATTATTAATGATAAAAAGCATATGAAATTCAGTTATAATTCTGATCTACGAAGAGGAGGATAGAATGCCACCAATTAATGGTGTTATCTGCAATACTTTAACTTTTTATGATAGAGATTTGAAAATTGACCAATATTTAAACTCTCTTCTCCTTCGACATATTCTCACAAATGAAGCAAATAATCTACTTTTTTTCGGAGATATTGGTGATAGCGAGTTATTTTCCGAAGCAGAAAAAATAAAGTTAATCGAAATAGCCACAAAACTTACAGAAAGTAAGATTCCTTTATTTATTGGGATTTATGGAAATGAAATAGATGAAGTAATTGATCAGATTGAAAATATTGATAAAAAATTTGATAATCTAAACTTTATGATTTCTCCTCCTATTTCCGAAAAAAATCCTGTTGATATGGTAATTTCATATTTTGAAAATATTTTAAGTTCGATTAACCCTAAAAGCCAGATTTATTTAATAAATAATCCTTTAAAATTTTCTAAAAATGAAATAGAACCCGAAATGTTGAAAAAACTAATAGAATTTTCAAATTTGAAAGGTTTAAATGATTCATTTTATAATATCAAAAAATGCAAATCCTTCATTCAATTCCTAAACAACGAGTTTTCTATCTTTTGTGGATTAGAAGAATATGCTCATAGTTTTTTCCAATTAGTACCTTTGAATCAGAGAAAATATACCGGAATAATTTCTAGTATTAGTAATCTGAGTAATATGTATTCAAAACTTTATAAATATGCACTGGAAGATAATATATTAGAACTTCTCCAATTACAAGAACAAATAAATGATTTTAGGAATAAACTTTATGAAGTTAAAGGTAATCAATTCAAGGAGAAAATTGGATTAAAACATGCTTTTTTATACTTGTATAGGGATTTAATCTCAAGTTCTACAGACATTTCAAATAATATTGATGAAATACTTGGATCTCAAATAAATTCAATAAGTAAAGAAAGAATCGAAGCGACAGTGAATTATTTATTAAATCAGAAACTTATATATAAGTTATATTTTATTAGTAAAAAAGATCTCTACCAATTTAGCGATATTATTGATACTTTTTCAAAAATCGATGTTTTAGTTAAGCAAGGTAAAGTAAAAAAAATTAAAGGCCCTTATATCCTAGATGCTAATACAGTTTATCGAGTAAATTTTGAAAATAATCAATTAGTTTTTAGATTTCACACGAGTCCTTATTCTCAATTTGATAATCTAATAAAAGAAAAATTATTGTATCCCTTTTTAGATAATACTCTAAATCCAAATGATACTGATTTAAGGATTAAAGTAAAAGAGATATTAAATATTAGGTCTGGTTCTTATGTATTTGCTAAAGAAAATCCGCCAATAATTCCCGTTAGTAATTTAGTTTTTTATGATGAGACTAAAGAGACTGTACCTTACATTTTCTCTGTGCAAGATTATATTCGAGGTAAACCCCTTTTTCAACTTATAAACCAATATATTAATGAGGGGAAAAACTTAAACACTAAAAAATTCCTTGATCTGTTTAATAACTTAGGAGATCATTTAGCTAATCTGCATGAGGTAGGCTTTGATGCCTTTTACACAAATATTAATAATATTGGGAAAAATTTGAAGATTTCTTATATAGAAAACTTTGAAAATGAGTTAGAAGATAAAATTCAAGAAGCAAAGAGAAACAAGATAGACTTTATTACCGATATTAAGGCTTATATTAGAGATAATAGAGCTTTAATTGAAGATGAGAGAGAATTTGTTCTACTACATAACGATTTTAAAAGTCAAAATATTATTGTGAAAGATCAATCAGGAGTCGTTAATATAAATGGCTTTGTTGATTTCGATAATTGGTGTGTGGGGAGTAGAGCTAAAGATTTCGTTAAAATTGATTATTGGATTTTAAAACCTTTAAATAATCCTTTATTTTATAACTCATTTTATAATGCTTATTCGAAATTTTATAAAATTGATTCAGAATTTAAGAAAAAAATTGAAATTTACAAATTGCTTTGGCTCTTGGATGAATATAATCTTGAAACTGAATTAATTAGAAAATCAAATCAGTTGGATATCCTAAGAAAATCATCAATGTCTTTAGAGGGTTATATTTTTGAGATTAAAGCTATAATTCGATAATTATTTTATGACCGTGTTTGGAGTAAATATAGATGTCAAATTTTAAAAAAGAATTAAATTTAGCAGTGAATCTGGTAGATAAAGCAAGAAAGATTACAGAATGGTTTAGAAAAAAAGGTTTTACATCGTTTTCGAAGTCCGATCATTCACCTGTTACATTAGCGGATTTTGCTTCTCAAATCTATATTATTTCCCAATTAAAGCAAAATTTTCCAAATGATGAAATTATAGCAGAAGAAGAAAATACTGAATTGATAGATACAACGGCAGAAAATCTAATTAGAAAATGTCTCATTGATTTAAAATTAGAAAAATTAGAAAATTTAAAAGAAAATCTTAAATTTCGTGGAAAATCTTCTAATCGTCAATGGACGATTGATCCAATTGATGGGACAATCGGATACCAAAAAAACTTGACTTACGCCATAGGCGTAGGATTTATGTTAAATTCAATCCCAAAAGTTTGTGCTATTGCCGTACCAAATTATAGCAAAAGATCGTTAGCAATTTTTAGGGCTGAGGAAAGTCAAGGCGCTCAAATATCATATAATAATAAAGACTTTAAATCAATTTTTATCAGTCAAAATGAAGATTTGCCAAATATTCGATTATGTCACTCTTTACATTATGATCAACCTTGGGTCCTAAATTTTGCAAAGAAAATCGGAATTAAGAACTTCATTCAAATTGATAGTATGGCAAAATTTTGTATGGTAGCTGATGGTACTGCTGATCTTTACATTAAACCATTAGACATAGACCGCTCATTCACATGGGATTTTATGCCTGGAGATTTAATTGTAAGAGAAGCAGGAGGGATCGTCACAGATTTAAATGGAGAACGAATAAAATTTAAAAAAGAAAAATGTATATGGAGTGCCCCAGGTATTATTGCTTCAAATGGCATTTTTCATAAAAAAATAGTAGATTTATACAAACAGTATCATTAGAATAAGAAATTAATCAGATGAGTGCATATTTTGCTAAATTTGTCTGTCTTGTTTTTGGATTTCTTTCAAAATTTGATAACTTAATCCCTACAAGCCTTATTTTTTTTTTACTATTAGAAAATTCGCGAAATAATTCCAATGTAATATCTAAAACAAAATCTTTATCTTGAATATGAAAAGGAAGAGTTTTAGAACGAGTAAACGTTTGAAAGCCTTCAAATCTGATCTTTAATGTAACCGTCTTGTAAGTAATCTGATGTTTTATAACGGATTTGTGAATACTTTCATTAATTTCTTCAATTCTTGACAAAATGTCATTAAAATTATCAGTATCTGAGTAAAAAGTTCTTTCAGCACTTATAGATTTCCTATCTACATGAAATTCTTTTACCTGACGGTTATCTAGTCCATTCACAATTTTCCAAATCCAACTTCCATGCTTACCAAATAAATCCATTATTGTTGGTAAAGGTGTAGAAATGATATCTCCAATTTTCCTTATTCCATTTTTACAATAATATACTTTTGATTTTTTTCCAATACCTGGAATGCGAGTAATATCCATATCTTTTAAAAATTCATGTATCTTATCAGGTTTAACAATTGTAATACCATTAGGTTTATTTTCATCAGAAGCGATTTTAGCTAAAGATTTCGTCGGTGCAATACCTATTGAAATTGTAATACCAATTTTCATTATAATTTCCTTTTGGATTTCTCTTGCGATTATTTCCGCTTCTTCAAAATATTTAGTAATTTCCGTTAATTCTAAGTATGCCTCATCTGTTCCAACTTTCTGGAAAACATTGCTATATTTTTTTAGTATTTCCATTACTTCATTAGAAACTTTATAATATTTATTACCATTTGGTTTTAGATAAATTCCATGAGGACATCTTCTATATGCCTGAGATATAGGCATTGCAGAGTGTAAACCATACTTTCTAGCTTCATAATTACAGGTTGATATCACACCTCTTCCCTTACCTTCCTTTGGATCCGCTCCTATTATAACAGGTTTACCTTTTAAATGCGGATTATCTCTTATTTCTACTGCCGCAAAAAAGCAATCAAGATCACAGTGTAATATAATACGACTCATAATTTAAGGAAATGAAGATAAAAGAAATAATAACCAAAATCAAATATATTATTTCAATGAAGACTATACAGTAAAAGAGTTATACTATATTAAAAAATGAAAGAGAATGTGGAATTATTGAACTTTTATTCCCTTAGCTTTTAAGTATTTAAAGCAAATTTTCTTAAATAGAAATATCTAATTATTTTTTTTTATAATTAAATTAATAAGAATTAAATTTAATCTTAAATGATAGACTATGTCTGATCTCGAACTTTTAGAGGAATATAAAGGTGCATTTACAGATTTAATAAAATCTGGAAAAGGATATACTTATTTAGTGGGAGCAGGTATTTCAATGGATCCACCCTCAAGTATCCCATCTGCAAGGGAAATAGTGAGAGCTATGTTAGAATTATGTGCTCCTATGGAAGAAATTGATAATCTATTATCATTGAGAACACTGCGTTATGAAATGATGATTGAAAAGATAAAAAATACCGTTGATAAAGACCTGCATTTTTTGGATTATCTGGAACTTATTGACCAACCTAATTACATTCATTATTATTTAGCAAATGCTGTAGTAAAGAGACATGATTACGTTGTTACAACAAATTTTGACTTTATGATTGAAAGAGCCCTTCAAAATGTAATCCGTGCTGAAAAACAGAATGACATTCTTCCGGTTATTACTCGGGAAGATTTTAATACTAAATATAGACCGCATGATCTTTTTAATGAAGAAAAATACCCCCTCTACAAAATCCATGGATCTAAGCGAGATATAATTACGGGAAAAGATACAAAAGAATCCTTAATTACAACTATGGGTGCACTGGGTAAGGATCGAGAAGTCCAAGAAACTTTTGCTCTGGAAACTTATAAGAAACAAGCGGTTTATAATTTAATGAAAGATCAAACACTTATTGTGATGGGATATTCGGGGTCTGATGATTTTGATATAGGACCTACGTTAAAAACCATAACTTATCTTGATAAATTGATTTGGATTGAACATAGTCAAGATGAAAAAATATTAAAAATAAATAAAAATCTCTCAGGAAAGAAATTAGAATCATTTTCTCATTCAGAACAATTGCTAATTGAAATTGCTACACAAGCTGATTTCGATGTTTATATAATAAGAATTAATACAAGTAAGTTTGCAAAGGAAATCCTTTGGCAGCTTTTATTAAGTGAAATTTCAATCCCTGCTATAGATATTACAACTAAAAAAGAAATACCAGAATTTAAAGGATGGGTTCAGGATGAGTTTAAAGATGTTAATATTACGGAAGTAAGAAAATATATGATTTCCTGTAGTATCTATAATGAATTAAGTCTAAGCAATGAGTGCTATTTAAATGCTGAAAAGGGTTTAGAATTAGCGAAATTAGCACAAGATATTGATTCACAGACCTTCTTTTTAAATTATCTTGGCAGTAATAAACTTAAAAAAGGTGAACTTGAAGAGGCTGAGAACTATTTCAAGGAATCCCTGAAACTTTCAGAAGAATTAGAAAATCCATTGAAAAAGGCTATTGCATTATCAAATCTCGGACAATTAATCATGAGAAAAAATGAATTAAGACTTGATTTCAATCCAAAGGAAGCTCTTGAGACAATGCTAGAAGCATTGACGCTTTTTGATAAACAGAGAGATAGCATTGGAAAACTAGCATGTCTCAATAACATTGCCGAGGCTTATCTTTGGGAGGGCTCATATGAACAAGCTTTACAAGATTTAATGACGGCACTTACATTAGTAATGGATATAGGAAATTTAGAGATTAAAGCAACTATTTCAAACAATGTTGGATGGATTACAAGTAGGATCTTATTAGAAGATAGTCTTAAAGTTTCTATGGAAAAGTTTAATGATGCATCAAATATTAGAGAACAAATGGGAGATTTGAGCGGATTGGCAAATTGTTTACGAAATATTGGAGATTTGAATTTTAACTTTTATAATTACGATCAAGCATATGATTACTATACAAAAGAATTAGAGCTAAGAATCTCATTAGGAGATATAAAAGCAGAAGCAATGGCTCTTTTATCCATTGGTTGGGTTTATTATAGACAAGGAAACCTTAGTAAAGCTTCTAACTCATTTCAAAAAGCATTAGAGATTAATAGAAAATTGAACGATAATCTGTATATTGCCTATAATACATCCTCATTAGGGTATATTACTTATTTACAGGGTGAATTAAATACATCTATTGATTTTTTCAGAGAATCTCTGCAAATCTATTCGGATTTAAAGATTAAAGCAAAATTAAAAGAAATAGAAACATATATCGATGTTCTAGAATTAATTATTAAATCTCTTAGAACTTCTAAAGACCAAAAAGATATGTTAATTGATCTTCTACCCCTTGTTGTTAAGGATATTGAAGATATTGGGGAACAACAAAAGGTTTTAGAAACAGAAGTTTGTAAAAAAAAAAGCCCAATGGACATGTTAAACCAATCTCTTTATTTTATTTATGATGGAATACTATACGCTTTAAGAGACGACATTCAAAAAGCTAAAGAAAAGATTGAGGGTGGGTTATATTCAGCATATATTTCGGGAAATATGGAAGATGTTTTTCCCTTATTTAAGGGAATAATTGATTCCGGTCTATTAATAAGACCTTTAAATCTCGAAAGAACTAGGTTTGATTATGTTTATCGAGATGATAATATCTTATCCCCAGAAGAAGCAGAATGGCTCCATAGCAGTTATTCAAGGAATAGGCTAACTGTAGCTCATAATTTATTCGAAGAAGCATATATGGATTCTCAAATCGGTAATACACAATCTGCAATAGAAAAGTTTGAAGAAGCCAGAGAAATTTATGAAGAGTTCGATGAAATTGAGTTTATAAACACAATTGATAATTATGTCACTACTATAAAAATGATATCAGGAGAACTTGATGATTCCGATGAAAGTTTGAATCAACAACTATTTAAACAAGTAAAATCAACCATCGATATTGGTAATAAACAAGCTACTGAGGAAGACTTGGTAGGACTAAAGCATAACATAAAAGTTGCCTCTCAAATGAAAGATAGATTAGAAAATTTAAGACATCAGGATGATACATATAATCAGCTTTATAATATGCTTGGAGATTTTATATATAATAATGAGGCAAAAGTGGCTGATGTTGACGAGGAGGATATTTCCTATAAGGGAACACATGAATTTACTAAAGTAGCTGATGATCTAGTTAGACAAGAAGCTTCACGAAAAGACAAAGCACGGGAGCTATTTGAGTCCATTGGAGTTGATGATAAGAATGCTGGAATCGACCTTACTAATATGGGTACTATTATTGACGATAGAGAGAAATTTATTCATGAACATTCAGAAGACTGGTTACTAACACTGAATAAATTAACAGTTATGGCAAACTTAGATGGATCGATGGGAAAAATCAATGAGAAAGTAGAAACAATGATATTCATAGGTAAATATTTCCAAAGTGCAAATGAATTAGAAGCAGCATTATCTAAATATGAAGAATGTTTAAAAAATGCTCAAACAATTGGCAATCAAGAATTACAGGCTAAGAGTTTAACGCGTATCGGTAATGTGTTATTTTTTCAAGGAAAATATGAAGAATCACTAGATAACTATGAAAAATCTTTGAGAATCTTTGAAGAAATAAAGAAGGAAGAAGAAAGAATCGAACCCCTCAATTTTATTGGTCAAATATATGCTCAAAGGGGTGATTTAGAAAGGGCTTTCAAACGATTAAATGAGGCTATTGAAATAGATGCTACTGATAAGGAAATTATTGCACATAAAGCTGATTCTTTTGCGCGTTTAGGGGAATTATATAAAAAGCAAAATAATTTTCTCGAAGCATATGACAATTTTTCTTTAGCATTGAAAATATATGAAGAATTAGACGAAAAGGAACAAATGCGAGCACCACTTCATTATCATCTCGCCCTTTTAGATAAAAGTATTAATGATGTGGAAATGGCACTTATCAACTTTGAAGAAGCATTATCTATATATCAAGAAATTAACTTTCTCGATTATGTACCCAAGATTCAAGAAGAAATTAATATCTTAAAAACAAGGCTTTCTAATCCAGAAACCAAAGGAGAAGATAAAGCTAAACTTGCGTTTAATTGTGCAAAATTATACTTATATGATGATGCCTTGGTGGCTTCAAATCAAGCGATTGAGATTTTTACTTCACTAGGAAAGTTGCCCGAAAAAGCACAGATACTTCAACTTTCGGGAGAGATTAATGACGCCCTAGGTGAAATTGAAGAAGCTAAATACCTCTTAAATGAAGCTCTTATAATTTATAATCAAATCGTAAATAATGATAAGATCGAACAAATAAAAGGTTTCTTAGACAAGATAAACGGACTTATGGCAGATCCTGAATATATGATTGAATATCTTAATAAAAAGGCCCAATCACTCCTTAATGAGGGTAAAGAATCTGAAGCACTTCTAAAATATCACTATCTACTGAATTTTTATGATCAAGTAGAAGATTTACTAGGAAAGGCAACATGCCTCCGTAGTATAGCAGATATTCATTACAACAGACAAGAAAAGACTGAAGCTCTGGAAAATTATCTCGCATGTATAGAAATATTTGAGAAGATTAATAAAGATACAGAAACTATTACTCCACTCACAAATGCTGGTTATATTTATGAACAACTATTCAAATATGAGAAGTCTTTGGAATGTCACCAAAAAGTTCTAAGTATAACTCGAAAGGCAAATAATCTATTTGGATCAGGTGTAGCTTTAACAGAAATAGCACGAATTTTACAAATACAACAAAAGTTGGATAAAGCCCTAGATTTATATAAGGAATCCTTAGAAATTTTCGAAGAAATGAAAAATGACAATAATATAGCTTATATATTAAGTAGATTAGGTGTAATTTATGATACTCAAGGAAAATTTAATGATGCATTAGATGTATTGGAACAATCACGTGCTTTATATGAAGAGTTAGATAATAAACTTGCGCTAGGGGGAGTATATAATTCGTTGGCAAATATTTATGAAAGTTTGGGAAAGTTAGATGATGCTCTAACAAATTATAATAATGCCTTGAAAAACTCAGAAGAAGTCAATGATGTTGCTGGCAAAGCCGCATTATTATTTAATATTGGCCTAATCTATAAATCAAAAGAAGAGTATACCACCGCATTAGAACATTATGATGAAGCAATGGCTATTGCTGAAGAACTTAATATCCCGCAATATAAAGCGCCCTTCTTTATGGGGATGGGAGAAATTGATAAAAAATTGGGTCATTTAGATACCGCTCTGGAAAAATTCAATAAAAGTTTAGAAATTTATGAACTTATAGGAGATTCTGAAGGAATTATTGAATCTTTCAATAGTATAGGAAAAATATTTTTGAAAAAAGGAAACTTAAATTCAGCAGAAGAATCATTAAAAAAGGCATTTAAATTGGCTGAAAACATAGATAGTATCAAGAAGAAAGCATATTGTCGTAGTGCTATTGGAGATCTATATCGCTATCAAAACGAAATTCAAAAAGCATTAGACATGTATCAAGAAGCATTGAATATTTTTGAACAACTCGAAATGAAAGACCCTATTGCTTCTACCCTTAGAAAAATCGGAAAAGGTTATTTCAAATTAGGTAATAAAACAAAATACAAGGAATGTATGCAAAAAGCAAGTGATTTATATGCAGAAATAGGATTAGAGAAAAAAGTGAAACATATCCAACAAGAGTTAAATTCTAATTCTTAATAGTCTCTTTTTTTTACAGTTTATTTTTTGTAATTATAGTAAGAAAATTCATAAAAAATTTAACAACACCTTTATTTTACTTCTTATGGCAATAAATAAAGAAGATCAACTTCGTTTAGAAGTTATTAAAGGAGCAAAAGCAATTTTTACTAAGGGATTAGTAGAAGCAGGAGAAGGTAATGTAAGTGTTAGAAACGGTAAAAAAGCAGAATTATTTATCACTCCTTCATTTAATCAATATGATACTCTCAAAAAAGAAGAGATTGTACAACTAAATTTTGAAGGAACTCCTTTAAGTGCAGGGAAATTACCTTCAACTGAAGCAAAGATGCATATTGCAATATATAAATCAAGACCAAAAGTTCAATCAGTAATTCATACACATTCTCCTTTTGCGACTACCCTCTCAATTGTACGAAAAAGTATACCAGTTATAATGGAAGAGATGTATATTTTTTTAGGTGGGTCTGTTGATGTTTCTGAGTTTGGGGAGGCTCATACAATAGAGATTGGAGATGTAGCACTAAAAGCTCTCGATATAAAGAATGCTGCGTTATTAGCTAACCATGGTGTTATTGTTTGTGGAAAATCAGTAGACCATGCAGTTAAGTTTGCTGAATTAGTTGAAAAACTTGCTAAAATGTATTGGGGGGCTCTCCAAATAGGGGAACCAAATATTATATCAAATGAACATTTAGATCGCTTTGAAAAACTTTTTAATAGCCTTTTTGCCAATTATCCACGCCATATGCGGAAGAGGGCATAAATAAAATATAAAATTTAAGTGAAACACATGAATTTAGGTATAAGCAGCTTAGGACATCTTTTTGATTTAGCTAAAACACATGATTTTAAGGATCTTAAAGATTTACAAGTCAAGGCTTCAGAAAAATGCCTTAATTTCGCTGAGACACAAGGCATAGAAATTGTTGAATTAGTAATAGATCCTCCTGAAGTATTTGATAATGAAAACAAACAAAAATTTATTGACCTTATAAATTCATACAAGTTAAAAAAACAAGTTCACGGGCCTTATGTTGATTTGAGTTTATGCTCTTATAATGAACATATATCAAATGCTTCGATAGAATCCTGCAGAGAAACAGCAAATATGTGTTATCAAATTGACGCTAGAATAATGACGATTCATCCGGGCTATGCAAACTTTATGTTAAGCTCAATTCGAGAAATTAATAAAGCACAATTAAAAATATCTATTCATAGATTACTGGATTCAATAAATAATCAGAAATTGCAAATTTGTTTGGAAAACATGCCTCGAGATGCCCATATTATGACTGATAGTAGCAATATTGAAGAAATATTTAGAACTATTAACCGGGATGATCTATTTTTCACTTATGATACAAGCCATTATTACACTTGCAAGGGTGATGTGAATGATTTATGGGCAAAATATCACAATTTTATAAAAAATGTACATCTTGTAGACAATTTCTCGAGATTTTCTGATACACACCCTCCATTAGGCACGGGTAAGATTAACTTTAAAGAAATCATTGATATCCTTAAAAATTATGGTTATAATGGATCCTTAATTATCGAATTATGTTCTGCCAAATCATCAGGTCAAGGTATTAATTTAATTAATAAGTATTTATAATTAATTTATAATTTTAGAAAAAAATATCATAAAGATTTAAAATGCCAATAATATCTTTACAAATCAGTGATGATTTATTAGAAAGATTTGAGAAAGTTCGAAATCTAAGTGGATTTAGTTCAAAGAGTGAAGCCTTAAGAGGATCAATAATTAACTTCATAGAAAAACATGAAGAATTTGAAAATCTCGAAGGTTATAAATTGATGACCGTGAGTTTAGTATATCCTTTTAAAGAAATTATTATTGATCAGATCACTGAATTATACTCACGATATCATCAAATTATAAAAACTGTTACAGATTGGCGTATTGCAGAAAAAAAAATTGAATTACTGCTGTTAGTAGGCGAATTTGGGGCTATTAAAGATCTTTATAAAGAATTAGCTAAAATTAAGGATGTTATATGTTCCATCCGAGAAATTGTTATTGATTAGGATCTAATCAAAACGTAACGAAAAATCTACCAATTCAGAAGGAAATTGAGTTATTGCACTTGAACTTATTATATCCGGTTCTGAGAGTAGATAATCCATGAAATTTTCTTGAGATATACCCCCTGAAACCTCGACTATAACATCATCTCTAAGATTGTGATTCTTTAATAAATTAATAGCGTCCTCTACTTGATCTGGCCCCATGTTATCTAACATAATGATATCGGCTCCAAATTTTGCAGCTATTAATACATCATCTACTTTTTCAATTTCTATCTCAATTTTTTTTGAAAAACTATTTACTTTTTTTGCTGCTTTTAATAATTTTTCAATATCTCCGTTGTAATATCTCAAATGAGTATCCTTTAATAATACCATATCATCAAGGGAAAATCTATGTGCATCTGCTTGTCCTATTTCTGCTGCTTTTTTCTCAAAAATACGAATACCGGGAGTAGTTTTTCTGGTGCAGGCAATTTTAACTTTTTTTCCAGAATTTTCTATTAATTTAACATACTTTCTCGCAGTTGTTGTGATTGCACTCATATGAGTAATCAAGTTTAACCCAACCCTCTCTCCCAATAGAATATCTCTAGTGTTACCTCTCAATTCTACAATAATATCTCCTTTACTCACTTCGGCGCCATCCTCAATTTTAAATGTTGTAGAAATATTTAATAACATATATAGTATTTTTAATTCCTCTAGTCCTGAAATATATCCAGCACTCTTTGCTAAAATTTTTGCTGAAGAGTGAGCCTTTTCTGGTATAACTTTTGAGCTTACATCAATAAACATACAATCTTCCTGCAAAAACTCTCTTATTTTTTTCTCAATCAAAATCTTATTATAACTCATTTTTCGCACAATTCTGTATAGTATTATTATTATAGTTTAAAAATTAAATAAAAATTATGGTAGGAAAAGAATTACTATTTATCAGAAACAACGAGATTGAATTAGAAGCTGAATATTTTCAATCTAAAGGCAATCCAAAGAGTCCAGTAGTTCTAATTTGTCACCCTCATCCTCAATATGGTGGGAATATGCATAATAATGTCGTGTCTGGAGTCTATAATAAATTAATTAAAAACGATATTCCATGTTTAAGGTTTAACTTCAGAGGAGTTGGAAAGTCAACTGGAAATCATTCTGATGGAATTGGAGAATTGAATGATGTTAAAGTATGTGTTGATTTTTTAATAGATGAGAAAAATCATGAAAGAATAATAATATGTGGTTATTCTTATGGAGCGGCGATAGGGTGTTCAGCAATTAACCATACAGATAATATTATTGGATATATAGCTATATCATTTCCATTTGACTTTGTAGGACCGAAGTACAGAGCTCTCTCTCAATCTAATAAACCAAAATTATTTATACAAGGTGATCAGGATACTATTGCTTCTTATGAAAGATTTCAGAATAATTATAATTTTTATAATGTTCCAAAGAAAAAAGAAATTATTAATGGAGCTGACCATTTTTATTGGAATTATGAAGAACAAGTAGCAGAAAAAGTATTTGAATTTTATAACGATTTTGATTAAAAAATCTCTATGAGGAGATCTCTAACATAGGTAATTAATCGTCCTCTAGGTTTAATTATTAATTTTAAATTAACAAAAAAAGAAAAAGTAAGAGAAATATAATCATAAACTATAAACTTGAAAGTTTTTCTAAATCTGCTTGTGAATTTTCAACAGCCCAATCAAGGAGTTGATCCAGATAACGTTCTACATCATCACTATCGGGAGATTTTGTTAATACGGCTAGAAGAAATTGGTTTTTATTATCTGGCATGATAATATTTCGCATAAGTATATAATCCCTTCGATATTTGATCTTCATGCTCAAAATTTCAGATAATGCTAGTTCCTCCGCTGCTTTATATGCAGAATCACTTAATAATGAACCCATTGCAGCTATAACACGTTCATCGATTTTCTCTTCTTTTTGGGATGCTAAAACTAATCCTGTCGATGTTGCAAAAAGTGATGCTCGAAAATTACCATTCTCATTAAGTTCTTTAAGTACTAATTCAAGTCTACTTACCAAATCTACACACTCTCTTTACAGATTATTTTGATACTAACTTAAGTAAAAAAAAAATATATTGTTGTAAATTATATTTATATAATACTCATTACATGAGTAATTTAATATTTAAAATTATTCAATCTTATTAGTAAATATTGTAAAGATACCTAAAAATAACAATCTGAAGAATTTTAGTTAGTAGATTTAACTAAGACAATTGAAAATTTCACCAGTTTTTAAAGTTTAAGATTAATAATAAAGGTTGATAAAATATCATTCTCATCAATTTTTAATGTAATTACGCTTGGTCGTGCTATAGGCTTCTTAAAACCAGGTTTTTCAAGCGGAGCTTTTGGCATTGTTGGAGAACCCGGATTTAAAAGAAGCACGTTGAAATCTGTACCTTTAATTAGAGGTTGGTGAGAATGCCCGAAAATTAAAATCTGGATATCATTCTTCTTAGTAAATTCTTCAAGATTTTCTGGTAGTATATGGATTACACCTATGTTGTATCGTCCAACAGAAAATTTTGTAAACTTGTCTAAATTTTTGATTTGGTCTAGATTTCCTTGAACACATCTTGTGTGAGCAATCTCCTTGATCATATCTAAAAAAAAATCCTCACATATATCTCCTGCATGTATAATCTCATCGACATCGTTAAATACATTTTTAAGTTGTTTAATCAAAGTCTCAATTTTCTCTTCATCATATTCCGTGGTTATATGTGTATCAGATATAATGCCCAATTTCAATGAATAAAACCTCTCTATACCGCGATTATAAAACCTACGATAAAAATAAGAAATCCCATAATAATATCAATAAATACTCGAAAAATAGCATCACCTTTAGTTTTTTCAATCGATTGGTCTTTCTTAAAATATTCACTCAGCATTTTTAATCCAGTTGAAACACCTTCTTTAATTAAGGGAAAAAACCATACTAGCAAACAAAACCCAATTATGAGTAATGGGAAATATACATATATAGCTAGTAGTGTAAAACTAATGCCCTGAAAAAAACTCCAAACTACATGTGCCGAGATAATATTATTTATCGCGTGAGCAATTATTACAGGAAAGAGCCACTTTCGTCTTACTACTATTAAAGAAAGAATTATCCCAATTACAAACGCTTGTAAAAACCACAATAATGGATACCAAATAGGATACACTCTACTTATTGGATCAAGGAAATATGCAAAATGTCCTAATCCCCAATAAAGTGTTGATATTATTACTGCGGATATACTAAAAAAATGTTCACTTCCTCTTTTTGTTAATAAACCTCTTGAAATACTTTCTTCAGCAATTGCCACTGAAAACTGAATTATTATTGCTGAAATCAAGAATACATTATATACACTTGATAATAAATAAGCGTTTGTTGAATTAAAAGCAAGGCTAAAAGATTGATATTCAATCATTTTGGGTATTAATAAATAATTGAAAAAATCAATTGGTAAAAAAACTAAGAAGAAAATCAAGATCCCATAAAGAAGCTGATATTTATAATTCTTTTTGGTCATTTTATATAATCTCAAATGTCCAATTGCAGGTGAGACATCTTCTCTAATTATTAAATTTCGTTTTTGAGATTCAAATATTAAATTAGATAGTGGATATATTAGTGGAATACCAAGCATTACGAATAATGCTCTTATTGAGTAAAAAAGTATACCATAAATAGGAGTTCCCTCCTCTACTATTAATGGGATTAAGAAAATAGGTATAAGTAAAAATATAAATATTAAAATAAAAGCCCAAACAATTTCTTGATAAAAAAATCGAAATCTTTTAAGGGCTATTTCTTTCTTTCTATTGGTATTTAATCTTACCATTCCTAATCATTTAATCTAAATGGATAAAAAATTATTGAATTATAAAATTATAAATTTTGTTATTTAACAATCTAAAGATTTATTTCTAGCTCATAACCAGTTGGAATACCGTTTCTAGCTCCTAATTTTTGGATACATTTTGCAGCAACAAAATTTCCTATCATTACATTAGATTTAAGATCTTTAAATTCAAAACTAAGATTTCTAATGAAACCATATATAAATCCTGCGGAAAAAGCATCTCCCGCTCCTGTAGTATCAATAACATGATTAACTTGGAGTGGTTTAATCAATTCCAATTTATTTGAATTTAAAATTATAGCACCATTTTTTCCCATTGTTACTATTATAACTTTAATTCCTAAATTGAAAAGTATTTTTGCTTTATCTTCAATTATTTGATTATCTAAATTACTTTTTCTAATATGAAAAAGATTGTGAAATTCCCTACTTGACATTATTAAAATATCAATATTAAAAAATAAGTCTTTTATATTTTCAAAACCTTGGTCAATAATTAACATTCCAGGATTCAAAATAATTGGTATACTACTTTCTTTACCAATTTTAGCTGCTTTTTTAAATGGAACTAAATTTCTTAAACTACTCAAGAAAATTATATTAGATTTAACTAAGTCTTTTGATGATATATCATCTTCAGAAAGAAAATTTGCAGCTCCGCTGTATGCGTAAATTCTACGATCCCCTTTTTCATTAATAGCCACATATGCCGACCCTGTTACCGCTTCTGTTGAATATTTTATTAAAGTTGTGTCCAGTGAAATCTCCTTAAAATCTTTTATAATTCTATGTCCAAATTCATCATTACGACCAATTTTACCAATAAACCCTGTTTTTAATCCCAATTTAGAGCATGCATAAGCAGTATTGGCAGCAGCCCCTCCTGATAATAATTGTAAATCTGAAACAAATACTTCATCATCTTCTAAAGGGTGCCTTTCTATTTTAGCGATTATATCTACAAGAGCTGCACCAATACAAATAACATCAAATTCTTTAACCATTTACTTAAACTCCTAGTCGTAAGTAAAAGAACCAAATTCTGATTTGACTTCGAGGATGTTTTTACCTTGTATTGGAGATTTTTCACAATGTCCAATTATCTTGGAATCAATTTTATATTTTTTAACTATATCTATTATATCTAGTGCTATAGAATTATTACATAATAACTCCATTCGATGCCCCATATTGAAGACACTAAACATTTCTCTCCATTGAGTTTCAGAGGATCTTTGAATTAGTTCAAAAATTTTAGGAATTGTAAAAAGATTATTTTTAATGTATTTTATGTTTTTACCAAATTTTAAAATTTTAGTTTGTCCTCCTCCAGTATTATGAATAATTCCATGAATTTCTTTTCTATATTCTTTTAAAATATCTCTCAGGACTGGAGCATAGGTTCTTGTAGGTGATAATAGTGCTTTACCGATATCCAAATTAAGGTCATCGATCTCATCTGTTAATTTATAATTTCCAAAAAATACAAAATCCTCATCAATACTCTGATCATAACATTCAGGATATTTGAGATAATATTCGTGTGAAAGTATACCATGTCTAGCTAATGTTAACCCGTTACTTCCTATTCCACTATTAAATTCTTCTTCATAAGAAGCTTTTCCATAACTAGCTAATCCTATGATAATATCATCGGATTTAATATTAGTGGCATCAATAATATTTTCTCTTTTCATAGTTGTGAACGCGGAAGCATCAATTGCTATTGTTTTAACAATATCACCCATATCAGCAGTTTCTCCTCCACACATCTTGACATTTAAGCCCATAGAATTGAGTTTTTCACTATAATCATAATATTCCTTAATAATAGTTTCGATAACATCTGCTGGTATTAATTTACTATTCCTTCCAAGATTATTCGAAAAGAAAACATTACCTATTGCACCTACACATAAAAAATCATCAAGATTCATGACCATAGCATCCCGTACAACACCTTTAAAAACTGAAATATCACCTGTTTCTTTATAATACATATAAGCTAAACTTGCTTTTGTACCTGCACCATCAGAATGAAAGACTGAACAAAACTCTTCTCTATTATTTATATCCTCAACTATTTTACAAAATGCTCCAGGATATAAACCTTTATCTATCGATTTTAATGCTTTATGGACATCTTCTTTTTTCGATGATACTCCTAGTTTCCTATACAAATTGTTGTTGTCTTCCATTTTTTATTTTTAAAACTTAAATTTATTTTTAAGAACTTCAATTAAATTTTCTACTTGTTCTACAGCTTTCCCAATATATTTGTGAGGATCAAATAATTCATCTAATTCTTCCTTTGAGAACTTTTCTTGAATCTTTTGATTTTTAATTAAAATATCTTTCATATTTAAATCTTCTTTCCGAGCTTTTATTGATGCTTGTCTTAGAATTTCATGACCTTCTTGTCTTCCTATTCCTTTATTAACTAATTGAACCATGACTTTTTCAGTAAGACAAGCACCTTTCGTAAGGTTAAGATTTTCTGCAATTTTCTTTTCGTTGAATTCAAGTCCTTTTAATATTTGAGTTAATTGTTTTATCATGTAATCCAAAAATATGAAATTTTCAGCAAATATTACTCTCTCAGATGCAGAATTTGTCATATCTCTTTCATCCTCTAAAATTATATTATCTAAGGCGACATTAACATTAGATTTTAACACTCTCGCCAAACTACATATTCTTTCTGATTTATGTGGATTTCTTTTGTGAGGCATAGTCGAACTTCCTACTTGTGTTTCTTTAAATGGTTCAAACATCTCTGAAATTTCAGTTTTTTGTAATATTCTGTTTTCTCTTGCAATTTTAGCTAATGTTTGGCCGATTAGAGCGGTTAAAAATATTACTTCAGCATGCCTATCTCTTTGTACAACTTGGGTTGCTATTAGTACAGGATTTAGTTTAAGCTTATTCATTAGATTTTTTTGGATTATTATTCCTTTTTCATCAAAACTAGCCATTGTTCCAACGGCACCAGACATTTTCCCAAATGTTATTCGATTTCGGGTTTCAGAAATTCTATCTAGATGCCTACTTACTTCATATGCCCAAACACCAAATCTCATGCCATATGTGGTAGGAATTGCGTGTTGACCATGTGTTCTACCAATACATACCAAATTCTTTTTATCCTCTGATATTGTTATTAGGATTCTTAATAAATTTAATAGAGAATTATAAAGATATTCTAAGGCTTCTCTTAATTGTAAAGCAGTAGCAGTATCCTCAATATCATAACTTGTAGCACCAAGATGAACATAATTACCCGCATCACCTTCACATTGCTCTGCTAAACTCTTAACCATAGCCATCAAATCATGATGAATTTCCTTATCAATCTCTTTAACTCTTTTTAATTTTACGTAGTTTAAATTTGCTTTTTTACTTATTTCATCTGCAGCTTCTTGTGGAATATTTTTTAGTTCAGCATGAACTTGTGCTAAAGCGGCTTCAACTCTCAACCAAATTTCTAATTTCTTTTCTTCTGTAAAAATTTTTGCCATTTCAGTTCGATATCGAGTCTCTATAGGATGAATAAATTTATGCTCCATAATTCCATCTCTTTTTCATTTGGACTTAATTAAAATAATGAAACATCAAGAAATATATCTTATTTTATTGAAGATATTAATGTTAAAATAATAGTTTAAAAAATTAGAAATTTTAATCACTATATTTAATTATAATTTACTCTGCAATTAATTAAGACTGTATGAATAACAGAAGTAAATACTATTTTTTTATGTGTTATAATTGTGGAGAATGGTATTATAGTAAAAGAATATTAAAATCAAAGAAATGCTGGAAATGCAACCATTCATTTTCCTTTAAAAATTCAGCTAAATTTTCAAAAATATGTACTATATGGGATGCCATATCAATAGTTAAGAAATTGAAGGATAAGAATTAGATAAAGTAAGCAAGAATTATTTTACATAAAAAAGAAAGGTATTTAAGCTATTCTTCTCTTATTTTGATGATAAACTGATAAACACTAAGTAAAAGTAAATATTAAGACTTTTTATACCTCTCTTATAAGAAAGATGGAAATTTCGGATGAAATTAAAGAAATAGATGAAAATTTAATTAAAAAATTAAATCAAATAGCCCAAAATAAAGCTGAATATTGGGATATTAGAGCTGAAGTTAATAATGGAACTAGTTTAGATTTTACTAATCAGAAGAGTAAGGAAATTTCATCTTTTGAAATTGTTAATTGTGGTATTAGAGCGTTTAAGAATGGTGGTTGGGGATTTTCTGTATTAAATGATTTAAAAAAAGAGTCTATTAAAATAGGATTAGAGAAAGCAATTAACTTAGCTGTTCTTACTGAATCACTTACAAACATCAAGTTTAAAATTGCTCAAAATGAACCCTTGATTCAAAATTACAGAAGTAAAAGTAAAAAAGAAATAGAAGGAATTGATATTGATGATAAAATTAACTTAGTCAAAAACCATGAAAAAATAGCATCCAAATATTCGCCCTATATACAAAATACTCGTACTCTCTATCTGGATGGACATTCTCAAACTTTATTCTTAAACTCATTTGGAAGCAAGGTTATTCAAGATTTATCTTTTGTACGATTATTTTGTATGGTTTTTGCTAACAAGAATGGAACTATTCAGAAATCTGCTAATTCTGTAGCGGGTGTAGGAGGATATGAAATTGTTGAGACTGAAAAAGCTCATAATTTAAGTAGAAAAACTGCTAAAGAAGCAGTAGAATTATTAAATGCCAAATCTCCAATCGGAGGTAAATTAACAGTTATTGCAGACCCTAAATTGACAGGAACTATAATTCACGAAGCGTTTGGGCACGCATGTGAAGCAGATCTCGTATTGAGTAATGAAAGCGTCTTGAAAGGGATGGTTGGTCAGAAAGTTGCTTCAGAAAATGTTTCTATTATAGACTTTCCATCAATGGGTCAAGGAAAGCAGTTTAAATTACCCTATGAATTGTTTGGTAGTTATTTTATTGATGATGAAGGAATTTCCTCTCAAAAGACTGTAATTATTGAAAATGGGATACTTAAGAATTATTTACATAATTTGGAGACCTCATCAAGAATGAAAGTTCCCTCTAATGGGCATGGTAGAGCCTCCACTAGTTCTGAAAGACCACAAGTGCGAATGGGTTACACTTACTTAGAACCTAAAGATTGGAGTATTGAAGATATTATCGAAGACACGAAAGAAGGAATTCTATGTGAAGATTTTCAATATGGCTATACTGATCCAACGACAGGTAATTTTCAATTTAAATGTCGAAGTTCATATAGGATCAAAAATGGAGAAAAAAGAGAAAATATGAGAGATGTCTCTCTAAGTGGTATGATTCTTGAAGCTTTAAACAAGATATCTGCAATAGGAAATGAAAAATCATTTGATTATTCAGTAGGAATGTGCGGAAAAGGTGGTCAACTTGTTAGAGTGTGTGACGGAGCACCTTATATACGTATAGAAAATGTAACTGTTGGAGGATTGAATTAAATGGAGTATTCTGACATATACTCACTAGCAGAATTTTGCTTTAAAATAATTGAAAGGGAGATTTCAGAAATAAAAGCTGCAGAAATTTATTTTGAAAAAAATAATTACATCAACATCGAAATTGAAGAAAATTCAATTAAGAATAGTGAAGTTGGAGAGGATTTCGGAGCTTCTATTAGAGTCATAAATAAAAACGGAGCACTAGGTTTTGCATATTCTAATAAATTAATTAAGTCTTCTATAGAGAAAGTTTGTAGAATCGCCATCAAAATGATGAAAGTTGCTTCACCAGATCCAGATTTTAAAGATTTACCTAATCCATTTAATAATTATCCTAATGTTAAAGATTTATGCGATAAAAATTTAAAATATCTTCAAACAGAAGATGCCTTGGATTATGTTAATGATTTGATTGAAGTATGTAAAAAAGATGATGTGGCAATTTCACAATCAGGAAACTTTGTATCAGACTATTCTAAAACGTACATATTTAATTCTAACGGTTTAAATATCTCTAAAAAAGAAACTAGTTGTTTAATTTCTTCTAACATTATAGTAAAAGATAATATAAGTAAAGAAACATCCTCAGGTTCTGAAAGACAAATAGAGAGAAGTTTAAATAAGTTAAATGCCATCAATGTTGCCAATTTAGCTTTAGAGGATGCTAAACAAAATCTTAATAGGAAAAAAGTTAGAAATATGAAAGTACCTGTAATCTTAACCCCAAAAGGTACAATAAGTCTAATTTTAAGCCCTATTGCCGCAGCAATAAATGCAGAGACCTTTCAATATAAAAGGAGTTTTCTAGTTGACAAAAGAGGTGAAAAAATAGGTTCAGAATTTTTAAATATAGAAGATAATGGATTAATAGATAATGCCGCTGGTTCTCAGATATTTGATGATGAAGGAATTCCATGTCAAAACAAAAAAATCTTACAGAATGGAAAATTCCTTAAAAGTGGATTATTACATAATAGTTATACTGCCGGCAAAGAGGGCGTAGAAAGTACTGGAAATGCTTCTCGGGGGTCTTACATAACAATCCCTTCAATTGGGATTACAAATTTTATCATGAAACCAGGGGATATATTAATAGAAGAAATTTTTAAGAGTATCAAAAGAGGAATTTTGCTTAATTATACAGGCGACTCCCCTAATATTTCAACAGGAGATTTTTCAGGTTTAATACTTCGTGGGAATCTAATTGAGGACGGAGAAATAAAGGATCCCTTAAATGAAACCATGATAGGAATAAATTTAATAGATTTATTTAAGAACATTGAGGCTGTATCAAAAGATTACAAAATATATGGAGCATTTCAAGCTCCATGGGTAAAAATAAGATCAGTAAATGTAATTGGAGGAGCAAATTAACCAGTTATATTTAATCGTAAGTAATGAATAATAAATAATTCTTCAATTTCATGTTTTATTTGCCATAATTCTGCGATAATTATCTGATTCGTCCCCTCCTCTGAAAATGATACATTATATTCACCATAAATTTGAAGTTCATTAGGATTTAACGTAAAATTTCCTATTGTTTGATATGAAGTTCCATTTGAACCAGTTGAACTTATAACAGTATTATTATTTCCCTTTTTAATTTTGAATCTAAACATAAATTCTCTATCTAAATAATTCCCAACACTTAGATAGATTGGAATAGTTTCATTAATAGAGGCTTTTGTTTGATAGTTTTCTGCTTTTTGATTTTCATTTAAAATCCCAAAGGTAACATAGCCAGGCTCAGGATTTAACAAGTAGTAAACAATAAAACCTGAAACAATAATGATCCCAATAATCAAACTAATTTTAACGACTTGATCAAAATGCCTATTAGAGGTTTTAATATCGTTTTTCTCTTCTTTCTTAGCTATTATGTTCATTATCTTTAAACCAAGCAATAGTTTTCTTTAATCCGTCCTCAAGTGCGGTTAATGGCTCCCAGTTTAATATTTCTTTTGCTTTTGTAATAACAGGGCACCTATAAGTTGGATCATCTATAGGTAATGGTTTAAAAATTATTTTTGAATTAGAATTAGCTAATTCTTTGATAATATGAGCTATTTCTAGTATAGTATATTCTTTATTATTACCTAAATTAATAACTTCACCTATAGCTTCATCTTTATATACCATTTTAAGTATCCCTTCTATTTCATCTACCACATAAATAAAAGATCTTGTTTGTGATCCATCACCAAATACTGTTATATCCTCATCATGTAGAGCTTGATGTATGAAATTAGGGACAACTCTTCCAAAAGCGGGACCATGCCTTATTCTTGGACCAGATGTATTAAAGATCCTTACAATTTTAGCTCTCATTTTATGTTGAAGTTCATAAGCTTTTATAAAAGCCTCTCCAGCGCGTTTAGATTCATCATAACAACTTCTTGGACCAACAGGGTTTACATGCCCAAAGTAGCTTTCTGGAGTAGGAATAGCTTCCTTCGGGGGATTTCCATAAACTTCAGAGGTACTTGTATAAAAAAAAATGGCGTTATGGAACTTAGCAATACCCAAAGAGTTTAGAGTACCAAGAGTATTGCTTCTAAGAATAGATATTGGTTCTTCTTGAAATTCAAATGGAGAAGCTCTACTTGCCATATGCATTACAGTGTCAATTTTTTTAATATCCGCTACACATATACCTAATGGGTGATAGCTCATACCAAAATAAATTGGATATGATATATCATGATTAATAAATCGAAAATTATCTTTATCCATTAAATGTAATATATTTTTAGGCTTCCCCGAAGATAAATTATCTAAGCATATACAATATGCGCCTTGTTCAACCAGAACATCACAAACCCAAGAACCTAAGAAACCAGCACCTCCAGTTACTAAAATAGTTTTTCCTTCAAAGGATATATCATCTTTCCTAAGTCTATTTAGAATCTCTTGAATATCTTGGTCAATATTATAATTCAAATTTTACAACCATAGAACGTAGTTTTATATTTTTTTTTATTTATTGTAGTAAATAAATTTTTCTTTAAGCTAAAAACTGTTTTAAAATATTTAGCTACAGTAGTTAACTAATATTCAACAATTTTAAAGAACGAAAATGTTGATAAATCTATGAAAGAATAACAAAATAAGATATTTAATTTGCTTTAGAACCACAATATTGGCAAAATTTCAATTCTAAAGGATAAAGTTTTCCACAATTCGAACATTTCTTTAAAGAATTTTTAAGAATTTCTCTGCCTAACATTTCAAAGGCTTTTTCAACATTTTCACCTGTTTTTGCTGAAGTACTTAACATTTCTCCTTGAAATTTAAACTTTTCAAAAAGTTTTAGCGCTTTTTCTCGTTTAACTTTTCTCTTTAAATCGTTCTTAGCTTCGATTAGTATTTTCGTCTTAGGAGAGTTAGGTACCGAAGAAATCACATTAATCCAATCATATAAATCATTTAGTGAATCTTCATTTGTAATATCATATAACATTAAAGCTCCAGAAGCTCCAGAAACATAGGAAGGGAAAAGGAGTCGGAATTTTTTTTCACCAGCGAAATCCCAGATATTAAGAAGGATTTCAGTGTCATCTACAACTACTTTTTTTGTTTCAAAATCGACACCAATCGTAGATAAAGTAGATTTTTCAAATTTCCCAGTAGCAAAGCGACGAAGTAGACTGGTTTTACCTACATTCTTAGCTCCAGCAACAACGACTTTAAATTTTATCATAAACTCTCTTGCTCAACTTTTTTTGAAGTTGTATTCTTAATCAATAAAATTCAGTAATATTATAAATTATTATTGAAAATATAAAAAATCTTTTTTATTATTTTAATAAATGAACAACATTATTATAAACGGAATTTAGGAGTCATTTTTATATTTATATCTGCTAATTTTATAAATTTGTTGAGCGATTTTTTTTCCAACATTCTCAATTTTAGTTAAATCTGGTATATCAGCTAAGAAAATATTTTGCAATGTCTTTAAATCTTTCAATAAGTTTTTTGCTCTTAAAGTATTAACACCAGGTATTCCCGCAACGATATATTCTAATAACTGAGAAGTTTCAATTGGAGCTTTATCAAATCTTAGTTTTAATGATGATTTTGATATTGATTGTTCTTTTTTCGCTAATTGATATATAAATTTCGCAGTCTCTAAAGTATCTTCTGTTCTGTAAATTATGATACCCAAATTAATAATAATAGCAGTGATTGCACCATAGAGTGCATTTTCATTGATATTAGAATCTTCTAAGGGATCACCCTCCAAAATTAATATTGGTCGTGAAAAATGTTCCCTCAGTTCACTTAATTCTTTAAATAACCTACCATCAATTATAGAATCATTAAAATCTTTAGCGGATTTTCTTTCAATCCCTACTCTTTCTGAAATAACATAATCTGCTACAGCTAATTGCTCCAATTTTAAATTTAGGCCCATCAACGATAAAGTCCTTACTACCGGAGAAGCAGTCTCACGATTATCACATATTATTTCAAAACTTTCAGCATCATCGATCTTCTTAATTGAACTTAGATCGAGACTCTCAACTCCATTTAATTTAATTTCATCTTTTTTTTTATTAGTTATGAAATTCAGAAGATTTGATTGTTCTGATTTTGATGTACTTTCAGAACTTTTTATATTTTCTAGACTCAACTTCATATTTTTTTCTTTAGCTTTTTCTGCCCAGTAATAACCTTCATCTCGAGTCCCTTCTGCCATTAATACAAAGACTTTACCCTCTTTTTTTCTTCCAGTACGACCACGACGTTGAATGGAGCGTATAGCGCTAGGAACAACATCATAGAAAATTACCAAATCACATTCTTCAATATCCAATCCTTCTTCAGCAACACTTGTCCCTACTATAGTATTATATATTCCCTCTTTAAATTCTTTGAGTAAATTTATCTGCTCTTTTTGAGTTAAACCTTTATCTGATCCTCTTGTTGCTTGTCCAACGAATTTATGAATTTTAATTATTTCATCATCTTCAAAAATCTTTACTATATTATTAACAGAATCTCTAAAATGACAAAAAACTAATATTCTGGAATTAATATTTTCTTTTATTTGATTAGTAAGGAGATCTCTTAACTTTTCTATTTTTGGATGCACCACTCCTTTTGAATAAAGATCTTCCGTTAGTTTAATAGCTTTTTTTAATTCTTTATCAATAAATAATTCTTTTAATGATTTATTTGCTGTATTTTTCTTGATTTTCTCTTCATTCTTATCAAAATAATCTTTAAGAGCACTTACTCCCTGAGTTTCTATTAACTCAGTCATGTGAGATAACCTGATAGCGTTAGCTGTCACCTTTTTAGCATTAAACATTTGGAATTTTTCATCATTATCTCTAGCTGTAGAAATTCTACGATTTATTATATTATTTAATTTAAGTAAATCCTTTCTGGTGATTTTATATATATCATAAGAGCCTAATAACTCAGAATCTTTCAGAAATTTATAGCAAATCCTTAATTTCTCTTCTAATGTCTTTTTAACTTCTAAAAATTCAGCTGGAAGTTTAATTTTTATCCATTCATTATCTACTTTATGGATATATGGTTTAACATCTAAATCCTTTTCTGTTCTAATTTCTATATGATTGATAAATAAATTCTGCTTAATCTCATTGATTTTGCCTTCAGTAGAACCTGGACTTGCTGTAAGTCCTAATATCTGAGAATTCATTGAGGTATCTATATACTTTTTTGCAAGAAAACAATAAGCATAATCTCCTACAGCTCTATGGCACTCATCAAAAATAATTAAAGAAACATCTTTTACTGAATATAATCCTGAAATTAGATCGTTTTGAAGAACTTGAGGAGTCATAAAAGCAACTTTAATATCTTCCCATAAATTCTTCCTTTTATCAGGAGGAGTTGAACCTGTAAGAGAGATAAGTGACTCTTCAGGAAGATTTGTTAATTGTAAAAATGATTTGAAGTGCTGTTCTACTAACGGTTTAGTAGGTGCTAAAAATATAACTTTTGAATCTTCGATTTCTGTTAATCTTTGTACTGTTAGCATTAAAGCTATTATTGTTTTACCTAAACCCGTAGGAATTACTACTAAACAATTTTTATTTAAACAACTTATAAAAATATTCTCTTGGTATTCCCGTCGACTTATTATGTTTTCTTTAATTAGTGGGTGTGAAATAAATTCATCATCTACGGAAACCAAAATCACCAGTGAATACAATTAAATTTTAGCGTTTGAGTATAAGATTTAATTGAAATATATAAACTAACAGACTTAATAAGATCATTAAAAAATACTTAAATTCTTAAATCGATTTAACAATAATTTAATAAATTGAATTAATAAAAGAGAACTGTAATATTTAATTCGGATGATTTATTAATTTTAATTAAGAGTAAGCGCGGGTGGTCTAGTGGTATGACGACACATTATTTGCATATCGCATCTAAAGCGTTAAACGCTCACACCGTGTAAATCAGGGGTTCAATTCCCCTCCTGCGCATTATTTTACCTTTAATTAGTATCTATCTATTAAAATCTTAATAAAAACCAAAAAAGTTATATGAAATCAAAGATTTTGTAATTTTAAGTTACTCCTTCTTTGGGTTATGATATGTCTAGTTTCTTAGAATCTCGAGAATTACGAAAGGAATATAAGAAAGTTAGAAATTACGTCAAAATTGGACCGATCTTTCTCACAAGATACGAAAAAGCCAGAATCGTTGGTGCAAGGGCTTTACAAATAAGCTTCGGCGCCCCTATCCTTGTGGAAAAGCCTAAGAACATGATTGATCCCATAAAGATTGCCCAAATCGAGCTTAGATCAAAAATCTTACCACTTACAATCAGACGTGAAAATCCTAATGGAGAATTCCAAGATATTCCCATCAATAAGTTAATTTTAAAAAAAGATTAACTATTTGATAAATTATTGGACTCGATATTTTCCTCGCTCTGTTAGGTAATAGACCGGTTTATCACCTACCATTTCGGATATAATATAACCTTTAGAAACTAACCCGCCAAGAATTTCTTCCAATTCCGCTTTTTTAAAACCAGGAATTCCTAAAGGTATTCTAGACTGGTTAGCAATTATGGCAATTCGTTCAATGAATAATCTTTTACCCATAAATGTTTCAAGGATTGTTATTTCATCATTTGAAAGCCTTTCAAATTGATCATGCTCTATATAACGTTCCTTTAGAGTTTGTGCAAGATCTCTCGTTTCTGGGCTTATTTCTTGTTTTTTAACTTCAACATGTTTTAAGGTTACTAAATCTTTTGCTACTAGTTTTTTTGAATGTTCATCTACCAACTCTTTTTCTTCGTTCTCTTTTTTGGATGAGTCATCATTTTTATTTTCCATAATATTACCATAAGGCATATAATTATAAAAATGTATATTTAAATAATGTATAAGGTCTTAGAACTAAAATCTGGAGAAAATGTAGTAATACGACATTTAATTAAATCAGACATAGATGGGGTTTGGTTTAATTTTAATGAAGTAGTTGAAGAAGGTAATTATTTACCTGTATTTTTTCCCGTAAGATCACAACTCGAAAAAGATGCATGGTATCATAATATAAAAAAAGATAATGAGATTTGTATAGTTGCTGAAAATCCAGATTTGAAAAAACCTTATAACATTATTGGCCAATGTGAAGTTTTAAACTCTGATTGGGACGCTGCCGAACATGTGGGTGTTCTAGGTATCGTTGTACGGAATAAATATAGAAATTTAACTATTGGAAGAAATCTTATAGATTTTGCCATAAGAGAGTCAAAAATATTAAATAATAAAAAAAAAATCATTTTGAGTAGTTTTTCATCCAATAAAAGAGCAATTCATTTATTCAAAAAATTAGGATTTGAAGTCGTGGGCATTAGAAAAAAGCAATTTCTAATGGATTCAAATTATATCGATGAGGTTTTAATGGAGCTATGGATTGATGATTATATAATTCAAAATCGATGAAAAAGTAAAAATTTATATTAGTTTCTAAAAATCAGGACAAAATTGGATAAAAAACTTGTCTTGTAGAAACCTATTAAAAAGAGTATTCTTTTACTTTTATTTAATAAGAATATTATTATTAGTTCGCTTTTCATGCTAAAATACAAAATTTGTGTAGCAGGTTCTAAAGGTATTGGAAAATCATCGCTGATAACTAGATATGTAGACGATACTTTTAATGAGAAATCAATGCAAACGATTGGAGTAGCTTTTAAAAGAAAAGAGATTAAGATTAAAGAAAATTTAAGGATTGAATTGAATATTTGGGATTTTGGAGGCGAAGAAAAATATCGGATTCTATTTCCTGCTTATGTGAATGGTGCAGCTGCTTCTTTATTACTCTATGATACTACTGATAAGAATTCATTAGAAGATCTTAAGAAATGGGTTCAAATTATTGACGATAACTCAAATGAAATCATTAAGGTAATAATTGGTACCAAAGCTGACTTAAAAAAACAACGAGAAATTACTAAAGCAGATGCGTTTAAAATTAGTGAAAAATTTAACTGTTATGGAGATCCTATTAATACTTCATCAAAAACAGGTGAAAATGTCGAAAAAGCATTTCTAAATTTAGTACAAGCAATTATAGAACAAAAATTACATGAATGCAAAAGTTGTGGAGAATTTTTTTCTAAAAAACTTAAATTTTGTAATTACTGCGGAGAAGAATCCGAAATTGAAATAATGTCTTCATAATTTACTTATAAATCTTCTTCATCCCTTCTATAGAGAGATGGTGGTATATGTACACTTTCTATAGGTTTACTTTTTAATTTCTGAATAAAAACCTCTAACTCCATCTTAGCATTTTCTATAGATGATTCAATCTCTTCCTTAACTTTCTCTTCTCCAAGAACATAATCACCATGACTTGGAAAGAAACTATTGATTCTCAATGTATTTAGAATATGTAAAGAGTTGATATATTCAGAAATTGAACCGGACTCATAAATATTAGAAATTGCTCCCTTATACAATGTATCACCGGTAAAGATATAATTCCTTACAGGTTCATAAAGACAAATGCAACCAGAGGTGTGACCCGGTGTTTCAATAATTTTTAACACCACATTACCCAAATCAATTATATTTCTATCTTCAAGCCAAATATTAATTTTCAAATTCGATAAATCCACACCCCATTTTTTTCCTTTAGTAATTAACTCATCAGTATGCTGGATTTTTGTAGCGGCCCATCTGTGTGCAGCAATAGGACAATGAAGATAAGCATTCGAGCTTATATGATCAAAATGTTCATGAGTATTGATCACTAAGTTAATATCTTCAATTTTTAATCCTATTTCAGTCGTAAGCAGATAATTAAAGCTATTAAATTTAGTAATTATTCCCGTATCTATTAGTAGATTTAGATTTTCTCCAATAATTAAATAAACATGACAACCAGGTCCTCTTGTATAAAATTGATATACATTTGGTTTTATAAGGTTAAGAGAATAGCCCGCTTTCCCATAAAGATCATCTTCTTTAATTAACCGTGGTTGAAACAAGCCTGAATTATTATTTGACATGTTGCTTCACGATAGAATTTATATACTCACAATTTGATTTTCATAAGCAAGGTTCAATAATAATATAAAAATCATAGTTAGAATTAAAAGTACACTTTTTTTAATTTAAAGATCTAATTCCTTAAGTTTAATAGCATTTGCATCAATATCTTCTTGTTTTAACTTATAAAACCTCCAAAATATAAAGGCTCCAGAAAACATGATAATCATTGGAAAAACTGAAACCTGAAGTCTCAATCCGAACAATGCTAATTCACTAGTTGCTCCTGATTCATATCCTGTTAAAAGATTAACAAGCCAAAAAACAAAAGCGTTTATAGCTATTCCAAATCGTGAGAAAAAGACATGAGTCCCTTGATAAATACCTTCTTTTCTTCTCCCTGATTTAAGTGTTGCACTATCTATTATGCTTGAAAAGAGAGGCATAGTCATACTGATTATAGCTCCATCAACAAATCCAGCAGTAATAAATATTACGATTACAAGCGGTAGTCCTGATGGTCCTAATGGAACAAATAATAAAGGAACTCCCATCAAACCTAGTAAAAGTGCCCCTATTAAAGCTACTTTTTTTATCCCTAATTTATATGATAATTTATACCATATATATGCGGCCCCAATTACAGCAAATATATAAGCAAGAGTAATCAATTCTCCCAGCTTAGGTAACTGCAATATATCTTGTACAAAAAAGGGAATTGAGGCCATAATAATCCCCATAGACGTAGTATACACAGTATAAAGTGCCATATAGCCAATGAAATTATTATTCTTCAATGTTTCTACCAATCCACGGAAAAATGGTTCTCTCTCAACACTAAAGTTTAGACGATTACGTCTATCTCGCATTTCTTTATCTTCTCGAACTCCAGGGACCATTAGAAATACAAAGATTAACGCTAGCCCCGTAGCAGTTATCGCTTGGAAGGGATAACCTAAATCTGGTCCTAACTCATCAATTGTTAAGACAGGTATCAAAACACCTAATAAAATACCCAAAGTTTCAAGAACAGTCGTAATAGCTCCTCCTATTTTTCGATCTTTGTCACTTCGAAATTTATCAGGAAATAATCCAACCCGATTAACATCCATCAAGGAAAAAGCAGTATCATTAATAGATTGAACTGTGAGAAACCAAAAGAATACACCCAATTGACCCACTAAAATCACTGAAGGAGCAGTGTACAGAAACAACGGAATAATCGCCCAAGGGATAGCTCCAATCATAATAAAAGGAAATCTTTTCCCCCAACGCTTAGTGAGTCTAGACGACCTGTCACTAAGATAACCAAGTAAAGGATCATTAAACATATTGTAGACAGTAAAGATGATCTGAGCAAGTAAAAAATAAGTTAAATTTAATCCAATATAAGAAATATAATAATACGTTAGCTGTTGACCATAAATTTGACTAAACATTAATCCTACTAAATTTCCTAATTGAAATGAAGCAATTGTTCTTTTCCGATATCTTTTTATTCCCAAATCTTGAGTCTCTTTATTAATCATTATTTTGATATCCCATTTGGTAATTTATTTTAGTTATTTTCTTTAGTTTAAAAACCTTGATATAAAGAATTACGTTTCTTATTTAATATGATTAGGATTGTGAGAATGAAACCCTCTGAGATTTAAATAAGTTGATTTGATTTTTAAATTCAAGGAAATTTAAATCGTTTCTTGAACTGTTCCCAACTTTTTGTATCTAAAGGGTTTTCATTTAAAAATAAGAAATTAAGACCTTTCAAGCATTCTATGTCTTCACTTTTAAATTGTGTTATTTGATTTCGTCCTATATGCAAAATAATTAAACTATTTAAACCCTCTAATCCCTCTAATAACTTTATTTTATTATTATCCAGATATAATTCTTGTAAATTATTTAAAGTATTTAATCCTTCTATTTTGGTAATATTATTGTTTGATAATTCTATCTTCTTCAGGTTTAATAAATTATCAAGAGATTCAATATTATTAATTAAGTTATTTGAGAGGTATAATCCTTTAAGTTTGTGAAGAAATGATAAACCTCTAATTTGAGTAATATTATTGTTATTAAGATATAACCACATCAAATTTTTTATATTATTAAGCCCTTTTATTTGCTCAATTTGATTATACGCAAGATTTAATCTATTTAATTGTACTAAATCGTTA
>JBHLPW010000055.1:0-31300 GCA_048939015.1 Promethearchaeota archaeon
TTTTATGAATTGTATATATTTAATCCGTGAGGAAACCAAATGTTTTTATATAATAAATAATGGAAATCCATTTTTTCCTGTGAATAAATAGAGTAATATATTCTTTTGACTTTTGTGTTAAAAAAAAAGGGATTAAATTTTAGTTTAACTTCTTAATATATCTATGCTACTGTTTTTTGAACTTCTTTCTTAATGAATTGTTTTTCAAAAAATTCAGCATTTTCTCTGAGGTTCTTCTTGGGGCAGATCTTTCCATGTCCTGGAACATATATATCAATGTCCTTTTCCATATATTCAATGAGAATATCACAGAGTCGTTGAGGGTTAGCAGGAGGAGGTACAGGATTAGGGCCACTATACCAATTAGGATCCGTTTCTTCAAATAATAGATCTCCCATAAAACATATTTTTTCTTTTTCAAAATATGCAACAATATCTCCTGGTGTGTGAGCATCTCCAATATATACAATCTGAACTTGGTTTTCTGTTCCTTGAATTGTAAAAGAACCGTCTATAATGAAATCTGGAGGTCTCAATGCAAAATTATCTTCAAGAATTTCAGAATATGTTTTAATATCATTATTGTATTCAAGAATTTTGTTAGGTTCAGTCTCTTCTTTTATTAGTTCTTTTGTTCTTTTCAATTCTTGTTCAGCGATTCCTTTCCAACGTTTAAGAGTATCATCTAAATTTTTATGGAACTCTGATGATGTTTCAGAACAGCATATGATGGGTGTTTCTAAAGAAAATCTACAGTTTCCAAATAAATGGTCTATATGATAATGACTATTTATTACGAATGACGGATCTTTTTTAGTAAATTGCTTAGATGCCTTAATTAGATCAACTGTGGAAAAAGGGTCCATAAGTGTATCAAAGATAATTGAATAATTACCAAGATCAAAAAAACCTGCATTTGAGGATGGAAATTTTTCAGCAGTTATTGCAGCATAAATTCCTGGGCTTATTTCGTATAAGTCAAAATAAATTGTGTCAAAATCTAACTTTTTGATTTGTATTTTCATCACCAAATTATCAATTTCTTTTATTTTTATTCAGATATTCTTTCTAACTTAAAACAAACGGGACGAAGACCATCTGGACATGCAGTATATATCATATTCTCTCCAGTCCAAGTAGGAAATCCACCTCCGTATTGTAAAATTTGAACATTCTTATATAATCCAAACCAAGCATGGTGGCAAAAACCTTCTGGCATATTACCTGTTTCATCCACAATGAATTCAAGACCTTCTTTCAAACCACATTTAGTAATTAGTTCTCCATTAGGTTTTCTAAATTCATGTCCAAGAACATCTTCGGGACCAAATTGTTTTACAACAGAAATTTTTACTTTACTCATTATTAAATCTCCTATATTTTAATCTTTTTCTCAGTTTTTTTCAAATTAAAATGAATTTAGTCGGAAATGCGCTCTAATTTAAAACAAACAGGTTTACGGCCGTCTGAACAAGATACATGTTGAACTCCTTCCTCATGTCCATAAAAATTTCCGTCGAAATAAAGTACAGATAAATCTTTATAAATATCGCGCCATGCCCATCCGCAAAATCCGTCTGGCATCCTTTCGATATGTTCTACCACGAATTCTTGACCTTCTTCGAAAGCACTGCATGTTGTTATTTTAATACCTGATGTAGAATAAACCTCGTGCCCGAATACATCCATAGGACTAAATTTCTTAACTATGGTAATTTTAACTTTTGACAAAATTAACCCGTTATTCTTCTATTCTTTCTAATTTAAAACAAACAGGTCTTATTCCATCAGAACAAGCATTATAGCTTACTCCTTCTTCCCAAAAATCCTTAAATGAACCACCAAAACGTAAAACAGATAAACTACGTGATATATCTAACCAAGCTCCTGTACAAAAATCATCTGGCATTGCTCCACTATCTATTATCCATTCTTGTCCTTCTTTTAAGACACATTTTTTAACTTTTTTTCCAGCGGGATTTTTATACTCATGTCCTAAAACTTCTTCAGGACTAAATCGTTTAATAACAGTAATTTTTACTTTTGACATTTTTAATCATTTCTAACTTTATTGATGTTGTATATTAATGGTTAAAATTAAAACTAAGGATAATTTCCATTAATTCAAATAAAATAATGAAATTTGATAATTTATAGTTTAAATCATTGAAGTTCAATGGAAGTTAGAATAGGATTTGAACTTTAAAAAATAAAATAAAAAAAGAAAATATTAATAATTTTTTACTTAATACTACTCGTTTTTTACAAATGATATAATCAAAATTCCAAAACCCATTACGATACCAACAGCTATCATCGCCCACCCAAATGCATTATTACCTATTATATCATAAGATAACATTACAGTGCCCCAAATAAAAGGTCCTAATGCGGAAGAAAGTTTACCACTTAATTTAGAAAATCCAAAAAATTGACCGAATTTTTCTTTAGGGGCAAGTTCCACAACCATAATTCTTTGGGCGGTCCATGTTCCTCCTAAAGCGGGGCCGGCTACCACTCCCATAATAATACTAAGTATGAAGGGGAGATTTGCTCCAAGTTCGATACCATCTGTTGAAAATATTAGTATTATACCTATGGTTAACGAAATTCCCCATAAAGCGCCTACAAGGTAAAATGTTTTTTTTGCTCCATGTTTTTCACCAAACTTTCCAACAAAGTACGTGAAGGCAACAGCAGAAAACGTAGCAATAATAATAAAAAGGATGGCAAATAAAGTTCCCCCTGCAATAAGTAAACCATCGGTAACTATTGGTGTCATATAGAGAACAATCACATTAGCAATGTCAGCTACAAAAAAATAACCTATAATAAAAATAAACATTGATTTATGTTTTCTAATATCCTTGAACGTACTTCCTAAATGCTTAAAAGTATTACTGATTAACTTTCCTATAGGTGGTCTTTTTCCTTTTTTCTGTTTTTCACGTACATAGAGAAATGGAATAGCACAGACTAAAAATAATATCATTGGTATAACAAATGTAAACCAATAACCTGTATAACCATATGCTAATGGGTCAGGTGAAGTAGGATCAGAATTCATATCATGCAATAAGATAATTAATGGATACATGATAAAAAGAGAAAGAATCGTACCAAAGTATCCCCAAGCAACTCCAAACCCAGCAACCTTTCCAATATCTTCTCTCTTCGCAATAAATGGAAGCATAGCATCATAGAAGGTAAGACTAAATTGATAAGCAACATTTGCAATTACATAAAATAATATGACGGTGGTAAGATTATGGAAAAATCCAAGTAAACTCGCAAAAAGAAGAATTATACCTGTTAAACTAATAACAAAAGGTTTTCGTTTCCCCACATTATCACTAAGCGCGCCTAAAATAGGTACACAAACAGCGACTCCTATTTGCATAATAAAACTAACTAAACCATAAAGAAAACTAACACTGCCATAGGACATCCCATATTCTAATTGACCTATTACCAATATATAACGATTAATAATTAAACTCACAATTACCATAGAATAAATCGTGTTTGCGAGATCATACATAGCCCAGAAGAATATATTTCGTCTTGAAGTTGTGGTTTCATATTCTATATCGTTATCACCGAGTATCTCAGAAGGAGTTTTTACATCGTTTTCTTTTTTTGACATAAAAATCACTTTAATTTAGATTTAAATTATGAATATAAGTGAGATTTCATTGTTATAAAAGTTTTATGTAAAGTTATCGTATAAAAATTGCTTCCTTCTTGAAAATCTTAAAAAATTACATAAAAAAAAGGTATAATTTAGTTATTTTAATCTTAATTTTTTATTTAGGATTATTGCTGCAATCACACCTGTTATTCCAATTATTAATCCAGTCACTAATATAGGATATCCAGGAATAGGAATATTAATAGTAATATCTTCTATCGGATATACAACTTGTATTTTAGAATCATTTATATTATGATTACTGGCGTCGCAAACTACTAAGGAATAGTTTCCATCGAGAGTATGAGATTCAGGCATATTCCATTCATATGTACCATTATTAGGAGTATTCTCAATAATAGTATACTTAATAGTTGTCATTGACACATCATAGTAATATATTGATACACTTGTAATATTGCCTGTATAAGTCCAATCTACCGAATAACTATTTTGCTCCATACTACAAGAAGTACATCCCCAACTCATAATTGTTATACTTTCACTATTTGCTACAGATTCAGTCAAAATTGAACAGGAATACAAAAATACAACAGCAGTTATCAATAAAATCGATTTTACTTTTATTTTCTTCCTCATTTTTTAGCACTTTTCTATATATTTTTACTAAAAATTGGATACTCTAGTCTATATTATTTAATTAAGTTTTTAACATTTTTGTAGATCTTATGGGCTTTTTTATTTTTTTGTCTGAACCTATTTTTTCGTGAGAAAATAAAATTTAATGTACATCTAAAAAGATTTTCAATATCTTGTCTCAGACAACCTTAAAAGCACACTTTCGTTTATATTCAAGATTTTTTGTCTTATTAAAATATTTAAAATTATCTTAGTATTAACGCGTATTCTTTTTTGTATAAGAACCTATATATGTGCTAATTTGCTTAAAAAGTATGGCTAAAATGACTTATACAGAAACTATTCGTGAAAAATCATCCAAAAATGAGATAATTATTAGTCCAACTAAAGAATTAGAACCCTCAGATGGTAGTTTTCTTCAATTTGTGTTGATTACCTTTGCATTTTCATGGTTAATATGGCTACCAGGTTCATTTTTCTCACTAAATTTGGGAGAAACTCTATATTCAATTAATGCATTCATAATAATAGGATCCTTCGGACCATTCATAGCTAGTTTTTACTTAACTTATAAGCAGAGTGGTCAGTATGGAGTTATAGCCTTATGGAAATCAGGATGGCATTGTGAGAAAAAAATATTTTTAATAATTTCTATAGTTTTAATCCCTGTAATTTGTGGCTTAGCTCTTTATATATCAAGTTTTAATGAAAGAATTAGTATAAGTACCTATTTAACAGGATATCGATCACAATATGGTTATTTGGCTTTAGAGATTGTAGCAATCTACTTTTTTGGTGGTCCTTTTCAAGAAGAATTTGGCTGGAGGGGTTTTGCACTAAAAAAGCTCCAAACAAGATGGAACGCCCTAGAATCTAGTATAATCCTCGGAGGTATATGGAGTGTTTGGCATTTTCCATTGTTTTTTATACCTGGAACATTATATTATAACCAATCTTTCTTTAGCTTTACTACTTCTGTACTTGGTCTATCTATAATTTTCACTTGGATATATAACAACTCGAATGGAAGTATTTTAGCATCAATGCTATTCCATACATCCGTAAATACGACGCAAGTATTGTTTCTACAAAAATTCTCGTTCTGGAGCACCTTTTATTTTGTAATTATTTTAGATATTGTTATGCTTCTTATTTTAGGAATATATGGCAAAGAAGAGTTAAGATGGTCTAAGAATAGAGTAAAAATCTATACAAACCTCTTTAGACATAAATATTAAATCTCATCTTGATAGTGATTATAATAAAGGTAATTTTACTTTATTGGAAAAAATTTATTAATTAAAACAGACACTTATCCTTTAGTTTTTTATTTTAATTCCTGAATTATAATTAAATAAAATTTGAGCGGCGAAGTATTTAATGACCATAAAATTAGATAACGATTTCTATATCAAAAAAAAAGCAAAATTAATGAAAGACTTCAATAAATACATATCTTACATACCTAAATTACTTAAAGGGCAGTATGATGCTGATAAAATAAATAGTATTATCGAGCAAATGAGTGAGGAATTTGAATCCCTAATTCCCAAAATACCGTATATTGGAGGATATTTAAATTACTATACTCGTGTTCTAATCCAAATCATATCTAATCTCGCAATTTTTCGAACCTTAGAAAAAGAAGGTTGGATATATCGAGAAATCGGGGAATTATTTTACGAATTCGTTGATATCCACCAAAGAATCAGAAAGGAAAAATATGAAAAAAGTGGTACGGATCCATCTAATATTATGTTTGAACCTCATGTTGTTAATCAAGCGAAATTCATAGCAGAAACTTCCCAAAAAAGGGCTTTTCCTTATGATTGGGTATTAGAATTTGTTGAAGGTGATGGTAGATCATTTGAATACGGTATTGACATTACTGAATGTGGAGTCTATAAAATATTCAAAGAATTTGGTGCTGAAAAATACGTACCTCTCCAGTGCGTGAATAGAATCCGTGAAGCACAGATTTTTGGATATGGAGTATTCCGCACTCAAACTCTTGCGACCGGAGCTCCTTCATGTGACTATAGGTATACAAAAACATTGAAAACGCCTCATAAAATTACTGAAGAAGAAGTGACTCACTATAAAGAAAAAAAGATCTGTTTGGTATGCAAAGGTCATATTGAAGGTTTTAATAACTATATATGTCCAAAATGTGAGGTCTTGTATTGTGGACATTGTGCTCAATCTTTAATTGATTTAGAAAATACATGTTGGGTATGTAACGCTCCATTGGATGTCTCAATGCCTTCAAAACCTTATAAAAAAGAGGAAGATGAAACTTTAATCAAAAAGGGCTTTAAAAAATGAACTAAAATAAAATATATTTTTGAATTAGTAGAATTGAAATTTAAAAAAAAAAATTACAGCTAACACTTACTTTAAGAATATTTCTTCTGTTATTTTAAAATTTTTAAATTAAATAGATTAAGATTCTCTATAAAACTCAAAAATTTTTTTTATATTTTTAAACTAATAACTTCATAGGTGCAAATAATCTTGACTAATTCGAGAAAAAAATATTTAAAGCAATCCTGTAAATCAAAATATGAAGAATTCTTTGTAGATTCTGCACCTAATAAATTATTAGATTTATATGAAGCACAGGTACATATAGATCAATATACCGTTGATTTCGGAATTGAAAAATATAAAATTGCTATTGAATGTGATAATATCCCATTAGATTATAAAACACCTGATCAAAAGAAAAGTGATTTAAGAAAAACCAAGTTCTTAATCGATAATGGCTGGACAGTATTTCGGTTTACAGCTCAAGTGATATATTCTGGTGCAATTGTATGCCATAAAATGGTTGCCGACGAAATTGTTAAATATCAGCCGAAAGTAATGGATGTAAGGAAATTTTTATCTAATGAAGAAACAAATTTCGTAAATGAGAGACTTTCCAATGTTGATATCATAACTTCACCTACTTTTAGAAATGAAATAAGAAAATTTGATAGAAGAAAGCAATAATAATTTTTAAAAAGAAGGAAATTTAATAACAGGTCTATAGATTTTAAATTCAGTCATGAAATTTTTGTCAAATTCTTGCTTTAAAATCCTTTTATAGTCAGGATCTCTGTCATCAAATGGAATTTTTTCTTTCCCTGAATAAATGTCAGGAGATTTATAAGTTCTGCAGAGTTTTGAGAAAGGAATCACAAGATTTGAAATATCTGTATCTTGCTCTAGGATGTTTTGAGAAGACTTTTCACCAATTTCATGAAATAATTTTTCCAATTTTCTTGTACTCATTAAATTTTCACCTTTTTACTCTTTTACAATTAATTTACCTCTAAACCGGAGTTGAACTCCAAGTTTTTCTAATTTATTCTTATAATCAAATATTATTTCTCTAAGAAGTTTTCGACTTATTCCGAGTTGTTCTGCTAAGATATCCTCTTCGATCTCATTAAATAACTCAGAATAACGTATTAATTTTTGGATTGAATCTTGAATTACTTGGTTGTAATCCGTTATTTCAATTTCTCTTGTAATATCAGTTAGATCAATGTCATAATTACTTTTTAATAATTCTGGATTTCCTTCAATCCAATTGTGGACAATATTACGAACAGTTTCAGAACGAGATTGTTTCCTTTTATCAGCCATCAAGTTGATTACTTTATCATCAAATGCATCTATGCTGAATGTAATCCTAGATAAATCAGATGATTTTTTTGGTTCTGATGGCATTTTTTTATCCTACCGACAAAAATTTCTTGCTTATTATGATCATTTTTTGCGCATATTTAAATATTTGCACAAATGATGGATTAATGCATCACTGAAGATGCATAGATTTATAAAGGAATAGGATCATATAATATTCATATACCATATGTGTATCATATGAATATTATACCCTCATGTGTGTGAAATGTTAGAACTTTATACCCCTCAATATGAACAAATCAACACGAAAGAACGTATCACCATTGATTTAATAAAAGATGGTCAAGATTTTTTACAACAGTTTGATATTAGAGAAGAATTTTTGCTTGATACAATTTCATTAGTCTATAAATATCTAAGAAATAATGGAAAAATACCTCATAATCTGTATAAATTTTTTGTAGCCGCATATTATATTATTTCAAGACATCCATTTTCGTTTCCTGCTCATGAAACTAAGAAAGAATTTTGTTACAAATTTAGTCTTCCTATAAGTTCCTTAGATTATTGTGTAGAAAAAATTACAAATTCACTAAATTATATCAAAATCTTGGATGATATGAATTTCCCCTATTTTATTGATCCTAAAAGAGATATTAGCTTAAAATTCATAAAAAATATGATTAAAGCCAAAGTAGAGAAGGCAATGATGAGTTTTCTAGTATGGAATCAGCCGATAAATTCGCAAATATTAACAGAAGAACTTGTAAATGAGGCAATTTTTGACCAAAACGCTTTTCCTGAAGAATTATTAAGACAATTATTTGAGATTGCCTATGGATATGTCGAAAACGAGTTTTTGGATTACAATCAGTATGTAAAAATGCAAAAAAAATATTTCATATAAAAAATATAAGTTCTAATGTACTTTCTGTAAATTAATCAACTCGTCTATATGCTTTTTTTATTTAAATCTTCTCTTTTATATTATTAGAGTAAAGTGAAAAATTCTTTTAAATGAAAGAATCTTCTTTCTTTTAATTAAGAATTTTCAATTGAAAAGAAATTCACCCTATAACATAGGTTTCAAACATCATATAAGAGATAAGGAACTATGCTAAATTCAAGATCTGAAGAATTAACGTATGTGGATCACCTTATAGATGAAGTGAAATTTGAAGAGGCACTAGCGATACTCAAAGATTTGGGAAATAAAGGTGAATTTTCACTCAAAGATCAGTTGTCAACGCTTCTTTTGAAAGGAAAGATATGTTTGTATAAACAACAATATCAAGATGCCCTAAAAATCGGTGAACAAGCATATCAGATGAGTCAAGAATTAGGATTAGTACCTGAATCAGTCAAAGCTCTTATAGGAAATGCCTTTATAGGATTTATAGGGAATCTTGATAAGGCATTTATATATATTAACGATGCTGAAAAAAGATTGAATTCTATTTCAGAAGATCCTTCGACACGAAAGCTAAGAAGAGATTTGCTATTTATTAAATCCTGGCTCTTATACTTGAAAGGTAATATTGATGATGCGGAAGAATCAGCACGAGAATGTCTAAGATTAACTGAAAAAGAAAAGTTAGGTAACAAACTTGACTTAGCAAACAACTATATTTTAATTAGTTATATTTATTTAAACCAAAGCGACTTTAATTTTGTTAGAATCCTTGATTTTGCCAAGAAAAGTATGGCGATTATGGAAGAATTAGAATTTGATATAGGCATCTCAACAAGTTCCAATTTAGTTGCTCAAGTCTATTATGCTCTATTAGTATTAAGAGTTTATAGATCTAAGGGAGGTAAACGGGTCTTCATATCTGAAGAAGACCTCAATCAGGGTTTAATATTCATTAAAAAATGGGTATCATCTAAGCAGATTAGTAATCGAGACAAAATGGTAAATTTTAATGCTTTAGGATGGATATATTATCATAAGGGTGAAATAGACAGTAGTATAAAAAACCTCAAGCAAGCAATGGTACTAGCAAAGGAAGAAAAACGAGATGGATTTTTGGCTATCATCTTTTTTGGTTTGGGATATGCATATAGAATGAAAGGAAAATATGATCAATCTATTGAAACTACTAAATCAAGTTTGGTACTTGCTGAAAAGGTCGGAAATAATAATATAATAGTTAACTCACTAATACTACTTGTTTTTTTACACCTTGATAAAAATTCTCGCGAACAAGCTCAATCATATTTAATGCAAGCAGAAAGATACTATGAACAACTTCAAACAAAATCTATAAAATTAAACTATTTAGCAGGAAAAGCATTGATGTTAAAAACTAGTGGTAGATCGAGAAACCGTGCAGAAGCAGAATCATTACTAAGAAAAATCCTGGAGGATCATGAAGTTGTTCCGGAGATGTTTACTATGGCTCTTATTAGCCTCTGTGAATTATATCTAGAAGATCTAAATTTATTCAATAATCTGGAACTATTAGAAGATATAAACCCACTGATTATACAAATGCTTGAATATGCAGAGGCAAGACAAACTTATCTATATTTTGCAGAAGCCAAATTATTACAAGCTAAACTTGCATTAGTACAAATGAATACAAAGGAAGCAGAAAAAATATTGGTTGAGGCTCAACACATTGCTGAAGCTCATAACTATAAATTACTAAGCATGAAAATCTCAAGTGAACATGATACATTGTTGGCGCAATTAGATGTTTGGAATGAACTTAAAAGAACAAATGCCCCAATTTCGGAACGTGTGAAATTGGCTTCCATTGATGGTGTTATTGATCGATTAAAGAGAAAGCGTACTGTAGAAGCCCCTAAGTTGGTTGATGAAAAACCTACTTTACTACTGATAATTACGGAGGGCGGGGTTTTAATTTTCTCTTATGCATTTACAGATGAATGGAAATTCGATGAACAGCTTTTTGGAGGATTTTTAACGGCTTTTAATTCTATTAGTGATGAGGTATTTTCTGAGGGACTTGATCGTGTTAAGTTCGGTCAACATACAGTCCTTATAGAACCCGTAGGGGATTTTTCAGTTTGTTATTTATACAAAGGACAGACCTATCTAGCGAAGCAAAAACTAGGCAAATTTTCAGAAAGGATTCAAAAAATAACTTCCATCTGGCAAACTCTCGAGAAATATTCCCAGACTAATCAAGTTCTTGAGATTAATGATAATGCTTCACTTGAATCTCTCATAACAGAAATTTTTGTTAGCAAAAAGTATTATTCCACATAAATGTTAAATTTCTAAGATCATTCATAATTTGATAATTATGTTAAGTATGATGTGAGAAAAGAATGAAAATATCCAAATCTAACCTATTTATTATCGTAGTAATTGTCGGAACTTATATTGTCTGGTTTGTATTTTTTCAAGATGTTATAAAATTTATATTGAATAATGCAATAGAGTCAGAAACTGGAGAAATAGATATAGTAACTGGTTGGTTGGGAGTCATTATCTTGCCTGCACTTATCGCATTTTGTTTAATGGGAATAATCGCAGGAATTTACGCCTTAATACAAAGAGCAAAGAAAAATGACATTTGAACACTACTTCTTATTCATTTATAAAGATCCATCCCTCCTAATAATGTATTAATCTTTGAGAAGACACCTAAGGTTAGACTTAATTCTTTTTTAGATATTAAACTACGTCCAAGAATATTTCTAAATGCAAAAAACACGTTTTCTTTCTTATGAGCCCGTATTTTTAATTTTTCTATTATTTCTTCTATGATTTTCAATAATATTGAACGATCTTCTTTATCAGCGATTAAGACGGGACTTTCACCTCTCCCAATTTCTAAAATATTTACTTTTTTAAATATTGCATATAAAATGATTCCACAAGCATGAGATAAATTTAAGCTGGAATAAGTATTACTCGTAGGAATTCGTAATAGTATATCAGCGATACTAATCTCTTTATTGGTCAATCCGTGTGATTCTTTCCCAAATAAGATCGCAATTTTCAAGGATTTTTCTGAAATTGGTAAGTTTAAATCTTCAGGAAAAATTGCTAATCTCTTAATATTTGAATATGTTTTTCCTTGAGCAGTAGTTGCAATAATATAATCAAAATTTTTCATAAAAAGTTGAAATTCAGAAAAATGATTTTCTTGATTTTTTACATCAATGATTTTTGCATTAAAAAGGATATCTTTTCCATGCATGGCAAAACCCTGTGTTTCATAACTCAAGATATTCTCTACTTTCTCAATTGGATTAAAAATTACTAGCTTTTTGAAATTAAAATTTTCCATGACACGAGCAATAGCGCCAATATTCCCAGCATGTTCTGGTTGCACCAGGATAATCGTAAAAGATAAATTCTTATATATTTCAGCTCTATGAGTTTCTTGAAAAGACATAATATCTCTCTTCTTTTTATTTTTATACAAATTACTCCCTCCCGGATATAATTGAAAATGAGTCTCAGAAAAAATATATTAACTTTCTAAAAAATCTAAAATAATTTTATTAACTTCAGGAGCCCTTGAAAGTGTCATAAAGTGACCCGCTTTTTCTATAATTTTTAGTGTGCTATTAGGTATTTTTTCATTTATTTCCATCATTACTGATTTAGGTGTTAATCTATCGTGTGAAGCAGCAATCAACAATGTTTCATTTCTAATTTGGTTTAACTTTTCTAATGTATAATGAGATTTCATGGCTTCAGCTTGATTAATGATATCCTGAGGTCTTGAAGGATTAATAGCACTTTCCTTAATCAAGCTTTCTGCAGAAAACTGGTTGAAGAATAACTTATTTGGATTATTTTTCAATTCTTTTTGGAAATTCTGATGAAATCTCCATCTTAAACCCTCCCAAAAAGCATTCTCAGGATTTAATTTAAGTAAGTCTATCTCATGAAGTCTATTATTTTTAATAATCTCAACCCATTCAGTATCAGGTCTACCATAATTAGTTGAGATTAATATTAGTTTATCTAAAAACTCAGGGTAAGACAAGGCGAAATGTTGGGCAATCATTCCTCCAAAACTTCGACCTATTAAGTGAATTTTACTAATCTGAAGAAAATCCATTAAGCCCTTTATATCATCTACAAACATTTTCATAGAGTAGGGATAATTAGGTCTATCAGATTTTCCAGTTCCTCTTAGGTCAATAGTAATAGTTTTGAATTTTTTGCTTAACTCTTTTGTCTGAGGTTTCCAAACTTCCTTTTTTGCGCCAAAACCGTGAATAAATATTATTGGAAACCCAGTTCCTCTAATCTCATAAGATATATTTATACCATTAACATATGCAGAGCTCATAATACATAAAAATTATCAATAAATAATTATATTTTCTATATTGTTACTAAAAATTAATTAAATTCTGTTTAAACAATATTTTTCACTATTTTTTAAATCGAACACTATTCTAAATGATAGATATAAATATTTATAGTCTCATTAGTAAGTTATAAAAACATTTTTACAAACTTATGGATGGAATTAATGCCTGTTTATAAAAATATTGGGGAATTCCTTGAATTTATTAATATTAGCAACGAAAAATTCACTCTCTTTGAGTGGAAACCACTAAGATCTATGAGACGATTCGATTTAGACTTAAATATTGTGAAAGAAAATCCTATTTCTGACATATTTTTCCATAAAGATAAGGGAAATATGAAAATTGTGTACATAAGACTACATAATCTCTTATACACAGTAGGAGCAAGTCCAAAAGTTCAATATCAGCTACTTGAAGCATTGCTAGAATATGTAGATTTGAAGTTTAATGAAATGTATGATGTAGAAGTAATATTATCATATGGGGATTTCTCTCCAGGTCTTTTTAATGAATTTAATGGTCAGATTGAGAATATCATAAAGAATTTCGCAGATTTAGATTTAGTTAAAAGAATTCAGGTAGAATGCAGAGCTTGTAAAACAGTTCTCCCTCTGTTTATAAAAAGGAGCGTTATTGAGCACGCAGAGAGTCATCCAGTCCCAATTGTATATTCTCATAAGGGACACGCTATACTTTGCTTTATTGACCGAAATTATCAACATAGAGGAGTCGAACTAGTAAATATTACAGGCTAGTTAAAACGTAAATCCTACTTAATTAGTAACTCCTTATAAATCCTCAATAATATATTTTAAATGTATAATAAAAATATTATATATATGGAAGAAAATCAGAATTCCGATGATAAATTCTATATCTTCGAGGATATAGTAAAGAAGACAAAAACAGGAATTACTTTTCCAAAAAGTTTAAGGGAGTTGTTATTCGAAGAAGATACTGAAGTCTTTTTCAGATTAGTCGTTCCTAATGAAAAAGATAAAATTATATTAGAATTTTTATCTGAAGAACAAGTAAAAGAACTATCAGAGAAATTAAAAGCAAAAAAACCTAAAACAGAGAGAGCTCAAAAAGTTCCAGGGGAAGCAAAACCCTCAAAAGTTAAGAAATCAGCCGGTCCAAGCCCTGCTTGGGGAGAATATTTTGTTTATGATTTTGAAGCCAAGGATAAAGTAATGCCAATTCTTGAATCAGCATTTTATAAATTTGCGGAAAAACCTCTTAATTTAGAGGATGCTATGGGACGTGTAAAATATGCGCTCGTATCATTTCTTTCCTCAACGAAAACAGAAAATGCAAAACTGTATTTTGCTATTGAAAAATTCTTAATCGATATAATTGACCATTTTAACCAACCTAATTTACTCGACTGGATTTTTGAAAAGATTATACCTAATATAGAGAGCAAATTTCTTTATGAGCAGGCTCTTTTAGAATTAGTCGAAGCAAGTTTAAAATTTAAAAGATGGGAGAAAGCTGAAATATACATTTTTTATGTTTTAAAGAATATTGATAGTTATTCTAAATCTGAAATGTATAACATTATGAACAGCTTTAAACAGTTGGTTAAAAAAGTCAAATATGTTGAAAGATCAGATAAAATTGACATTTTACTTAAAGAAAAACTAATGGAATACGGCCAAGATCTTGATGTAGATTATAAAATCCAAATAATTGAGTTCTTAGAGGATTTAAAGTATATCGAATTAGCTTATGATTTAGCTAAAGATGTTCAAGTAAATTTACCTCCAGATAGTTTGAAAATTGAGGATATAAGGAAATTAGTCCGAAGATTACATATTACTCCTATTGCTGAAAACAAACCTGAGTCTAGTATGGATTTTGAAGAAGATGATTCATCAGAAGAAGATGATTCATCAGAAGAAGATAATACATCAGAAGAAGATGATATATCAGAAGAAGATGATAATACAGATTAATCTTCTTTATTTTTTTTCTCTTCTTCTTGAGACTTTCTGAGTTCTTCTTCAACTCTTTTCATTTCTTCTTCCTGAATCTTCTGCTGTTTTTGTTCAATTGATTTCTGTTTTAGTTCTAATTCAACTTGAGATAACTCTTTTTCACGCTCAATTAATTCTTCTTTTAACTTAAGTGCTTTTTCTCTCTCTAAAATTTCTTTCTCTTCTAATTCTTTTTCTTTTTTCTCTATTTCAATTTTTTTCTTTTTGATTTCTAAGTCTTTCTTTTTTAATTCAATTTCTTTATCAATAATTTCTTCCTCTTTCTTCTTAAGCTTTTTTGGAAGTTTTTTTTCTGCAACTTCTCCAATTCCACTTTCTTTTTCCAAAATCTCTTCCTTAAGTTTGAGAACTTCTTCTTTCTTTTGAATTACTTTTTCTTCAATCTCCTTTTCTTTTTCCTCTAATTCTAGTTTTCTTTTCTTTATCTCTAATTCTTTTTTCTTTAACTCAAATTCTTTATCCAGAATTTTTGATTCTTCTTTTTCTAGAATTTCTTCTTTTTCTTCTCCAATAGTAGATTCAGAGATTTCAGTTTCTTTTTTTAAGGATTCTGTTTTAATACTATCTTCCTCCACAATTTCTCCAATTTTATCAACAGAAACAATAGATTTTAAGATTTGATCTATTAGCTTCTTTAGTTCTTCATTTTCTGGAATTTCTGCAACTTCTTTTGCATATTCAGTTAGAATTTTTGTCATTATTTTTGGACATCCCTCACCAATGGATTTTAAGGCTTGAACTGCTTTTTCTACAATGAACTCTTTTTCATCATTTAACTTTTCGAGTATTGTTCTAATTAGAGACTCATCATCGATGCATGCATCTCCACCAGCCATATAGATTAACATTTGTAATGCAGCTTCTCGAACATTAGGATCTTCTGATTTTATTAATTCTTCACTATATGGAAGAAAAAGATCACTTTCCTCCTCACAAATTGTTTTTAATAATAAAAGAAAAGTATATCGTAATACAGAATCTTTTTTTGATAAATTTTCTAATAAAGAGGGAATATCAATCACAAGATTTTCAATTAAAAATCTTAATACAGTCCGACCACCGTGGAGAGTCATTAATGTTTCTATAATATCTTCTAGTCTATTTAAATAATCAACTTGTGAAGAATCTCCAAGATGTAGGGCAATAATGTTTACAGCATCATCAAATCTTCCGTCTTTCACAAAATCTTTAATTTGATTGATTTCTACACTTATTTTTTCGTCATCACTCATTTAAATCCCCTTTTTAAACATTTATTCAACCCATATTATATAAAATTCGTTATAAATTCGAGTTATAAAATTAAGAATTAATCGTAAATCCCTATATCTTAATACTGATTTTTCTCCTTCTTCAGTGTAAGTATTTGTTAAGAGATTTACAAATAAAACTATTTCTAAATTTTGATTTTCATCTTCATTTAAATTTATTTGTTTACAATATTGTGTTAAAGCGTTAAGATCTTCCCAGAATGTATTCCAAAAATACTTATCTGCTTTAGAATCATTAGAAGATGGTACTTTTGAAATTTGAGTAAGTACATCATAGGGCACTTTAAGTGTTATTTCTACTTGCTTTGAAGGGATGTAATTTAATTTAACCTCAGGAAAATAAATCCCCGCATAGAGTTTACAAACCCCATTCAATAACTCAAGACTTACCATACTTTCTCTACTAGCATTACAGAGGACATATTTTTCTTTAAAAAAAACAATATGAATTCGATCTTCAAATTTGAATAATAAATAATTATTGGTTTTTAGATATTCAAATTTTTCATCCCTATTATATATCCTGTCGTCGAATATTTTAAACGCATCTTCCCATTTATTAAGAGAAATAAATTTATTCAATTTGCGATAATCTCCATGAAAGAAGACATCTAAAAAATCAATCAAATACAAATAGCTATCATATGGACGATAAATTACTGTTTTGTTTCTGAAAAATCTTTCAACAACACCTTTATGGACACTGTAACAAAATTTTGGTAAATCATCTAGGGTAAGACCACTTTTAATTCGAAGCTTTAATAAATGTCTTCTCGAACATTTTGGTTGTAAGGTGCACGCTATTCTGTCTACTTGACACTCCTCAAAACATAACTTATCTATAGTATCCCTTAATAATTCAATTAACTCTGATTTATTTTTTGTGTCCGATTCTTTGTTTAAATACTTTATAATATGATCTGGTTGGAGTGGCATTTCGATTGATTTTAAATTATAATTCTATCTATCTTATTCTATGTAATAGAAATAATTAAGTCTATTATTTTTTTTTATTTAACTCAAATATTTTATAAGATGAGTAGAATAGAGATATATTAAATTATAAAAAATTATTAATTAACATTTCTTCTATTGTTATAATAATAAACATGTCCAATCATTTCAATTCGGTATAATAGAATATGTTAAGACAAATACATATTTTCTTTAATGGAAATCTCATATACGTAAAAGATTATGCTACGGCTCTTGGAAGTGAAGAATTAAATAATGTAAAAACAATAATACAAAAATATATAGATATGCCCATGCCGGGGAAGACTTTTCAACGTAATTTAACAGATTTTCAAATTTTCCATAGGGCATCTGATAATTTGTATTTTTTATTCATAACAGATATTATTGACTCACACCAATATATTGATACTATATTGATAAAAACAATTAATGAATTTAAAGACCTATTTCCTAATCCTGAAAGACTGAAAGAAAATATACCCGAAAAAGAAGATTTTAATAACTTCTTGAATCAAATTCAAAGAGATCTTCACTCCAAAATAGTATTAGTAGGACCATCTAATTCAGGGAAAACAACTTTATTTAATATGTTAAAAAGTGGCGAAGAAAAAACAATTATGGAAGTCGCAAAATCAGCTAGTTTTGAAATCGATGGTATAAGTTTTGATTTATGGGATTTCCAATTAAAAGATAATTTTTCATTACTATGGTCAAAATTCATTAAAGGCTCAGATTTAGTCATTCTTCTTTTCAATCTTGCTAATTATAATTTAAAAATGATAAACCATTTCTTAAATCTACAGAAAAGAGAAAGTGCTTATTCTAAATTATTAATAATTGGAAATAAAAGAGATTTAGTTGAGGATACAGATCTAAAAAGAATAAAAAATGAATTAAACATTCCCGATTTTAAGGAAATCTCTTTAAATAGTATTGAAGCAAGAGCTCAAATTCATGATTTAATTGTAGAAACTCTTTGTTTAAAAGAAAAAAAGCCTACTAATTTTGAAAATTTAATAAAAGATGCAGATAATTTGGTTTTGGAAGGAAAAAATGTTCAAGCTTTAGCCAAGTATAAAGAACTAATAACTTTATCCGAATCTTATCACGATATCATGGCTACAAAATCGATAGAACAAAAAATATCAGAACTCAATAATAAAATCCAAAAACAATATGAAAGAAGGAAGGAAACAGAAAAAAAGATGGATTTTGAGATTTCAAAACCTTTATTGTTTTCAAGAAAAATTACCGTAAAGCCTCTTCCTCAAGAAGGAATCGAAGTTGAAACTCTACTACCCGAACAAGAAATGACGGAGGAAGAATTGCCACGTGCGCCATCAAAACCTAGTGCATTAGTTTCTTTTCAAAAATTGGATAAAGAAATAGATATGAAGCCCCTTAAAATTCCAAAACCTCCTCTAAAGGTAATAAAGAAAGCTTCTATTCCTCAGGAAATTGAAAAGGAAATTCCTCCCCCAAAAATTGAGAGTATAGAAAAACCCAAAGCGAAGATGCCATTAGAGATATTTGGAGAACATGAAGATATAAAAAAGGAAATAGAGAAACCACTTGTTATCGATTTTACAAAAGAATTACAAAAAATGATAATTAGTAAAGGAAGTTCTCTTAGTATTGGTTTGTGTGAAAATTTAATATTAGAATTAGAAAAATCTTTAGGAAGACCTATAACACTCGAGGATGTAGAAATGGCCGCCAATTTCTTTGTTAAACAAGAAAAATTAACTTAACTTGCTATAATTCTTATTTTGATTTTTAAACTTTTTTTATAAAGTTCAATCAAAGTTCAGAATATACTTCTTTTAAAATTATTCTATATTCACTAAAGTATTAACAAACTTTTTTGTTAAATTTAATTTAAATTTGAAATATTCAATTAAAAATAAAAATTCTATGGTCTAAAATATGAGTGCTATAAAAGAACTTCGCGATCATTTTGATGAAATAATGAGTTTGAACTATGCTCGCGCTGCTTTGAATTGGGATCAGGAAGTAAATATGCGTAATTATAAATCTTTAGATGGTAAGGCAAAACAAATATCACTATTATCAAAATTAATTCATCAGAGAGAAACCTCGGAAAAAGTCGGAAAATTAATAAAAGAAGCAGAAAAAATTTCTGACCTTAATGAGATCGACAGTGCCTTATTGCGAGAGACTAAAAGGGAATATGATCTTGCGACTAAGTTACCAGAGAAATTAGTTGCTGAAATCGCGGAAACAAGTATAAAAGCTTCTGGTATTTGGAGAGAAGCTTATACTAAAAGCGATTTTTCACTCTTTAAAGAAATACTGGAAAAGACAGTTGAATTACAAAGAGAACAAGCAGAAAAATTAGCGACACACCCAGATATGTATTCCACATTAATAGATTTATATGAACCAAGTGCAACCTATGATTGGATTGCTAATATATTTAATCCAATAAAATCAAAAATAGTAGATGTTGTAAAGAAGTTGAATTCATCCTCAGATAAGCCTGACGATTCAATTTTACATAAAAATTATGATGTAGATAAACAATTCGAACTTAGTTTTGAGATAATTAAAAAATTCAATTATGATCTCGGATATGGTCGACAAGACAGATCTACGCATCCATTTACAACAGCACTTGCTTCCGAAGATACACGTATAACTACAAGAACGAAGGAAGACTTTCTAAATGAATGTATTTTTGGAACTATTCATGAGTGTGGTCATGCTCTTTATGAAATGGGGATTAAAAAAGAACTTCATGATACAATATTATGTACTGGTACTTCAATGGGGATTCATGAGTCTCAATCAAGATTGCTGGAAAATATTGTTGGTAGAAGTAAAGAATTCTGGTCCTATTGGTATCCTACGTTCCAAAAATATTTCCCGGAGAACTTAAAGAATTATCCAATGGAGGAATTTCATCGAGCAGTGAACTGTGTCCAACCTTCGTTTATTAGAGTTAATGCTGATGAAGTCACTTATGGTTTACATGTTATTCTAAGATTTGAGATCGAAAAAGACATGATTGAAGGGAAAGTTCAAATAAATGAATTACCTGAATTATGGAATTCTAAAATGGAAGAATACCTTGGAATCACACCCCCTACAGACAAGGAGGGAGTATTACAAGATATGCATTGGGGCGGTGGAGCTATTGGATACTTCCCTACTTACTTTTTAGGGAGTCTTTATTCTGCTCAAATTTATTCAAAAGCTTTAGAAGCACATCCAAACTTACACGAGGATTACAAAAAAGGTGAGTTTTCTAACTTATTGAGCTACTTAAGAGAAAATATTCATCAGCATGGAAGCGTATATAGAGCCAATGATTTGATAAAAAGGGTAACTGGAGAAGATTTAAATCCAAATTACTTTTTCGAATATGTAAAGAATAAATTCTATCCTATTTATAAACTCTAATTCTTTTTTTTTTTAATGCAAACACATCCATACACCATTTTAAAAAATTTAGGAAGGATGGAAAAAAAGAAATATATTTCATATTTATATTGCTTCTTTCTAAATCCTATTATATTATACAATCTTAAAGTTGAAATTGTTGAAGACATATCAAGGAAATAAATTAAATCCGGTTGATTATACTTATATTAAAAATTTGAGTGAAATTATTGGAAAACCAATACCTTCTCTGAAATATGTAAAACATGAATCATTTGGATTTATTTCAGAAAATGGATACATAACTGCCTTGAGTTTATTTGGAAAAGAATTAATTGAGCTTCCTGATGGTTTGGATAAATTAAAAATGTTAACTACTCTAAATCTTTGTAAAAATAATTTTACTTCTCTAAATTTATCTATACTACATCTTAAAAATCTGCATACTCTAATTGTAAGAAATAATAATTTGAAAGTATTACCGGAATCAATAGGTAAAATAAATCAAATAGCCTATTTAGATCTGCAGTCAAATCTTTTAGAGGATCTGCCAAATTCAATCGGAGAATTAAAGAAATGTGAGTTATTAAATTTAAATTATAATGCCTTGATTACATTACCCCCTCAAATAGGAAATTTGATTAATTTAAAGACTTTAGAGATTCAACATAATAAGTTGAAGGACATTCCAAAAGAGATTGGTTCTCTAATAAAGCTTGAGCATCTTTGGTTAAGTGATAATAAACTAAAAAACTTACCTTTAGAGATAGGTAATTTAAAAAATTTGAAAGAACTTTGGTTAAGATCTAATCTTCTTAGCTCAATACCTACAAGTATTTGTTTACTAGAAAATTTAACAGATCTTAGGGTATTCGAGAATAAAATTAGTTTAATTCCTGAATGCATAGATAAACTCTCTCATTTGACCAAATTAAACTTAAATTCAAATGATCTTAAATTTTTACCATGTAATATTGGATCTCTTAGAAATTTAGAAGAACTTATACTTTATGAGAATAATATTGCAGAGCTTCCTGAATCTATCATTAAGTTAAAAACATTAAAAAAAATTAATATTCGAAATAATCCAATAAACAGGAATTCATTGGTTCTCAAAGAATTAGAAAAGAAAGAGTGTCAAATTATTTTTTAAATTCAATCTAGTTATTTCTGTTCAAAATAAATCAAATATATTAAAGAAAAATGTTATCCTATTTTTGACTTTTAGACTTCATATCATTATTTTGTATATTTTTTAGAGAAAACTTTATTTTTATATAATCCTAATTTAAAGAAAAGATTGATCATAAAGAAGTAAGAAAGATTATAACATGTTATTACAAATAAAAAAATTTTCTGAAAAACTATTACTTCCCTTAGGTAAGAAATTAAAAAAGATACCAGCGAATTATTTTACTTTATTTGGATTAATCAGTGCAATAATAACCTTTTTAGGTTCTATTTTTAATTATTTAATAATAATTATTGTTTTTCTATTTATAACTGAATTTTTCGATCAATTGGATGGAGTTGTAGCCCGTCTTCAAGGTCCAACCGTATTGGGAGGGTTCTTAGATTCCACATTAGATAGAATTGGAGATTTCTTTTTATTTATAGGTATGATTCTCGGAGGATATACAACATTATGGATTGGATTAATTGTTCTTATTGGAGCATTCCTGACTTCTTATACAAGAGCAAAAATAGAAGCATTAGGTGTAGATAATTTGTATGGGGTAGGGTTATTAGAAAGGACTGATCGCGTGCCAATATTGTTAATTGGGGCGATTTTTCAAATTTGGTTTCCATCTGCTTTATGGTGGACAATGATAATATTAGCAATTGGGACAAATATTACTGTGCTTCAAAGAATAATATATGCATTTCGAAAGTTTGGAAAAAAAAAAAGTGCTCTCAAAAATTAAATTAGATCTATCTTCTCAACAAGAATCTGTTTTTATAGTAATAATTTAATCTAAAATTGCATCCGGTTAAATTTAATTATGTTTATACTCATAATAACAATTGTAAGTGATATTCCCAAGGTTAATGCTAACATTTCTGTATTTAAATTTGGTATAAAGATAGAAGGTAATATTATAAGAGAAGAGAGTTGACTACCCAAATAAACTGAAAGAATTGCTGCTACGGGTACAGATGAAACCAATACACCAAAAAATATCCCTATCGAGCATGTAATTGCCATTGAAGAAATACTGGTAATTAAAGAGTTTATTGTGAGTTCCAAGAATCTACCAGATAAATCACCAGTAAATCCATCAATTATAACGCCAATAATAAACGAAATTGATACTGCTACAACTAAACATAAATATACTGCGAAAAATTTTGCTAAAAGTAAACTACTTCGCCTTACAGGTCTAATTAGGAATAACTCATAAACATGACGATTTTTTTCGTTAACAATTGAAGTACTCAACATTATTACGGAAAGTGTGCCTCCAATACTCGAAACAACAATAGCCACTAAAAATGAAATAGGTATACCTTCTAATTCATTGGGATTAATGAATTGGATTAGAAATGATAATAGAGGCAAACCAAACCAGAGTACGATCATAACTTTTGATTTTGCATATCCTTTTAATTCATCATAGAAAAGTAATAATAAACTCAATTATTTTCACCTCCAACATACTTTAAATATATCTCTTCTAAACTAGGCCTTAATAGATTAAAGTTGCGCATTTTACACTTTTGCTCTTTTAAAATGTTAATTATTTGATAAATTGCTAAATCTATATCAATACTAGATCTCAAATGAATTAATTGTTTGTTTGACTTTATTTTTTTAACGTATTCCACTTCAGATAAATCTTCTAATCCCTCACATAAACTAGTATTTTCAGCTACTTCAACTTCAATTACATTTCCAATATTGAATTTCTTTTGGAGTTCTTCAGGAGATCCAATATCTTTAATTTGACCTTGATTTAAAATTCCAATTTTATCAGCAATGTCTTGAACATCACTTAAAATATGGGAAGAAAATATGACTGTATTGCCATCTTTCGATAAATTATTTATTATCTTCTTGAATTGATACCTCATTTGCGGATCTAATCCTGTTAATGGCTCATCCAAAACCAGGATTTGAGGTTTATGTAGAAGTGCTTGACCTAGTCTTAATTTTTGAACCATTCCTCCAGAGAGATAAGTTATTTTTTTATATCTTACTTCTGAAAGATTTATTAACTCTAAAATTTCTTGAGTTCTTTGAGCAATCTGTTCTGAATTTAATCCAGATAAACGTCCAAATGTTTTAAACGCATGGTCAACTGTACGCCATTCTTGGAAACCTGCTTCCTGAGGATGATAACCTATTAGCTTATGCATTTCCTTCCAGTTATCCTTGATATTCATTCGATTAATATAAACTTCTCCTTCATAATCTTTAATTAAACCAACTAAAATTTTAATTGTAGTAGTTTTACCTGCTCCATTTGGTCCAATATATCCAAATATTTCGCCCTTTTGGATTTTAAAAGAGATGTTATCTAAAGCTAATAATTCTTTATAATTTTTGGAGATATTTCGGAATTCTATTAATCCTTCCTCATTTGAACTATTATCCCCCATTGTTTCAATACTTTTTTTTCTATTTAAATCCGAATTTATCATAGATCTCACGAAAATTTGCATTAAAATTAATTATCGATTATTCACATTAAATCTTTTTTAAATTAAACTGATAATTAAATATTTAAAACAATGCTTAGAAAATTATAAAAAATTGTAAAATAATTTAAGTTAAAAGATTAAGGACGATATATAAATTTCTTTTTTAGATTTCTTCAGAAACATTATTGCCTAATTTCTTAATCTCGGAACAGGTACAAACACTTTTCGCATTCCTTCTAATAAAGATATAGCATTTTCAGGACAAAAATGAGCACAAACACCACAACCTATACACCATTCTTCGTTACAATCAGCTTTATTATTATCATCGCCTTGAATTGCATCAACTGGACATTTTTCCATGCATGTTCCGCATCCAATACATTTATCTTTATCAATTTGACATAAGTAATTAGTTGAGTTTATCAGAGCAGTTACTCCCATTCTCCACCATTCAAGGGTTCCGCAACAGCATTTACAACAATTACAAATTGAAGTTTCATCTCTAGTAATTTTTGAACCGGGATGAAAAGCTTTATGGACTAAACCATCTCTCTCTGAATCCTTTAAAATTTTTAAAGCTTCTTCTTTTGAAATGGTTCTTGCGAAACCTTGCGCTACGCAATAACGAGCTGATTTCCCAAATGTAAAACAATTTTCTCTCAATTTAGTCGTTTTACATGGCTTTCCTAATAAATCTTTATGATGCCTACAAAAGCAATGACCAACAGCAATATCATCAAATTTGTTTATAATTTCTTCTACTTTTTGAGTGGGGATTATTTGCTCCTCGGGAACATCTATTTCCTGATTTATAGATATTTGTATTTCCTCATTAGAAACACTCTTATCCAAGATAGGGACTGTGCGATCATAAGGAGGCAGATTTTTAAAGAAGGGGGCTATTGTATCATAATTGGCTTGAATAAAAACACTTAAATCTTCAAATAATTGAGTAAAAAGTTTTGCAAGTTTCTTTTCTTTTTCATTAAATTCTAATTTATTCATAAAGGTATATTCAAATACTCCAACCATTACAAAAGGTAATAATCTATAAACCATGACCCCGCCTGAGTTTGGTTGATTAAATATTAAACCTGCCTTGGCAAGAGAAGTTATTAGGCTCTCAATTTTTTTTTCTGGCATTTTACTGCTCTGCTTAAGTTGATCCATAGTTTGAGATGATGTTCGTTTGAAAGCCATTATTAATTCTAATTCTTCTTCATTAATTAACAACTTTAATATTTTAATCATTGTATCTGTTATAGGAAAGGGGAACATTCCTGCTTTAACAATAACTCTTGCAGCTTGTTTATAATTTTGTTCAGACATAATCTCTCAAAATTAGTATTAACTTATGAGATTTAACAATTTAGTATCTTAATGTGCTAAGGAAAATTGTAAAATTTATTTATAATTTACTCAATTAGAAATTGAGATACCAAAATTTTACATTCAGTTAAGATGAGGAAATCTTTTTATACTTAATAGATTCTATTATGAAATAATAAAATTATAGGAGAAAATAATTATGGAAGAATTTATGAAGAAACCAGATTATTCTAATGAAGAAGAAATTAATAAAGCTATTGGACATATACTCTGGGGTGATAGAGCTAAACCATTTTCAATGCGTCGCTTGATTTTTGGATTTATGAAAAAAAAAATAGGAGGGAAGTAATAAAATGGGAAGTAAAGAGGAATTAATGGAAGCAATGATAGATTTAAATGAAGATGAAGCTTATAAACAAGTTCGAGAATTAATTGAAGAAGGTGTAAATCCAGAAGATATTATTGAAATTCTTAGGAATGGTATAGAAGTAGTGGGAGATAAATTTAATAAGAAGGAGTATTTCTTAACCGAATTAGTAATGGCTGGAGAAATTTTTTCTCAATCAGCTGAAATTCTTGGTCCTCACATGAAAAAAGTTACTGAAGGCAGGCGTAATTTAGAATCAATAGTAATTGGGACGGTAAAGGGAGATGTTCATGACATTGGGAAAAATATATTTGTTACTCTTTTAAAATCAGCTGGTTATAACGTTATAGATTTAGGAGTAGATATTCCTCCTGATAAATTTGTTGAAAAAGTTAAAGAAACTGGAGCTAAAGTTGTTGCGTATTCAGGGTTACTAACTATCGCTTTAGAATCTATGAATGCAACGACCAAAGCTTTAGAAGCAGCAGGTCTTAGGCAAAATTTGAAAATTATTATTGGAGGACTTCCTGTTGATGAACTTTGGCTAAAAGAAGCAGGAGCAGACGCATTCACAGATAACGCTTTTGAAGGAGTAAAGATTGTAAATAAATGGTTAAGAGGTGTGGCATAAGATGGAACCAATAAAGGAGGAAGCAATGACTAGTGTCGAAAGAATGCTTACTGCTATGGATTTAAAGGAGCCAGATAGAGTTCCAGTTTGGCCCTTAATTGACTTTATGCAAACTAAATACCTTGATCATATCACAGCCCAAGATATGCTTAATGATCCTGAAAAAGCTCAAGAAGCGATGGAATGGATTTACCATAAAATGGGAGGTTTTGATATTGCAATGGCAGGAGGAGGGATGTACATGCAATATGTAAATCCTTTTCCAGATATGTTTTCTGTATATTATTTAGATTGGCAAATGCCTGGTCGTCAATTAGATCCGAATGTTCCGCCCCAATTATCAGAACGAGCTTTATCTAACCCATTTCTAAGAGCAGAAGATTATGATAGAATTCTTAAAGAGGGATTCTTTTGGCTTGCTAACTTTAATACTTATAAAATGAGTGATATGATGAAACTAGGAAAGATAGCGCCCAAGGTGGTTGAATATACAATTAAATGGTGGGAACATTTTCAAGTTCCGACTTTTAATGATGGAGCAGGCAGTACCGTGTTTGATTTATTATCGACATTTAGAGGTTCAACAAATTTCATGAAAGATATTTATCGTCATAAAGATAAAATTATTGAAATATGTGAGAAATATACAGATGATTTTATTCGTATGGGCGAATATGGGATCACTCAATGTCAAGGTAAAACTTTGCTAGTTGGAGCAGTAAGGGCAAGTGCTGATTTTATCTCAATAAAGCATTTTGAAGAATTATTTTGGCCCTATTTTAAAAAAACTGTTAGTACTTATGTAAAAAAAGGATATATTGTGCAGTTACATATGGATACTGATTGGACAGATCGTCTACATTACTTACTCGAATTACCAAAAGGAAAGCTTTATATGCATATGGATGAGAGAACAGATATATTTAAAGCAAAAGAAATCCTTGGAGGCCACGTCTGTATTGAAGGAAATCTTAAACCATCATTATTTACCATTGGAACACCTAATATGGTTGAAAAACAAGTAAAGAAAATTATCGATGAATGTGCAGATGGTGGTGGTCTTATTGTTGGTTCTGAAATTCCAGACAATGCAAAATTAGAAAATCTTAAAGCTATGTGTGATACATGCAAAACTTATGGATTGTATAGAAAATAATTCATTTTTTTTTTAATTTTAATTATAGGTTAATAAGTATGTTAAAATTAAGCTCTATACAATTTTAAAAGTAAATAAAATTTGAATCTGTTATATATTATAAAAATTGAGGGATTTCCATGATAAATGTGTTAATAATTGGACATGGAGCGAGAGAACATGTTATAGGTGAAAGTCTTGTTAAAGGTGGAGCGGATTTATATTCTTTTATGAGTTTTAAAAATGCTGGATTAGAAGATTTAAGTAAAAAGATTAGAATACACTCTGAAACTGATTTTAAAGAAATCATTAACTTTTGTAAAGATACCAAAATTGATTTTGCAGTAATTGGTCCAGAAGCTCCATTAGTTGTAGGAATTGTCGATGCACTTGAAAAAGGTGGTATTCCATGTATTGGCCCTAAAATAGAAGCCGCTCAATTAGAGGGTTCAAAAGTATTCACCAGAAATTTATTAGAAAAATATAATATAAAGTCGAATGTAAAAAGTAAGATTTTTGATTCAATGGATGGAATTGAGAGTTATATTAAGGATGTGGGACAGGAAAATCTTGTAGTAAAGCCAGAGGGATTAACAGGAGGTAAAGGAGTGAAAGTTTATGGGGATCACCTCTTGTCAAAATCAGATATTTTAGATTATTGTATAGAATTAGTGAATAAGAATAGTAGATTTCTTTTGGAAGAGAAATGTATAGGTGAAGAATTTACTCTCCAGACTTTTGTTGATGGAAAGAATGTTATTGGTTCTCCCTTAGTTCAAGATCACAAAAGAGCATATGAGGACGATAAGGGCCCAAATACAGGAGGGATGGGATCCTATTCGATGGCAGATCATTTAATGCCCTTTATTACAAAAGAAGATGTTCTTGAAGCACTTAACGATATGAAAAAGACAATAGCTGCGGTGAAAGCAGAAACTGGTGTTGAATATAAAGGATTCCTATATGGACAATTCATGAAAACTGCTAATGGGTTAAAATTAATCGAATATAATTCTCGATTTGGTGATCCCGAGGCTATGAATGTTTTACCTTTATTAAAGGGAAATCTCGTTGATATCTGTTGGTCAATTATAAATGGGAACTTAGCTTCAAATTTTGAATTTGAAAATAAAGCAACAGTGTGCAAATATCTAGCTCCTGAAGGTTATCCAGATAATCCTAAAAGTAATGAACAAGTCAACATAAATCAAGAGAAAATTAAAAAATCTGGAGCAAAATATTATTATGCTTCAATATATCGAGAGAAAGGTAAAATTTTCACTACTACTTCAAGAGCAATGGGAGTATTAGGGATTGCTGACTCTCTTGAAGAAGCAGAGAGTATTGCAGAAATGGGAGTAAATTGTATTGACGGAAAATTGTTTCACAGAAAAGATGTAGGTACAAGAAAACTTTTACAGAAACGTATTGATCACATGAATTCACTTCTTAACAAATAAAAACGGTTTACTTTTTGACAATTTAGCTAACATGTAGTTTATATTCTATAATCATCAAATTCTAATAATATCTTAATTAGTTAAATCTTAGACCATGACTTGGCATGAAAAGAACGCTGAATTTAACGCTTTAATAAAACAACTCTTTCATGATGATGATTGGCAGAAAAGAGCTGAAGCTGCTAGACAATTAGGATTATTAAAGGATGGAAGAGCAACTAATTTATTGTGTACTGCTCTTAGATCTGAACAAGATCATACTGTAGTTAATAAAATAATAGAAGCATTAGGACGGATTAAAGATGGAAGAGCAACCTTAAGGATTATTGAACAGCTTAAAAATGAACAAGAAAACGATAATCCTGATAAATTTAGAATTATATATATCATAGAAAGTCTCACAAGAATTAAAGATAAAAGAGCATTAACATACTTAGCACCATTATTAGATTCATCTGATAAGGAAATTAAAAACCTAACTTTAAATGCTTTTGATATTATTGAACCAAATTGGCAAGAAATAATTGAAAGAGAAAGAAATAAATCAATTCAGGAAATTTTTAAAGTAAAAGAATAATGGATTCTTAAATAATAGCTCTTTAATAAGTGAATTTTTAATTTTTTAACTTCTTATATCATAAATTAGTTTAAAATACTTTTTTTAAGGAAAGATTTTTTGAATACAAAGAAATTAGTTTGTTGTTGGGATTTAGAAGGGCCAATTAGCATTATCGATTTTGCAGCTGAATTAGGAAAAAACTTGAACAAAAAATTGGGTCTAAATTTACTTGAATATGATATGGCTGAATTTTTTACTATGATATCTAATTATGACGATTATATTATTGATGTAACTGGAGTTAAAGAACAACTGAATATTCCCGAATATCAACCAGGAGATACATTGCGTTTAATGGCCCCTTTGTATGCATCTTGCTATACAGACGAAGAATTAATCAATAAAGCTAGAAGTAACATGGGACTATTGCCAGGATGTAAAGAATTAATGAAAATTTTACATAAAGACTGGGATATATTTGTAATTTCTACAAGTTATACTCATTTTGCTCATAATGTCACAAAAGCATTGGAGATTCCAAGAGATCATGTATATTGTACAGATTTTAATATTAAAAACCTGAAGAAAGGGATAACTAATATTGAAGAGGCAATAAATGTATTGATAAAGAAGATATTTAAGAAATATCTTACTAACGGAAAAGATCTTAATAGTATTATTGAAGATTTAAATGAATTTTTCTGGTTAGGTTCAGAATCAGATTATATAAAGATTATGAATAAAGTAATAGTTCGTGGGGGCAGAAGAAAGGAATTAGCCGTTGAAGAAATATCTAAAAGAACTGGAATATCAATTTCAGAAATGATTGCTTTAGGAGATTCGATTACAGATATTAATATGCTCCATAGATTAAATGATGAAGGAAGTACTGCAATTTCATTTAATGGAAATAAGTTTAGTGTTAAACAAGCTAATGTAGCTCTTACTACACCAAATTCTTTAGGGGCTTTACCTATTTTTCAAGAATTTAAAGACCTGGATAATTTCTTAGAGGTCTGGGAATTAAATTTTCTGAAATTTGAGAATGATCCTAATAACATTCCTAATGATTTGATTTCTAACCAGTGTAAAGAATTATTCCTAAAATACAATTTTATACCTGAGATTATTAATCTAAAAAATAAATCAAATGAACAAATAAAAGCTATAATTTTGAGACAGGAAAAGATGAGGAAATTTATGAGGGGATGGGCAAGCGATTTGGGTTAAGCTAAAAATAATTGATTTTTTTTTTATCATTCTATTGTTGTACAAATTAACTTTAATGA